>NZ_JBIWPL010000004.1:0-276664 GCF_044768255.1 Kitasatospora sp. NPDC101157 | reverse complement strand
GGTTGCGGCCAGATTGTGAGGGGGGGCGGCGGGGGGTGCTGGGGGGTTTGGGGCCGGGCCCGCCGCCCCCCCCCCCGGGGGCCGGCGGGGGGGCCCCCCCCCCGCTTCGTTCCTACGGAGCGGGGGGTCAGCCCAGCTGCTGCTCGATCGCGCGCAGCTTGCGCTCCAGCGAGTCCAGCTTCGGCATCGACAGGGTGTCGTCGTCGGCCGTCAGGTCGATCGTCGAGCGGAGGGAGGACGAGGACGAGGACGAGGACAAGGACGAGCTGCCGGTCAGGGCACTGCTGCTCGTCGAGCTCGTCGAGCTCGTCGAGGAGGAGAAGGAGTAGGACGAACCGACGGCGGCTCGGGGCCGGCCGGCGTCCAGGGCGGTCGGCTCCAGCGGGCTCGCCGAGGCGGACGAGCTGCGCGTGGTCATCGGGGCGAACGGGTCCTGCGCGGTCGGGGTGGCGTGGTCGCTCCCGGCGGCTAGGGCAGGCTCCGTAGCGCTCGGGCCGTCTCCGGCCGCCGTGAGCGCGGGCACCTGACGCCCGCCGCGGGCCCGGGCGAGCATGCCGCCCTGGCGGGAGATGGCCTTCAGCTCGGCCCGCTCGCGGCGGTCGGCGGAACGGGCGCGCACCTTGGCGTCCAGCTTCGCCTGGCGCTCCTCGCGCACCTCCTCCACCGCCTCGTCCAGGCTGCGGACGTTCTCCAGCAGCATCAGCGACCAAGCCGCGTAGGTCTCGCGCGGGGCGCGCAGCCAGCGGACGATGCGGATCTGCGGCAGCGGGCGGGGCACCAGGCCCTGCTCGCGCAGCGCGGCCTTGCGGGTCTGCTTCAGCGCCCGGTCGAACAGGATGGCGGCCGAGATCGACATGCCGGAGAAGAACTGGGGGGCGCCGGCGTGGCCGAGGCCGCGCGGGGCGTGCACCCAGTTGAACCAGGCCGAGGCGATCGCGAACACCCAGACCAGCAGGCGGGAACCGAGCGCGGCGTCACCGTGGCTGGCCTCGCGGACGGCGAGCACCGAGCAGAACATCGCGGCGCCGTCCAGGCCGAACGGGACGAGGTACTCCCAGCCGTTGGACAGGCCGAGGTTCTCGATGCCGAAGCCCACCAGGCCGTGGAACGACAGCGCGGCCGCGACGCCGGCGCAGCAGAACAGCAGGGTGTACGAGGAGATGCCGTAGATCATCTCCTTGCGGCGGCGACGGTCCTCGCTGCGCTCCCAGGAGTCGGCGGACTCGTCCTTCTTCGAGTTCTTGAATCGCAGCGTCGCCAACAGGACGGCGACGAACAGCAGGGCTGCGCCGCCGATGACGGTCCAGACCAGCTGTATGGAGGTCAGGTTCATTGCGGGTCGGGCCTCGGGTTTCCGCAGGGGACAGGTTCACAGTGCGACACAGGCAATCAGGGCCCGCCGTGCGGGCGCTGCCTGACGGTTCGTTCGTCGCCGCACGGTGTGCCCACCGCGCCCGCGCAGGGGCGGACGGGACACCTGTGCGGCTAGACGATATCGCGTCCGAAGGGGCGGCATGTTACGGGAGGGCGGCTTCCCCGGGCCAATCGACCCACCGGTTCGCGTCACGGGTGGGCGTGAACGGCCGTACGGGGTAGGGAAAGGGGGAGTTCGGTACCCGTCGGTCGGGTCGATGCCCGATCATGGACCGGCGGGCCGTCGAGCGGATCACCGAGCGGATCGCTTAGTGGACCGCCGAGGGGCCGCCGAGCGGTCGGCCGGCCGGAGCGGCCGGAGCGTCGGTACGTCAGATCGTCTGACGGCGGCAGGGGGGAGAGGACTGGATGGTCTCGATCTGGGAGTACCTGCGCGGGGACAAGAGCTACACCTTCGACAATCCGGGCGCCCAGCACAAGGTCACGCTCACCAAGTCGGCGCCGCAGCACGCGCTCACCGGCTCGGCCGCCACCACCGGCTACCTCTACGTCAACCTGCACTGGACCATGCGTTCGGGCGCGACCCGGCCGAGCACCCGGGAGACCGTCAAACGCTTCTTCAGCCCGCGGATCCTGAGCCCGCTGGAGCCGGACTCACCGGGCGGCAACGAGCCGCTGAACGTCGACCTCGACCTGGCCTGCATGTACGAACTCACCGACGGTACCCGGGGTGTGGTGCAGCCGCTCGGCGAACTCTTCGGGGACCTGCGGGAACCGCCGTACATCAAGCTCAGCGGTGACGACCAGTACGGGGCGCCGTCCGGCGAGACGATGTACGTCAACCTGGAGAAGAAGGAGAAGTTCAAGCGGCTGCTGATCTTCGTCTACATCTACGACGGCACCCCGGCCTTCGAACAGACCCACGCGGTGATAACGATCGTCCCGCAGAGCGGGCCGCGGATCGAGATCAAGCTGGACGAGCGGGCCCGGGCGGCGCGCTCCTGTGCGGTGGTGCTGATCGAGAACGCCGGTGACAACCAGCTGATGGTGCGCCGGGAGGTGCGCTACGTCAACGGGTTCCAGGCGGACATCGACCGGTTGTACGGCTTTGGGATGCAGTGGCAGCGCGGGTACAAGGGGCAGCAGCCGACGCGCGGGGACTGAGCTCCGGCGGGGCCGCGGTGGTGCTGCGGCGGCCCCGCGGCGCTGCGGCGGGCGGGTGTCCGGCCGGTGGGCGTCCGGCGGGCGGGTGCCCGGCCGGTGGGTGCCCGGCCGGGGTGGCTCAGCGGGGTTGGAACTGCGGGCCCTGCGGGGGCAGGGCGAACTCCTCGCCGGTCGGGGCCGGTGCCGGGGGCTGCGGCGGGACGGGCGGCTGCTGGCCAGTGCCGGGCTGCTGCTGGTGCGGGTAGCCGTAGCTGCCGGGGTGCTGCTGCGAGGGGATGGGCGGGTTCGGTTGGGGGTAGCCGTAGCCGGTGCCCGGCTGGGGCTGGGGCTGAGGCGGGTACGGCTGGTTGGGCTGGGGGTAGCCGTAGCCGGCCGCGGGCGGTTGCTGCTGGGGGTAGCCGTACCCCGTGCCGGGCTGCTGCTGGGGGTAGCCGTAGCCGCCGGGCCGGGCGCCCGGGTGGGTCGTCGGTGGTGCGGGCGGGGCCGGGGGGACGTTCGGGGGCACGGTGGGCGGGGCCACCGGCGGGGGCGTCATGGTCGGCGGGGCCGTGGGCGGCGGGGGAGGGGTCGGCAGTGCGGCGGGCGGCGGGGTCGCCGGGCCGTTCGCGGCAGCGGCGTGGGCGTTGACCGGGGCCGGGACCGGGGCGCCGGTGGGCTGCACCGGGGGGTGGGGAACGGCCGGGCTCAGGGTGAAGGTGCCGGGCTCGGGCCGCGCCTCGGGCCGGGCCTCGGAGCGGGGGTCGGGCTGTGGGGTGGCGCGCGGGTCGACGGCGCCGGTGGGGCTGGCGGTGGACGCGGGCGCCGGGGTGGGCGCCCCCGTGGCCTCCTCCGCCTCGTCGTCGACGGTGATGCCGAAGTCGGTGGCCAGGCCGATCAGGCCGGAGGTGTAGCCCTGGCCGATCGCCCGGAGCTTCCAGCTGCCGTTGCGCCGGTAGAGCTCGGCCGCGACGAGGGCGGTGACGCTCTCGGCGTCCTCGATCGCGAACTCGGCGAGCGGCGCCGCGCCCTCACCGGCCGCGGCGTCGAACAGCAGCAGCCGCAGTCCGGGCACGGCGCGGAACGGGCCGCCCTCGGAGGAGCCGGCCAGCACCACCCGGTCCACCTCGACGGGCAGCTTGGCGAGTTCGACCTCGACCGTGTCGATGATCTCGGCGCCGCCGGAGGTGTGCTGCTTGGGCAGGTGGCGCACCAGCCCGGAGGGGTGCCGCGGCTGGTTGTAGAAGACGAAGTCGGCGTCCGAACGGACCTTGCCGTGGGCGCCGAGCAGCAGCGCGGACGCGTCCACGTCCGGCGCACCGGGCGTGGCGCTCCAGCGCAGCACGGCGCGGACCGCCGCCGCCGGCAGTGCGATGTTGGCGCCCTTGGCCATCACGTGCGTCATAGCGGACCATCCTGCCTGTTCGCCACCGCTTCGGACAACGTGACCGGGAGTGCCCGCGCGGGGGCGGACTTTGCCAAGACTTGCGCTTGGCCGAGGTTTGCCGGGTGGCGGCACCGCGATCGTCGGATGATCCTCCCCGCGGGCGTCGAGAGCGCCGGATGTTCCGGGAGTTCAGTGCCCCGGCGCCGGGAACGGCCGGAATCCGTCCGTACGATGGGCGTTCGAACAGGCCCCCGTGGGGTCGGCGGAAGGGAGTCCGCCGGCAGTGCGTCCAGGTGAAACCGCGGGCCGGAGGCCGTCCACCCCCGAGGAGAGCACCTTGCGCCATTTCGGCCACCTCGCTGACGACGTCCGTGCCCGGCTGTTCCTGGAGCAGCCGCGGACCTTCACCGCGCAGAGCGAGCCCGCGGTGCTCGCCGCCGCCCTCGGCGGCACCCTCTACAGCCCCGCCACCAGGCCCGCGCTGGCCGCCGACATCCGCAAACAGGCTGCTCGGGGCGTGGTTTCGATGGTGCTCTGCCTGGAGGACGCGATCGCCGACCACGAGGTGGACGCGGGCGAGCGGAACCTGGTCGAGCAGATCACCGACCTGGTCAATGATTTCACCGACTGTACACAGGATCATCCACTTCTCTTCATCAGGGTTCGCACCGCCGAGCAGATCCTCGACCTGGCCGAACGGCTCGGCCCGGCTGTCGGACTGCTGAGCGGCTTCGTGCTGCCGAAGTTCACGGCCGAGGACGGCGGCGCCTACCTGACCGCCCTCGCCGCCGCCGAGGCCGCCACCGGGCGGCGGCTGTTCGCCATGCCCGTCCTGGAATCGCCCGAACTCGCCCACCTGGAGACCAGGCGCGAGCAGCTCTTCGGCATCGCCGAACTGCTGGCCGCCCACCGCGACCGGGTGCTCGCCGTCCGGCTCGGCGTCACCGACCTGTGCTCCGCCTACGGGCTGCGGCGCTCGCCCGACCTCACCGCGTACGACGTGGCGCTGGTCGCGGCGGCGATCGGGGACGTGGTCAACGTGCTCGGCCGGGCGGACGGCACCGGGTACACCGTGACCGGACCGGTCTGGGAGTACTTCCCGGTGCAGGAGCGGATGTTCAAGCCGCAGCTGCGCCGCACGCCGTTCGCGGAGAGTGCGGGGACGGCCCGGGCCTCGGGGGAGGAGGTTCGCCGTCGGATCATCGAGCACGACCTGGACGGGCTCATCCGTGAGGTAGAACTCGACCGCACCAACGGCCTGTTGGGCAAGACCTGCATCCATCCCAGTCACGTCCCCGCGGTGCACGCGCTCTCGGTGGTCACGCACGAGGAGTACTGCGACGCCCGCGACATCCTCCAGCAGGAGCAGGGCGGCGGCGGGGTACTGCGCTCGGCGTACACGAACAAGATGAACGAGGCCCGGCCGCACCGCGCCTGGGCGGAGCGGGTGCTGCTGCGGGCGGAGGTCTTCGGGGTGGCCCGCGAGGACGTGAGCTTCGCGGAGCTGCTGTCGGCCTGCCTGTGCGGCTGACGGACGGCCGTCGGGCGGCCGTCGGGCGAGAGCCGGCCGGCGGCGTCGCGTCAGCACCAGTCGTTGCCGTTCCTTCGCAGTCGCGAACGAACAGCTGCGAAGGAACGGCAGCGGACGAGTACCAGTGAACGAGCAGCCAGTGAACGAGCACCAGTGAACCAGCACCATCGAAGGCGGGACCGGAAGTGACGGCAGCAGAACAGCAGGGCGTGCGGCGCGGCGAGTGGACCGGACGCTGGGTCGCCGAGCGGGCCGGGGTGGCGCTGACCGGATCGGAGCGGCTGCCCGAACTCGTCGGCCTGGCCCTGCGCTCCGGCAACCCCAAGCGCGCCCACCTGCTGGTCTCCAGCGTGCTCGGCAAGCACGTCCCGCAGCGGCCCGCCGTGGTGCACGGCGCCGGGCTGGAACTCGGCCGCCGGGTCCGCGAGCTGCTCGGCGAGGAGGCGGCCGGGCGGGCCGTCGTGCTCGGCTACGCGGAGACGGCCACCGGCCTCGGGCACAGCGTCGCCGACGGCCTCGACGCGCCCTACCTGCACTCCACCCGCCGCCCCGTCCCCGGGGTCCCCCCGCTCGGCGGCTTCGAGGAGGAGCACTCGCACGCCACCGAGCACCTGCTGCTCCCCGCCGATCCCGAACTCCTCGGTGGGGAAGGCCCGTTGGTTCTGGTGGACGACGAGCTGTCGACCGGCCGGACGGTCCTCAACACCATTCGCGAACTGCACGGCCGCCACCCACGCGCCCACTACGTGGTGGTCGCCCTGGTCGACCTGCGCCCGGACCCGGACCGGCACCGGCTCGCCGCGGCCGCCGCCGAGCTCGGCGCCCGGCTGGACGTGGTGGCCACCGCGAGCGGTGGCGTCGACCTGCCCGAGGACATCGTGGCGCGGGCCGAGCGGCTGATCGCCGCCGTGCCCCCGGCCGCCGCGCCCCCGGCCGGCGACCCGGCCCCGCTGGTCCGGGTCGAGCTGGACTGGCCCGCCGGGCTCCCGGACGGCGGCCGGCACGGCTTCACCGCCCGTGACCGCGAGCAGCTGGAAACCGTACTGCCGTCGCTGGCCGGGCAGTTGGCGACGGCCCTGGGCGGTGCGCAGGCTCCGTCCGGTGTGCCGGAGCGGGTGCTGGTGCTCGGCTTCGAGGAGCTGATGTACGCGCCGCTGCGGCTGGCCGAGGCGCTCGCCCAGCGGCTCGGCGGCGACCGCGTCCGGTACTCCACCACCACCCGCTCGCCCGTCCTCGCCGTGGACGACCCCGGCTACGCCATCCGCACCCGGTTGGCCTTCCCCGCCCACGACGACCCGCAGGACGGCGGCTCGCGCGAGCGCTACGTCTACAACGTCGCCCCCGGCGCCGACGGGGCCCGCCGCTTCGATGCCGTGGTGCTGGTGGTGGACGACGTGGCCGACACCCCGGCCCTGCACCAGGGGGAGTACGCGCTGCTGCGCCAGCTGCGGCAGGTCACCGACCGGGTGGTCCTCGCGGTGCTGCCCTCGCACCGGCCGGCCCTGTCTCCGGCCCCGTCTCAGGCCCCGTCCCCGGCCTCGTCTCCGGCCCCGCCGACTCCGCTGGCCAGTCCGCTTCCCACTTCGCTGCCCACGCCGTTGTACGGTCCGGCGTTCTCCTCGTACCGCCCGGAAGAGGTGGCCTGGCTGCTCAAGGACCTCTCCGGCGTCCGACTGGAGGCCCCCACCGAGGAACGCGAGGAGGCCGTCCAGAACGGCGGCGCGCACTACGCCGAGTCGCTGCCGGTCGAGTACCGACCCAGCCCCGAGTACCAGGAGCTGTTCCACCAGGCGCTGCGCGGCTCCGCCCGCCGGATCGCGCTCGCCGTCGGCACCGTCGCGGAGACGCTGCTGCGCGAGCGCGGGCCCGGACTGGTGCTGGCCTCGCTGGCCCGGGCCGGGACGCCCGTCGGCATCCTGGTCCGCCGCTGGCTGGCCTTCGCCCACGGCCTGGACGTACCGCACTACGCGGTGTCGATCGTCCGCGGCCGGGGCGTCGACCGGGTCGCCCTGCACTACCTGGCGGCCCACCACCGGCCGGCGGACGTGGTGTTCGTCGACGGCTGGACGGGCAAGGGCGCGATCACCCGCGAACTCGCCGACGCGCTCGCCGGCACCGGCTTCGACCCGGACCTCGCAGTGCTCGCCGACCCCGGCCGCTGCGTGCGCACGTACGGCACCCGGGACGACTTCCTGATCCCCTCCGCCTGCCTCAACTCCACCGTTTCCGGGCTGGTTTCGCGCACCGTGCTGCGTGCCGGACTGATCGGGCCGGACGACTTCCACGGCGCCAAGCACTACGCCGAACTGGCCGGCGGCGACGTGTCGGAGGCCTTCCTGGCCACGGTGGCCGCCTGCTTCGGCGAGGTGCGCGCGGAGGCGGTCGAGGGCGCCGAGCGGCTGGCCGCCGACCCGGACCGGACCCCCGACTGGGCCGGCTGGGCCGCCGTCGAGCGGATCAGCGCCGAGTACGGGATCGACGACGTCAACCTGGTGAAGCCCGGGGTCGGGGAGACCACCCGGGTGCTGCTGCGCCGGGTCCCCTGGCGGGTGCTGGCCCGGCGCGGCGCCGGCGCCGACCTCGACCACGTGCGCCTTCTCGCCGCGCAGCGCAACGTCCCGGTCGAGGAGGTGGACGGGCTGCCGTACAGCTGTGTGGGCCTCATCCACCCCCGCTACAGTCGGGGCGCGACGGGGGCCAGCGGGCTGGCCGTGCGGGGGACGGGGGCCGACGGGCTGGCCGTGCGGGGGAGGGAGTCCTGATGAGCGGTGCGCTGGTGGCCAGCGATCTCGACCGTACGCTGATCTACTCCGAGCGGGCGCTGGCGCTGGAGGGCCCCGACCGGCAGGCGCCGCGGCTGCTCTGCGTCGAGGTGCTGGACGGCCGGCCGCTGTCCTACCTGACCGAGCGGGCGGCCGCGCTGCTGGCCGAACTGGGCCGCACAGCCGACTTCGTGCCCGCCACCACCAGGACCGTCGAGCAGTACCGACGGGTCAACCTGCCCGGACCGCGGCCGACTTACGCGATCTGCGCGAACGGCGGACAGCTGCTGGTGGACGGCGAGCCGGACCGGGACTGGCGCCGCGAGATCACCGGCCGGATCGCGGCCGGCTCGGCGCCGACGGAGGAGGTGGTCCGGCAGCTCGCGCTCCGCGCCGACCCGGAGTGGACCCGCAAACGGCGGGTCGCCGACGAGCTGTTCGTCTACCTGGTCGTCGAGCGCGACCGGCTGCCCGAGGGATGGCTGGCCGAGCTGACCGGCTGGTGCGCCGAACGCGGCTGGCGGGTCTCGCTGCAGGGCCGCAAGGTGTACGCCGTGCCGCAGCCGCTGTGCAAGAGCGCGGCGTTGGCCGAGGTCGTCCGCCGCAGCGGCGCGGGCACCGTGCTGGCGGCGGGGGACTCGCTGCTGGACACCGAGCTGCTGCTCGCCGCCGACGCCGGGTGGCGGCCCGGGCACGGCGAACTGGCCGACAGCGGGTGGACGGCCCCCGGCGTCACCGCCCTCGCGGAGGTGGGGGTGGCGGCGGGGGAGGAGATCGTCCGTCGATTCCTGTCGGCGGTTCCTGTCGGCGGCGGCTGAGGCGGGCGGTGGCGGCTGAGGTGGCGGTGGCGGGCGGTGGCGGCTGCGGTCGGTTGGGGCGTGCCGGGCAGGTCCTAGCCGCAGCACCCGCCGCCAGGTCGGTCAGCCGCAGCACCCGCCGCCGGGTCGGTCAGCCGCAGCACCCGCCGCCGGGTCGATCAGCCGCAGCACCCGCCGCCGGGTCGGTCAGCCGCAGCACCCGCCGCCGGGTCGGTCAGCCGCAGCACCCGCCGCCGCAGCACCCGCCCCCGCTCGGGGCCTGCTGCGGCGCGCCGCCGGCCGCCGCGCCGGTGACGGCGACGGTGGACAGCAGCTTCACGGTGTCCTGGTGGCCCTGCGGACAGGCGGCGGGGTCGTTGGCCTGCGCCATCGGGCGGCTGAGCTCGAAGGTGGCGCCGCAGGAGCGGCAGCGGAAGTCGTAGCGTGGCATACCGGCAGGGTACCCACCGCGTTCAGCGGTGCTGACCCAGATCCCCGCGGATCAGGCCGATCACCCGCGACGCCGTCTCCCGCACCGCCGCCAGCTCGGTCAGGAAGTACCAGTAGTCGGGGTGCCGGCCGGCCGCCTGGAGCGTCGCCACCGCCCGGTCCAGGCGGGCCACCGCCTCGTCCAGCGGGGCGGCGTGCCGCGGGTCCGGCGCGCTGCGGCCCGCCATCGCCAGGCGCTGGGCGTCGCGTACGGCGAAGCGGGCGCGCTCCACCTCCCGGTTCGGGTCGTGCTGCACCTCGTTCAGTTGCCGCAGCCGCTCGTTCACCGCCTGCACCGAGCCGTCCGCGGTGTCCAGCAGCGCGCGGACCGTACCGATCGCGGCCGTGGCGTCCGCCCAGCGCTGCTCGTCCCGGGCCCGGGCGGCCTCGGCGAGCTTGCGCTCCGCGGCCCGACCGGCCTCGGCGACCTGCTCCGGCACCGGCTGGAGGTCCTGCCAGCAGGCGGTGCTGAACCGGCGGCGCAGCTCGCTCAGCGCCGGGTCGACCGTCGCCGCCTTGGTCTCCAGCGCCTGGATCCTGGTGCGCAGACTGGACACCCGCCGGTCCAGCTCGCGGGCCCGCTCGGGCAGCTGGGCGGCGTCCGCGCTGATCGCCTCGGCCCGCCGCTTCACGTCCTCCGCGCGCTGCAACGTGGCGGCCACGCCGTGCCGTGCCGCGCCCTCGTTCAGCCGCCCCAACTCGGGCGCCAGCTCGGCCAGCCGGGCCGCCAGATCGTCGGCCCGCAACCCGGCGCCGCGCACCTCGTCCAGCGCGCTGGTGGCCTGCAGCAGCGCGCGCTTGGCCTGCTCGACGGCCGGGGCGACCCGCATCAGCTGCTGCTCGGCGTGCTGGACGCTGGGCTGGAGGCGGCGCAGGAAGTCGTTCAGCTCCGCACGGGCGGAGTGCAGCTGGCCCTTCACATCCTCCAACAGGCGCCGCGCCTGGGCGACGGAACCGGCGTCCAGGGACTCGTTGTCCAGGTCATGGGCGTCGAGGGCGGCCAGGTAGTTCACCGTGACCTGCTCGACCCGGCCGGAGATCGCCGACAGCTCATCCAGCACCCGCTGCGCCCCGGCGCCCTCCTCGACGGCCCGGACGGTCTCCACCGCGAGCCGCACCTCGCGCTGCGTCTCGTCCAGCTCGTAGAACGCCTCCTGCGCCGCGGCCCGGGCCTCCCTGGCCTCCGCCCGCACGCCCTCCCCGGCCCCGCGCCGACCCCACCAGCCGCCACTGCCCGCCGACGCCAGCCCCACGGCCCCCAACGCACCCGCCAGCACCACCGGCAACACCAGCGCGTCGCCCAGCGCACTCCCCGCCCGGCGCCACCCCCGCCGCCCGCTCCCGCCGGCCACCGACACTGCGCGCTCCCTGCTCCGACCCGCTGATCCGCGCCCATTCTCCCCGATCCACCCCGCCCCGCGGCACCCCGGGGGCCGCCCCACACCCCACCACCCCTCCGGACCAGGTACCCTAAGCTCTCGTCGTGCGCCCACCGGGCCACGACCAGGGGCGCGTAGCTCAGCGGTAGAGCGCTGCTCTTACAAAGCAGATGTCGGCGGTTCGAAACCGTCCGCGCCCACCAGCACAGATGCCCCGGACCGATCTCGGTCCGGGGCATTTTGCATGCCTGGGCGACATCAACGGGCGCCTTCGCCGGGCCGGAAACGCTGAGCCATGTACCGACCGGCCTATCCAACGGCACTCAGCATGGTTCAAGGTGGGTGGGCGATCTTCGGGTGAGCCATCCCGATCGTCGCTAGGGTCGAAGCTGATCATGGGGGCTTGCAAACAAGCATGGCACGGTTCAAGAAGCTGGCGGAACTGGACAAGGGTGGCCAGGGAGCTGTCTGGACGGCGGAGGTCGTCGGTGGCAAGGAGGGCCGCGTCGCCCTGAAGTACTTGACCTACGAGCCTGGTTCGTCCCGCGAGGAGCGAGCGAAACAGAAGAAACGTTTCCTGCGTGAGGTGGAAAGTCAGCGCGGACTCAAGCACGCGGGAATCATGCCCGTGCTGGCCTTCGCGACCAATGCGGCTCCGCCCTGGTACGCCATGCCGTTGGCCGACGGCACCCTGCAGAACTGCCTGGAGGGACGGCAGAGGCCGCTGTCTTGGGTCGCGGGAGTGATGGACGAGGTGCTGGCCGCGGTTGGGCACGCGCACGACAACGGCGTGGTCCATCGAGACCTGAAACCTAACAACGTCCTCTCGCTCGACGGAAAGTGGATGGTGTCCGATTTCGGTTATTGCCGCCGGCTCGATTCGAAGAGTGAGGTGATCACGGAGAAGAACCACCTCGTCGGGTCCGTCGCGTATGCGGCACCGGAACAATACGACGACGCGCACGAGGCGTCGTTCGCCGCCGACATATTCGCCTTGACGAAGATCCTGATTCACCTCCTCACCTGGAAGGTCCCCTATCCGTACTCGCGGATCGACGAGACCCCGGAGAGGCTGCACCTATTTTTGAGGAGGGGCATCGCGGAAGAACCGAAGCACCGCCCGCAAACCGTGGCGGAGTTTCGATCCGGCCTGGCCGGACTGCTCACCGACTGACGAGGCAAGGAGACGGCATGACCTCAATGTTCAAGGAAGACCCGGTCTTCAAGACGAATCCCGAGACCGTCGGCTCGCTGATCCGTTCGATCCACGATGGATCACTCGCGCTTCCCAATTTTCAGCGGAGCTTCGTTTGGGAGCCGAAGCGGACCGTTGAACTCATCAAGTCCATCATCCTGCGTTATCCGGCCGGAACGCTGCTGACCTGGGAACAGAGTTCCTCTCACCGGTTCGATTCGCGGCCCTTCGAGGAAGCTCCGGAGAACACCGGCGTGGAACCGCGCCGGCTCGTGCTCGACGGGCAGCAGCGGTTGACATCGCTCTACCATGCCCTGACCGGGAAGGGCGAGTATCAGTTCTTCATCAAGGTGTGGCCGTTCATCAATGAGAGCGACTACACCCTGCGACCGCTGGAGGAAGTGGAACTTGAAACGGCCATCGTCGCGTACGACACCCGCAGCAGGTTGAGATTCGACCCGCTGGACGAGGAATGGCAGCTGGAGAACGGGACCTTCCCCCTCGCGAGCTTCCACGAGCTCAGGAAGTCGTTCAAGGCTCTCTCCCGTGCTGTGGTCGAGGACAGGGAGCGGCAGGACGCTCTTGAAGAGACCCTGCACCAGCTTCGGGAGGGTTATCTGCAGCCCCTCGAATCCTATCCGTTCCCGGTCGTCGATCTCCCCGAGAGCACCTCGCTACTCGCGGTCTGCAACATCTTCGAGACGCTCAACAAGACGGCGAAGCCGCTCGGGGCGTTCGAACTCCTCACCGCCAAGTTTTACCCTTCCGGAGCGCGCCTTCGTGAGTGGTGGGAGCGTGCGCAGGAGGAGTACCCGCTCCTGGTCGAATTTGACGTAGATCCCTACAATCTCCTCCAGTCAATTTCCCTGCAGGCCCGCGGGTCGGCCCAGCGGGCCGACATCCTGGGCAAGCTGACGTCCGACGAGCTGAAGCAGTTTTGGGAGGGTTCCGTCATCGCCGCCGCTGATGTGCTGGACATCCTCAAGCGCGAGTGCGGAGTGATATCGCCCCAGTGGCTGCCTTACGGGATGCTGCTCGTGCCGATGGGTGCCATCTGGGCGGAGTTGCGCGCACTGCGTCCGCAACCGCAAGCCGAGGCACGGGCGAGGCTGCTCCAGTACTACTGGTGTTCCGTCTTCACCGAGAACTTCGATCAGGGTGCTAACAGTCAGGTCGGTGCGGACTACAAGCTGCTCAAGGGCTGGGTGACCGGCCAAGACGCCCAAGCGCCGGAAGCCGTAGCGAACTTCGACCTCACCGATGCTGACCTGCTGAGTGCCCGGGCGAACCGGAAGGCGCTCTATCGCGGCGTCATGTCCCTTCTCGTCAAGGGTGGCGCCAAAGATTTCCGGTCGGCCCAAGCGGTCTCCAACGTTCGCCCCTCCGAGGCGAAGTTGGAAGCCGTGCAGGTTTTCCCGAAGCTCTGGCTGCAGCGCGGCTCCAACGAGCCCAGTGCTGATCTCATCCTCAACAGGGTCATGGTCGACGGTGATACCCGGCGGGCCATCAGGGGGCGTCCGATCCATGAATACGTGGAGACCCAGGACGAAGCCGCCCGGAAGAGGCTCCTGGAGACGCTGGAATCACACCTGGTGAACGTGGAGGATGGCTACGGGTTCCGCAGTGCGGATTATGCGGACTTCTTGCAGGAGCGGCTCTCCCTCGTGCTCGAAGCGGTCGAGGGCGTGACTGGCCAGGCGGTGGTGCTGGACTCGGAGGTCGGTGAGCCCTGAGGGGCCGGCCGTCGATGAGGTTGCGGCAGTGCAGCCGGGCGGAGGCGGTTCGCGCTGTGGTCCTCGCGAACCGCCTCCGCCCGGGTTTGGTCGACTGCGGTCAGGGGGTCGAGCCGTCCAAGGACATGGCGTGGAGGAACTGGGCCGTCCTCTTGAGTTCTCGGCGGAGCTTCTCCTGGTGCTGCCCGTAGGTCTTGAGCGCGTGGCAGTTGGGGCACAGCGCGATCATGTTCGAGGGTATGTCTGGGCCACCCTTGCTCAGATCATGGACGTGGTCGACTTGCAGGATCGGCTCGCCGGCCATCGTGAGTTCCGTCGGGTGGCCGGCGCAGCGCGGGTTCTCGCAGCGACCGCCACTGCGGCGGATCACCGCGGCTCGGGCGCTCGTGCTGCGAACGTGGCGGTCGACCTTGGTGGAGCGCTTGCCCTCCTTCCGCCTGGCGTTGTGCGACTCCGCGGCACCACTCAGGCGGCGGTACGCCTCCGCATCGCTCTCGGGGGTGCGCCGGGCAGTTGAGTCGATGTCGCCAGGCTGGTACTCCGTCGTCTCGTCGTAGAGCTCGCCGGTGTCGCTCGCCAGCGCTTCCTCGACGTCGTGCGGCCACGTCTCGCGCAGGGGGGACGGTACCGGCGCCAGGATCCAGAGGAATTCGCGGCGCCACTTTTTGTCGGTTCCCTGCCCCCAGCGGAGCCGGCGTTGGACGACGACGGCCCATGTCTCGAAGGTGAAGTCGCCTTCGAGGGGCTTGTGCCAGTAACGGAGCGGTCGTTGAGCGGTCTGGTGTTCGGCCAGGGCCTTGTTCCCGTCGACGAGTCGCTGGTCGCCCTTCAGGCCGTCGCCTACGTAGGCGATCCAGTCGGAGTCGACGAGGCGGCCGTCGTCGTAGGGGCCCTTGTCCTTGGAGAAGGTGCTGAGGATCCCGTCACCGAGGCTGCCGATGCCGGCCATCCGCTCGCCGCCGTAGGAGTGCCAGATGGCTTCGCGCTTGTCGAACTTCTCGCCGACTAGCGGCCGGAGAGCATCCGCCCACCGGTTGGTGAGAAGGTCCCGCAAGCCAAGGTCTTCCAGGAACTCGTCCGGCACCGGGTAGAAAAACCGGAAGATGAGTCCTGCTGCGGCCTCCGCAGCCACCTCCGGTTGTGCTTGGATTAGCTGGTGGTCGGCCTCCGGGAAGCCGGCCTTGGGGTTGACCCGGTTGAGCACGTCGATGGTCGGGCGACGGGACTTGGACCGGCCGCTTGCGGTGTCCAGCCCGGCTTCCTCGCGCGGTTCGGTCGGTTCGATCTCCCAGAGGTCGTCGCCGACGAGTGCGGTGAAGGGGTAGTGGGCGGCCTGCGCGCCGTTCCGGGCGTCGCCGTACTTCTCCAGGAGGGGGGCGAGCGCGGCGCGCGTCTCCGTCCACGGCCGCTCGCGGGGGGCGCCGGCCAGCGACTGACCGATCGCCCAGAGGACGAGGAGCGGCCGGTGCGGAGCCCGTCCGTTCTGCTGCACGGCCGGCCGGAGGTTTCCGACGCGCCGGACGAAGGTCTTGGGCGGCTTGGTCAGGGCGAAGCCCTCGCGCGCCAGCCAGTTGAGCGCCTGCGCGGGGCCGCCGCTGAACTGGCCTTGCTTGAGTGCCTCACCGCAGTCGAAGAGGTGGGCGACGCCGGCGATGGCCTTCGCGTCGTAGTGCCGGCCCTCGTGAACGAGTAGGTGGGGTGAGACGGCTCGGTACCCGTAAGTGTGGCGGAAGAGTGCTTCCCCGAGCCGGTCGTGTTCTGCGATTGCCTGCAGGATGCCTGAGCGCGTGATGCCACCGATCTCCATGGAGGAACGGTAGAGCACTGCTGTGAACCGCCGGCCTCGAATCGGCGCCTGAGCGCTGACTGGTTGGCCGTTGCCCGTTGGGGTGTGTTGCGGCGGGTGGCGGCGCAGGAGGGTGCGGGCGAGGATCGGGGGGACCGTACGGACCCCTGAGGGCGGTGGGCGCGGATGGCGGAGCAGACGGGGGAGACCCGGGCGGGGCTGTCGGCGCGCCTGAACTGGCTGCGGGCGGCCGTGTTGGGCGCCAATGACGGTGTGGTGTCGACGGCCGGGATCGTGACCGGGGTGGCGGGCGCGGCAGGTTCCCGTACGGCGCTGCTCGCGGCGGGCGTGGCGGGGCTGCTGGCGGGGGCGATGTCGATGGCGGCCGGGGAGTACGTCTCGGTCAGTACCCAACGGGACACCGAGCGGGCCGCGTTGGAGAAGGAGCGGCGCGAGCTGACCGAGGACCCTGAGGGCGAGCTCGACGAACTCGCCGACTACTACCGGGACAGCGGGCTCACCGCCGGCCTGGCCCGGGAGGTGGCGGCGGCGCTGACCGAGCGGGACGCGCTGGCGGCGCACGCGCAGACCGAACTGGGCATCGACCCCGAGGCGTTGACCAATCCCTGGGAGGCGGCGCTGGCCAGCGCGGCCGCGTTCACGCTGGGCGCGCTGGTGCCGTTGCTGGCGGTGATGCTGCCGCCGGAGTCGTGGCGGCTGGGGGTCACGGTCGTCGCGGTGGTGCTCGCGCTGACCCTCTCCGGCTGGACGAGCGCGCGGTTGGGCGGGGCCGGGCCGGGGCGGGCGGTGGCCCGCAACGTCGCGGGCGGGTTGCTGGCGATGGCGGTGACGTACAGCGGCGGCGTGCTGCTGGAGTACGTCACCGGGTGAGGTGCGCCGGAAGGTGCGCCGGAAGGCGCGTCGGGAGCGACGCTCGGTGCGGGGTCGCTCGGTGCGGGGTCGCTCGGTGCGGGGTCGCTCGGTGCGGGGTCGCTCGGTGCGGGGTCGCTCGATGCGGGGTCGCGGGGTCGCTCGGTGCGGGGTCGCTCGGCGCGGGGTCGCGCGAAGCGGCCGGCCGCGGGGGGCGCATGGAGCGGCTGCCGGGACGGCCGCCCGCGCGAAGCGGCCGCCCGCGGGTCGGGTGCGCTCGGGAGGCGGCCGTTCGCGCCCTGTGTTTGTGTGGCTGCAAACCGCTTGGGAGAGGTGAAGTGCCGTGACCATGCCCCCGTTCGGATCGAGCGACCCGTTCTCCGACCTGCTCAGCCGGTTCTTCGGGATGAGTCCGCTGGCCTCCCCGCCCGCCGTGCAGCGGGTGCCGATCGGGCGGTTGCTCAGCGAGTCCTCCCAGGAGCTGCTGGGGCTCGCCGCGCGGCGCGCTTCCGAGGACGGGAGCAGCGACCTCGACACCGCCCACCTGGCCTGGGCGGCCACCCGGGTGGAGCCGTCGCGGCGGATGCTGGAGCGGGCGGGCATCGACCCGGACCGCTTGTCCGACGATCTGGAGAACGCGCTGCCGACCGGGGGCCAGTCCTCGCAGGACGGCCGGCCCGCGCTCACTCCCTCGGCCAAGCGCGCGCTGCTCGCCGCGCACGCCCGTTCCCAGGAGGTCGGCGCCTCGTACATCGGCCCGGAGCACATCCTCGGCGCGCTGCTGGAGCAGGAACGTTCCGGCGCGGGAACGGCGCTGCGCAACGCGGCCCCCTCGCATGAGGCACTGAAGTCGGTACTGGAGGAGCGCGGCACCGGCGGTGAGCGCAGCAGTGCGGGGGCGCACCCGAGCGAGACGCCGACGCTGGACGAGTACGGGCAGGACCTCACCGAGGCGGCGCGCTCGGGCCGGCTGGACCCGGTGGTCGGGCGGGCCGAGGAGATCGAGCAGACCATCGAGATCCTCTCCCGGCGGACCAAGAACAACCCGGTGCTGATCGGCGAGCCGGGCGTCGGCAAGACCGCGATCGTCGAGGGCCTGGCGCAGCGGATCGTCGCCGGGGACGTGCCGCAGAGCCTCAAGGACAAGCGGGTGGTCACCTTGGACCTGACCGCGCTGGTGGCCGGCTCCAAGTACCGGGGCGAGTTCGAGGAGCGGCTGAAGAGCGTGATCGACGAGGTCACGGCGGCGGAGAAGAGCGTGATCCTCTTCCTGGACGAGCTGCACACCGTGGTCGGTGCGGGCGGAGGCGGCGAGGGCTCGATGGACGCCGGCAACATCCTCAAACCCGCCCTGGCGCGCGGCGAGTTGAGCGTGGTCGGCGCCACCACGCTGGACGAGTACCGCAAGCACGTGGAGAAGGACGCCGCGCTGGAGCGCCGCTTCCAGCCGGTGCTGGTGCCGGAGCCGAGCGTCGAGGAGACGATCGAGATCCTCCACGGGCTGCGCGACGCGTACGAGGCGCACCACCAGGTACGCTTCAGCGACGAGGCGCTGGACGCCGCGGCGACGCTCTCCGATCGGTACGTCAGCGACCGCTTCCTGCCCGACAAGGCGATCGACCTGCTGGACCAGGCCGGCGCCCGGGTGCGGCTGCGCAGCCTCACCGGCTCCACCGCGGCGAGCTCGGTGCAGGACCGGATCACCAAGCTGAAGCGGGAGTTGGACGAGGCCGTGGCGGACGAGGAGTTCGTGCGGGCCGCCAACCTGAAGACCGAACTGCGGCAGACCGAGGACGAGCTGGCGGCGATCGCCGAGTCCCGCGAGGAGGTCGTCGACGTGACGGCCGACGACATCGCGCAGGTGCTGTCCTCCCGGACGGGCATCCCGGTCGCGGAGCTGAACGCGACCGAGAAGGAGCGGCTGCTCAAACTGGAGGAGCACCTGCACCAGAAGGTGATCGGCCAGGACGAGGCGGTCACCGCCGTCGCCCAGGCGGTGCGCCGCGGCCGGGCCGGGATGGGCGACCCGGAGCGGCCGACCGGCTCCTTCCTCTTCCTCGGGCCGACCGGCGTCGGCAAGACCGAGCTGGCGAAGGCACTGGCCGCGCTGCTGTTCGGGGACCCGGACCGGATGATCCGCTTCGACATGAGCGAGTTCCAGGAGAAGCACACCGTCTCCCGGCTGGTCGGCTCCCCGCCCGGGTACGTCGGCTACGAGGAGGCCGGGCAGCTGACCGAGGCGGTGCGCCGCAAGCCGTACAGCGTGCTGCTCTTCGACGAGGTGGAGAAGGCGCACCCGGACGTCTTCAACCTGCTGCTCCAGGTGCTGGACGACGGGCGGCTGACCGACGCCCAGGGGCGTACGGTCGACTTCCGCAACACGGTGGTGATCATGACCAGCAACATCGGGTCGCAGCGGATCCTGGACCACTCCGGGGACGTCGACCAGATCCGGGACGACCTGATGCGGGACCTGCGCCGGCAGTTCCGGCCGGAGTTCCTCAACCGGATCGACGAGGTGATCGTCTTCCACGCGCTCACCCGCAGGGACCTGGTGTCCGTGGTCGACCTGCTGCTGGAGCGCAGTCGGCGGCGGTTGCGGGCGCAGGGCGTGCAGTTGGACGTCACCGAGGCGGCCAAGGAGTACCTGGTCAACCGCGGCTACCAGCCGGAGTTCGGGGCGCGGCCGCTGCGTCGGACGATCCAGTCCGAGCTGGACAACCGGATCTCCAACCTGCTGCTGGAGGGGACCGTGCGGGAGGGGGACACGCTGATCGCGGACGTCAGTGACGGCGAGCTGGCGGTGACGCTCGCGCGGCCGGAGCCTTCGGCGACCTTCGAGCAGGCGGAGGAGCGGGCGCAGGCCGCCGGGGCCGGGGCCGGGGCCGGGTCCGGGGCCGGGGGCTGAGCCGTTCCGTGCTGCCCTTCGGTTCGGGCGTACTCCAGCGGGAGTACGCCCGAACGCCACTGGTGGAGGACGCGCGGCGGCGGGGCGCGGGTCTAGCCTTCCGGGCATGATGCCGCCCACGTCACAGCCCCCGGAGCCGTCGTCGGAGCCGTCGTCGGAGCCGTCGTCGGAGCCGTCGCCGGGTTCTCCGTCCGGGCCGTCGTCCGGGACGCCGCCGCCGCCGACGCCGGGCGGGCTGCCGCCCGAGCCGTGGCGCCCGCCGTGGGTGCGCGCCGCCCGGGCGGGCCTGCCGGTGGGGCTGGCGGTGGGGTTGGCGGCGGTGGTCGCGCTGGTCCAGGTGGTCGGCTCGGGCTTCGCCGCGCGGCACCAGGGCGGACGGGTCCCGCTGGACGCCTTCGGCTACCTGCTGCTGCTGATCGGCCCGGCCCTGCTGGTGCTGCGCGGCCGCCGTCCGGTCGCGGTGGTGACGGGGACGTCGGTGGTCACCGCGGTGTACCTGGCCGCCGGGTACCCGTACGGGCCGGTGTTCGCGAGCTGGGTGATCGCCTGCTGCTCGGCGATCGGCCGCGGGCACCGCCGGGCGGCCTGGGCGGGGGTCGGCGGGGTGTACCTGGTGCACGTGCTGGTCACCTTCGTCCTGCCGGACAGCTGGCAGCGCGCGCCGCGGTCGAAGTTCGTCTGGCAGGCCGAACTCGGGCTTCTGGCCTGGCTGTTGCTGGTGCTGGCGATCGCCGAGGTGATCCGCTTCCGGCGCGAGCGGATCGCCGCCCACCGGGCCTACCGGCAGCAGCTGGAGCAGCGCCGGGCCAACGAGGAACGCCTGAAGATGGCGCGGGAGTTGCACGACATCCTGGCGCACAGCCTGTCGCTGATCAACATCCAGGCCGGGGTCGCGCTGGCGCTGCTCGACCGGCGGCCGGAGGAGGCCCGCACCGCGCTGGTCACCATCAAGTCGACCAGCAAGGAGGCGCTCGGCGAGGTCCGCCAGGTGCTCGCCACGCTGCGCGGGCCCGGCGAGGCGCCGCGCGGGCCGGCCCCGGGGCTGGGGCGGCTGGACGAACTCACCGAGCAGGCCGACCGGATGGGCCTGGCCGTCGAGGTGCTGGAGGACGGTGAGCGCCGGCCGCTCTCCGCGACCGTCGACCTCACCGCCTTCCGGATCGTCCAGGAGGCGCTCACCAACATCATCCGCCACTCGGTGGCCCGGGAGGCGGTCGTGGTGCTGGACTGGCGGGACGCCGCGGTGCTGGTGGTCCGGGTCGAGGACCCGGGGCCCGCGGTGGTCGGCGACGCCGGCGGGTCCGGCAGCGGGCTGGTCGGGATGCGGGAACGGGCGGGCGCGTTCGGTGGCACCATCACGGCGGGACCGCTGCCGGGCGGCGGCTTCCGGGTCCGGGCGGAACTGCCGACACCGAAGGCGGAGAGCGATTGATCCGAGTACTGCTGGTGGATGACCAACTGCTGGTCCGGGCGGGCTTCCGGGCCCTGCTGGACCTCCAGGACGACCTCACCGTGGTCGGTGAGGCGGACGACGGCGAGGCGGCGGTGCGGCTCGCCCGCGAACTGCTGCCGGACGTCGTACTGATGGACATCCGGATGCCCCGGATGGACGGGCTGGAGGCGACCAGGAGGATCGCCGGGGACCCGGCGCTGTCCTCCGTACGGGTGGTCGTGCTGACCACCTTCGAGTTGGACGAGTACGTCTTCGAGGCGCTGCGCTCGGGCGCGACGGGCTTCCTGGTCAAGGACACCGAGCCGGCCGACCTGCTGCGGGCGGTGCGGGTCGCGGTGGCCGGGGACGCGCTGCTCTCGCCAGGCGTGACCAGGCGGCTGATCGGCGAGTTCGCGGCTCGCTCCAAGGGGCCCGAGGCGGCCCCGGAGGGGCTCTCGGACGTCTCGATGCTGACCGAGCGGGAACGCGAGGTGCTCGCGCTGGTCGGGATGGGGCTGTCCAACGAGGAGATCGCCCGGCGGCTGGTGGTCAGTCCGTTGACGGCGAAGACCCACGTCAGCCGGGCGATGCTGAAGCTCGGGGCCCGGGACCGGGCGCAACTGGTGGTGCTGGCCTACGAGTCGGGGCTGGTGCGGCCGGGCTGGCTGGGCTGACGGGGTCGCCGGACCTCGCCGGGGTGCTGGGGCCGGTGAGGGCGAGCCGGGCTGCTGCTGGTGGTGGGGGCTGCCGGTGGTCGCGGCTGCCGCTGGTCGGGTCGAGCCGGTTCCCTGCGGCTACTCCCGGCCCGGCGTGTCGATGGGCGGCCGTACTCTCCCGGGAGTATCCCAGCTGCCGCTGCTGGTAGGACGCGTGATGAGACCCCTCGGCGGGACGCTCAAGGCACCTCGGGAAACCCCCGGGGCCGTGGAGCCGACCGCGAGGAGATGAACCACGATGTACACGCAACTGGCCGATTGGCACGGGCCGGGCGCCTGGTTCCTGCTGGTGCCCCTGTTCTGGATCGCCGTGGTGGTCCTGGTGATCACGCTGCTGCGCAGGACGGTGTGGCGGCGGCGCGGCGCCTGCGGGTTCGGGGCCGGGGTGGGCCCCGGCTTCGGCGTCGGGGCCCCGGGCGCGGCGGAGCACCCGCTCGCGGTCCTCGGCCGCCGCTACGCCGAGGGCGACATCGACGCCGAGGAGTACCGCGCCAGGCGGGCCGTGCTCACGGAGTCGACGAGGGACGTTCCCGGGGGCGGTGGCGCCAAGTGACCACTCTCGACGTCGTGCGCGGCACCGCCGCCCGGGTCGCCGACGCCGTGAAGATCTACGGCATCGGCGGCACCGAGGTCCGGGCGCTGGACCACGTGACGGTGGAGTTCCCGGCCGGGCGGTTCACCGCGATCATGGGGCCGTCCGGCTCGGGCAAGTCCACCCTGATGCACTGCGCGGCCGGGCTGGACACGCTCACCGCCGGCAGCGCCTGGATCGGCGACACCGAACTCGGCCCGCTGAGCGACCGGCGGCTCACCCTGCTGCGCCGGGAGCGGATCGGCTTCGTGTTCCAGGCCTTCAACCTGGTGCCCACGCTCACCGTCCGGGAGAACATCACCCTCCCGCTGGACCTCGCGGGGGCCACTCCCGACCAGGCCTGGCTGGAGGCGCTGACCGAGGTCGTCGGCCTCGGCGACCGGCTGGGCCACCGTCCCAGCGAGCTCTCCGGCGGCCAGCAGCAGCGGGTCGCCGTGGCCCGGGCGCTGGCCGGTCGGCCCCAGGTGGTCTTCGCCGACGAGCCGACCGGCAACCTCGACTCCCGCACCGGTGGCGAGGTCCTCGGCCTGCTGCGCCGCGCGGTGGACGAGATGGGGCAGGCCGTGGTCATGGTCACCCACGACCCGACGGCGGCCGGCTTCGCCGACGAGGCGCTGTTCCTCGCCGACGGCCGGCTGGTGGACCGGATGGAGCGGCCGACCGCCGCCTCGGTGCTGGACCGGATGAAGGCCTTCGAACGGGGGCGGTCATGACGTCGGTGCCCCTTCGGCTCAGCCTGCGCTCACTGCGCGCCCACAAGCGCCGACTGGCCGGCACCCTGCTCTCCATCCTGCTCGGGGTCAGTTTCCTGACCGGCACGATGGTGCTCGGGGACACCCTGCGGGCCAACTTCGACACCCTGTTCGCCGACGCCAACGCCGGCACCGATGTGGTGGTCCGCAGCGCCGATGTCCTGGACTCCCCGGGGACGGCCGGCGGGGTGCGGGCCCCGGTCGACGCCGCGCTCGCCGACCGGCTGCGCACGATCCCCGGGGTGGCGGCCGCCGAGCCGTCGGTCCAGGGCGCGGGCCAACTCGTCGGCGGCGACGGCAAACCCATCGGCGGTCAGGGGCCACCCACCCTGGCGGGCAACTGGCTCACCGACAGCCGGCTGAACCCGTACCGGCTGGCCGAGGGCCGGGCACCGGCCGTCCCGGGCGAGGTGGTGATCAACCGAGGTGCGGCGAAGACGGGCGGGCTGCACCTCGGCTCGACCACTGTGCTGCGCACCCCCGACCCGGTGCCGGTCACCGTCGTCGGCATCGCCACCTTCGGGGCGAGCGCGGACGGCATGGGGCCGAGCACCTTCACCGCGATGACCTTCGCGGAGGCCGAGCGGCACCTCACGCCCAAGGGCGCGGGGCAGGCCAGCTCGATCCAGGTCCGCGCGGCGGGCGGGGTCTCCCAGCGGGAGCTGGCCGACCGGATCGGCGCGCAACTGCCCTCCGGCGTCCAGGCGATCACCGGTGAGGCGGCCACCCAGGAGAGCACCCAGCAGCTGTCCGGGCGCTTCCTGAGCATGTTCACCACGCTGCTGCTGGTCTTCGCCGGGATCGCGCTGCTGGTGGCGACCTTCACCATCCACAACACCTTCGCCATCGTGGTTGCCCAGCGCACCAGGGAGAACGCGCTGCTGCGGGCGCTGGGCGCGGTGCGCGGCCAGGTGCTGGGTGCGACGCTCGCCGAGGCCTCGGCAGTCGGACTGCTGGCCTCGCTCGGCGGCCTGCTCGGCGGGGTCGGGGTGGCGACCGGGCTCAAGGCGCTGTTCTCGACGCTCGGCTTCGCCCTGCCGACCGGCGGCATGGTGATCAGCGCGGCCGCCGTACTGCTGCCGCTGCTGGTCGGGACGCTGGTCGCGGTCGGCTCGGCGCTGCTGCCGGCCCTCCGCGCAGGGCGGACGGCTCCGCTGGCCGCCCTGCGGGAGACGGGGGTCGACCGGGCGGCCCAGGGCAGGGCGGGCGTCGTCCGCGCGGTGCTCGGCACGGTGCTGCTGGGCGGGGGAGTGCCGGTGGCCGTCCTCGGCGCGACCGACGGTCCGTCGGTCCTGCTGACGGCGGGCGGGGCGCTGGCGGTGCTGGTCGGCACCGTGGTGCTCGGCCCGGTGGCCGCGGCCCTCGCGGTCCGCACGCTGGGCGCGCCGCTGCCCCGACTGCGGGGGGTCTCCGGCGTCCTGGCCCGGCGCAACGCGGCCCGCAACCCCCGCCGGACGGCGGCCACGGCGAGCGCGCTGATGATCGGCGTCGCGGTGGTCACCCTGTTCACCGTCTTCGGCGCGTCGATCAAGGCGACCCTGGACGACACGGTGAGCAAGTCCTTCGCGGGTGATCTGGCCGTCACCACCACCTCGTTCGGGGCGGGCGGCAGCGGGATCAGCCCCAAGGTGGCGGATGCCCTGGCGGCCCTGCCGGAGGTGCGGCAGACGGTCGGGCTCGGTCGCGGCGTCGCCCGGATCGACGGGCACGGCCGCACTCTGGACGTCACCGACCCGGCCCGGCTGTCCGGGGTCGTCGACCTCGGCCGGATCGACGGCTCGCTCGGGGCGCTCGGCACGGACGGTCTCGCGGTCTCCCGCAGCGAGGCCCAGCAGAACGGCTGGAAGCTCGGACAGACCGTCACCGTGGGCTTCACCGACGGAGCAGGCGGGCCGTTCACCATCCGCGCGCTGTACGAGGGCGGCGGGCTGGCCGGGGACTACCTGATAACCAGGCAGGCCTGGTCCCCGCACCGGGTGCAGGACGCGGACACCATGGTCGCGGTCGGGCTGCGCGGCGGCGTTCCGCTGAGCGCAGGCAAGGCGGCGGTGACCAAGGCGCTGATCCCGTTCGGCAGTCCCCAGGTGCAGGACCGGGCCGAGTACGCCAAGAGCGCGGCCTCCGGCGTCGACATGATGCTCTCGGTGGTCTACGCGCTGCTGGCGCTGGCGGTGCTGATCGCGCTGCTGGGCATCGCCAACACGCTGACGCTGGCGGTGCACGAGCGGACCAGGGAACTCGGGCTGCTGCGGGCGGTCGGCCAGACGAGGGCGCAGCTGCGCGGGATGGTCCGCTGGGAGTCGGTGCTGGTGGCGGCCTTCGGGACGGTCGGCGGGCTGGGGCTCGGCACCTTCCTCGGCTGGGCGCTGGTGAAGGCCTCGGACAGCGCCGGGACGGGATCGTTCGCGATACCGCCCGAGCAACTGGCCGTGGTCCTGCTGGCCGGGCTGCTGGCGGGCGCGGTGGCCGGGCTCCGCCCGGCGGGCCGGGCGGCGCGGCTGGACATCCTGCGTGCGATCGCGGCGGACTAGAGCGTGGCGGACGGGGAGGAACCGGGGGCACGCCGGAGCAGGAGGGCCCGGAGGACTCGGAGGACTCGGAGGACTCGGAGGAAGAGACTCCGGAGACCCCCGGACCCGCTTCGCTCAGGACCTCACGGTCTGCGGGAAAACCTCCCGCAGGAGCGGGTCCGGCAGGCCGCGCTTTCGCCACTCGCGCGGGTAGCCGAGCGAGACCTCCTCGAACGGGACGCCGTCGTAGCTGGTCTTGCGCGGGATGTGGAGGTGACCGTAGATCATCGCGGCGGTGTTGAAGCGGCGGTGCCAGTCGGCGGTCAGCTCGGTGCCGCACCACTGGGCGAACTCGGGGTACCAGAGGACCTCGGTGGGGTGGCGGACCAGCGGGTAGTGGTTGACCAGGACGAGTGGGACGTCCGGGTCGCAGGCCGCGAGCCGCTGCTCGGTCAGCCGGACGCGCTCGCGGCACCAGGAGTCGAGGTCCGGGAACGGGTCCGGGTGGAGCATCCGCTCGTCCGCGCACACGATCCCGCTCTCGTAGGCGGCCGCCAGGGACTCCTCCTTGGTGGTCGTGCCCGGAGCACGGAAGGAGTAGTCGTACAGGAGGAAGAGCGGTGCGATCCGGACCGGTCCGCCGGCGCCCTGCCAGAGCGGGTACGGGTCCTCGGGGGTGACGACGCCGAGGGCGCGGCACAGTTCCACCAGGTGGTCGTAGCGGGCCACGCCGCGGAGCTGGACCGGGTCCTGGGGGTGGGTCCACAGCTCGTGGTTGCCGGGCGCCCACACCACGCGGGCGAAGCGTTCGGCGAGCAGGCCGAGCGCCCACTCGATGCTGGTGGTGAGCTCGGCGACGTCCCCGGCGACGAGCAGCCAGTCGTCGGGGTGGGTGGGCTGGAGCTTCTCCACCAGGTCGCGGTTCTCCTGGTAGGAGATGTGCAGATCGCTCACCGCGAGCAGTCGCCCGCCACCGCTCGCCCCGCTGGGCGTCGACTCTGCGTCGCTGCGGATCTCGGTCCTCACTCCTGCCCCCTGGGTTCACCCGGTCGATGCGGCCACCCTACGTGGCAGGCGGGGGTCGTGGGCCGGGTTGACGCGATCAGCTGTTCGACGCGGGGCGTGGAGTCTCGCGGGAGCCGGGGGGCCTCATCGAGGCGAGGCGAGGCGAGGCGAGGCGAGGTCCGATCAGGAGCTGACGTCGATGAGCACACCGTGGGAGGTGGCGGTGGTGACGGCGAGGATGGCCAGCGAGGCGATGCCGAGGGCCAGTCCGAGGAAGGCGCGGCCGCGGCGGTTGGTGCCGCGGACCAGGGCCAGCGTGGCCAGGGTGATGGCGATCGGCCCGAGGACGATGTTGAAGAGCAGCAACCCCGGGAGGCCGAGGAGGAAGGAGGCGACGGCCAGGTTGTCGGCCTCGGCGGTGGGCCGGCGGTCGGTGCCGGCGCGGTCGGCGGCGGTACTCATGGTGGTGGTCCTCTCAGGAGGAGTGGACGGGTCAGCGGCCCGGGTCAGCGGTGCCGCAGGCGGGCGATGCCCTCGCGGGCGCCGAAGGCGAGCAGCCACGCGGTGATGGCGGCGGAGGCGGCGAGGAACACCGGGAGGGGGAGGTGGGCGGCGGTGCCGATCAGGACTCCCATGGCGACCAGTGCGGAGAACAGGATCACGGCTGGCTCCTTCGGCTGAGGCTGGTGCTGCGCCGATTTCGGTTGACAAGTGTTCACTGACTTCGAGTCCCACTGTAGCCCGGCTGGCCAAGTTCGGCAAACGACTGTTTACTGAATGGCGTGAATCACACCGTGGGGGCCAGACAGGCCCAGAAGCAGCAGAGTCGACGGGCCCTGATGGACGCGGGGCTGCACCTGCTGGCCGATCAGAACCTGGCGAGCCTGGGCGTCCGCGAGGTCACCAGGGAGGCCGGGCTGTCCCCGGCTGCCTTCTACCGGCACTTCCCCGACCTGGCCGCGCTCGGCGTGGCACTGGTCGAGGAGTCGCTGGCCAGCCTGCACATCATGATCCGCTCGGTGCTCGCCGAGGCCGGGGGCGCCGAGGAGCTGATCGACCGTGCGGTGGAGGTGATCCGGCAGCACGTCCGCGAGCACCGGCCGCATGTGCGCTTCCTGGCTCGCGAGCGGCACGGCGGGGTCCGGCAGGTCCGCGAGGCGATCGACGCCGAGCTGGGCCGCTTCGCCGTCGAGGTCGGCTCGGCTCTGGCGCTCCAGCCGGTCTCGCGCGGCTGGAGCGAGCAGGACCTGCGCATGCTCGCCGAGTTGTACGTGGACCACATGGTGTCGACGGCCTCCGCGTTCCTGGAGGCCCAGGAGGCCGACCCCGCCCGCGAGCAGCGGATCGCCACCACCGCCCGGCTGCAGCTGCGACTGATCAGCCTGGGACGGCGCCACTGGCAGGGGAGTTGAGCGCCTCGGGCCAGTGACGGGCTGCTCGGTCGACCCGATCGGGGATGTTTTCTTGGTCCGGTTTTGACTCTTGACTGCAAGTCATGTCCGCGACAGCTTTGGAGGACCCCCACACCGAGAGGTCTCTCATGAAGAAGCCGCTCATAGGCGTGCTCGCCACGCTCCTCGCCGCCGGCACCTCCGCCCTCGTCGGCGTCGCCCCGGCCCAGGCCTCCTCCCCGGCCCAGGTCTCCTCCTCCGCCCAGCTCTCCTCGCCGGGCCAGGGCTCCGTCGCGGCGGCCAAGGCGGTCACCGTCGACTTCGCCGGGACGGTCGCGCTCAGCAACTGCTCCGGCTCGCTGGTGCGGATGCCGAACTCGGCCGCGACCGACCCGGCCCTGGTGCTCTCCAACGGCCACTGCCTGGAATCCGGCATGCCCGGCCCCGGCGAGGTGGTGCTCAACCAGGCCTCCAGCCGGACCTTCACCCTGCTCAGTGCCACCGGCGGCCGGCTCGCGTCGCTGCGGGCGACCAAGGTGGTCTACGGCGCCATGACCGACACCGATGTGTCGATCTACCAGCTGAACACCAACTACGCCTCGATCAAGTCGAAGTACGGGATCTCGCCGCTGACCATCGCCGACACCCATCCGACCCAGGGCGCGGACATCCGGGTCGTCTCCGGCTACTGGAAGAAGATCTACTCCTGCTCGATCGACGGCTTCGCCTACCAGTTGAACGAGGCCGACTGGACCTTCAAGGATTCGGTCCGCTACACCTCCGGCTGCAACGTCATCGGCGGCACCTCCGGGTCGCCGGTGGTCGACACCTCCACCGGTCAGCTCGTCGCGGTGAACAACACGATCAACGAGAACGGCGAGTCCTGCACCCTCGACAACCCGTGCGAGGTCGACGAGAACGGCGCGGTCACGGTCCACCAGGGCATCGGCTACGCCCAGGAGACGTACGGCATCCCCGCCTGCTTCGGCCCCGGCAACCGCCTCGACCTCACCCTCGCGGGCTGCACCCTGCCCCGCCCGTAAGGTCGCCGACCGCCGAACCCCGACCGCCGAACCCCGACCGCCGAACCCCGATCGCCGAACCCCGGCGTCCGAGCCCATGGAGACGCCACGGTCGGCCCACTCCGACCCGCTCCGGCCCACTCCGATCCCGCGCCCACCCACCCCCGACCCGCCAACGGCCCCGCCCGCACCGCACCCCTTCAGCGGGCGGCCGCCCGAGCAGCCGACGGAACCCGAGGCAACCCACTGACCAGCACCTTCCCCCGATGGGCCACCCGCCACCAGGCGGGTGGCCCATTCGGCCGTCCCCGGGCGGCCGCCGCACCACCCGCACCGCAGAGTGATGCCGACGAGGCAGCTGTCATGTCCGTTGACCAGATGGAGAGTTGATGACCACCAAGCTGAAGAGGCTGTTGGTTTCCGTCCTGCTGATACCGATGTTCGCGATCGCCGGCCTGGCCTCCCCGGCCGCGGCCGCCGGGCAGGGGAGCGAGGCGGCCGCGGCCGCGCACGGCCGTAGTCCCGCCGACGACCCGAGCGCCGACATCAAGGACCGGCTGGCGGCGATCCCCGGGGTGACCATCACCGAGGAGCAGCCCACCACCACCGGCCACCGCTACTTCCTGGCCACCTACACCCAGCCGATCGACCACTTCCGCCCGTGGCTGGGCACCTTCCAGCAGCGCTTCAGCGTGCTGCACCGCGGCTACGACCGCCCGACCGTCTTCTACACCAACGGCTACACGCTGGGCACCACCCCGTCCCGCACCGAGCCGACCCGGCTGGTGGACGGCAACCAGGTCTCCATCGAGTACCGCTTCTTCACCCCCTCCCGCCCCGAGCCGGCCGACTGGTCCAAGGCGGGCATCCGCCAGCAGGCCGCGGATTCGCACAAGTTGGTGACCGCGCTCAAGCGGATCTACCAGCAGGAGTGGCTCTCCACGGGCGCCAGCAAGGGCGGCATGTCCTCCACCTTCTACCGCCGGTTCTACCCGGACGACGTGGCGGGCACGATCGCCTACGTCGCACCGAACAACACCGACGTCAACGACTACTCGGCCTACACCGACTTCTTCCGCAAGGTCGGCACCCCCGAGTGCCGCGCCAAGCTGAACGCCGCCCAGCGCGAACTGCTGGTTCGCCGCGACCGCCTGGAGCCCCGCTACATCGCCGACAACAAGGCCGCGGGCTCCACCTTCAACACCCTCGGCAGCCCGGACCGCGCCTACGAGGCCGGCGTGCTCGACGTGGTCTGGGCGTTCTGGCAGTACAGCCTGGAGTCGGACTGCGCGAAGGTCCCGGTGGCCGCCACCGCGACCGACGACGAGCTGTACGCCTGGTACGACGCGCAGTCGGGCATCACCGGCAACAGCGACCAGTCGCTGGCGAAGTACACCGCGTACTACTACCAGGCCGCGACCGAGTTGGGTGCGCCGTTCTTCGACGTCTCGTACCTGAAGGACCAGCTGCACTACGACTACAAGGAGCTCTACTCGGCCCGTTCCTACGTGCCGAAGGAGATCCCGACCGTCTTCAACCCGTACGCGATGCCCGACATCGACCGCTGGGTGAAGCGCGAGGGCGAGCGGATCATGTTCGTCTACGGCGGCAACGACCCGTGGCGCGCCAAGCCGTTCCACCTCGGCCGGGGCAGTGACGACAGCTACGTCTACGTCGTGCCCGGCGGTAACCACAGCTCCAACATCGGCAAGCTGCCGGCCGACCAGTCGGCGGAGGCCACCGCCAAGGTGCTGGAGTGGGCCGGTCTGGGCGACCAGGCCGCCTCCGCCCGCTCGCTCACCAAGTCGCCGCAGGTGGGTGCGCCGTTCGGCCCGCTCGACGTCGAGGGCCAGCGGCTGGAGCAGGAGCGCCGCCCGCTGTAACCGTCGGTAGCAAGTCCCGCAGCATCGGGAGGCCGCCCCGCCCGGGGCGGCCTCCCGTCGTCCTACCCGGTCCTGTGGCCCCCTCCCCGAAGCAGTGAATCAGTGCTTCAATGCTTCCATGGCCTACCGACGCACCCCCGCAGTCCAAGCCCGCCTGGACGCCCAGCGCGAGGCGGTGCTGCAGTCGGCGGTCGGCCTGCTCGCCGAGCGAGGCTACGGCGGCTGCACCATGGCCGCCGTGGCGGACCGCGCCGGGATCGCCACCGGCAGCCTCTACCAGCACTTCGCCAACAAGGCCGAGCTCTCGGTGGAGCTGTTCCGCCGGGTGGTCACCCGCGAGATCGCCGCGGTGAACGCCGCCGTGGCCCGCCGGGACGCCCCGCAGGAGCGGATCGCCGCCGTGGTCGAGACCTTCGCCGCCCGCGCCCTGCGCGCCCCCCGGCTGGCCTACGCGCTGCTGGTCGAGCCCGCCGACGCGGTGGTGGACGGCGAGCGCCTGGTCTTCCGACGGGCGTTCCGGGACGTGATCGCCACCGAGATCGCCGCCGCCGTGGCGGCCGGCGAACTCCCCGAGCAGGATCCGGTGCTGACCGCCGCCGCCCTGGTCGGCGCGGTCGGCGAGGCCCTGGCCGGCCCCCTCGCGGCCGAACCCTCCGATCCCGGGCGGGCCACCGCACAGGTGGTCCCCGCCCTGGTCTCCTTCACCCTGCGTGCCCTGGGAGGACGCGATGACAGCGACGCATGAGGTCACCAACCAGGTGCCCCTGCCGTACGGCCACGACACCGCCGCCGACCCGACCCTGCTCGCTGCCCTGCACCGGGCCGGCGCCGGCTGGGCCGAGCCCGAACTGCGCGAACTCGGCCGCCTGGCGGGCTCGGAGCAGGCCGCCGAGTGGGGCCGGCTGGCCAACGAGAACCCGCCGGTGCTGCGCACCCACGACCGCTTCGGCCACCGGATCGACGAGGTCGAGTTCCACCCCTACTGGCACGAACTGATGCGCACCGCCGTCTCGTACGGCCTGCACGCCGCGCCCTGGCGGGACGGCCGGCCCGGCGCCCACTCCGCCCGGGCCGCCAAGTTCTTCGTCTGGGGTCAGGTGGAGGCGGGCCACACCTGTCCGATCTCGATGACCTACGCCGCCGTCCCCGCCCTGCGCCAGAACCCCTCCCTCGCGGCCGAGTTGGAGCCGCTGCTGGCCGCCACCGAGTACGACTTCGGACTGCGCGAGCCGCGCACCAAGCGCGGGCTGATCGCCGGCATGTCGATGACCGAGAAGCAGGGCGGCTCGGACGTCCGCACCAACACCACCACCGCCACCCCGCACGCCGACGGCACCTACCGGCTCACCGGGCACAAGTGGTTCACCTCGGCGCCGATGTCCGACCTCTTCCTGACCCTCGCCCAGGCCCCCGGCGGGCTGAGCTGCTTCGTGCTGCCGCGCATCCTCCCGGACGGCAGCCGCAACCGGCTGCACCTGATGAGGCTCAAGGACAAGCTCGGCAACAAGTCCAACGCCTCCGCCGAGCTGGAGTACGACGGCGCGGTCGGCCTGCTGGTCGGCGAGGAGGGCCGGGGCGTGCCGACCATCATCGAGATGGTCAACATGACCCGCCTGGACTGCACCATCGGTGCCGCCTCCGGCATGCGCTACGGCACCACCAGGGCCGTCCACCACGCCCTGCACCGGCGGGCGTTCGGCAAGGCGCTGGTCGACCAGCCGCTGATGCGCAACGTACTGGCCGACCTGGTGGTGGAGTCCGAGGCGGCCACCACGGTCGCGATGCGGCTGGCGCAGTCCACCGACCTCGCCCTCGCCGGGGACGAGAACGAGGCGCTGGTACGGCGGTTGGGCCTGGCGGTGGCCAAGTACTGGGTGTGCAAGCGCGGTCCGGCGCACTCCGCCGAGGCGCTGGAATGTCTGGGCGGCAACGGCTACGTCGAGGAGTCCGGGATGCCCCGGCTCTACCGGGAGGCGCCGCTGGTGTCGATCTGGGAGGGCTCCGGCAACGTCGCCGCCCTGGACGCCCTGCGCGCCATGGCCAAGCGCCCGGAGACGGTCGAGGCCTTCCTCGGCGAACTCGACGCGGCCGCCGGCGCGGACCGCCGACTGGACGCCGCCGTCGCCGAACTGCGCAAGCAGCTCAGCGACCTGACCGACCTGGAGTACCGCACCCGGCGGCTGGTGGAGTCGATGGCGCTGGCCTTCCAGGGTTCGCTGCTGGTCCGGTACGGCAACCCGGCGGTGGCCGACGCCTTCTGCGCCAGCCGGCTCGGCGGCGACCACGGTGCCGCCTTCGGCACCCTGCCGGCCGGCGTCGACACCGGGGAGATCCTCGACCGCGCCCGCCCGGTGCCCGCGTGAGTAGCGAAGAGGCGACAGCCGTCCGGGAGTTCTGGCAGTCCCTGGGCCTGCCCGGGCTGGTCGACGTGCACACCCACTTCATGCCGAAGAACGTCCTCGACAAGGTGTGGGCGTACTTCGACGCGGCCGGCCCGCTGGTGAACCGGCCCTGGCCGATCACCTACCGCGAGGCCGAGGAGCAACGCGTCCAGCGGCTGCGGGACTTCGGCGTCCGGGCGTTCACGTCCATGCTGTACCCGCACAAGCCGGGCATGGCGAGCTGGCTGAACGCCTGGTCCGCCGACTTCGCCGCCCGCACCCCGGACTGCCTGCACACCGCGACCTTCTTCCCCGAACCCGGGGCGGCCGGCTACGTGGCGCGGGCGATCGAGGACGGCGCCCGGGTGTTCAAGGCCCACCTCCAGGTCGGCGGCTACGATCCGGCGGACGCCCGGCTGGACGAGGTCTGGGGCCTGCTCGCCGATGCCGGCACGCCGGTGGTCACCCACTGCGGATCCGGGCCGGTGCCGGGCAAGTTCACCGGTCCGGGGCCGATCGGCGCGGTGCTGGACCGGCACCCCGGCCTGGTCCTGGTGGTCGCCCACCTCGGCATGCCCGAGTACCGCGACTTCCTCGACCTGGCCGAGCGCCACCCGGCCGTCCGGCTGGACACCACCATCGCGTTCACCGACTTCGCCGAGGCCGACACCCCGTTCCCGCGCGACGAACTGCCGCGCCTGCGCGGGCTGGGCGAGCGCATCCTGCTGGGCAGCGACTTCCCCAACATCCCGTACCGGTACCTCCACCAGCTGGAGGCGCTGGCCGGGCTGGGGCTGGGGGAGGAGTGGCTGCGGGCGGTCTGCCACGACAACGCGGCCGCCCTCTTCCGCCTCAGCTGATCACACGCTCCTCAGCCGATCGCTCGCAGCTCAACCGATCGGCCGCACCTCAGCCGATCGCCCGCAGCTCAACCGACCGGCCGCACCTCAGCCGATCGCCCGCAGCTCAACCGACCGGCCGCACCCCAGCCGATCGCCCGCAGCTCAACCGACCGGCCGCACCCCAGCCGATCGCTCGCAGCTCAGCCGACCGCCCGCAGCACGCCCACCGCGTCCGCGTGCAGGCCGGGCGCGGCGACCAGGAAGCTGTCCGAGGCGGCCGTCCAGGCCGCCCCGGCGGCGTCCGTCACCGCCGCGCCCGCCTCGCTCGCGATCAGCGCCCCGGGCAGCAGGTTGCCGGCGTCCTGCCCGTACTGCCAGAACAGCGCCAGGTGCCCGGAACCGACCTGGGCCACCTGGAGGGCGGTCGGGCCGAGGTTGCGCACCGCCAGCACCGCGCCGACCATCGCGGACAGCGACTCGCCGGCCCGGCGCACCGCCACCGGGTCGGCGGCCACCAGCGGCGGCTGGCTGGTCGCGGCGACGGTCGCCGCCAACTCGCGTTCCAGCGGAGCGATCGGCCGACCGTCCAGCTGCGCCCCGCCGCCCAGCACCGCCCGGTAGGTCCGGCCCGCACCGAACAGTTCCGGGGCGTGCACCACGGCCAGCACCGCCGCGCCGTCGCGCACCAGCGTCGCCGTCACCGCCCAGTGCGGCTGCCCGAGCAGGTACTGCACCGCGCCGTCGGTCGCGTCGCAGACCCACCACTCGCCCTCGGCGGGCACCGAGCCGTCCAGTTCCTCCGGCACCCACCCGGCCCGCGGACGCAGCGCGCCCAGCCGGTCGCGCAGTTCGGCGGCGGCCGGGCCGTCCAGCTCCGCGAACCGCGCCATCGCCTCCTCGGCCGTCCGTTCCGGGGCCGGCTCGGTGGGACGACCGGCGGCGAGCCCGGCGCCGACCTCGCGCACCGCCGCCTCCACGCCCTGCGCCAGCGTCCACAGCTCTTCGTCGTACCCCGCCGCGTCGTGCCCGGCCGCGTCGTGCCCCACCGCGCCCTGCCCCGTCACGCCGTGCCCCGCCTCGCCGTACCCCACCATCTCGTGCTCCTCGACTCGATCGATCGCGTCCGCCGGCCGGCCCGTTCCGGCCGAACAGGACAAGGAGTACCGTCGGGGCTGCCGAACAGGACGCTCAGATGGCTGGAAACGACGGAGATCGGACACCCATGAACCTCGCCACGACCGATCCGGACAGCGTGCTGGACCCGCTCGACCGTCGTCTGGTCTGCGCGCTCCAGGTGGACGGACGGGCCGAGCCCGGCCGGATCGCCGAGGTGTTGGGGGTCTCCGCCCGGACGGTCACCCGTCGGCTCGCCCGGATGCGCCGGTCCGGGGTGCTGCGGGTGGTCCGGATGCCCGACGTCGAGGACGCCGCCGTGGGCGCGCTGCTGCTGCGGGTCCGGGTGCTGCGCGGCCGGGTGGACGCCATCGCCCAGGCGCTGGCCGACCGTTCCGACGTCCCCTTCGTCGACGTGATGCTCGGCGGGCACGAGGTCGGCGCCGTGATGATGAGCGATGCCGGGGGCCGCGACCGCCTGCTCTACGGCCAGCTTCCCGCGACCGGCGCCGTGGCCGAGACCACCACCCACGCCGTGCTGCACGCCTTCGCGGACGCCGGCCAGTGGCAGGCCGGCTGGCTGACCGATCAGGAGGCCGCCGCTCTCGCCCGGCCTCAGGTGCCCCGCCCCGCCACGCCCCCGCCGCTGGACGAGCTCGACCGCGCCCTGTTGGAACGCCTGGGCGAGGACGCCCGGCAGTCGCACGCCGTGCTGGCCGGGGCGGTCGGCGCACCCGAGTCGACCGTCCGCAGGCGCCTGCAGCGGCTGGACCGGCTCGGCCTGCTGCGCACCCACGCGACCGTGGACCCCCGGCTGCTCGGCATGGCCGTGGACGCCAACCTCTGGCTGGACGTGCCACCCGGCCGGCTCGCCGAGGTCGGCGCCGAACTGGCCCGCCACCCGCAGGTGCACGGCGTCTTCGCCACCAGCGGCCCGACCAACCTGCTGGCGACGCTGTTCTGCCCGGACCACGACGGCCTCTACCGTTTCCTCACCGACACCCTCGGCCCGCTCGGGGTCACCCGCGCCGAGACCACGATCACCGCCCGCGCGGTGAAGCGGGCGGGCGTGCTGCTGCACCGACCGCGCCGCCCGTGAGCTGTTGGTCCCGGCCGTACGGCGGCCTCAGAGCTCCGGGTCCGCCGCGGAACGCAGGAAGCGGTCCGTCGCGGCGTCGGCCGGCAGGAAGGTCTCCAGGGCCAGCTCGGAGACGGTCACGTCCAGCGGGGTGCCGAAGGTCGTGACCGTGGAGAGGAAGGACAGCACCCGCCCGTCGTGCCGGAGCCTCAGCGGCAGTGCGACCGGACGGCCGCCCTCCGTGACGTCCTCCGCCGGTGCCCCGGCCGGCTCGGGGTAGCCGCCGACCTCCTCGCGCAGTTGCCGCAGCTGGTGGGTGCCGACCAGCTCCAGCTGCTGGTCCAGCCGTTCCAGCAGGTGCCCGCGCCACTGCCGGTGGTTGAGGATCCTCGGCGCCAGCCCGTCCGGATGGAGGGCGACCCGGACGGCGTTGAACGGTGGCCGCAGCAGGTGCGGGGCGACGCCGTCGAGCAGCAGGCCGAGCGCGCGGTTGGCCGCCAGGACCCGGAAGTCCCCGTCCAGGACCAGCGCCGGGTACGGATCGTGGGCGGCGAGCAGCCGCTCGATGCCGCCGCGCAGGGCGTCCATCGACGGGTCGTCCAACGGCGTCTCGGGGTAGTGCGGGGCGTACCCGGCCGCGAGCAGCAGGGTGTTGCGCTCGCGCACCGGGACGTCCAGCTGTTCGGCCAGCCGCAGCACCAGTTCCCGGCTCGGATGGGAGCGGCCGTTCTCGACGAAGCTGAGGTGCCGGGCCGAACAGTCCGCGCGCAGCGCCAGGTGTTGTTGGCTGAGCTGTCGCCGTTCCCGCCAGCCGCGCAGCAGCGGGCCGACGCCGGTCCCCGTCGGGCTGCCCATGCCCGCCATGATCGTCATGATCGAGGACGGTACTCGAACGGCCCGGCCCGCGGGAGGGGGCGGTACCGATCAGGCGGGGCGTCGGGATGGGGCGTCGGGTGGGGCGTCGGGCGCGGTCGCAGCCGCGCGGTCCTCAGACGCCGGTGGTCGAGCCCGGGCGGACGATCATCAGCACCACGACCACGGCCCACAGCAGGTTGAACACCCCGGCGGTCATCGGCAGCATCCGCAGGCCGCCGACGGCCTTGGTGCGCTGCTCGTCCTCCGGGTCGAGGGCGAGCGCGTCCACGGCGGCCTGCTGGCCGGGCAGGACGAAGAGCAGCAGCGAGAGCGCGGCGACGGCGGTGACCACCATCGAGGCGATCAGCCAGGACTGGCCGAGCACGTCCATCATCTGGGCCAGGCCGATGCCCAGCACCGGCACCGCGACGCCGAGCAGCGCGTAGACCTGGGTGATCCGGTGCAGGACGCGCAGCACACCCGCGTCCGAGGCCTGGTCCGGCCCGCCGGCCAGGGCGGCCTTCGCCCGGCGCGGGAACATGCTGACGGCCACCGCGACCGGGCCTATGAACAGGACCGAGGCGAGGACGTGCAGGCTCAGCAGGAACTTGGCCATGGCGGGGCACCCTTTGATCCGGTGGGCAGCTGGGGTCGGCGGGCGTGCGCGGTCGGCGTGCCCACGACCAGGCACGCTAACACCGCTTATTCACCGGCCCCGCGCTCGGGTGCCCCGCCCGGCCCGGCTCGGGCCGACCGCCGCACTCGGCTCCGCTCTCCCTGCCGCACCCGGCCCGGCTCGGGCCGACCGCCGCCGCACCCGGCTCCGCTCAGCCCGCCGGGACCAGCTCCACGATGCGCGGCGGGGCGGTGCTGACGGCCGCGACGGCGGCGCCGTGCTCGGGATCGGTCCAGTCGAGCAGGTGGAGGTCCTCGAACCGGCTGCGCAGCGGGGTGCCTGGCGGGACGTCCAGCGGCAGGGCCGACATGTCGACCCGCCCGAGGGTGTCCAGGGTGGCCCGTCCGATCTTGATCAGCGACTCCTTGCGCACCCACTGCCGCAGGAAGGCCCGGTCCGGCTCCGGGGCGGCCTCGACCAGGGCCAGTTCGGCCGGGGCGAGCACCCGGCGGGCGACCGCGCCCAGCGAGCCGCCCCGGGCGGCCAGCTCGACGTCCACGCCGACGGGCCGGAGGCCCGCTCCGGCCGCGACCACGCCCCGGGTGTGGGACAGGCTCACCTGAACCCCGGGGTGGTCCGGCAGGTAGGGCCTGCCGTGGTCGGCCAGGCCGCAGTCCGGGCACTCCTGGGCGAGGACCAGCCCGGCCGCCGGGACGCCGAGCAGCCGGGCGGCGCAGAGCCGGACCAGGACGTGCCCGGCGACGAAGTCGGTCCGTCCGGACTCCTGCCGGAAGCGCGCGGCGCGCGCCCGCTCGATCTCGGTGAGCAGGTGCTCGCCCGCCTCGGGGTGCCGCAGTACGGCGTCGGCGGACGCGACGGCGACGAGCGGCGCGCCCTGCTCCTGGGCCTCGGTGGTCATGCCGTCCAACCTAGTCCGCCCTGTCGTCGGGCGGGGAGCCGGGACCACGGGGGTGCGGCCCGGGTCCTTGCGCCGTTCGAAGGACTTTCGTGTCCGATCTGATGGTATGTAGGGTGTGAATGGTCCGTTTTGCGCTTTTATGTTCCGGATCTGTGGGATCAGCAGCAAATACTACTGAACGTGGCAGGTCATCCGGGCCTGTCCTTTTTCCATGCGGAGGAATTGTCGATGGGTCAGGCCACCGGTTCGCCGGATCGCAGAACGACCGCCACAAGGAGAGCGCCCGCCGTGAGGAGAGCGCCCGCCACCGGGCGTCGTCGGGCCGTCCGGGCTGCCGTGGCGACCGCCGTCGCCGCCGTGCCGATGGTCGCCGTGCTGACGGTTGGTTCGGCCGCTCCGCTGGCCCCGCCGCTGGGTGCCTGTTCCGGTCCCGGCTGCCCCGCGACCTGGCCGTCGCCCAACAACGGCGACTTCACCGGGCGGGACGCCTCGATCAACGTCTTCACCGGTGGCGACTACACCGTGACCGGCCGTGCGGCCGAGGCCGAGGGCAAGATCGTCACCCTGGGAAGACTGACCGTCGACAAGAACGGCGGCGGCGTCTACAACATGGGCGTCGTCGGCGTCGGCTCGCGCGTCGTGCCGCCCAACGGCAGCGACTTCGTCACCACCGGCGGCAGCGTCGAGGCCAGGACCGGCAACTCGATCCTGATCGGCGGTAGCGACTCCCACGGCACGGCCTTCGGCAACCTGCGCCACGCGGGCGGCGTCACCGGCACCGTCTCCATCGACCCCACCGGCGAGTCGATCCAGGACCCGAACGCGGCCGCGCCGTACCAGGACGTGCTGACCCGGATCGAGAAGGTCTCCGACTGCGTCGGCCGGGCCACCGCGACCGGTACCGTCGCCATCTCCTCCAATCAGGCCACCTTCACCGGCGACGGCGTCAGCACGAAGCAGGTCTTCAACGTCTCCCAGAACCTCGCCTCGCCGAGCGGCGGTCAGATCGGCCTGGTCTTCGCGAACATCCCGGCCGGGGCCACCGTCGTGGTGAACATGCTCGGCGACAGCCCGATCATCAACACCTACACCGGCACCGGCCTGGCGGGGGACCAGACCACCCGGATGCGCTCGAAGCTCATGTACAACTTCCCGACCGCGACGGCGCCGAAGATCCTCGGCAGTGCCCAGTTCCAGGGCTCGGTCATGGCCGGCAACCCGGGCAGCACCACGACCATCGCCCAGGCCGGGATGAACGGCCGGGTCTACCTCGCGGGCAGCCTGATCCACACCGGAACGGGCGGCTACGAGATCCACAGCTACCCGTTCGACGGGGACCTGCCGGACTGCAGGGTGACGCCGAGCCCGTCGCCGACCTCCACCTCGCCCTCGCCGTCGCCGACCTCCACGTCGCCCTCGCCGACTTCTCCCTCCCCGACGTTGCCGAGCCCGACATCCCCGAGCCCGACGTCCCCGTCGCCGACGTCCCCGAGTGCGAGCGCCTCCTCGCCATCGGCCAGCGCCTCCACATCGAGCGCGGGCCCCGCCCCGACGAGCCACCACCCGTCCAAGCGCCCGACCGGCCACCACCCCGGTGGTGACGGTGAGCTGCCTTCGACCGGCGCGGGCAGCGCTCCGGTGGTCTTCGGGCTGGCCGGCGCCGGACTGGTGGGCCTCGGTGGGCTCGCCGTCCTGGCCGCCCGCCGTCGCGGCCGCCACGGCTGACGGTTCCGCTGACGCCCGAGGCCGCCCGGGTCCACCGACCCGGGCGGCCTCACCGTGTCCGCCGCGACCCGCTCGACCGGATCGTTCAGCCGCCGGTAGCCGCCGCCCGTGAGGGTCGGTGCGGGGTCCGGGTGCGGACCCCGCTGCTGTGGCTGACCTGTGCGGAGATCCGCAGGCAGTGCCTGCCCCGCCCGGTGCGCAGTTCGGTGGCCCCGGACTCGGCCAGGACGGGCGCACCGAGCGGTCGACGGCCGGTCCGTGCGCCCTCCCCGGTGCCCGGGTTACGTCACCTCGCCCCGGCGGGAGAAGCGCTCGTCCCGCCACTCGCCGCTCGCCAGCACCTCTTCCAGCTGCCGCGCCGCGTCCCACACCTCGGTGTACGAGAGGTACAGCGGCGTGAAGCCGAAGCGCATCAGGTCCGGCGCGCGGAAGTCCCCGATCACCCCGCGCGCGATCAGCGCCTGCACCACCGGGTAGCCGTCGGCGTGCCGCAGTGCGACCTGGCTGCCCCGCCGGGCGTGCTCGCGCGGGGTCACCACCTCGACCCCGTCCAGGTCCTCGACCAGGGAGACGAACAGGTCGGTCAGGGCCAGGCTCTTCGCCCGTACGGCGGCCAGGTCGGCGCGCTCCCAGATGTCCAGCGAGGCGTCCAGGGCGGCCTGGCCGAGCAGCGAGGGCGAACTGGTCAGGAAGCGCCCGATGCCGGGCTTCGGGTCGTAGCCGGGCTCGAAGGCGAACGGGCGGGCGTGCCCGAACCAGCCGCTCAGCGGCTGCCGCGGTCCGGCCGCCAGGTGCCGCTCGGCGACGTACAGGAAGGCCGGCGCGCCGGGGCCCGAGTTCAGGTACTTGTAGGTGCAGCCAACCGCGAAGTCCGCTTCCGCGGCGCCGAGTTCGACCGGCAGCGCGCCCACCGAGTGGCACACGTCCCAGATCATCAGGGCGCCCGCGGCCCGCACCCGGGCGGTGATCCCGGGCATGTCCAGCAGTTCGCCGGTGCGGTAGTCCACGTGCGACAGCACCACCGCGGCGACGTCGCCGTCCAGGTGCCGGTCCAGCTCCTCGGGGCGGATCAGCACGCTGCGCCCGCCCTCGACCGGACCGGTCACGCCCTCGGCGATGTACAGGTCGGTGGGGAAGGCCTCGGCGTCGCCCAGCACCGTGCGCCGCCCCGGGCGGAGCTCCAGCGCCGCCGAGAGCACCTTGAACAGGTTCACCGAGGTGGTGTCGCAGACGACCACCTCCGCCGGATCGGCGCCGATCAGCGGCGCGATCCGCCGCCCCAACCGGTAGGGCTGCTCGAACCAGCCGGCGTCGTTCCAGCTGCGGATCAGCTCCCGGCCCCACTCCCGCTCGACCACCTGCGCCACCCGCTCCGGCGTGCGCACCGGCAGCGCGCCCAGCGAGTTGCCGTCCAGGTAGATCACCCCGTCGGGCAGGGCGAACTCCTTGCGGAACGCCGCCAGCGGGTCGACGGCGTCCAGCGCCGCGCACTCCTCGCGCGTGATCATGCCCGTCCTCTCCTCCGTCACCGGCTCGGTCACAGCTCGTCCCGGATCGTCCACAGTTCAGGGAACACGTCCTGCTCGGCCGCCTTGCGCAGCCAGGTCAGCCCGCTGGAGCCGCCCGAGCCGGGCTTGGCGCCCATCGTCCGCTTGACCGAGCTCAGGTGGCGCTGGCGCCAGCGGGTGACCCGCTCGGCCACGTCGAGCAGTGCCTCGCCGAGGGGCTGCAGGTCCGCGAACTCCGGCTCGGTGTAGACCCGGCGCCAGGCCGCCGCGACCTGCTCGGAGGGCCGGTAGCGCTGCTCCGAGGGCTCCGGGTGCCCGGTCAGGCCACGCCGGGCCAGCAGGCCGAGCACCTCGTCGTACAGGCCGGGGGAGCGCAGCGCCTCGGCCAGCTCGGCCTGGGTCGCGGGCATCCCGTCGTACATGTTCAGCAGCGCGGCGTTCTTGTTGCCGATCAGGAACTCCAGGTGCAGGAAGGCCGAGGACTGGAAGCCGGAGGCCTCGCCGAACAGCGAGCGGAAGGAGTTGAACTCCTGCGGGGTCATGGTGGCCAGCAGGTCCCAGGACTCCACCAGCACGTCCTGCACGTGGGTGCCGCGGCGCAGCGCGGCCAGCGCGGCGGTCAGGTCGTCCTCGCGCAGCGCCTGCCGGGCGATCGTCCACTCGTGCCGCAGCAGGTCGAAGAGCAGCTCCATCACCTGGGTGGTGACGATGAACGACAGCTCGGCCGGCTCCTTGCTGAGCGGGTGCTGGAGGCCGTGCAGCTGCTCCAGCCGCGCGTACTCCGCGTACGGGGTGCCCCGACCCGGCTGGTCGCCCCGACCGAACGAAAGGTTGGGTGTCTCCACCGTGTCGTGCCCCATCCCGATCCCTCCTGGTCCGTCCGGGCACTCGTCGCCCGGGCCCGGCGGATCGGACGGACGTCCTGGTTCCGCCGGGGTGCCCATTGTGCGGCGGTGGCACCCCCGGCTTGAATGGTCGACGGGTACCGCAACCGCGTTCCGAGCTGTCGTTCGCGAGGCGTTGGGTCGATCCGCTTTACGAATGAAAAACCGCTGATCGCGACCGCCGATCGCCACCGTTCCGGGAGCCGCCATGGACGCCGTCGACCGCCGACTGCTGGCCGAACTGCAGGCCGACGCGAGGCTCTCGTACAACGAACTCTCCCGTCGGGTGAGCCTGTCCGCACCCGCGGTGGCGGAGCGGGTCCGCCGGCTGGAGGCGGACGGGGTGATCAGCGGCTACCACGCCCATGTCGACCCCACCCGGGCCGGGCTGCCGATCACCGCGCTGGTGCAGGTCCAGTGCTACGGCCCGCGCTGCGTGCTGCGCGACCCCGAGGTGGCGACCTGGCCGGAGGTGCTCCAGCTGCACCGGGTCACCGGCGGGGCCTGCTGCGTGCTGCTGGTCGCGGTGGCCACGATGGCCGAGTTCGAGGCGCTCTGCGACCGGCTCGGCGGGTACGGCCCGCCGGCCAGCTCGATGATCCTCTCCAGCCCGGTGCCCTGGCGGCCGCTGCTGCCGCACTGAGGGCGGCCGGGGCGGCCGACGGCTGGCCTTGACGCGGACGTCAAGGAGTAGGTTCCTCGGCATGCCGAACGAGCGCCACATCCTGCTGCTGTCCGGAAGCCTGCGGGCGGGCTCCTCGAACGAGGCCGTGCTGCGCACCGCCGCCGCGGTCGCCGACGACCTGCCGGGCGTCCGGACCACCTACTACGCCGGGCTGGCCGAGCTGCCGCACTTCAACCCGGACCACGACACCGACCCGCTGCCGGAGCCGGTGGCCGGGCTGCGGGCGGCGATCGGGGCGGCCGACGCTCTGCTGTTCTGCACTCCCGAGTACGCCGGGACGCTGCCGGGCGCGTTCAAGAACCTGCTGGACTGGACGGTCGGCGGGGTCGAGATCTCGGACAAGCCCGCCGCCTGGATCAACTGCGCCGCCCCGGGCCGGGGGCAGGGCGCCGAGGCCACCCTGGGCACCGTCCTCGGCTACACCGGGGCGGCCGTGCTGGCGGAGGCCTGCGTCCGGGTCCCGCTGGAGCGCGGCGCGGTCGGCGCGGACGGGCTGGTCGCCGACCCGCTGGTGCGCGGGCGGATCGGCGAGGTGCTGGCCCGCCTGGCGGCGGCCTGACGGCCCCGGGGGCTCAGTGCGCCAAGGGCAGGGGCGCCCCGAGCCCGGCCAGGCCCTCCAGGAAGAGCTCCACGCCGACGGCCGCCAGCAGCAGCCCGAGCAGCCGGGACAGCACCTCCAGCGAGGTGCTGTGGGTGCGCCGCATCAGCGGCGAGAGCACGGCCACGCAGAGGTAGTTGAGCACCACCACCCCCACGTAGGCGCCGGAGACCGCGGCCTTCCAGGTCCAGTCGTCGCGGTTGAGCGAGGCGACCATGACGGCGCTGATGGCGAGCGGGCTGGCGATGTACGGCAGCAGCAGTTCGCGGATGCCGTCGGCCAGCGGGTTCGTCAGGTGCTCGTCGTCGTCGCCGTCGGCGCCGAGGTGGATGCCGAAGACCAGCGCGACCGCGTAGACGAAGAAGATCGCTCCGCCGGCGAGCTGCAGCGACTGGTCGCTGATGTGGAACAGCGTGGTCACCTCGTCCGCCCCGAAGCCGAGCACCAGGCCGATCAGCGCCGAGATCACCGTGCTCCACGCCGCCAGCCGCCGCAGCTCCCGGTCGCTGCGGGTGCGGGACAGCCGGGTGAAGGCCAGCAGGGTCTTCGGCGGGCCGACCACGGCGAAGAAGGTGATGAAGGCACTGCTCAGGTTGAAGACGAACATGGGCCCAGCATGGCCGCGGCGGCCGGGACGACCGGTCCGCCACGCCCCGCGGTCGGGCGTGGCGTTGATCTCCCCGTCCGCCCGTTATTCCCGGCCGTCGCCGCATTCGCCCGGATGGCGGTCCCGGCTCGAACGGGTGGGCGCTCTCGGGTGCCATGGAGGTACGTACGTCCACACCTTGGCGGTACGACCACTCCGTGGCGAAAACGAGGATGCGACATGTGCCTGAACCGTAAGGACCTGGGCCTGCTGGCCCTGCGCAGCGCGGTCGGCGGAGTGCTGATCGCGCACGGCACCCAGAAGCTGTTCGGCTGGTTCGGCGGTGGCGGCCTGGAGGGCACCACCCAGGCGATGGACCACATGGGCTTCCACCCGGCCCGGGAGAGCGCCATCGCGGCGGGCGTCGGCGAGGCGGGCGGCGGCGCGCTGCTGGTGGCCGGGCTGGCCACCCCGGCGGCCGGCGCGGTGGTGGCCGGGACGATGGCGGGGGCGGTGGCGGTGCACGCCCCGGCGGGCTTCTTCGCCATGTCCGGCGGCTACGAGTACCCGGCCTTCCTCGGCGCGGCGGGCCTGGCGATCGGCCTGGCCGGCCCGGGGCGCTACTCGCTGGACCATCTGACCGGGCACGTCTTCGACCGGTCGTGGGTCGGCCTGCTGGGCTTCGTGGCGAGTGCGGCGGGCGCGTACGGCGTGGTGGCGCGACGCCGCCACCTGGTGCGGCTGCGCGAGGAGCGGGCGGCGGTCGAGGCGGAACAGCAGGAGGGCTCAGGGCTGTCCTGACCGACGTCCCGCGGGCGCGTCACCCGGAGGCAGCACCCCTGCTGGCGGCGGCTCCCGAGCCTTCGGAAGGTGGGCAGAAAAGGCGTCGGGCAGCCCGGCGCCGACCAGAATCGAGGACCTCATGGACCGCCAGCCGCTCATCCGCGCCACCCCGGCCCCGCGCGTCACCCGACGCCAGGACCCACCGGAGAGCCGTCGACCACCCCTGGTCGCCGGGGCCCTGGTGGTGGCCGTCGTCGGCGCGTCGGTGCTGGTGGGCTGCTCGTCGTCGGGCAAGAGTGCGAGCAGTTCGGCCTCCTCGGCGCTGAGTGTCGCCGCCTCCGCCGGCTCCGCGCTGGCCTCGGCGGCGAGCCAGGCGGGCTCGGCGCTCGCCTCGGCGGAGGCCCGGGCCTCGGAGGCGGTCTCCTCCGCCTCCTCGGCGGTGGCGGGCATCAAGGGCGGCCTGGACGCGAAGGGGGACGTGACGGTCGGGGCGGTGACCACCGGGACGGACGGCAAGACGCTGGCGCAACTGACCGTCACCAACCACGGCGGGCAGTCCTACCAGTACGTGATCCAGGTGAACTTCACCGACGGGAACGGCAAGGTGCTGGACGCGACCGCGACGACGGTCCAGGACCTGGCCGCGGGCCAGAGCGTCCAGGCCACCGCGCGAAGCCACCTGACCCTCTCGGGCACGGTCAAGGCGGAGGTCGCCAACGCCGTCCGCTACTGAAGCCGCGCAGCTCGGGCCGGGTGCCGGGCGGGTGCGGGGGCGGGCGCGCAACCTTAAGCGGGTCTCAAGGGCCAACGGCACCCCTTGACGGGGGAGTTGGTCTAGTCCATTTTTGTTGCCCAGGTGCAGGGAGCCCCTGAACCGGCGTCACCGGTCTCGTGCCGGGGGCGCCGGTTCGGCACATCCCGGTGTCCGTCAGTGTCCTTCCAGGCCTGCCCGCTCGATCCCCCACCCCTGATCTGTCATGTCCCGGTCGTCCGGCCCCATCCCGGACGTGCGACCCCACCGGGCGACGGAACCCCCACATCCAGGAGTCACGCACCCATGCTGCGCTCACGCATTGAAAGGGCCGGGACCCCGGCTCCGGACGGGCCCCGCCGGCGCCGCCCGAAGAGCCTGGCCGCCGTCGCGGCCGGCACCGCCGCCTCCCTGCTGCTCGGCGCGGGCCTCGCGCTGTCCGGCGGCGGCGCGGCCAACGCCGCGACCACCAACTCCACCGGCGCGCCCGCCACCAGCGGCGGCCTCAAGGTCGCCTACTACGACCAGTGGTCGATCTACGCGAACGCGTACTACCCGAAGACGATCCAGGACACCGGCGTCGCCGGGAAGCTGGACTACCTGATCTACGACTTCGCCAACATCTCCCCGACCGACCTGGGCTGTTTCGAGGCGACCAAGGCCGCCGACACCAACGACAACAACCCCAACGCCGGTGACGGCGCGGCCGACGCGTTCGCCGACTACCAGAAGAGCTTCGGCGCGGACATCTCGGTGGACGGCGTCGGCGACGTCTGGAACCAGCCGATCGCGGGCAACTTCAACCAGCTGAAGAAGCTGAAGGCGAAGAACCCCAACCTCAAGATCCTGCTCTCGCTCGGTGGTTGGACCTACTCCAAGTACTTCTCGTCGGCGGCCGCCTCGGACGCCTCGCGCAAGCACCTGGTGTCGTCCTGCATCGACATGTTCATCAAGGGCAACCTGCCGTCCGACGCGGGCTACGGCGGCCCGGGCAGTGGCGCCGGCATCTTCGACGGCATCGACATCGACTGGGAGTACCCGGGCGGCGGCGGCCACACCGGCAACATCTCCAGCCCGGCCGACAAGCAGAACTTCACCCTGCTGCTCAAGGAGTTCCGCAGCCAGCTGGACGCCCAGGGCAAGGCCGACAACAAGACCTACGCCCTGTCGGCGGCGGTCGGCGCCGGCCAGGACAAGATCATGAACGTCGAGACCGACAAGATCGGTCAGTACCTCACGTTCATGGACGTCATGACCTACGACATGCACGGCGGTTGGGACCCGCAGGGTCCGACCAACCACCAGGCCCCGCTGTACTCCGGCCCGAACGACCCGTCGTCCCCGGCCAAGCCGGGCAACGGCAAGTACTCGATCGACAATGCCATCAAGGCGTGGACGGTCGGCGACGCGCAGTACGGCATCCCCGGCGGCTTCCCGGCCAACAAGATCAACATGGGTGTGCCGTTCTACTACCGCGGCTGGACCGGCGTCCAGAACAACGGCAGGAACGGCCTCTTCCAGCCCGCCGCCGCCCCGGCGACCGGCGCCGCGATGTCCGGCAACGTCGCGGGCATCCAGATGTACAAGGAGCTGGCCGGCTTCGTCGACAACCCGTCCAAGACCTTCTGGGACGACGACGCCAAGGCGACCTACTTCTACGACGGCAACACCTTCTGGAGCGGTGAGGACGCCCGGTCCATCCAGGCCAAGCTGGACTACGCGCACTGCAACGGCCTCGGCGGCTCCTTCGCCTTCTCGCTGTACGACCTGGGCACCAACACCGCCCTGTTCGACAAGATGGTGAGCGCCACCAACGGCTCCGCGGCCGGCTGCCCGGCCCCGCCGACCGGCACCCCGACGCCGACCCAGACCCCGACCCAGACCCCGACCGGCACCCCCACCGGGACGCCGACGGGCACGCCGACCGGCACGCCCACCGGGACCCCGACCGGCACCCCGACCCCGCCGGCCACCTGCTCGGCCGCCCCGAGCTGGGACCCGAACACCACCTACGCCGCCGGCGGCACCAAGGTCTCGTGGAAGGGCCACTACTACACCAACAAGTGGTGGACCAAGGGCGAGGACCCGTCCCAGAGCGGCCAGTGGGGCGTGTGGGCCGACAACGGTCCCTGCTGAGCGGCTGACCGCACCGGGGCCTGACGGACCCCGCGGCACCTGAACGAGCACGGGTCCGGCCCGCCGGGGGAACTCCCCCGGCGGGCCGGACCCGTGCTCTCGTTCGCCTACGGCCGCTACGGCCGCTACGGCGCCAGGTCGGCCGTGCGCCCGAGGGCGTCCGGCTGGCTCTCCTCGATCCGCCGCAGCATCCGGGCCAGCAGGCCGGACAGCGCCGCGCGCTCCTCGCCCGCGAGGTCCTGCAGCAGCTCCTCCTCGAACACCGCCGCCATCCGCATCGACTCCAGCCACTTGTCGCGGCCGTTCTCGGTCAGCTCGATGATCACCCGCACCCGGTTGGACTCGTCCCGCTCCCGGGTCACCAGGCCGTCGGCCAGCATCCGGTCGATCCGGTGGGTCATCGCGGCCGGGGTGAGCCCCAGCCGCTTGGCCAGCTCGCCCGGCCCCAGCCGGTACGGGCTGCCGCTCACCACCAGCGCCTTGAGCACCTCCCACTCGGCGGAGGTGATTCCGAGCACAGTCAGCTGCCGGTCGTACGCCACGCCCATCCGCCGGGAGACCCGGTTGAGGGTCTGCACGATCGTCTCGACCTGAGGGTCGACGGTGGGGAACTCCCGCTGGTACAGGGCCACTTGCTCGGCGATGCCGAACTCCAGCGGGGTGGCCCCCGGAGGCTTGTCGGCAGCCGGCGCCGGCTTGTCCGTAGTCATGCGGACCAGTGTCGCACGGACGTGCACTCCTTAAGCCTTTGACTCCGCACTCTTCCGGTGCTAAGACTTTATCTCGTCAGAGTTTAGGTCTGAAATCTTCTGGGCTCAAGAGTTCCAGTCGAAACCAGGAAGGGATGTGCACGGTGACCGGCACGGTGAAGCAGCAGAGGCAGCAGCGGCGTGGAGCGGGCGGCCCGCTGCGCCGCGTCCAGATCGGCAACGCGCTCAGTGCGTTCGGCAGCGGGTTCACGATGCCGTACATGTTCGTGTACGTGGACCAGGTGCGCGGGCTGGGTTCGCTGGCGGCCGGGATGGTGTTCACCGTCTTCGCCCTGGCGGCGCTCGCCGTCCTCCCGTTCACCGGGCGCGGCATCGACCGGTACGGTCCCCGTCCGGTCCTGCTGGCGGGTGCGGGCCTGGCCGCCACCGGCGCGTTCGCCTTCGGCCACGCCTCCGGTACGCCGGCCCTGCTGGTCTCCTCGTTCCTGTTCGGCGCGGGTGTCACCACCTGCCAGCCGGCGCTCGCCACGATGATCGTCCGCTGCTCGACGGCGGCGACCCGCTCGCACGCCTTCGCGCTGCAGTTCACCCTGGTCAACCTGGGCATGGGCATCGGCGCGCTGGTCGGCGGGCAGATCGTCGACGTCGCCGACCCGGCCAGCCTCACCCGGCTGTTCACCATCGAGGCGGCCACCTTCCTCGGCCTGGCCCTGGTCACCGGCACCGCTCGGATACCTAAGGCCCAGCTGAGCGTCGTCCAGGAGATGAACGGCGGCCCGACCGGCCTGCGCGCCCTGTTCGCCGACAAGGCGATGGTGCGGCTCAGCATCCTCGCCGGGCTGATCTTCTTCACCTGCTACGGCCAGTTCGAGTCCGGTGTCGCGGCCTTCGCCACCGACACCGTCGGCACCGCGCCGTCCACCCTGGGCTTCGCGATCGGCGCCAACGCGGTGACCATCGTGGTGCTGCAGATGTTCATGGTGCGGATCACCGCGCGCCGCCGCCGCACCACCGCGATGGCCGCGGCCGGCGTGGTCTGGCTCGGCGCCTGGGCGATGGCCCTGGTGGCCGGCCTGATCCGGACCGAGACCATGGCCGCCACCGTCGCGATCATCTCGATCTACGCCCTGTTCGGCGTCGGTGAGTCGCTGCTGGCACCCACCATGGGCCCGATGGTCGCGGACCTCGCCCCGGCCCGGCTGCTCGGCACCTACAACGCCGGGTACGCCCTGGTGAAGCAGATCGCGATCGCGGTCGGCCCGGCCGTCGGGGTGCTGCTGGTCGGCTCCGGCACCTGGCCGCTCTACCTCGCGGCCATGGCGGGCTCGACCCTGCTGATCGTCCTGCTGGCGGTGCGGCTGCGCCCGTACCTCACGGCGGAGCAGGACAACGCGGCCCCGGCCGTGGTCCGCACCCCGGTCCCGGTCCGGGAGCTGCAGACCGCCGCGTGACGGCACTCGCAACGGTGTTCGCGACGGGCGCCGACCAGGTCACCTGGTCGGCGCCCGTCGCGCTTGGCTTCCCCGGGCACCGCCACATAGTGTCAGTGGCTGTTGACCGCCCGGCCCGGCCCGGGCAGCGGACCCGGGCCCGGCACCCTCCGCGGGCCCCGCAGACAGGCGAATCGGCGAGGCAATGACGCAAGCGGCGCTCACGCACCCCCCGGCGGCCCAGGCCACCGCCGGACCGGCCCCGGCCCCGGCCCCGGCCCCGCGCGGGCTGCTGCGCCGGGCCGCCGACCACTCCGGCTGGCTCGGCCCGATCGGCATCGCGATCTTCGCCGGCCTGCTGCGGTTCTGGCACCTCGGGTATCCCAACGCCTTCGTCTTCGACGAGACGTACTACCCCAAGGACGCCTGGTCCCTGCTCCAGCAGGGCTACGAGGGCACCTGGCCCGACCACGCCAACACCGACATCCTGGCCGTCCCGCAGACCGTCCCGCTCGGTGCGGCGCCCGAGTTCATCGCCCACCCGCCGCTCGGCAAATGGGTGATGACGATCGGCGAGCAGCTGTTCGGACTGCACCCCTTCGGCTGGCGGTTCATGACCGCCCTGCTCGGCACCGTCACCGTGCTGATGCTGGCCCGGATCGGCCGCCGGCTCTTCGGCTCCACGCTGATCGGCTGCACCGCCGCCCTGCTGATGTCCGTCGACGGCCTCCAGCTGGTGATGAGCCGGGTCGGCCTGCTCGACGGCATCCAGATGTTCTTCGTGCTCGCCTCCTTCGGCGCCCTGCTGATCGACCGCGACCACGTCCGCGCCCGGCTGGCCCTCGCCGCCGGAGCCGCCGGAGCCGCCGACGCCGGCGACGACGGCGACACCGTGCGGCTCGGGCTGCGCCCCTGGCGGATCGCCGCCGGGGTGCTCATCGGCGCCGCCTGCGCGGTCAAGTGGAACGGCGCCCCGATCCTCGCCGCTTTCGGCGTCCTGACCGTGCTGTGGGACCAGTCCGGCCGCCGCGGCGCCGGCGCCCGCCACCCCTGGCGGTCGATGCTGCGCCGGGACGCCGTGCCCGCCTTCCTCGCCATGGTCGGCTCCGCCGTGGTGGTGTACGTCGGCTCCTGGAGCGGCTGGCTGGCCAGCGGCTCGAACGGCGAGGGCGGCTACGACCGGCACTGGGCGGACGGCCGCGCCGGGCTCTCCCCGGACCACGTCCTCGGCATCCCGCTGCCGCAGGTCCCGATGAGCTGGGTGCCGGCGGCGCTGCGCAGCCTGTGGCACTACCACTCGCAGATGTACGACTTCAACACCGGCCTGAGCACCCCGCACACCTACCAGTCCAACCCCTTCGCCTGGCTGGTCGACGGCCGCCCGGTCTCGATGTACTGGGAGCAGATCCCGACCGGGACGCGCGGCTGCACCTCCTCCGGCGGCTGCGCGGCGCAGATCCTGGGCCTCGGCACCCCGTTCCTGTGGTGGGCGGCCTGCTTCGCACTGGTCTACCTGCTGTGGCGCTGGTTCTTCCGCCGGGACTGGCGCTCGGGCGCCGTGCTGTGCGCGGTGGCCGGGATCTACCTGCCCTGGTTCCAGTACCAGGAACGGACGATCTTCTCCTTCTACATGGTCGTGCTGGTGCCGTTCCTGTGCCTGGCGGTCGCCCAGATGCTCGGCGCGATCCTCGGCCCGGCCGGGTGCAGCCCGGAGCGCCGACGGTACGGGGCGATCGGGGCCGGGCTGATCGTGCTCGCGATCGTCGGCTGCTTCGCCTTCTTCTATCCGCTGTACACGGCGCAGGTCATCCCGATGTCGTCATGGCAGGACCGGATGTGGTTCACCAGCTGGATCTGAGGCCGGAGCCCCCGGCGGCGTCCGGTAGGCTGGGGCGCGTTGAAGGGGAGTAGCCCTCCACCGGACCGTCGACATACTGGCCCCCACGGGCCCGGCGCCCGGGGCACCGCTCGGTTGGCGGCTGCCGGCGAGACCTTCGGCCGCAGTGCTGTGACCGTTTCCAGTGCTGTCGGGCCGAGGCGTCCCCTGACGGACCTGCGGAGGCCGGGCAGCCCGACCGAGGGATATCTCCCGATGAGCCTGACCATTGCCGCGTTGACGTTCGGCATCATCTTCCTGGCGGAGCTGCCGGACAAGACCGCGCTGGCCAGCCTGGTGCTCGGCACCAAGTACCGGGCGAGCTACGTCTTCGCGGGCGTGGCCGCCGCCATGCTGGTCCAGGTGGTGCTGGCGCTGGTCGCCGGACACCTGCTCTCGCTGCTGCCGCACCGCTGGGTGGAGGGCATCACCGGCACGCTGTTCCTGGTCGGCGCGGCGATGCTGCTGTTCCACGGCGGCGAGGACGAGGACGAGCACGCGGCCAAGGAGCCGTCCTCGAACCACTTCTGGAAGGTGGCCGGGACCAGCTTCGCGGTCGTCGCGGTCGCCGAGTTCGGTGACCTGACCCAGATCATGACCGCCAACCTGGCCGCCAAGTACGCGGATCCGCTGGCCGTCGGCCTCGGCTCCTGGCTGGCGCTGTGCGCGGTCGGCGGGATCGCCATCGTGGGCGGGCAGAAGCTGCTCAAGCACGTGCCGATGAAGCTGATCATCCGGGTGGCGGCGGCGATCATGGTGGTCCTCGCCGGGGTCAGCATCTTCGGGGCGATCACCGGCTGACGACAGCCGGCCGTTTTCAGCAGCCGGGATCGGCGGTGAGGACGGCCTGGGTCCTGGGGCCGTAGACGCCGTTCTCACCCTTGATGTGGTTCTGGTGCTGGTAGTCCTGCAGCGTCGTCCGGGTCCAGTAGTCGAAGGTGCCGGTGACGATCGACTTGTCGACGAATCCGCATCCGGCGTTGACCAGCTGCTGCTGCATCGCCAGCACGTCCGGTCCGCTCATCCCGAGCTGGAGCAGCCGCGGGGTCTGGGACGGCGTCGGCGTGGGCGTCGGGGTCGGCGTGGGCGGCGGGGTGGGGGTGGGCGTCGGCGCCGCCGAGTGGGTGGGGGTGGGGGTGGGCGTCCTGCTGGGGCTGGGTCTGGCCGTCCGGGTCGGGGTGGGGCTCGGCGTCCCGGTGGACGGCGCCGGGGCGTTGGTCGTCGGGGCGGCCAGGGTCGGCGGATCCACCGGGGCGGGCGCGAGCGTGGTGACGGGCAACGGCTCCGCCTGGCGGGTCGGCTCGGAGGAGGGCGTCACGGCGTAGGCGAGGCCCACGGTCAGCGCCAGCAGGCCGGCGCCGACGCCCGCGATCAGCCCCTTGCGCCCGGCGAAGGGACTCCGCTCCGTCTGCTCGGCGGCCCGTCGCGCGGCCCGTCCGCCGACGGCGGCAGAGTCGGGTTCGGGGGCTTCGTTGCCGAACGGGAAGTAGCCGAGGTCGTCCCCGGAGCCGTCCCCGGCGCCGGGCCCGACGGGCGGACGCGGCCGGTCCGGCGGGCCCGACTGCGTCGGCGGGCCGGGCTGGACCGGCGGGCCCGACCGGACCGGGGGCAGCACGCTGGTGGCGTACGCATCCGGTGCGGGACCCGGGACGGGCGGCAGCACGGTCGTCGCGTAGGCGTCCGCGTCCGGCCCCAGCGGGGGCGGCCCCGACTGCATCGGCTGGCCCTGCCGGCCCGGTGGGACCGGCGGCAGGACCGCGGTCGCGAACGGGTCGGTGGTCGGCGACGGCTCCTCCACGACCTGGTCGGGCGCCTGCGGCACGTACGGGCGCACCAGCGGCGGGCCCTCCAGCTGGGGGAGGACGGCGGTCTCGTCGAGGCTCCGGTCGTCGAGGCCCCGGTCGGGGAGGCAGCCGCACCCGGTGGAGCGGGCGGTGCCGCACGTCGGGCAGTGCTGGTCCGGCATCGGCCGGTCCTCCTCGGTTCTCGGGTCTCGCGATCGGGCCTGATTATGCAGGACGTCCCGGAGGGTGGACAGGGGCGTCCGACCCCCGGCGGGGGTGTTGTGCCGGTTGGTGGTGGTTGGGCCCCGGGGAAACCGCCGGAACGCGCGCGGCGGGCCCGTCGCTTACGTTCGGCTCAACCGAGCGGCGCAAACCAGGACACATCTGCCAGCATGGGGAACTGGGAGTGATCATCCACCGGGCGTCCGGTCGTCCGGCCCCGCAACCCCGCGACCCCACGGAGACGCCATGACGGACCCTCCCCCAACCTCGGGCCGGGGGGAACCCGGTGCCGCGCCCGGCCGGACCCCGGCGCAGGAGCCCGGCCCGCCCGAGGTCACCGTCCCCAACCTCTGGGTGCCGATCGGCGCCCTGCTGCTGGCGATGCTGCTCGCCGCCCTCGACCAGACCATCGTCTCCACCGCGCTGCCCACCATCGTCAGCGACCTCGGCGGGCTGGACCACCTCTCCTGGGTGGTCACCGCCTACCTGCTGGCCTCCACCGCCGCCACCCCGCTCTGGGGCAAGCTCGGCGACATGTACGGCCGGAAGCGGTTCTTCCAGGCCTCCATCGTGATCTTCCTGATCGGCTCGGTGCTCTGCGGACTGGCCCAGAACATGGGCGAGCTGATCGCCTTCCGGGCTCTCCAGGGCCTGGGCGGCGGCGGCCTGATGGTGCTCTCCCAGGCGATCGTCGGCGACCTCGTCGCGCCCCGGGACCGCGGCAAGTACCAGGGCCTCTTCGGCGCCGTCTTCGGTGTGACCAGCGTGCTCGGACCGCTGCTCGGCGGCCTGTTCGTCGACCACCTCAGCTGGCGCTGGGTCTTCTACGTCAACCTGCCGATCGGCGTGGTCGCCCTGGTGGTGATCGCCGCGGTGCTGCACGGACGGGAGGTCCGGCGCGAGCACCGGATCGATTACCTGGGCACCGTCCTGATCGCCTCGGTCGCCACCTGCCTGGTGCTGATGACCTCGCTCGGCGGCACCACCTGGGCCTGGGACTCCTGGCAGGTCGCCGGCCTCGGAGTGCTCGGGGTGGCGCTGCTGCTCGCCTTCGTCCAGGTGGAACGGACGGCCGTCGAACCCGTCCTGCCGCTGCGGCTGTTCCGTTCGCGGACCTTCAGCCTGGTCGCGGTGATCTCCTTCGTGGTCGGTTTCGCGATGTTCGGCGCGCTCACCTACCTGCCGACCTTCCTCCAGGTCGTCCAGCAGGTCTCGCCCACCATGTCCGGCATCCACATGCTGCCGATGGTGCTCGGGATGCTGCTCACCTCGATCGGCTCCGGTCAGATCGTCGCCCGCACCGGCCGCTACCGGGTCTTCCCGATCGCCGGGACGGCCGTGACCACGATCGGACTGGTGCTGCTCTCCCGGCTGGACGAGCACAGCAGCACGGCCGAGATGAGCCTCTACTTCCTGGTCTTCGGCCTCGGGCTGGGCCTGGTGATGCAGGTGCTGGTGCTGATCGTGCAGAACTCGGTCGGCTACCAGGACCTCGGCGTGGCCACCGCCGGCGCCACCTTCTTCCGTTCCATCGGCGCCTCCTTCGGCGTGTCCATCTTCGGGACGATCTTCGCCAGCGGTCTGCGCTCCCGGCTCGCCGACGCCCTGGCCGGGCAGCCGCTTCCGCCGGGCTTCCAGGCCGACCGGATCGCCGCCGACCCCCGGCTGATCACCGGGCTGCCCGCCGCCGTCCAGGCCGAGATCCACCACGCCTACGCCGAGTCGATCACCCGGGTCTTCCTGTACGCGGTGCCCGTCGCGCTGGTCGCCTTCGTGCTGTCGCTGTTCCTGCAGGAGCAGAAGCTGCGCTCCACCGTGACCGCGCCCGACCTGAGCGAGTCCATCGGGATCAACCCGGTCGAGCGCTCCTCCCTGGACGAGATCGCCCGCGCGCTGTCCGTGCTGAGCACCCGCGAGGCCCGCCGCGACCTGTTCCGGCGGATCACCGCCACCGCCGGACTCGACCTGCTGCCCGCCTCCAGCTGGCTGATCCTCCAGATGCACCACCACCGCTCGGTGGAGCCCGTCGAACTCGCCGAGCAGCGGATCGTCCCGATCGCGGTCGTCGAGGAGGCCGTCCGCGAGGTGGAGAGCCGGGGCCTCGCCGCCCGCACCGGCGGCCTGCCGCTGCGCCTCACCGAGCCGGGCCGGGAGATCGCGCTGCGCCTGGTCGACGCCCGGCGCACCCAACTGGCGGAACTGCTCGGCGACTGGGACGAGCAGCAGTACGACGACCTCGCCGAACTCCTCACCCGGCTCAGCGCCGCCCTCTGCGCCGACCTGCGCGACCGCCCCGACCCGCCCGCCGGCCCCCAGCCGCCCTACCACGGTGAGGGGCGGTCGTTCTAGGGTTCGCCGGGCAAACCCCGGCCCTTGCTGCAGGCGGCCCGCTGCGACAGCCACGCGACGGCGGCGGCGAGCGTCGGGTCGTCGTCCTTGCGGGGGTCGACGAACTCGTCCGGCTCGATCGGGCCCTCGTGGACGCGGCCGGTGCGGTCGGCCTCGGCGGCGCCGGCGAGCAGCAGAACGGCGCCGTCGGAGAGGCGGTGCGGCTCGTTGCCGGTGGGCACCCCGTAGGTGGGTGCGCCGAAGCTGCGGGTATCGGGGTGGCCGATGAGGGCGATGGTGACGGCCTCACCCGCGCTGCCCGTCGCCGGGCCGGTGAGGACGGCGATCGGCGGGGCGGCGGCCGTGCGGCCGGTGGTGTCCGGTGCGGCCTGCGGGGCGTCCTCCAGGTACGGCACGCCGCCGCGGATCGACCAGGTGCTGCGGGTGCCGTCCGCCGTGACGAAGGCGCCGAGCGGGCCGTCGCCGAGCAGTGGCGCGGCGACGGCCAGCGGTGCCCACATTCCGCCGCCGGTCTCCCGGCGCAGGTCCACCACCCAGCCGCAGGCTTCGGTGCCCGAGACGGCGGTGCGGCCGCGGGCGACGTACTCGGCGTAGGTGCGCTCCGAACCGTTCACCGGAGGGAGGGTCAAGTGGGCGATTCCACCGGGCAGTCGGGCGATCGTGGGGGCGTCGACGGTCGCCGGGTCGGCAGTGAGCCCGGCCGCCTGCCCGGCCGGGTAGAACCGGCTGTGCCGGTCGCCGAGGGCGGCCACGGCGGTGCGGATCGCGGCGTAGGTGTCGGCCGGGGTGCGGGCCGCGGCCGCCTGGGCGAAGGCCTGGCCGCGGACCGTCGGCCAGTCCACCTTCGCGGCGTTCAGGGCGTGCCGCTGGACCAGGCTCAGTGCCTCGGACAGGTAGCTGCGGGCCTCCGGGGACATTCGCCCGGAGGCCGAGCCGGTCGACGGGCGAGCCGCCGAGGAGCACAGCGCGAGCAGCAGAACGCCGGTCGCCGCGACGGCCGTACGTGCTCTCATCCGCCCTCCTCCGGTGATCCGCGCGGATCCTGATTGTTGCTCACGGACCGCCGAACCAGCGAGGGGTGTCGAGCCGGAACGGGTCTCCGGGGGCGAGCTGCCGCAGGCCGTCCTCGATCCGGCGCAGCTGCTCCTCGCCGAGGACCTCCGACCACTCCGCGCGCAGCTCGTCGAAGATCCGCGCCGAGCGGACGAGACAGTCCACCCCCCGGTCGGTGAGCCGGACCACCTTGCGGCGGGCGTCGGCCGGGTCGCTGCCGCGCTCGACGTAGCCGAGCTGCTCCAGGTTCTCGACGGTCTTGCCCGCCGCCTGCTTGGAGACGCCGAGCCGGCGGCCGAGCTCGACGGCGGTCGTGCCCTGCGGGCCGATGGCCTGGAAGACGAAGCCGTGCATCGGCCGCAGGTCGGGATGCCCCTCGCGGGCGATGCGCTCGTGCAGCTCGTCGATGATCGTCCGGAAGGCGAGCAGCAGGCGCAGTGGCAGCTCGAAGCCGGGCGGGGCGGGTTCGCTTGACATGATAGACAACCTCATTGACCATATAGACAACGACATTGACCATCTTAGGGGGTTCCTCCACCATGCCCGTGATCCGCTCCGCCGACGCCCGCCGGACCGAGACGCCGAACGCCGTGATGACCACCCACGCCTCGCCCACCCAGGGCTCGGCCGCCCTCGCCCAGTGGCGGGTCGAGATGCCCGCCGGCCGGCAGGGTCCGCTGCACGCCATGGACACCGAGCAGATCTGGACCCTCCTCACCGGTTCGGCGGAGGTCGACCTGGCCGGGGACACCGTCACGATCGCCGCCGGCGACACCCTCGTCCTCCCCGCCGACACCCCGCGCCGGATCGCCACCACCGAAGGCTTCACCGCCGTCGTCGCCTCCCCCTCCCCGTCCCACGCCTACAACCCCGACGCCCGCACCCCCGACGGCGCCTGCGCCCTCGCCCCGCGCGACGCCGAACGCGTCCTCCCGGCGTGGATCGCCTGAACCGCGGCGCGTGAGGTGTAGCAGACTGCTCGTGAGCAACCGAGCCGACGGCCGTACGGGCCCCGGCGGATCAGTGAGGAGCGGCATGTCCGTCGTCAAGATCAACGTACTGACGGTGCCCGCCGAGCAGCGCGAGGTGCTGGAGCAGCGCTTCGCCTCGCGGGCCGGCGCGGTGGAGAACTCCGACGGCTTCGAGTGGTTCGAGCTGCTGCGCCCGGTCGAGGGGACCGACAACTACCTCGTCTACACGCGCTGGCGCAGCGAGGAGGACTTCAAGGCCTGGATGGAGGGTCCGATGAAGGCGGCGCACCAGGGTGGCGGCGAGGGCGGCGAGGCGCCGAAGCGGCCGGCCGCGTCCGGGTCGACGCTGTGGTCCTTCGAGGTCGTCCAGTCGGCGGGCCCGAAGGCCTGACGGACCGTACGTCCCGTACGCCGGAGGCGTGCCCCGGGCTCCGCGAGCCCGGGGCACGCGGCGTTTCAGGCCGCGGCGGCGTAGAGGACCTCGCGCAGGCCGGGGACGGTCTCGCGGTCGGCGCGCCAGACCAGGCGGAGGTGGAGGGGCGGCGGGACGAGGGGGAGGCGGACGAGCGTGCCGGCGGCCAGCGGGTCCTGGACGGCGAACTCGGGGAGCAGGGCGATGCCGAGCCCCTGTTCGGCGCAGGCGCGGGTGACGGCGACGCCGCCGGTGCGGACGCGTTCGACGTCGTGGCCGAGCAGGCGTTCGCCCGCGAGCCAGAAGGAGCAGGCGGGGGCGTTCACCAGGAGGCGCCGGCCGCGCAGGTCCGCGCGGGTGAGGGCGGTGGCGCCGCTGAGCGGGTGGGCCGGGGCGGCGACCAGGGCGAGCGGGACCTCCGTGAGGTCGAGGTGGTCGAGCGGTGCCGGCGGCAGGTAGAAGCCGAGGTCGCCGAGCGGGCCGGCGGTGTCCAGGATCAGCGCGGCCTCCAGGGCCCCGGCCGCGACGCCGCCGAGCAGGCCGTCCCGGGCGGTGTCGGTGTGCAGGGAGACGTCGAGGTCGGGCCGGCGTTCGGCGAGCCGGGCCAGGACGGCCGGGACGTGGGTCGCCGCTATGGTCTCCAGAGCGCCGAGCCGGAGCCGGGCGCGGTCGGCGACCACCTCCCGGCGGGCCTGTTCGGCCTGGTCGAGCAGTCTGCGGGACCAGGGCAGCAGTCGTTGCCCGGCGGCGGTGAGGGTCATTCCGCGCGGGGCCCGGTCGAACAGCTCGACGCCCAGGCCGCGTTCGAGGGTGCGGATCTGTTCGGAGACCGAGGAGGGCGCGAGGCCGAGCGCCACGGCCGCGGCGGTGACGGTGCGATGGGTGACCACGGCCTCGAAGACGCGCAACTGACGAAGTTCCACTGGTTTCTCCGGTTCCCCCGAACGCCCGCGTGGGTTCGTATGACTGCCTGCTGCTCACTGCGTGCCGCATCTGCCGCACGTGTGGCACGTGTTGCGGGACAGCGTACGGCTGCGTTCGGGTATTCCGAACGGTACCTGCGGGATCGGCGGTGGAGCGGGGCGGGGCCGCGGAGCGGAGTGGGTGGCCGATCCCCCTCGGACGTGGAGGAATCCGATGACCACCCTTGCCCTCCTCGCCGGACCACCGGCCGCGACCCGGTCGCCGGCCCGTGCGCGCCCTGCTCGGCATCGCCCTCGGCTGCTTCATGGTGCTGCTCGACACCACCGTCCTCGCCGTCGCCGAGCCCGACCTGGCGTCCTCGCTGGGCAGTTCGACGGCCGGGCTGCAGTGGGCCGCGACCGGCTACAGCGTCGCCTTCGGCGCCCTGCTGCCCTCCGCCGGGGCCGCCGCCGACCGCTACGGCGCCCACCGGGCCTTCCGCTTCGGCATCGCCGCCTTCGGGACCGGCTGTTCGCGCTGGCCGTCCTGCTCGGCACGCCCTGCCCGCTGCTGGCGCTGGGCCTGTCGGCGGCCGGGTTCGGGGTCTCCTTCGCGCTGCCCGCGCTGATCACGGCGGTGGTCGCCACCGCGCCGGAGGGCGGCGCCGGTGCGGCGGGCGGACTGCTCAACGCCGTCCGGCAGGTCGGGGCGACGGTGGGTGTGGCGGTGACGGGCGCCTTCGTCGGCGGGAGCACGGGCGGGCTGGCGGCGGCGATGCTGCTCCCGGCGGCGGTCTGTGCGCCGTCGGCCGTGCTGGTGCGGCGCGGCCGGGCCGGGCGCTGAGCGGCCGTCCGGCTCAACTCGGCAGCTTCCAGAGCTGGTTGGGGCTGGCCTGGCAGTCCCAGATCTGGAGCCTGGTCCAGTCGGCGCTGCTGCCGTCCCGGGCGTCCAGGCAGCGGTTGGAGACGGGGTTGAGGAGGGTGCCGTCGGGGCGGGGCAGCCACTGCTGGGCGCCGGTGCCGTTGCAGTCGTAGAGCTGGGCGGGTGTGCCGGCGCTGGTCCAGCCGTTGGTGACGTCCAGGCACTTGCCGAAGGCCCGTAGCGAGCCGTCCTGTTGGACGGACCAGTCCTGGGCGCCGGTGGAGTTGCAGTGGTAGAGCTGGACGGCGCTGCCGTTGACCGTCGCGGCCCGGGCGATGTCCACGCACTGTCCGGCGACGCCGGTCAGCGGGCCGCTCGGGCGGGGGACGGACCAGCGCTGCCCGGCGCCCCCTGAGCAGTCGCGCAGCAGCAGGCGGCCGTCGGCGGCGGTGAGGCAGCGGTTGGAGGCCGGGTTCAGCAGCGAGGCGTCCGCGCCCAGCCGCCAGGCCTGCTCGGTGCCCCGGGGGTCCGGGCGGCAGTCCCGCAGCAGGACGGCGGCGCCGTCGGCGGAGCCGGCCGGGGTGAGGCAGCCGCCGAGGGCGCCGATGCCGCCGTCCGAGCCGACGGTGGCGTCCTGGGCCGCCGTGCCCGCGCAACCCGCGGTCCGCACGGCCTGGGCGGGGTCGGCCGCGGCGGCCTCGGCGTCCAGACAGGATCCGTCGGAGCCGGTGATCCGCCCGGACCAGGTGGAGACGGCGGGGGAGGCCGGCGCATCCACCGTGCCGCGCAGCCGGGGTGCGCGGGAGGAGGATCCGACGGTGAGGCCGTACCGGCCGCCGGGGACGCCCCAGCCGTGGACGCCCTGGTCCCAGACGGCGAAGGCGGAGCGGTCCAGCGGCAGTTCCACGTGGGCCGAACCGCCGGGCGCCAGCGTGACCTTGTCGAAGGCCTTGAGCTGCTGCGGCGGCTCGCCCGACGCCGACGGGAAGGTCAGGTACAGCTGGGGCACCTCGGTGCCGGTGCGGGTGCCGCGGTTGGTGAGGTCGAAGCCGACCCGCACCCGGCCGGCCGGGTCCGGGCCGGTCACGGTGAGGCCGGCGTAGTCGAAGGTCGTGTAGGACAGGCCGTGGCCGAAGGGGAACAGCGGGGCGGTGCCGCTGGCGTCGTACCAGCGGTAGCCGGTGCCGAGCCGCTCGGTGTAGTGGTAGGCGCCGTCCGTGCCGGGGTACTGGGCCGGGTCCTGGATCGGGGTCGCGCTCGCCGAGGTCGGGAAGGTGACGGGCAGCCGCCCGCCCGGATCGGCGTCGCCGAACAGCACGTCGGCGAGTGCGGCGCCGCTCTGCTCACCCGGGTACCAGGCCTCGACGACCGCGGACACCGAGTCCAGCCACGGCATGGTGACCGGCCCGCCGGTGTTCAGCACCACGACGGTGTGCGGGTTGGCCTTGGCGACGGCCCGGATCAGGGCGTCGTCCGCCGGGGCGAGGTCCAGCGAGCCGCGGTCCGCGCCCTCGGTCTCCTGGTCGCCGACGACCACCACGGCGGCGTCCGCACCGGTGGCCACCGAGGCCGCCGCGTTCGGGTCGTCGCCGGGGTGGTAGCGCACCTCGGTGGCCGAGCCGGCCCGCGCCGCGATGCCCTGGCGGGGCGTCACCGTCCGGTCCGGGTACGGGGTGACGCGGGAGGAGCCGCCTCCGCCGGTGTAGGCGCGGTCCGCCCACGGGCCGATCACGGCGACGGACTTCAGCCGGGTGGTGTCGAGTGGGAGGGCGGAGTTCTGGTTGCGAAGCAGAACCGTTCCGGCAACGGCGGCCCTGCGGGCGTCGCGCGCGCCGGCGGCCGGGTCGGAGGCGGGCGGTTGGCCGCCGTCGAGCGCACCCGTCCGCTCCATCAGCCGCAGCACCCGCCGGACCTGGTCGTCCAGCACCGCCGGGGCGAGCCGCCCGTCGGCCGCGGCGGCGGGCAGGTCGGCGAAGTACGTCGAACCGCCGAACTCCTGGTCCAGGCCCGCCGCCGCGGCGTTGACCGAGGAGTGGGTGGCGGGGTAGTCGGAGCCGACCACCCCGTCGAAGCCCCAGCGGCCCTTCAGCACGTCGCGCAGCAGCGGGAAGTTCTCGCACGCCCAGATCCCGTTGACCGGGTTGTAGCCGCACATCGCGGACCAGGCCCGGCCGTCCCGGACGGCCGCCCGGAAGGCGGGCAGCTCGATCTCGGCGAGGGTCCGCTCGTCCACCTCCGAGGTGTACGACTCGCGGTAGTCCTCCTGGTTGTTGGCGGCGTAGTGCTTGACCTGCGCGGCGACGCGCTGGGCCTGGATGCCGCGCACCTCGGCGGCGGCGAGCCGCCCGGCGAGGTACGGGTCCTCGCCCAGCGTCTCGAAGTCCCGTCCGCCCTGCGGGATCCGGACGATGTTCACCATCGGCGCGTACAGCACCTGGTAGCCGCGCGCCCGTGCCTCGCGACCCAGCACGTCGCCGTAGGCGGTGGCCAGGGCCGGGTCGAAGGCGGCGGCCAGGGAGACGGGCGCGGGCATGGCGGTCGCGGGCCGGCCGTCCCGCACCCCGGCCGGGCCGTCGGACAGCAGCAGCGGTGGGATGCCGAGCCGGGGCACGCCCGAGACGTAGCCGACGGAGCTCACGCCGTCCGGGGCGTCCAGGCCGCGCAGCAGGGTGACCTTCTCGGCGGTGGTCAGCTGCGCCAGCAGGCTCTCCACGCGCTGCTCCGACGGGCTGGGGCCGCTCCTCGGCGCGGTCGTGGCCGCCGGGGCGGCCGGGGCGGCCGAGGCGTTGCCGGTCGTGGCCGCGGCCAGCAGGCAGCCGCCGATCCCGAGCCGGAGGATTCGCATCCGCAGGGGGAGACGTCGCATGGCAACCACCACCGATCGACGGGAGTCGTACCTGGCCGGGCGGGCCTGAAGAAATGACGATCCATCAAATTTACGGTGTACGGACACAGGATGTCAGGTGGCGTGCACAGCGCGTGTCGGGCGCGTTCGGGGCACGCTCGGCCCCATGGGCGCCCCCCGTCGGGTTGTCGGTGGATTCCGGATCACGAGGACATCAACGGGGGACGGTCGATTGCTGCGCGCAGCGCTCGACCACTTGGGCTGGGACCAGCCGTCGGCCGACCGCTCGCGCAACCTGCCGGCCCGGGCCCTGCCGGCCGTCGCGGCCCTGCTGTTCGCCTGGATCCTGGTGCTCGGGTCGACCACGCGAGGCCAGGCCGAGGTCAGGAACTGGTCCACGGCCTGGGTCGGCATGGACGTCCTCCAGGTCGCCGGACTGCTCGCCACCGGCCGACTGCTCGTCCGGCGTTCCCGCCTCACCGCCCCGGCCGCCGCGGCGTCGGCCACCCTGCTCCTGGTCGACGCCTGGTTCGACGTGATGACCGCCGAGGGCGGCAGCGCCTGGTACACCGCCCTCGCGATGGCCCTCCTCGTCGAGCTCCCGGCCTCCGTTGCCCTGGCGGCCCTGGCCAGGTCGGCCCTGGACTGGTGATCGTCCGGCCCCCTTCGAGCAGCACGCCCGGGCGCTCCGGCCGCCCGGCCCGGGGCGCCCGGCGGTCACCAGAAGAAGTCGGGGAGCTCGGTGGTGGGCGGCAGGGGTGCGTTCGCCGGGAGGGGGCGGATCTGGACGAAGGCGTGCTCGAACTGGGAGTACGAGAAGTCGTCCAGTCCCGGGGCCACCACCAGGACGTTGCCGCCCCGGCGCCAGATCCGGTAGCGCCAGCGGCGGTCGAGGGCCGGTCGGCGTTCGTGGGTCAGGTCGTGGTCGGGCGGCCCGAGGATGGTGGTGAACCGGTCGACGGCGGACTCCAGTTGGGCGTCGAAGGTGCCCGCGGGCGGGTCGGGGAGACTCTGCCAGCCGGGAACGGTGGCCCAGAAGTCCTCGGCGATCGCCCCGTCGGGGTGGACGTAGAACTCGTACGCGAACGGGATGGCGAGGCAGTCATCGCCGTACACGAAGTGGCCGGCCGGCGTGTGGGCCTTGTTGTCGAGCTCGCCCAGGTAGTCGCCGGTCGAGCGCCAGCCGGCGGCGGCCATCGCCTGCTCTCCGGCGTCGAAGTCCTTCCAGTCGACGTCCAGCATCCCGGCGATCTGCGCGGCCAGTTCAGGGCCGACCGGGCAGGTCGAGACGATCCAGGGGCCGTCCTGGTCCTCGTCCTCGTCGTCCACGGCGGGGCCGGGGCCGGGGTCGGGGCCGGGGTCGCTGTCGAGGGGCTCGTCGGACACTGGGGTGAACTCCCGTTCTGGCTGGCGGATCGAACGTTCACCCTAGGGCCTGTCCGGCGGATCGTGCCCGGCGTCGCGCGCTCGGCAGGATCCGCCGGACAGGCCCCGTGGGGGCGCCCACCGGAGCTGTCGGGAAGGAGGCGTTCACCCGCCCGGCGGCGGCCGGAAGTCGACCGGCGCGTCGAAGGCGGCCCGGCGGGTGGCGCGGCGCAGGGCGCGCAGCACGGGCGAGCCGAGGGTGAGGCACAGCACGACGGTCAGCGCCGCGCGCGGCAGGTCCCAGCCCAGTGAGGTGGTGAGGCAGTAGGCGGCGAAGCGGACCAGGTTGGCGGGCAGCGGGTCGCCCGGGACGAAGGAGACGGAGCCGGCCATCCCACCGATGTACGGCCAGCCCTGGAGGTTCATGACGGTGCCGTAGAGGACGGCGGACCCCGCCCCGTACGCCGCCAGCAGCAGCCGTTCGCGGCGGCCGCGCAGCGTGGCGGCGCCCGGCAGCAGGCCCGCGCCGAGGCAGACCCAGCCCATGGCGAGCATCTGGAACGGCAGCCAGGGCCCCACCCCGCCGGTGAGCAGCGCGGAGGCGAACATCGACAGTGAGCCGAGGACGAACCCGAAGCCCGGGCCGAGCACCCGCCCCGACAGCACCATCAGGAAGAACATCGGCTCCAGGCCCGCCGTCCCCGCCCCGAGCGGCCGCAGCGCCGCACCGGCCGCCGCCAGCACGCCCAGCAGGGCGACGGACTTGGCGTCCAGCCCGGGCGCGCCGCCGCCCGACGAACGGCCCTCGGAGATCTGCGCGATGACGACCGCGAGGAGCAGCGGGAGCAGCAGGGCGAACAGCCAGGGCGCGTCGGCGGAGTGGCCGACCAGGGCGGACCGGGTGGAGGCGAGCAGCGGCCAGCCGAAGGCCGTCACCCCCACCAGGGAGACCAGGGACAGCGCCGCGACGGACCGGCGCCCGAGCGGGATGGGGCGGCCGGGCGGGATGGGGCGGCCGGGCGGGACGGGGCGGCCGCTCACGAGCTCAGCGCCTTCGCGACCTGCTGGACGGTGAGCCACGGCCCCGGTGCCAGCACCTTGGCGACCTGCGGCGCGAAGGCCGGGGAGGAGACCACCACCTCGGCCGTCGGCCCGTCCGCGACGAGTTCGCCCTCGGCCAGGATCAGCGTCCGGTGCGCCAGCTCGGCGGCGAGCTCGACGTCGTGGGTCGCCAGCAGCACGGCGTGTCCCTCGGCGGCGAGCGAGCGCAGGATCTCCACCAGCCGGGCCTTGGCGGCGTAGTCCAGGCCGCGGGTCGGCTCGTCCAGGAGCAGCAGCGGGGGCCGGGCGGTGAGGACCACGGCGAGGGCGAGGGTGAGCCGCTGGCCCTCGGAGAGGTCGCGGGGGTGGGTGGCGTCGGCGATGCCGGGCAGCAGGCGCTCGACCAGGGCGCGGCAGGTGCCGGGGGCGGCGCCCGCGTCGGTGTCCGCGGCGGCGCACTCGGCGGCGACGGTGTCGCCGTACAGCAGGTCGCGCGGGTCCTGGGGGACGAGGCCGACGTGCCGGATCAGTTCGGCGGGCCGGGTGCGGTGCGGGCTGCGGCCGCCGACCGTGACGCTGCCGGAGGCGGGGGCGTGCAGGCCGACCAGGCCGCGGAGCAGGGTGGACTTGCCGGCGCCGTTGCGGCCCATCAGGGCGGTGATCTCGCCGGGGCGCAGCGCGAGGTCTACCCCGCGCAGGGCCTGCACCGGGCCGCGTCGCACGGCCAGGCGGTCGGTGGCGGCGATCGGCGCACCGTCCGGGGTGCCGACGGCGGCGGGCGCCCGGCCGTCCAGTTCGGCCCGCAGCGGAGCGGCCTTGCGGCGGGCGTCGCGGACGGACAGCGGCAGTGGCCGCCATCCCGCGAGCCGGCCGAGGCCGACCACCGGCGGGTGCACCGGGGAGTGCGCCATCACCTCGGCGGGTTCGCCCAGCACCGGTTCCGCGCCCGGGGTCAGCAGCAGCACCTGGTCGGCGTACTGGACGACCCGCTCCAGCCGGTGCTCGGCCATCAGCACGGTGGTGCCGAGGTCGTGCACCAGCCGCTGCAGGACGGCCAGTACCTCCTCGGCGGCGCCCGGGTCGAGCGCCGAGGTGGGTTCGTCCAGGACCAGGACGCGCGGGTGCACGGTGAGCACCGAGCCGATCGCGACGCGCTGCTGCTGGCCGCCGGAGAGGGAGCCGAGGGCGCGGTCGCGCAGGTCGGCGAGGCCGAGCAGGTCGAGGGTCTCCTCGACCCGGCGCCGCATGACGTCGCCCGGCAGGCCCAGCGACTCCATGCCGTAGGCGAGTTCGTCCTCGACGGTGTCGGTGACGAACCGCGCCGCCGGGTCCTGGCCCACCGTGCCGACGAGGTCGGCGAGCTCGCGCGGCCGGTGCTCGCGGGTGTCCCGGCCGCCGACGGTGACCCGGCCGTGCAGCACCCCGCCGGTGAAGTGCGGCACCAGGCCGCTGACGGTGCCGAGCAGGGTGGACTTGCCGGAGCCCGAGGGGCCCACCAGCAGGCAGAGTTCGCCCTCGGGGACGGTCAGGTCGACCCCGTTCAGCACCGGTTCGGCCGCGTCCGCGTACCGGACGGAGACCTGCTCGAAGGTGATCACGAAGCCCTCCGGGGCGGGGTCGGGGCGGCGAACGCCGGTACCAGGCCGAGGAGTACGGCCGGCACGGCGGCCAGCGGCAGCACGGGGACGGTCGGCGGGACGACGGTGGGGGCGAAGGCGGACGGATCCCGGGACGCGAGCCAGGTGACCAGGGCGGCCACGGCGGCGCCGGAGCCGGCGGTCAGCCACTCGGGGAGGAGCCAGGGGTCGGGCCGGTAGCGGGTTCTGACGGCCCGTCGGCCGCCGAGCCGCAGCCCGGCGAAGGCGGCGGTCAGGCCGAGCAGCAGCACCGGCAGCGCCCAGCCGGCGCCGCCCGCGGTCAGCAGCCCGTAGGCGGCCAGGCAGACCCCGAGCAGCCCGGCCAGGGTCAGTGCGGCGGTCACCCGGGCGAGCCGGCGCGGGACGTCGGCGGTCCGGCCGAAGCCGCGGGTGTCCATCGCCGCCGCCAGGGCGATCGACCGCTCCAGCGCGCCCTCCAGGACGGGCAGTCCGACGCTCAGCACGGCCGCGACGCCCCGGTCGTTGCGGCCCCGCAGGCGGCGGGCGGCGCGCAGCCTGCGGACGTCGGCGACCAGGTTCGGTGCGAAGGTCATCGCCACCACCACGGCCACGCCCGCCTCGTAGAGCGCGCCCGGCAGGGCGCGGAGCAGCCGGGCCGGGCTGGCCAGCGAGTTGGCGGCGCCGACGCAGACCAGCAGAGTGGCCAGGCGCAGCCCGTCGTACAGCGCCGCCAGCAGGCCTTCGAGGGTGACCCGGCCGCCGACCCGGACCCCCTGTGCCCAGTCGGGGAGCGGGAGTTCGGGCAGGGTGAACAGCACGTGGGTGCCGGGGACCGGCGAGCCGAGCAGCACCGCGAAGACCAGCCGGATGCCGAGCACCAGCAGCCCGAGCCGCAGGAAGGCCCCGTACGAGCGCGACCACGGCGCGTCGCCGCGGCGCGCCGCGACCACGTAGCCGGCGGTCGCGGCGAGCAGCAGCAGGACCACCGGGTTGGTGGTGCGGGTCGCCGCCGCGCCCAGCCCGAGCGCCCACAACCACCAGGCGCCGGGGTGCAGTTGGCGTGGGCCGGTGGGGGTGCTACGGGCGGGGCTGCTCACGGATCTGTCCTGGGGAGGGGTTAGGAGTGACGGCGGCGGCGGGCCTGCCAGACGGCGCCCCCGGCGAGGACGGCGACCAGCGCGCCACCGGCGACCGGGCCGAGGTCCGGGCCGCTGCCGTGGTCGGCGGCGGGTTCGGCGGGCCCGGCGCCGCCGGCCGCGTCCACCTGGTCGCCGCAGCCCGCCCTCGGGTAGCCGGCGATGGCGCACAGCAGGCCGTTGGAGTCGTAGCGCAGCGGCGGGGCGACGGCGGCCAGCACCTCGGCCGAGGTGGCCCGCGGTGCGACGCTGGCGCAGGCCGTCCGCTGCCCGGGCGGCTGTACGGCGGACGCTCCGGCGTCCTCGGCCGTGCCGAAGTCCAGCACCACGGCCACCCGCTTGCGGCCGTCCTGGGCGGGCGTGGCGGCGCAGACCTGGTCGAACGGGGCCGCCGTCCGGGGCTTCGCGGCGTCCCGCCCGCCGTCCGGGCTGACGGCGAACCGCCAGCCGTCCACCGCGCCGTCCGGCGGCACGGCGACCGCGGGCCCCTGCGACTGGTAGGCCCAGGCCCCGCCGTCGCCGGCGCGCCAGAACGACCAGTACCGGTACCCGGCGGCCTGCGCGGGCGCGGCGGAGAGCAGCAGCACCAGCGCCCCGAGGAGCGGCAGGAGCAGCACGGCCAGGGCGGCCCGGTCCGTCCGGGTGCCGGGGGCGGGGCGCATCAGAGGTTCGGGTTGCGCTTGCGCTGGAGGCTGAGCAGGAGGCCGCCGCCGATGCCGATGAGCAGGCCGACGATGATCAGCCAGAACTGGCCCATGCCGTCGCTCTTCTTCGCCGGGGTGGCGTCCGCCGGGGTGGCGGCGCCGGCCTTCGGGGCCGGGCCGAGGGCGCTGAGCCGGCCGGTGAGGTCGGCGGTGGAGCGGTGGGCGGCCTGGGAGACCAGCAGGAGGCTGGCGGTGGCGGCGGCGTCGGTGCCGTCCTTGGTCCAGGTGGTGCCCTGCCCCTCCAGCCAGTCCACGGCGTCGGTGGCCTGCTCGGGGTGGCCGCTCTGGATCAGGGCGAGGGCGGCCCAGGCGGTGGCGGTGTAGTCGGGCTTGGGGTCGGCACCCGGGGTGGTGAGGGTGAGGTGCTCGTCGCCGGCCGCGAGCTGGGCACCGAGGTAGGCGCTGACGGCCTCGCCGGACTCGTTGTGCGGGATGGTGGCGGGCGCGGAGCCGTCGGCGCAGGCGAGGGCCTTGGGGGTCGCGTCGGCGTGCACCGAGGTGGCGACCGGCAGGTGCCCGCCGGCGGCGGCGAGGGCGGCCTGGGCGCTGGCCAGGGTGTTGGGGGCGAGGGCGCCGGTGGCCGGGTCCGGCTGGTAGGCGAAGGCGCCGCGCTGGTCGGCGGGGGCGGCGCAGCCGAGCTGGAAGCGGGCGAGGCCGTCGAAGGCGTTCTTGCCCGCCGCGCCGCCGGTGCCCGGCTTGGCGACGCCGGCCGGGTCGGTGCGGGCGGCGAACAGCGCGTTGACGGCGAGTCCGGTGGAGTTGGCGTCGCCCGGGTTGCCGGGGTTGTACGGCCAGCTGCCGTCGGCGTTCTGGTTGGCCTTGAGCCACTGCACGCCCTTGTCGACGGCCGGCTGGTGCCCGCCGAGGGCGACCAGGGCCTGGATGGCGACGGCGGTGGCGTTGCTGTCCTCGGTCCTGGCGTCGCAGGCCGCGCCGGCGGCCCGGTAGGAGGGCCAGCCGCCGTCCGCGCACTGCTGCCCGGTGAGCCAGTCCACCGCGGAGTCGGCCGGGGTGACCTTCGCCGCCGTCAGCGCGGTGAGCGCGAGGGACTGCCGCCAGACGCCGTCGTAGGTCGGGTCGCCCTTGCCGTACAGGCCGTCCGGAACGGCGGTGGCGGTCGCGCCGGGCGACGGGCTGTCGGCGAGGGCCGGTCCGGCGGCGACGCCGGCGAGCAGCGCGGCGGACAGGGCGGCGGCGCCCAGGCGGGCGGCGGTCAGCATGGTGCGGGTGTGCCTTTCGGTGAGCGGCGGGGGCCCGGGCGGGGCCGTTCGACTCTAACCGCCGGGCCGCGGCCCGCCGGCCTCCCGAAGCAGGAACAGGTTCCAGTAACGGGCCCGTCACGGCAGGGCCAGCAGCCTCGCCGCGGTGTGCAGGTCGGCCCGGACCTCGGCGATCGAGGCGCGGCCGGAGAGCCAGGCGACCAGGGCCGAGTGCCAGGTGTGCTCGATCACCCGGACGGCCGCGCGCTGGCTGTCGCTGGGTGGGCCGGACTGGCCGATCGCGTCCAGGATGAGCTGTCCGGTGGCTGCACTGACCAGGTCCACCTCGGCACCGACGGAGCGGTCCGCGAAGCACATCGCGCGGACCATCGCCTCGGCCAGCAACGGCTCGCGCTGGAGCGCGTGGAAGGCCCGGGTGAGCGTGTCGGCGACCCTGGGCGCCGGCTCCCGGTCGGCCGGCGGGTGCCGCCGGATGTGCTCCTGGAGCTCCTGCAGCTGCTCCAGCATGACCGCGACCAGCAGGTGGACCTTGGACGGGAAGTACCGGTACAGCGTCCCGAGGGCGACCTGCGCGCTCTCCGCGACCTCCCGCATCTGCACCGCCTCGTACCCGCCGCGGGCGGCCAGCGCGGTGGCGGCCCGCAGGATCCGGCGGCGCCGCTCGGCCTGGCGCGCGGACAGCGGCGGCTCGGCCCGGGGCGCGGCGGGGGCGCCCGAGGAGGCGGGGCTCGCGGTGGGGCTCACGGACGGGGTCGGCGACGGCAAGGGTGCTCCCGGGGGCGCGTGGGTGGCGGCGTGCTCCAGAAAGGTCGGCCCGAAGGCGACCCGCGGTCGGTCGGGGCGGGCGTGGCGGGAATCACCGGCCCTGGCTCCTGAGCGAAAGCTACGGGCCGGTATCTTCGAGGTCTCTCATTGTTCACATGGTTGACGACGAGTTCCACAGCCACTGAAACCTGATCTACTTTAGCGACCGGCGGTACCGATGGGGCCGCTCGCACCGATAGCAGCCAGAGATGAGGGCCGAGGATGACCGCGCAGCCGCTGCGGATTGCCCTGCTGTCATACCGCGGGGACCCGTTCTGCGGCGGTCAGGGAGTGTACGTACGGCACCTCTCCCGTGAGCTGGCCAGGCTCGGCCATCACGTGGACGTGATCGGCGCCCAGCCCTACCCGGTGCTGGACGAGGTCGAGGGCCCCGGATCGGTGCGCCTGGTCGAGCTGCCCAGCCTGGACCTCTACCGCGCCGACGACCCCTTCCGCACGCCCGCCCGCGGCGAGTTCCGCGGGCCGGTGGACGTGCTGGAGTTCGCCACCATGCGCACCGGCGGCTTCCCCGAGCCGCTCACCTTCTCGCTGCGCGCCCGTCAGTACCTGGCCCGGCACAAGGGCCGCTACGACGTGGTGCACGACAACCAGACCCTCGGCTACGGCCTGCTGGGCCTGGCCCGGCACGGCTTCCCGCTGGTCACCACGATCCATCACCCGATCACCGTGGACCGCCGGTTGGAGCTGGACGCGGCCGCCACGCGGGTGAAGCGGCTGTCGCTGCGCCGCTGGTACGCCTTCACCCGGATGCAGCGCCGGGTCGCGGCCCGGCTGGACCACGTGATCACCGTCTCCGGCACCTCGCAGCGCGAGATCACCGAGCACCTGGGTGCCGCCCCCGGCGCGGTCTCGGTGGTGCCGATCGGCGCCGACACCCGGCTCTGGTCGCCCTCCGAGCGGATCGCCCGGGTCCCCGGCCGGATCGTCACCACCTCCAGTGCGGACGTGCCGCTCAAGGGCCTGGTCTTCCTGGTCGAGGCGCTGGCCAAGGTCCGCACCGAGCGGGACGCCCATCTGGTGGTGGTCGGCAAGCCGCAGAAGGACGACGGCCCGGTGGCCGAGGCGGTGCGCCGCTTCGGCCTGGCGGAGCACATCGAGTTCCGCACCGGACTGACCGACGGCGAGCTGGTCGACCTGTACCGCTCGGCGGAGGTGGCCTGCGTCCCGTCGCTGTACGAGGGCTTCTCGCTGCCCGCCGCCGAGGCGATGGCCACCGGCACCCCGCTGGTCGCGACCACCGGAGGGGCGATCCCCGAGGTGGCCGGCCCGGACGGCGAGACCTGCCTGGCCGTGCCGCCGGGGGAGGCGGACGCGCTGGCCGCGGCGCTCGGCCGGCTGCTGGACGACCCGCGGCTGCGCGCCGAGCTCGGCGCGGCCGGCCGGGAGCGGGTGCTGGCCAGGTTCACCTGGGAGCGGGCCGCCGAGCTGACCGCGGACGCCTACCGCGCGGCGATCGCCACCGGCGTCGGCGCCCGGGCCCGTTCCGGGCCCGGCTGGCGGTACGTGCCCTGAGCGGCGCGCTCGGGAGCGACGCGCTCCGGGCCGTCGGCGAGTGACCTGACGAAGCTTTCTGGCGAAGCGTTCTGACGAAATGTCAGGAGCGCTTGTTGCAAAAGGAATGGGAGCCCTGCAGTGCTGACCGTCGATTTCTCGCGCTTCCCGCTCGCCCCCGGCGACCGGGTGCTCGACCTGGGCTGCGGCGGGGGCCGGCACGCGTTCGAGTGCTACCGCCGCGGTGCCAATGTGATCGCCCTCGACCAGAACGCCGAGGAGATCGCCGAGGTCAAGAAGTGGTTCGCCGCGATGGAGCTGGCCGGTGAGGCCCCCGAGGGCGCGTCGGCGGTCGCCATGGAGGGCAACGCGCTGGCGCTGCCGTTCGAGGACGACTACTTCGACAAGATCATCATCTCGGAGGTGATGGAGCACATACCCGATGACAAGGGCGTGCTCAACGAGATGTTCCGGGTCCTCAAGCCGGGCGGCCTGCTCGCCGTCACCGTGCCGCGCTGGCTGCCGGAGAAGATCTGCTGGGCGCTGTCCGACGAGTACCACGAGGTCGAGGGCGGCCACATCCGGATCTACCGGGGCGACGAACTGCTCGGCAAGCTCAAGGACGCCGGCCTGGAGCCGTACGGCACCCACCACGCGCACGCGCTGCACTCGCCGTACTGGTGGATCAAGTGCGCCGTCGGCGTGGACAACGACAAGGCGCTGCCGGTCAAGGCCTACCACCAGCTGCTGGTCTGGGACATCGTCGGGACCCCGGTGATCAGCAAGCTCACCAAGGCCGCCGAGAAGGCGCTCAACCCGGTCATCGGCAAGAGCTTCGTCGCCTACGCGTCCAAGCCGAACCGCGCGGAGCCCCGGCGGGCGGGCGCATGACCGCCGCCGTCCCCGAGGTGCTGCTGCTCGACGGGGTGCTGGACGCCGAGCAGGCCGCCGACACCGTCCGCAGCATCCTGGCCGAGCAGCGCCCCGACGGCGCCATCCCGTGGTTCGCCGGCCACCACCTGGATCCGTGGGACCACACCGAGGCCGCGATGGCCCTCGACACCGCCGGCGAGCACGCCGCCGCCGAGGCCGCCTACCGCTGGCTGGCCGCGCAGCAGAACCCGGACGGCTCCTGGTACGCCGCGTACACCGACGGCGTGGTCACCGACCGCGCCAAGGAGAGCAACTTCTGCGCCTACATCGCGGTCGGCGTCTGGCACCACCACCTCAGCGCCGGCGACGACGCCTTCCTGGAGTGGATCTGGCCGGTGGTCCGGCGGGCGCTGGACTTCATCGTCAGCCTGCGGCTGCCCGGCGGCCCGATCGCCTGGCGGGTCGACGAGGACGGCGCCGCCACCGAGGAGGCGCTGCTCACCGGCTCGTCCAGCATCCTGCACGCGCTGCGCTGCGGCCTGGCCATCGCCGACTACCTGGAGGAGCCCCAGCCCGACTGGGAGCTCGCGGCCGGCCGGCTGCGGCACGCCATCGCCCACCACCCCGAGCGGTTCCTCGACAAGGGCCGCTACTCGATGGACTGGTACTACCCGGTGCTCGGCACCGGCCTGCGCGGTGACGCGGCGCTGGCCCGGATCGAGCGGGACTGGGAGCGCTTCGTCGTCCCCGGCCTCGGCGTCCGCTGCGTCAGCGACCGCCCGTGGGTGACCGGCGGCGAGAGCGCCGAACTGGCCCTCGCGCTCTGGGCGATCGGCCAGTCCGACCGCGCGGTGGACATCCTGCGCTGGATCCAGCGGCACCTGCGCCACCAGGACGGCTCGTACTGGACCGGGTACGTCTTCGAGGACGACGCGATCTGGCCCGAGGAGCGCACCACCTGGACGGCCGGGGCGCTGCTGCTCGCGGTGGCCGCGCTCGGCGGGGACCCGGCGACGGTCGCGGTCTTCGGCGGGGAGCAGCTGCCCGCCGGGCTGGTGGTCCAGGACTGCTGCTGAGGCGTGTCGAAGACGCCGCGGTCCACCGACGGCGAAGGGGCGGGACCGGTGATCCGGTCCCGCCCCTTCCGCGTGCCCTGCGGCAGGCCGTGGGTGGTGTCAGCCGCGCTGGATGCCCGCGGTGTCGGCCAGCACGCCCTGGGTGCCGTCCGGCAGCTGGGCGACCAGGGCCGCGCCGCGCTGCTCGACGGCCAGGTACCAGGTGCCCGGCACGACCTCGCCGACCGGCCCGCCGGCCGGGTTGTCCTTCGGGGCCAGCTGGCGCGGGGCCGGGACGGCGAACCAGAACGGCTGGAAGTCCGCCGCCGGAGCGGCCGGCTGCTGCGCGGCGGCCGGGGCCGGGGCGCCCGCGTCCTGCGGCTGCGCCGGCTGGCCGGGCTGCGGCTGGCCGGCGGCCGGGTAGCCGTAGCCGCCGGGGACCGGCTGGGCGCCGAAGGCCGGGTCGTGGCCCTGGGCCGGGTAGCCGTACTGGCCGGGCTGGCCGGGGGCACCCGGGTGCCCGGGCTGACCCTGCATCGGGTAGCCGCCCTGGTACGGGACGGCGGCCGGGCGGTCGGAGACCAGCGGGGCCTTCAGCGCGGGCACCAGCGGGGCGGCCGCGGCCGCACCGGCCAGCACGATCAGCGCGATGAGGCCCAGCCAGGCGCCGAAGCCGTGGCCGAAGCTGGGGGACGACGGGCCGCCGCCGAGCGCCCAGACGGAGGTCCACAGCGCCGCGACGGCGAACGCGATGCCCCACTGGTCCAGCCGCAGGCCGAGCACCTGGCGGTTGGCGGCTGCGGGGCCCTGGAAGCGCTGCACCAGGATCAGGACGGCGGCGGCGATGCCCAGCAGGAAGACCGAGGGCAGGATGGGGAACAGCTCGGTGCTCCACGCGTTCTGCGAGGTGTCCCCGCAGTACCGGCTGCTGCAGTCCACGGTCCAGTAAGGCAGGAAGGAGGCGATGAACAGCAGGACGGCCGCGCCTGCGACGGCGGCGTCTCCCCTGGTGAGAGCGCGCAGATTCACTTACGTTCCCCTCGTTGACGTGTCGTGGACGGTGCTTCGCGCGGTCGGGCTGACCGGCCGAAACTCCCGAACGGACCAGAAGCCTAGGCCCAACCGTCCTGCCGGTGCACGGCGGGACCGGGAACGGGTCGAAGTCGTTGCAAACCGTGCGGACGCGGTGCTGCGTCGTCCACCCGGGCCGCTCGTCCCAACTCCCGTGCCGGGGCCGCTCAGTGCGCGGTCAGGAAGGCGGTCAGCGCGTCGGCGATCCCCTGGGCGGCCTGCTGCCGCCACTGAGGGTCCGTCATCCGTCGGGCGTCCGCGGAGTTGCGCATGTTACCGCACTCGATGAACACCTTGGGAACGGCGGAGAGGTTGAGGCCGCCCAGGTCGGAGCGGGTGTCGAGGCCCTCCTTCGCGATGTAGTCGGCGTACGGCTCGCCGGTCGCGGCGTGGAAGCCGTCGCGCAGCAGCAGGCCGAGGCGGTGCGAGGGTTCGACGATCGCGGAGTTGTCCGCCTTACCGGCGACCACCTTGGCGGGCATGATCACGTGGAAGCCGCTGCCGCTCGCCGGGCCGCCGTCGGCGTGCACCGAGAGCGCGACGTCGGCGTGCGCGTCGGCGCCCGCGCGGGCGCGCTCGTCCACGCACGGGCCCCAGGGGCGGTCACCGTCCTGGGTGAACACCACCTTGGCGCCCCGGGCGGTCAGCAGGGCGCGGGCCCGGCGGGTGACGTCCAGGGTGTAGTCGGCCTCGGTGTAGCCGGCATCGGTCTCGGTGCCGGTGGTGTCGCACTCCTTGTGGCCGTTTCCGACGTCCACCTGACGGTTGATCTCCGTGGAGTGGGAGAAGTTGCCGGGGTTGTGGCCGGGGTCGAGCACGACGGTGCGGCCGGTGAGGTCGGCGGCCGCGGTGGGGGACGGCGTGCCGGCGGGAGCCGCGTCCGTCCCGGTGGGAGTGCCGGTCGGGGTGCCGGTGGTCGGGGTCGCCTGCGGGGTGGCGGGCGCCGGGGAGGCGGACTGCGCCGCGCCGGACTGCGCCGCGCCGGACGGTGCGGCCGTGGCGGCGGCCGTGGCGGCCGCCGGGTCGGAGTGGTCCAGGGCCCGCCAGCCGAACCAGCCCGCCGTGCAGAGCGGGACGACCGCGGCCACCACCGTGGTGGTGCGCAGCAGGGCGGAGCGGCGGGGCGGTCGGGAGGTCGGGCCGGTCACGGTCGGTTCAGATCCTGTCCGAGGTGGGCGCGGTGAGACCGTAGGCGTTCGCGATCGGCTTCCACTTGGTCAGGAAGTCGTTCTTCGCCTGGGTGGCCTGCGGGTTGAGTTCGTCGGCCTTCTTCTTGTCCGCCGTGTTCGGCGCGGTGCCGGAGCAGCCCTGGGCGGCCACCGCGCGGGCCCAGCTCGCGTAGGCCTTGTCGATGTCGGAGGACAACTGCCAGGCGGACTTGAGCGAGTTCACCGCGTCCGCGCCGCCCGGCAGGTCCGCGACGCTCAGCTTGGACAGCTTGGTCAGCAGGCCGTCGCGCTGTTTGGCGCCGCTGTCGAAGACCTGCGCCGCGCTGTCGATGTCGGCCTTCGCGGGGCAACTGGTCACCTTGGCCACCGCGTTGCCGATCTGGGTCCGGGCGTTGCCGCCCTCGGTGAGCAGGGCGTCCAGCGCCTGGGCCTCGGACTGCGCCTTGGGGCCGGCGCCGGACGCGGTCGGGGACGGCGTGTCGGAGGGTGCGGCCGTGGTGCCGGGAGCGGCGTCCGTACCGGTGGGCGCCGGGGCGGGCTGCGGGTTGCCGGAGCCGGTCGCGCCGACGGCCGACGCGGCGGGCGCGGCCCGGTCGTCCTTGCCGCCGCTCTTGGTCGCGTACAGCAGGCCGCCGCCGACCGCCACCACCAGCAGCAGCGCGAAGCCGATCAGCAGCGGGGCCCTGCGGTTGGCCGGGCGGTCCCGGTCGTCCTCGTCGTCGAGCGCCTGGTCGCTCGGGTGGTCCGGCTGGGCGGGGTAGGGCCGGGCAGCGTACCCGGGCTGCTGCGGGGGCTGCCCGTAGGGGCCCTGCTGGTACGGGCCGGCCGTGGGCGGCGGCGGGTAGACGTAGCCGGGGCCGGGGAGCTGCCCGCCCTGGGGCGCGCCGTCCTGCGGGGTCGCGTGGGAGGGGAACGGCGTGGACGCGGGCGGGGCGCCCGGGGGTGGCGGGGTGATCCGGGGGAGCGCGGTGGTGGGCGCCCCGGGGCCCGGGTCCTGGGCGGCCGTCGGGGCGGGGGGCTGCGCGGGGGCCGGTGCCGGTGCCGACATGTCCGGCGGCGGGCCGAAGCCCGGGGCGGTGGACAGGTAGGGGCGGGCGCCCAGCGGCGGGCCCTGGTCGCCGACCGCGCCCGCGGTGGGGGGCTCCGGCGCTGGGGCGGGGGTGGAATCGGCGTCCGGGCGCTGCGGATTGCGGACCCAGCCTCCCGCGCCGCCGCGCGCGGTCGGGTCCCAGACCGCCGGAGCGGTGTTGTGCTGGTCCGTCATGTGCCGCTGGCCCCCACCGTCCGCCGATGCTCTGCCTGGTGCTGCGCGGACACCGTACCGTTCGAGCACCCGTCGGACAGCCCCGGCACGACGTTAGAGCATCGGGGCGGGGCTGTGGGGGTGATCTGGCGGGGTGGGCGGGGGAGTAGGGGACAGGCCCTACGCGGCGGTCCGGCGAAGGACGCGCAGCGAGCCGGTCACCGAGACCTCCTCGAAGCCCTCGGCGAGCGCCCGCAGGTACACCCGGTACGGGGCCTGGCCGCCGTCCGCCGGGTCCGGGAACACGTCGTGCACCACCAGCAGGCCCTCCGGCGCCAGGTGCGGCGCCCAGCCCTCGTAGTCGCCGGTGGCGTGCTCGTCGGTGTGCCCGCCGTCGATGAAGACCAGGGCCAGCGGCCGTCCCCACAGCGCGGCGATCTGCGGTGAGCGACCGACCAGCGCGACCACGTGCTCCTCCAGCCCGGCGGCGTGCAGGGTGCGGCGGAACCGGGGCAGGGTGTCCATCCGCCCGACCTCGGGGTCCACCAGCGTCGGGTCGTGGTACTCCCACCCGGGCTGCTGCTCCTCCGAGCCGCGGTGGTGGTCGACGGTCAGCGCGACCGTCCCGGCCTCCCGGGCCGCGGCCGCCAGCAGGACCGCCGAGCGGCCGCAGTAGGTGCCGATCTCCAGCACCGGCAGCCCGGTGCGCCGGGCCGCCGCCACCGCAGCCGCGTACAGCGCGAGGCCCTCGTCCACCGGCATGAACCCGGTGGCCGCCTCGAACGCCGCCAGCACCTCCGGCGCCGGGCGGGCGCCCTCCAGCAGGTCGGACATGCGGTGCTCCTCGTGGTTCGGGCGGCGGGCGGACGTGCTCGGGACCCTACTCGAAGGTAGCCGGGGCGGGGGTGGCGGGTGGCCGACCGGTTCTGGAACGCGTTCTCGTCGGGTCCCGGCGGCCGTGCCAGAATCGCCCCGACCCTTGACCCGAGGCACACCGGGAGCAGCCCCATGCGCGCAGCCGTCCTGCACAAGACCGGCCAGGACACCCTCGACGTCCGCGAGGACGTCACGGCGGTCGGCTTCGGACCGGGCACCGTGCGGGTCCGGATGCGCGCCGCCGGCCTCTGCCACTCCGACCTCTCCGCGATGAGCGGTGTCCTGCCGCAGCCCGCGCCGTTCGTCCCGGGCCACGAGGGCGCCGGGGACGTCGTCGAGGTCGGCGCGGGCGTGACCGGCGTCGTCCCCGGGGACCGGGTGGTGCTCTGCTGGATGGCCCCCTGCGGCCGCTGCGTTCACTGCGAACGGGGCCGGGGCCACCTGTGCGTCGCCAGTCTGCGGCGGCTCGGCGCGCCCGGCTTCCGGCTGGCCGAGGGCGGCACCGAGGCCTCCGGCTTCTACGGCACCGGCGCCTTCGCCGAGGAGGTGGTGGTCGCCGCCGACGCCGTCATCAAGGTGCCCGCCGACCTCCCGTACGAGGCCGCCGCCCTGATCGGCTGCGGGGTGACCACCGGCATCGGCGCCGCCGTCAACACCGCCCGGGTCGAGCCCGGCGCCGCCGTCGCGGTGATCGGGGCGGGCGGCGTCGGGGTGGCCGCCGTCCAGGGCGCCCGGGTCTGCGGCGCCGCCCGGATCACCGTCGTCGACCCGGTGGCCTCGCGCCGCGAGCGGGCGCTGGCCTTCGGCGCCACGGAGGCGATCACCCCCGAGGAGCTGAAGGCGACGGCCAAGGGCCTGCCCGGCGGTGGCTTCGACCACGTCTTCGAGGCGGTCGGCCGCGCGGCCACCGTCCGGGCCGGCTACGACGCCGCCCGGCGCGGCGGCGCGGTCGTGGTGATCGGCGCGGGCGCGCAGGACGACCTGGCGCAGTTCACCATGGCGGAGCTGTTCTTCAACGAGAAGCGGCTGCTGCCCTCGCTGTACGGCGGGGCGCCGGTGGCCGGCACCGTCGCCCTGGTGGTGGACCTGTGGCGGGCCGGGCGGATCGACCTGGAGGGGATGATCACCCACCGGGTCGGCCTGGCGGACGTGAACCGGGCGATCGAGCAGATGCGCAGCGGCGAGGCGCTGCGGACGGTGGTCTCGCTCGGGTAGCTCCCGCGGCATGCGCGAGGGCCCGCCGGGACGTCCTCGGCGGGCCCTCGCGGGGTCCTGCGCTTCCCGCCCCGGTCAGCCCCGGGCGCCGGCCGCGCGGTGGCGGCCGTGCGGGTCCGCCCCGGGGGTGTCGTCGGACGCGGAACCACCGCGGTGGCGACCGTGCGACGCGGTGTCCTCGGCCGTCTTCTCGTCGGCGTCGGTCCCGGTCATCGCGGGTCCGGTGGTGTCGGTGAGGGTGTCGGACATGAGAAATCGTCTTCCGTGCGGAGGGTGCGGGTCATCGGCGCCCGTCCGGCGCCTTCGGCACACGGTCGGGTCCCCGATCGGGCACTCGGTACGCGCCCACAGCCGGTGATCGCGGCCCGTGCCCCGGCCACCATAACGGCCGGGACCGACGAGATCCTATCGACCTCATGGGGCGGCTCCTCCGTCCCGCCCGCGGGCCGGTGATCAGCCCGGGCGGCCGGTCCGCAGGAAGCCGGCGAGCAGTTCGTGGAGCACCGCGGCGCCCTCCTCGGCGAGCACCTCGTGCCCGGAGCCGGCCGCCTCCACGTACCGGAAGTCCGCGCCCTCGACCCGCCCGATCCGCAGCAACTCGTGCCGCAGCGACCGGGACTGGCTCACCGGCACCACCTCGTCCCGGTCGCCGTGCACCACCAGCAGCGGCGCGCTCAGCCGGTGCGCCAGCTGGAGCACGTCGCGCGGGCCGCGGGCGTCCAGGACCGGCTCGCCGCCGCCCAGCCGGGCGGTCAACGCCCTTACCGGCGGCGCCGCTTCGGCCAGCAGCCGGGCGCCGGACAGGAACGGCGCGACCACCGCGCAGCGGGCGACCTGCTCGGCCGGGGCGTGCGCGGCCGCCAGCAGCGCCAGGAACGCGCCGTAACTGACCCCGAACAGGGCGGGCGGCTCCAGCCCGAGCGCCGCTCGCTGGCCGGCGATGCCCTCCAGGAGGTGCAGCACGTCGTCCAGGTCGGGCCCGCCCCAGGCGCCCCGGACGGCCAGCGCGTGCGGCACCCCGTAGCCGGTGGAGCCGCGCTGGTTGGGCGCGACCACCGCCAGGCCCTCGGCGGCCATCCGCTGCAGCGCCGGGTCGAACTCCAGCCGCCAGGCGTCCGCCGGCCCGCCGTGCAGGGCCAGTACCAGGTGCGGGCTGCTCAGCCAGGCGTCACCGCCGTACACCACCGCCTCCAACGGGCCTGCCGGGCCCGCGAGTTCGAGGCTCTGCGCGGGCTGCCAGCGGCCGCCGTCGCCGGGCGGGGTGCTGCCGTCCAGCCGCCAGCCGGCCGGCGGGGCAAGGACGCCGCGCGGCCCGCCGGGCTGCCAGGGCGGCACGGCCTCCCGCCACGGGCCGGGCAACCCCGAGCCCAGCGGCGCGAGTTGGAGCGGCAAGGGCATCGGGACGGTTCCGGCCGGGGCCGGTCCGTGCGCCAGCAGGGCGTCCACGTCCAGGGTGGCCAGCGCCGTCGGCTGGTCGGGCGAGGAGTAGGGGATCCGCAGGCCGGCTCCACTCCAGTGCCCGACCGTACCCAGCCGTCCGGGCGGCACCGGCAGCGGATCCAGCCGTCCGACGGCGGGCCGCCACAGGGCGAGCGCCGACCCGGCGCCGTGGTCGATCTGCACCGCCACCCGGGGGCCGTCCGGCCCCTGCCGCAGCGCGACCGGCCGCAGGGTCGTGCCCGTGACGCGCAGGCACTCCGGGAACCGCAGCGGCTCCCCGCCGCCCAGTACGCCCCAGCCGAGCCGGTCGGTGCCGGGCGCGTCGCTGCGCACCATCGCGAAGCCGCTGTCCGGGTCGAACAGCACCAGCCGGTCGTTGCTGTGCTCGCCGATCTCCAGCAGCGGGGAGGCGGTGCCGCTGCGCAGGTCCAGCACCACGCTGCGGACCAGCCCGCCGGCCACCCGGTCCAGCGCGAGCAGTGCGCCCGCCCGGTCCAGCCAGGTGCCGCCGCCGTGCAGGCCGGGGATCTCGGCGACCCGCACGGGCTCGCCGCCGTCCGTCCGGACCAGCCAGGCCGTGGTCGTCGGGCGGGTGTCGGTGCCGAGGGCGAGCGCCACCGGGGTGCGCGGACCGGCGCCGGGCGGCACCGGGAGCGGCAGCAGCCGCAGTCCGGACATCCGCAGGGAGGCCACCGGCTGCTCCACGGTGCCGCCCTCCCCGTGGGAGAGGCGGACCAGGTCGTGCCGCTCGCCGTCGTGCCGGCAGACCAGTACCGATCCGTCGGGCAGCGCGACCAGCTGCGAACGCGGGTCCTCCGACCGGTTGCCGGACAGCGGCAGCGCGGCGGGCGCGGCCGGTGAGCCGTCCGACGGGAGCCGCCAGCCCTCCACGTACCAGCCGCTGTCGGCGGCCGCGGCCAAACAGGCCGCGTGGCTGCCGTCGGCGGCGAAGGCGAAGCCCAGCCGGCGCAGTGCCCGGGTGGTGGTCCGGGTGGCCGCGTTCACGCCCCGCTCGCCCTCATGTGCCACCACATCCCTTTCGTCTGTTGCCGGGGCAACTCCCGTCCGCAGGACTGAAGTTAGTTTCGACGAAACCGGAGTCCCAACGCCGGGCCGGTCGCTTCACCCGTAAGGGTGAGCAGGGGGCGGTTTCGAATTCGTCCGAGGGCCCCCTGTGCGCCACGGGCGCCGGGCGTGCGGGCGCACCCGGTCCGCGCGGGCCCGTACGGGCGCCCCCGTGCGGGTTGACGCCGCCCCGCAGCGGGTTGACGCGCATCCGTGCGCCCGCGGCACCGGCGTCCGAACGGCCACCGCGCCGGGGCCCGGACGGCGTCCGCGCGAGGTCCGGACGGGCACCGGCCCCTTCCCCCGATCGGCCGAGGCCCGACCGCCCCCGCGCGCACGGTAGTCTCGACAGGTGCCGAAACTGTCCGACGTCATCACCGCCCTCGAAGAGGTCTACCCCCCGCAGTGGGCAGAGTCCTGGGACGCCGTCGGCCTGGTCTGCGGGGACCCTCAGGCCGAGGTCGGCCGCGTGCTGTTCGCCGTCGACCCCGTCCAGGCCGTCGTCGACGAGGCCGTGGAGTGGGGCGCCGACCTCGTGGTCACCCACCACCCCCTCTACCTGCGCGGCACCACCAGCGTCGCCGCCACCACCTTCAAGGGCCGGGTGGTGCACACGCTGATCACCAACGGCATCGCGCTGCACGTCGCCCACACCAACGCCGACCACGCCGACCCCGGCGTCTCGGACGCGCTGGCCGAGGCGGTCGGCCTGCGGGTCACCGGCCCGCTGGTGCCGGACCCGACGGACCCGCTGGGCCGTCGCGGCACCGGCCGGATCGGCCTGCTGGAGCCCCCGCTGACGCTGTCCGCCTTCGCCGCCCGGGTCGCCGAGGGCCTGCCCGCCACCGCCGCGGGCGTGCGCGTCTCCGGCGACCCGGACCGGCGGATCAGCCGGGTGGCGGTGTGCGGCGGCTCCGGCGACAGCTTCTTCGCCGACGTACGGGCGGCCGGCGTGGACGCCTACGTGACCGCCGACCTGCGCCACCACCCGGCCTCCGAGGCCACCGAGGCCGCGCCGGTCGCGCTGGTCGACGCCGCGCACTGGGCCACCGAGTGGCCCTGGCTCGGCCTGGCCGAGCGCGCCCTGCTGGCCGCCGCCGACCAGCGCGGCTGGGCCGTGGAGACCAAGGTCTCCCACCGGGTCACCGACCCGTGGACCGCGCACGCCCCCATGTCCTTCACCGCCTGACCCGATTCACAGGAGCTTTCCCCTTGAACGCCGCGCCCGCCGACCAGATCCGCCTGCTCGACCTCCAGGCCATCGACTCGAAGCTCGACCAGCTGGCCCACCGGCGCCGGAGCCTGCCGGAGCACGCCGAGATCGAGAAGGCCACCGCCGACCACACCGCGCTCAAGGACCTCGTCGTCGCCGCCGAGGCCCAGAAGGGCGACACCGCTCGCGAGCTGACCAAGGCCGAGCAGGACGTCGAGCAGGTCCGCGCCCGCGCCGCCCGCAACCAGCAGCGCCTGGACTCCGGCGCGATCACCTCGCCGAAGGACCTGGAGAACCTCCAGCACGAGATCGGCTCGCTGGCCAAGCGCCAGGGCGACCTGGAGGAGGTCGTGCTGGAGATCATGGAGCGCCAGGAGAGCGCCAACTCCCGGGTCGAGGAGCTGAGCGCCCGACTGGAGCACTCCACCGTGGTCCTCAAGGAGGCCGAGGCCCGCCGCGACGCCGCCTTCGCCGAGATCGACGCCGAGGCCGACAAGGTCAAGCGCGACCGCGAGACCGTCGCCGCCGTCATCCCGGCCGACCTGCTGAAGGTGTACGCCAAGCTGCGCGAGACCCAGGGCGGCGTCGGCGCGGCCCGCCTCTACCAGCGCCGTTGCGAGGGCTGCCGCACCGAGTTCTCGATCACCGAGCTGAACGCCATCAAGGCCGAGCCGGCCGACAAGGTCGTCCGCTGCGAGAACTGCTCGCGGATCCTGGTCCGCACGGCCGACTCGGGCGTCTGACCCGGTGGTGGCGCGCTTCATCGTCGAGGCGGACGGCGGGTCCCGGGGCAACCCGGGGCCGGCCGGCTACGGCGCGGTGGTCCGGGACGGCGACACCGGGCAGCTCGTCGCGGAGGCCGCCGAGTTCATCGGCCACGCCACCAACAACGTGGCCGAGTACCGGGGCCTGATCGCCGGGCTCAGGGCGGCCCGCGAGCTCGACCCGGACGCCTCGGTGGACGTCCGGATGGACTCCAAGCTGGTCGTCGAGCAGATGTCCGGCCGCTGGAAGATCAAGCACCCCGACATGCAGCCGCTCGCCGCCGAGGCGCGCACCGTCTTCCCGCGCGGCCGGGTCACGTACACCTGGATCCCGCGCGACCGGAACAAGGACGCCGACCGGCTGGCCAACGAGGCGATGGACGCCGGCCGCGACGGGCGCCAGTGGGAGCCCCGCAGGCCCGCCGGGACCGTCGACGCGGCGGCCCTCGCGGCCGAGCCGCCGCCGGAGAAGAGCGCCCCCAGGGCCGGCTGGGCCGCCCCCGCCGACCTCGGCACCCCGACCACCTTCGTCCTGCTGCGCCACGGCGAGACCCCGCTCACCCCCGAGAAGCGCTTCTCCGGCAGCGGCGGCACCGATCCGGAGCTGTCCGACAAGGGCCGCTGGCAGGCCGAGCGGGCCGCCGAGGCGCTGGCCGCGCGCGGCAGCATCCAGGCGGTCGTCGCCTCCCCGATGCGCCGCACCCGGCAGACCGCCGAGATCGTCGCGGCCCGGCTCGGACTGGAGGTCCGGTACGAGGAGGGGCTGCGCGAGGTCGACTTCGGCGCCTGGGAGGGCCTGACCTTCGCCGAGGTGCAGGAGCGCTACCCGGACGACCTGTCGGCCTGGCTCGGCTCCGCCAAGGCCAGGCCGACCGGCAGCGGCGAGAGCTTCACCACCCTCACCCACCGGGCCGGCATCGCCCGGGACAGGATCCTCGCCCGGTACCCGGGGAAGACCGTGCTGGTGGTCTCGCACGTCAGCCCGATCAAGACGCTGGTCCGGCTCGCCCTCGGCGCGCCGCCCGACTCGATGTACCGGATGGAGCTGTCCGCCGCCTCGATCTGCGCCGTTCAGTACTACGCGGACGGAAACGCCTCGCTGCGGCTGCTCAACGACGGCTCGCACCTGCGCTGAGCCCGCTCCGGCGGCGGGCGGTGCCGGGCGCTCAGTGCACCTCGGTGACCACCACGTCCAGCTGCCACGGCTTGCGCGCCGTGCCCTCCGCGGCGAGCTCGACGTGGTGGCCCAGCTCCAGCAGCGCGTCCAGCAGTTCGGCGGGCGTCTTCGGCTCGGCCCCGGCGACCAGCAGGTCCCGGACGATCCGACCCTTGGTCGCCTTGTTGAAGTGGCTGACCACCGTCCGCCTGCCGTTCCGCTCCTGCAGCACCCGGACGGTCGCGGTGCGGGAGGCCACCTCGCCGGCAGGCTTCCAGGCCGCCGCGTACGCCGAGCTGCGCAGGTCCAGCACCAGCCCGTCCGCCACCTCGGGGAGCACGGCGGCCGTCGCGCTCCGCCAGTACGTGCCGAGCGCCCCCGGCCCGGGCAGTTTCACGCCCATCGAGCAGCGGTAGGACGGGATCCGGTCGGAGATCCGCACCGCGCCCCACAGCCCGGAGAACACCAGCAGCGAGCGCTCGGCGCGGTCGTACGCGGCGGCGTCCAGCGTGGCCAGGCCCAGGTTGTCGAACAGCACCCCGGTGTACACCTCGGCGGCCGGACGGGCCCCGGCGGTGGGCAGGCCGGCGTTCTTGGCGATCTCGCCGCGCAGGCCGGGAGTGAGTCCGAGCACCTCGGCGGCGGTGTCCTCGTCGCCTCGGCACAGCCCGACCAGCGCGTCCAGCACCGCACCGCGCGCCGCCGTCAGCCCCGGCAGCGACAGCCGCTCCAGCGCGACCGGCTCGCCGTCCCCGGACGCGGCCTTGCCCTCCGACGGCGGCAACAGCACCAGCACAGCGGACTCCTCAACACTTTGTGGCAGACGGACCCCGCAACCCTACTGCGCCCGCCCCGCCCTTCGGAGCCGCCCTCCGGAGGGCGGAAGCCAGTGGCCCCGGCGGCAATTCGGTGGGAACGTCCGGCGTTCATCACTACGGTGAGCCGCGAAGGAGAGTGACCGAGATGACCATGCGACCCCTGGACCTGGTGCCCGGCGACGACGACGCCGTGGAGGAGTCCCTGCCCGTGCGCCTGCCCGCCGGCCTGCCGGCCGGGACGCGGCAGGCGCTGGAGTTCGCCGTGCGGGCCGCGGCCGAGGCCGTGCTGGCCGGGCGGGTGCGGGTGACGGAGGCGGACGCCGGGGCGGACACCGCCGAACTGGCCTTCGAGGTCCGCCAGTCCGAGGTCCCGCGGGCGCTCACCGAGGCGGCGCCCGGCAAGGCCGAGCGCCGGGCCGCCATGGTGGCCCGGATCCGCGCCGCCAACGCGGAGACGCTGGAGCGGCTGAAGGACCTGTGACCACCGTGTACCTGGACCTCGACGACGTCACCTACCTCGCCGGGGGCGCGCAGAACGTCCGCGACCTCGGCGGCCTGCTCTCGGCGATCGCCCGTCCGCAGGCCAGCCTGTTCGGCTCCGACGCCTACCCCGACCTGTGGACCAAGGCCGCCGCCCTCGGCCAGAGCCTGTCCCGCAACCACCCGCTCGTCGACCGGAACAAGCGCACCGCCTTCGAGGCGATGCTGCTGTTCCTGGACTACAACGCCGAGCCCTACGCCGACCCGCGGCCGGACGACGCCGTGGCCTACGTGCTGCGGCTCGCCACCGGTCGCTACGACGACGCGATCGCCCTCGCCGCCGAGGACCTCAAGTCCCTCCTGGGGCGGTGAGCCCGGAGCGGGTCCTCCGGCGCGTCCGCCGGGGTCCTCCGTCCGGAACCACCCGATTCCGCCCTACGCTGGCGTGCATGCCTCGCCGAAAGCTACGCGTCAAGGCCGCCGACTCCGCCCGGATCAACAGCGAGCTCGCCGAACTCCGCACCAGCCTGGAGATCCACACCGAGTGGCCCGAGGCCGTGCTCGCCGAGGCGGAGGAGGCGGCCGAGCGCCCCCGGCTGCCGGAGTACGACGCCACCGACCTGCCGCTGTTCACCGTCGACCCGCCCGGCTCCCGCGACCTCGACCAGGCCATGCACCTCACCCACCGCCCCGGCGGCGGCTACCGGGTGCACTACGCGATCGCCGACGTCGCCGCCTTCGTCCACCCCGGCGGCGCCATCGACACCGAGGCCCGCCGCCGGATCGAGACCATCTACTTCCCCGACCACCGCGTCCCGCTGCACCCCACCCGGATCTCCGAGGACGCCGCCAGCCTGCTCCCCGGCGAGACCCGCCCCGCCCTGCTCTGGCAGCTGGACCTGGACGCCGACGGCGCCGTCGTGCTGGCCGACCTGCGCCGCGCCCTGGTGCGCTCCCACCGCCGCCTGGACTACGCCGCCGTCCAGCGCGCCGTGGACCTCGGCGGCGCCGACGAGCAGCTCGCCCTGCTCGCCACCGTCGGCCGGCTGCGCGAGGAGCAGGAACGCGCCCGGGGCGGGATCAGCCTGCCGGTGCCCGAGCAGGAGGTCGAGGAGACCCTGCACGGCTACGTCCTCGGCTACCGCGCGCCCGGCCCCGCCGACGGCTGGAACGCCCAGATCTCGCTGCTCACCGGCATGGCCGCGGCCGAGCTGATGCTCGACGCGGGCGTCGGCCTGCTGCGCACCCTGCCCGCCGCTCCCGCCGCCGCGTACGAGCGGCTGCGCCGGATCGCCGCCGCCCTGGACGTCGACTGGCCGCAGGCCGTCCCGTACCCGGAGCTGATCCGCTCGCTGGATCCGGAGGTGCCGCTGAACGCCGCCTTCCTCAACGCCTGCACCGGACTGCTCCGCGGCGCCGGGTACCACGCCTTCGACGAGTCCCGCGGTCTTCCGGCCCCCGCCGAGCCGGGGCACGCCGCGCTGGCCGCCCCGTACGCGCACTGCACCGCGCCGCTGCGAAGGCTCGGCGACCGCTTCGCCCAGGAGGTGTGCGCGGCGGTGGCGGCGGGGGAGGAGGTGCCGGACTGGGTGCGCGAGGCGCTGCCGGACGTGCCGGCGCTGATGGCGCGCGGGGACCGGCGGGCGGGCGAGGTCGAACGGGCCTGCGTGGACCTGGTGGAGGCGGAGCTGCTGGTCGGCCGGGAGGGCGAGGACTTCTCCGCGGTGGTCGTCGAGGTGGACGGGAAGCGCCCCGGCTCGGGCACCGTCCAGCTGCGCGAGCCCGCCGTCCGGGCCCGCTGCGACGCCGCGGGCCCGGACGGCGCGCCCGGGGCGGCCCCCGCCGGGCTGCCACTCGGCCGGACGATCGACGTCAGGCTGACCAGGGCCGATCCGGCCACCCGGACGGTCCGCTTCGCCGCCGTCTGACGCGCGGTCGGGGGACGGTCCCGAGCCCGGCTGCCCGACCGCCACCGGCCGCAAGGCCGCCGGCCGGCCACCCTTACGGTCCGTCGTTGCGCCCCGACTCCGCCCCGGGGGTGGGAGGATCGGTCCGTGCTCGATCCCAAGCCCCCCGCACCCGCCGCCGTCCGCGTCCCCGACACCGGGCGGCGCCGCCGTCTGCTCGTCCTCGCGATCTGCTGCCTGAGCCTGTTCATCGTCGGCCTGGACAACACGGTGGTGAACATCGCGCTGCCGGTGATCCAGAAGGACCTGGACGCCCCGGCCTCCGGCCTGCAGTGGATCATCGACGCCTACACCCTGGTGCTGGCCTCGCTGCTGATGCTGTTCGGCTCGGTGGCCGACCGCTTCGGCCGCCGCCGGGTGTTCCAGATCGGGCTGACCTGCTTCGCGCTCGGCTCCCTGCTGTGCAGCCTGGCGCCGAGCCTGGAGTGGCTGGTGGCCTTCCGGGCGCTGCAGGCGGTGGGCGGCTCGATGCTCAACCCGGTGGCGATGTCGATCATCACCAACACCTTCACCGACCCGAAGGAACGGGCCCAGGCGATCGGCGTCTGGGGCGGCGTGGTCGGCATCTCGATGGCGCTCGGCCCGCTGCTCGGCGGCTTCCTGGTGGACGGCGCCGGCTGGCCCTCGATCTTCCTGATCAACGTTCCGGTGGCCCTGCTCGCCATACTGCTGACCGTCCGTTACGTCCCCGAGTCGCGCGCGCCGCGGCCGCGCCGGCTCGACCCGGTGGGGCAGCTGCTGATGATCGTGCTGCTCGGCTGCGGCACCGCGGCGATCATCGAGGGCCCGGGCAACGGCTGGACCTCCCCGCTGATCCTCGCCCTGGCCGCGGCCGCGGTGGCCGCGCTGATCGCGTTCCCGCTGTGGGAACGGCGGGTCGCCGAGCCGCTGGTGGACCCGCGGTTCTTCGCCAGCGCGCCGTTCACCGGAGCCACCGTCACCGCGGTCTGCGCCTTCGCCGGGCTCGGTGGCTTCCTCTTCCTCAACACCCTCTACCTCCAGGACGTCCGGCACTACGCGCCGGTCGAGGCCGGCCTGTGGACGCTGCCGATGGCCGGGCTGATGCTGGTCTGCGCGCCGCTGTCCGGACGGATCGTCGGCAGCCGGGGCCCGCGCCTGCCGCTGGTGGTGGCCGGGCTCGGCATGGCCGCCAGCGGCCTGTTGCTCACCCGGCTGACCGCCGACTCCCCGGCCGCGCTGCTGCTGGTCGCGTACGCGCTGTTCGGCTTCGGCTTCGGCCTGGTCAACGCGCCGATCACCAACGCGGCCGTCTCCGGGATGCCGCGCTCCCAGGCGGGCGTGGCCGCCGCCGTCGCCTCGACCAGCCGGCAGGTCGGCCAGTCGCTGGGCGTCGCGGTGATCGGTACGGTCGTCACCTCGGCCGTGGTCGGCCCGATGGCCACCGGCTTCGCCCCGGCCAGCCACGCCGGCTGGTGGATCCTGGTCGGCCTGGGCGGTGCCGTCCTCGTCCTGGGCCTGCTCACCACCGGTGCCTGGGCCACCGGCACCGCCGCCCGGGTGGCCGCCCGCCTCGGTGCCGAGCCCCCGGTGGCCCGGTCCGGTGTTCGGGAGGCCCCGCCCGAGCGGCTACCATGACCACTACGGCGGAAGAGCCGGCCGGGCGGTCGCGACGGGTCCCTGACCCGCCGAGGAACGTCCGGGCTCCACAGAGCAGGGTGGTGGGTAACGCCCACCCGGGGTGACCCGCGGGACAGTGCCACAGAAAACAGACCGCCCACCGCTACGGCGCGTGGGTAAGGGTGAAACGGTGGTGTAAGAGACCACCAGCGACCGGGGTGACCCGGCCGGCTAGGTAAACCCCACCTGGAGCAAGGTCAAGATCGGCGCCTCCGGGCGCCGTGCGCGAGTGTTCGAGGGCTGCTCGCCCGAGCTCGCGGGTAGACCGCACGAGGCTGTCGGCAACGGCAGCCCTAGATGGATGGCCGCCTCCCCGGGCCGCGCAAGCAACCCGGGAGACAGGACCCGGCGTACAGGCCGACTCTTCCGTCCCTGTGCAGCAGGAGGCCCCCGGTCCGCGCTCGAACGGCGCGGGCCGGGGGCCTTCGTGCGTCGGTGGGCCGACCGCCCGGGCGGGCGGCAGATGGTCCCGCCCCCCCGGTCACGGGAGGTCGACGGGGACGAACATCCGGTTGGAGCTGGCGTACTGCGGTTTGAGGACGTGGACCACGTCCATGGGCCGGGCGCTCCCGCTCACGACGAGGGGGTCGTACACGACGGCGTTGACCGTGTGCCCCTGGGCCTCCAGGAAGGAGCGCAGGTAGACCCCGGGGTCGGCGAGGAAGTCCGTCCGCTCGTCGTCAGCGAGGTCGAGCCGGTAGGTCTCGACCTCGAACGCGTCCTGCTTCGTGCGGGTCGGGCGGGGCACGGGGAACGCCCCTCCTAGGCCGGGTGGGCGCCGACGGCGTCGCGGATCTGTTCGCCGAGGCCGCCGTTGACGCGGGCGCAGTTGGCGCAGCAGAAGAACATTCCGGCCACCTCGACGCCGTGGCCGACGATGCGGACGTGGCAGTGTTCGCAGCGAGGGGCGAGCTTCTCCATCGCGCACTCGAAGCTGTCGAAGGTGTAGGTGTCGCCGGTGACCGTCTTGATCTCGAAGGCGAGCCAGTAGTCGTTGCCGCAGGTGACGCAGATGGCCATGGCGGCCGTCTCCTTCCGGTGGGGCCGGCCCTGGCGGGGCGGCTCCCTTCCAGTGTCGAAGGGTCGGTCGGCGGCGGCCACCCGGCGGGACCGTCGGGCGGAGTGCCCGGACGGGGCCGGTCAGGCGGAGCGGGCGGAGAGCTCCTCCAGGGCCCGGACGGCGCGCTCGGCGTCGTCGGCGGCGACGAACAGGTGGTCGTGGTGGAAGCCGGCCACCACGTTGCAGCTGATCCCCTCCTCGGCGAGCCGCCCGGCCACCGCCGCGGTCAGTCCGACGGCTTCCAGCGCGGAGTGGATCTGCAGGGTGATCCAGGCCGCGACGTACTCGTAGCGCAGCCCGAGGGCGTCCGCCTCCTCCTGGGCGACGACCACCGTCACCCCTTCGGGTTCGGCGACGGTCACCACCGGCCGCATCCCGGCGGGCACCTTCGCGGGGAGGGTGCAGTAGACGTACCGCCCCGGGTTGAGCTGCGGGCGCATCCCGCGCAGCAGGGTCGCAAGGTCTCGTTCACCGGCCATGCCCGTCACCGTATCCGCTCGCCCGCGGTCACGCCGTCCGCCGGAGCCGTGTCGGAATCCGTTGACGAGCGACAGTCACCGATATATCGTCGAACTATCGAGACAGTGACTCGACTGTTTCGGAGAACCGGATGGAACCTCAAGGAGGTGGGCGCCATGCGCTCAGGAATGCGATTTCGAGGAGAGGACCCGCGCGGCGGCGGACGACGCCGCGGGCCGGGTCCGGAGTTCCGGGGGATGCCCGGGGAGGGCTTCGAGGGGCGGCCGGCCTTCGGCGGCTTCGGCCCGCCGTTCGGCGGCGGCGGCCCCGGCCGGCCGATGGGCGGCCCGTTCGGGCACGGCTTCGGCGGGCACGGCGGTCGGCGCGGCGGACCGCACGGGCGGCGCGGCGGCCGGGCCCGGCGCGGTGACGTCCGGGCCTCGCTGCTGGCGCTGCTCAAGGAACGGCCGATGCACGGCTACGAGATGATCGCCGAGATCACCGAGCGGACCAACGGGGCCTGGCGTCCCAGCCCGGGTTCGATCTACCCCAACCTGCAGCTGCTGGAGGAGGAGGGGCTGATCACCGCGGAGGAGGTCGGCGGCAAGCGGCTGGTCTCGCTCACCGAGGCGGGCCGGGCCGAGGCCGAGTCCGGGCCTGCGGAGCCGTGGGCCGAGGCCGGCCGGGAGGTCGACTGGGAGGCCGTCCAGGAGGTCGGCCAGGCGCTCGCCGCGGTCGAACAGGCCGTCCAGCAGGTCATGCGGACCGGCAGCGAGGCGCAGCGCGCCAAGGGCCTGGCGGTGCTGACCGAGGCCCGCAAGAAGCTGTACCTCGTCCTCGCCGAGGATGACTGACCGGCCCGGGGGGACCGGTTCCGCCGGCGGGCCGGTGGACACGGGCGGTGCGGCTGCTCAGGGGCGGACCACGAACAGGGCCGCGCAGGCGAGCAGCAGCACCGCCCAGCCGAACCAGAGCCAGCCGTCCGGGCCGATCGTCACGGAGTAGAGGCTCACCACCAGCAGCAGCGCCGCGGTCACCCCGGCGACCTGCCGGTTGTGGTGGGCGGCCGCCTGCGCGCGGCTCCTGCGGTGCCGTACCGGGTGCCGAACCGTCCTGGCCATGCCGACCTCCCGGGGAGGCGAGGGGGGAACGGACGGGCGGGCCGTCAGCCGGAGGCCGCCTCGTCGTACTCGTAGCGCCAGAACCAGCTGAGCCCCCGCACCTGCTTGCTCCGGACGTACACCAGTGTGCGCGCGGGGGAGTCGCCGTGCGCGGGGACCGGGACCTTGTACTTCTTGGGCACGCCGAGCATCGGCCCCAGCGGGATCGGGAGGACCGTCCCGTCCAGGGGGCCGCCGACGAATTCGGTGTCCGCGCTCTTCACCCCTCCAGGGTCTCACCTCCACGCGGTGGCCACGCCGGGCCCACCCCGCGGCGGAGGCCGGGTGAGCACGGGGTGTCCGGAGTGTGACCGGAGAGGCACCGCCCCCGGTCATCGGGAGGCCCCGCGCACCCTTATCCTTCCTGTTACGCCCTCGGGGTCCACCCCGGGTCAGCGGGCCCCGTACGGGCCGGGTGAGGCGCGAGTCAGCGTGCCCTCCGGCCGTCACCGGCGCGGACAGCATGCTGCCGCGACAGGCGTACCGAGACCCGGGCGTCGGCCGTCCGGTGATCCCGGGCCGCGGCCGGCAGGGCGCGGACAGCAGGGCCGAGCACCGCCCCGGGAAGCAGCGGGGGGCGCTGTGCGTTGCGTCGGAGTGGTACGTCGAACGCTGTGTCGCACCAGGCACGGCAGTTGCGCGGAAGGGGCCCGATGGAAGCCGGCAGCAGGTGGACCACCTGGTGGCAGAAGCGTGACCGACAGCGGGCCCGCCCCGACGGTGCGGACCCGGCCGCCAGACTGGACCAGCTGCTCGGCGCCGTGCGCGCCGGATTCCCCCTCGCGCCCGCCGCCCACCCGGCCGGCTACCGCTGTTCATGCGACCGGGTGGCCTGTCCGGCTCCGGCCCAGCACCCGGTCTCCTTCGCCTGGCAGACCCAGGCCACCACCGACCCCGAGCAGCTCTCCCGCTGGCTCTCCCGCGACCCGCGGGCCAACTTCGTCACCGCCACCGGGCGGGTGCACGACGTGCTGGACGTCCCGGCCGAGGCCGGCCGGCTGGCTCTGGAGCGGCTGACCGCGCTGGGCGTCGAGGGCCCGGTCGCCGCCGTCGGCGAGGACCGCTACCTGTTCTTCACCGCCACCCGCGGCACCCCGCAGGACGAGGACGAGTGGTGGGACAGCGCGCTCGACTCGACCCCGGACACCATGTCCGAGCACCCCGGCCTGCGGTGGCACTGCCGCGGCTCGTACACCCTGCTCCCGCCGGCCGCGCTGCCGGACGGTTCCCAGGTGCGGTGGCTGCGCGGGCCCGAACTGCCGCTGCCGGACCCGCTGCGGGTGCTGGACGTGCTCACCGACGCCTGTACCGAGGTGGGCGCCGTCGCCGAGGAGCAGTGGCTCATCGGCTGACGGCTGCCCCTTCGGGCGCGGTCACGGCTGGGCTCACGGCAGGGCCCACGCCAGGGCTCACGGCAGGGTGAGGATCTCCGCACCGTCCGCCGTGACCACCAGGGTGTGCTCGAACTGGGCGGTGCGCTTGCGGTCCTTGGTGACGACCGTCCAGCCGTCCGGCCAGATCTCGTAGTCGTAGGTGCCCAGCGTGAGCATCGGCTCGATGGTGAAGGTCATGCCGGGCTTGATGACCTCGGTGGCCCGCTCGCTGTCGTAGTGCGGGACGATCAGGCCGGAGTGGAACGACGTGTTGATGCCGTGTCCGGTGAAGTCCCGCACCACGCCGTAGTCGAAACGCTTGGCGTAGGACTCGATGACCCGTCCGATGACGTTGATCTGACGGCCCGGCTTGACCGCCTTGATCGCCCGGTTGAGGGCCTCCCGGGTGCGCTCGACCAGCAGCCGGGACTCCTCGTCCACGTCGCCGACCAGGTAGGTGGCGTTGAGGTCGCCGTGCACCCCGTGGATGTACGCGGTGGCGTCGATGTTGACGATGTCGCCGTCCTGGAGCACCGTCGAGTCCGGGATGCCGTGGCAGATCACCTCGTTGATGGAGGTGCAGACGGACTTGGGGAAGCCGCGGTAGCCCAGGTCGGACGGGTAGGCGCCGTGGTCGCACATGTACGCGTGGGCGACGGCGTCCAGCGCGTCCGTGGTGACGCCGGGGGCGATCAGCTTCGCCGCCTCCTCCATCGCCCGGGCGGCGATCCCGCCCGCGATCCGCATCTTCTCGATCGTCTCGGCGGTCTGCACCTCGGGCCCGGTGTACGGCGTCGGCGCGGGCTTGCCGACGTACTCGGGGCGCGCGATGTGCGCCGGGACCTTGCGGGTGGGGGACTGGATGCCGGGTACGAGAGCCATGGCGGCGAGTCTAGCCGCCGGGCCCGGCCGCCCCGGGGGGGTGTGCGGACCGGTCCGGCCCGGGGAATGATCGGTACCGACCTCTAACTCTGGACGGGAGAGCGCCATGCCCCTCGGATTCCACCGCAAGCCGACCGGCCAGCCGGGCGAGTGGTTCTACTGCATCAAGCACGGCAAGGTCGAGGAGGGCCCCGAGTGCCCCGCCAAGGACCGTCTCGGCCCCTACGCCACCCCCGAGGAGGCCGCCCAAGCCCTCCGGACCGCCGACGAACGCAACCGCGAGTGGCAGAACGACCCCCGCTGGTCCGACAAGCCCGAGAACGACAGCGCTTCCGAGTAGCCCGCCGCAGTGCCCCGCGCCCGGCGCCCGCCCCGCCCCGGGGTCACACCGCCGGGGCGGGGCTCTCCAGTTCGGCGCGTTCGTGGGCGGCGCGTTCCTGGGCGGCGCGTTCCTGTTCGGCGCGTTCGTGGGCGGCGCGGACGGCCGCGGTGTGGGGGTCGGTGCGGTCGTCGTGGGCGAGGAGCCTGGGGAGGGCGGCGGCGAGGGCGAGGACGGCGGCGATGCAGGCCAGGCCGCCGGTCCAGACGGCGGCGCGGACCCCGATCAGACCGGCCACGGTGCCGGCCCGGACCTGGCCGAGCTGGGGGCCGACGGAGTAGCTGAGCAGTTCGACCCCGGCCATCCGACCGCGGAGCTCGTTCGGGATGGACCGGTTCCACATGGTGGAGCGGGCGATCCCGCTGACCTGGTCCGCGCCGCCGGCCAGGGCCAGTCCGAACAGCACCAGCCAGACGTTCCCGGCCAGTCCGGCCAGGGTCATGGCCGCACCCCAGCCGACCGCGGCGACCACCAGCAGCCGGCCGTGCCGGTGGACCCGTGACGTCCAGCCGCTGGTCGCGCCGACCAGCAGGCCGCCGACGGCGGAGGCCGCGTACATCGGACCGAGCGCCCAGTCCGCCCCCAACTCCGAGGCCAGGAACGGGAAGACGGCCACCGGGAAGGCGAACAGCATGGCGCAGAGGTCGATCGCGTAGGTGCCGAGCAGGTCCTTGCGGCTCCACGCGTACCGCACGCCGGTGAGCACCGCCCGTACGGACGGGCGTTCGGCGCCGGTGGACGGCGGCACCGCCCTGATCCGGACGAGCAGCAGCAGTGAGACGACGAAGGTCAGCACGTCCAGCGCGTACGCGGTCTGCACGCCGGAGAAGGCCACCACGACACCGGCCAGCGCCGGCCCGGCCACCGAAGCGACGTTGTGGTAGAGCGACTTGAGGGCGAAGGCGGCCGTCAGGTGCTGGTGGGCGACGATCCGCGGCAGCAGCGAGTCCAGGGCCGGTCGCTGGAGGCCGTCGCAGGCCGCGACCAGCGCGGCGACCAGGTAGAGCGGCCAGAGCACCGGGTGCGGCAGCAGGGCGTTGAGCAGCAGCAGTCCGGCGAGCAGGCCGAGCGCGGCCTCCGAGCGCAGCACCAGCTTGCGGCGGTCCAGGGCGTCGGCCAGGGCGCCGCCCCAGAGGCCGAAGACGATCAGCGGAACGAGTTCGACGGCGCCGATCAGGCCGACCGCGAAGGAGGAGTCGGTGAGCTCCTTGATCTGCATCGGCAGGGCGACGTACGTCAGGAAGCTGCCGAAGCTGGTGACGCAGCCGCTGGTCCACAGGTAGCGGAAGTCGCGGGAGGCGCGCCACGGGGACAGGTCGGGTGCCAGCGAGCGCAGCAGCCTGCGTGTCCGACCGGTATGCGGTGGTTCGTCGTCGTTCACGAACGACCATCCTGGGTCGGCTGCTCGACTCCCCGCAACGGGTTTTTCACCAGCGGCTGAGCGAGGGCGCCGAGGTCAGCCGCCCGGCGAGCTCGGCCAGCCGGTCCAGGGCGGAGCGGCGGCCGACCGGCTGCCCGGCGGCGGCGCTGACCAGGTGCTGGGCGAGGTCGAAGGGCTCCTCGGCGGCGGTGCCGACCGCGAGGCGCTCGTGCGCGAGGTCGGCGAGATCGGCGAGGCCGGTGCGGACGGTGCGGCCGGTGCGGACGGTGCGGCCGTCGGGGCCGGACAGCTCGTCGTGAGGGGCGGAGGCGACGGGGCCGGCGCCGTCCAGCGCGAGCACGGTCGCGCCGTGCCGACGGGCGTCCCGCACCCGCTCCAGCAGCGGGGCGTCCGCCGCCGCCGGGGCCACCACCAGCACGGTGGCGCCGCGTCCGGCCCCGGTGAGCCGCCGCAGGTCGTGCGCCAGGTGGACCGGGGCGGTGGCGGGCGGGCGGTGCCGCAGCAGGGTGGGGGCCAGCCGGGGGACGGCCGACCAGGCGGCCTCGTCCTCCAGGTGGGCCGCCAGGTGCCAGGGCTCGTACGCCTCGGTGCCGACCAGCAGCAGCTCGCCCGCCCCGCGCCGTTCCACCGAGCGCCGCAGCGAGCCGGCGAAGCCGCCGACCGCCTCCAGCCAGCCGGTGCCCGCGAGCCGCTCCCGGAGTGCCGAAACTCTCACAGCGTCCATGCGGGCCAGGATGTCGCGGCGGGCCTCCGGTTTGGGAAGATCGGCCCATGACTTCCCTCGATTCAGCGACAAACCCGGCCCACGAGCTGCCGGACGTCTCGCAGCTGGTGGTCGGCGTCCTCGGCGGCACCGGTGACCAGGGGCGCGGGCTGGCCCTGCGACTGGCCAAGGCCGGCCAGCAGGTGATCATCGGCTCCCGCGACGGCGCCCGGGCCGAGGCCTCGGCCGCCGAGCTGGGCGTCGGCGTGCGCGGTGCCGACAACGCCACCGTCGCCCGGGAGAGCGACGTGGTGATCATCGCGGTGCCGTGGGAGGGCCACGCCGCCACCCTGACCGCGCTGCGCGAGGAACTGGCCGGAAAGATCGTCGTCGACTGCGTCAACCCGCTCGGCTTCGACAAGCAGGGCGCGTACGCGCTGAAGCCGGAGGAGGGCAGCGCCGCCCAGCAGGCTGCCGCCCTGCTGCCGGACTCCCGGGTCACCGCCGCCTTCCACCACCTCTCGGCGGTGCTGCTGCAGGACGAGTCGGTGGAACGGATCGACACCGACGTCATGGTGCTCGGCGACGACCGGGCCGCCACCGACGTGGTGCGGGCGCTGGCGAGCCTGATCCCCGGCATGCGCGGCATCTACTCCGGCCGGCTGCGCAACGCCCACCAGGTGGAGGCCCTGGTGGCCAACCTGATCTCGGTCAACCGCCGCTACAAGGCCCACGCGGGCCTGCGGATCACCGACGTGTGACCCGGGAGCGCCGCGCCGACCTCACCCCTGGAACCCCTCCGGAGGTGAGGTCGGCGACAATGGGGGGCGGCCGCCACCCGGCCGTCCGTACCCGGTCCTAGGAGCCCCGCGCCATGCCTCGCACGTCCCTCTTCGCCCTGCTCGTCGTCGTCCTCGCGCTGGCGGCCGCCGTGGTCTCGGTGGTCCAGGGCTTCTGGCTCGGACTGATCTGGCTGCCGCTGGCCGGGGTGGCCAGCAACGTGCTGTGGATGAACCGGCGCCGGGCCAAGCTGGCGGAGGCGGCCGAGCAGGCCTAGTTCCCGCCGGACGGGCCCTAGCTCTTCCAGAAGCTGAACAGGTACCGGCCGACCGTCGCGTAGTCGGTGTCCACGCCGAACAGGCCCATCAGGTCGTGGACGATCCCGAAGAAGAACGAGTTCACCTCGGGCTGCCACAGCAGCGCGAACACCGCGAGCATCCCGTACGGTGCGAACGGCTCGACCGAGCGCCGGGTCTTGGCGGAGAGCCAGGGCTCGATGATCCCGTAGCCGTCCAGGCCGGGCACCGGCAGCAGGTTCAGCAGGGCCGCGCTGAGCTGGAGCAGGCCGAGGAAGCCGAGGGCGCAGGCGAACGGCGAGTAGGGCAGCTCGTAGCCGTAGAAGGTGGCGTGCAGGTCCGAGCCGTCCAGCCACCCGGCACCGACCGGGACCAGCAGCGCCGCCGCGAACACCAGGTTCACCAGCGGCCCGGCCGCCGAGATCAGGCTGTGCTTGAGCCGGCCCTGGATCCGGTGGCGCTCGATCCACACCGAGCCGCCCGGCAGGCCGATGCCGCTCAGGATCATGAAGACGATCGGCAGCACGAGGCTGAGCAGCACGTTGGTGTACTTCAGCGGGTTGAGCGTGAGGTACCCCTTGGCGCCGACGGTGATGTCACCGCCGTGCAGCGCGGTGCGCGCATGGGCGTACTCGTGCAGGCAGAGGGAGACCATCCAGCCCGAGACCACGAACAGGAACACCCCGAACCGGGCGTTGCCGAAGCCCGAGTACACCGCCCAGGCGGAGGTGCCGAGGGTGGCGAGGAGCACCCAGAACACCGGGCTGATCCGGCGGTCCTCGCTGCGGGAGCGCGGCGTGGCGGCGAAGGTCATCTGTGGGTGCTCCGGGTGCAGAGGGAGGTGGCGGGTACGGGCTGGGGTCGATCATGCCGGGCGGGCCGGTGACCGGACAAGCCGCTCAGGGGTGAACGTCCGAGGGGCGCCGCCCGGTTCCGTCGGGCGCGCGGGCGGGGTGCCCGCCGGAACAGCGGGCGCGGTGGCCGCCGGAACAATTGTGCGCCCGGACTCCGGGGATCGACCAGAATGGACCGGTGCACTACGGCATCCTCGGCACCACCACGGCCCACCACGACGACGGCACGCCGGTCCCGCTCGGCGGTGCCCGGCTGCGGGCGCTGCTCACCGCGCTCGCCCTGCGGCAGGGCCGGCCCGTCCCGGCCGACCTGCTGGTGGACGAGGTGTGGGAGGCCGAGCCGCCGCAGGACTCCTCCGCGGCGCTGCAGACCCTGGTCGGCCGGCTGCGCCGCACCATCGGCCGGGAGCGGATCGGCTCCGGACCGGCCGGGTACTGGCTGACCGGCCCGGCCACCGACCTGGCCGACTTCCAGCGGCTGAGCGCCGACGGCCGCCGCGCCCTCGACGCCGGCGACCACGCGCTGGCCGCCGAACGGCTGCGCGCCGCGCTGGCGCTCTGGCGCGGCCCCGCCCTGGCCGACCTGCCCGACCGGGCCGGCCCGGCCGCCCGGCTGGAGGCCCAGCGGGACGAGGCCCGCCGGCACCGGATCACCGCCGACCTCGGACTCGGGCGGGCCGCCGAACTGGTCGCCGAGCTGGCCGAGTTGTGCGAACGGCAGCCACTGGACGAGCCCCTGCAACTGCTGATGCTGCGGGCCCTGCACGAGAGCGGCCGCACGGCCGAGGCGCTGCGCCACTACGAGCGCACCAGGCGTGCCCTGGCGGACGAGCTCGGCGCCGATCCCGGCCGACAACTCCAGGCGCTCCACGCCGAGTTGCTCAGGTCCACCGAGCCGCAGGCGGCGCCGGAACCCTCGCCGCCGAGGGCGAGGCCCGAGCCGGCGCCGCCGGTCGCCGTCGGCCCGGCCACCCCCGTCGCCGGTCCGGCCACCCCCGTCGCCGGCCCGGCCCCCGCCGCTGTCGGCCCGGCCACCCCCGCCGCCCAACTCCCGCGCGCCGCGGGGAACCTGCGCGGCCGGCTGACCAGCTTCGTCGGCCGGGAGGACGATCTCGCCACCCTGCGCCGCCTCCTGGTGGCGGACCGCCGGCTGGTCACCCTGACCGGCCCCGGCGGCTCCGGCAAGACCCGGCTGTCGGTCGAGGCCGGCCGCGCCGAGCAGTCCGCCGGGCACTGGCCGGACGGCGTCTGGCTGGCCGAACTCGCGCCCCTGGAGAGCCCGGAGGCCGTCCCCGCCGCCGTGGTCTCCGCGCTGGGCATGCGCGAGCTGGTGCTGCACAGCAAGAGCATGGTCGCCGAGGTGATCGAGAAGCGCGCCGAGGATCCGGTGCGCCGACTGGTCGAACACTGCGCCCACCGCCGGATGCTGCTCGTCCTCGACAACTGCGAGCACCTGGTCCAGGCCGCCGCCGACCTGGTCGACACCCTGCTCGCCGAATGCCCCGGGCTGACCGTGCTCGCCACCAGCCGCGAGCCGCTCGGCGTGCCCGGCGAGACGGTGCTGCCGGTCGAGCCGCTGCCCGATCCGGTGGCCGTGCGCCTGTTCACCGAGCGCGCCGCCGCCGCCCGTCCCGGCTTCGACCCGCGGAGCGACCCGCGGGCCTGCACCGAGATCTGCCGCCGCCTGGACGGCCTGCCGCTGGCCATCGAACTGGCCGCCGCCCGGCTGCGGGTGATGACGGCCCGCCAGATCGCCGACCGCCTGGACGGCCGGTTCGCGCTGCTCACCGCGGGAAGCCGCACCCTGCTGCCGCGTCAGCAGACCCTGCGCGCGGTGGTCGACTGGAGCTGGGACCTCCTGGGCAAGCGGGAACGGGCGGTGCTGCGCCGGCTCTCGGTGTTCGCGGGCGGCTGGCAGTTGGAGGACGCCGAGGCGGTCTGCGCCGACGGCGCCGAGGTGGTCGGCGGGGAGGTCGCCGACCTGCTGCTCTCCCTGGTCGACAAGTCCCTGCTGGTGGCCGACCTGGCCGACGACGGCGGCCAGCCGCGCTACCGGATGCTGGAAACCATCCACGAGTACGCCACCGAGCGCCTCGCCGAGTCCGCCGCCGAGCGCGACGCCACCGAGGCCCGCCACCTGGCGCACTTCCGCGCGCTGGTGGCCACCGCGGACCTGAACATCCACGGCCCCCGGCAACTGCACTGGCTGGCGGTGCTGGAGCGGGAGCAGGACAACATCCGGGCCGCGCTGCGCCGCGCGATCGACCTCGCGGACGAGGAGCAGGCGCTGGTGCTCGCCCTCGGGATGGGCTGGTACTGGTCGCTGCGCGGCTACAGCATGGAGGCGCGCGGCTGGTTCAACGCGATCGCGGCGCTCGGCCCGGACCCGTTCCGCCCGGACGCCCCGCGGCCGGTGCCGCTGGAGCGCAACGTGCTGGCGTACGGCCTGCCGATGCCCGAGGGGGTGGTCGAGGAGGCCCGCCGGCTGCTGGCGGTATTCCGGCTGATCGGGCTGTTCGAGGGGAACCTGGACGTGCTCGGCAACCCGGAGGCGGTGAGGGTCGCCGAACGGCTGCTGGACGTCTACACCGAGGACCTGCCGCAGTCCTACCGCTTCCCGGCGCTGATGCGGGTGTTCAGCGCCTTCCTGGCCGGCCGCCTGGAGCTGATGAAGGACCTGATGGACGACGCCGTCCGCGGCTGCGAGCGGCACGGCGACGCCAACGACCTGGCGTTCGCCCTGCAGGTCCGGGCCAGGATGCTGAACGACTGGCCGGAGGGCGAGGAGCAGAGCCTGCGGGACGGCCGGCGCTCCCTGGAGCTGTTCGAGCAGGCCGGCGACCTCTGGGGGGTCTCCCAGGCGCTGTCGGCCTGGGGCGAGTCGCTGGCCAACCGGGGCGACACCGAGGGCGCCGCCGCCGCGTACGAGCGGGCGATCGGACTGGCCGAGGAACTGGGTGCGCCGCACGAGGTGCCGATGCTGAAGGTGAGCCTCGGCAGCGTCCTGCTGGAGCGGGACATGGAACGCGGTGAGCGGATCGTCCGGGAGGCGCTGGCGGCCATCGACTCCCCGGCCCTCAACCAGGCCACCACCGGTGCCGTGCTGATCGGCCACCTGACGCTCTGTGGCCTGCAGGCCCACCGCGGCGACTACCAGGAGGCCCTGGCCGGGCTGGACGAGCTCGACGCGATCACCACGGGCGGGTTCGTGCCGGGCATCGTGAGCGGTCTGCTGCTCAGCACCCGCGGCTGGGTGACGGCCCGGTCCGGTGAGCCCGAGCAGGGCCTCGCCCTGATGCGCGAGGGCCGCCGCCGGCTGGTGGAGCTGACGGCCGCGAGCGGTTTCGCCGCGCAGATGGCGGCCATGGTGGTGCCCGCCGTGGTCGGTGTGCTGCGCGCCTTCGCGGAGCGGGACGGGGACCTGGAGCGCGCCCGGCAGGCGGCGGTGCTGCTCGGGGCGCACAAGGGGCTGAACGGCCCGAAGGGCGGCTTCCTGGAACGGGTGGAGCGCGAACGGTCGGCCGACGCGCTGCGGGCACTGCTGGGGGACGAGGCCTACGAGGCGGCCCACGCGGTGGGCGCGCAGATGACCAGGGAACAGACCCAGGCCGCGCTCTCGGGGTTGCTCGACTAGCCGGCGGGTTGCGGCTCCGGGCCGGCCGGTCGGTGCCCGTCCCCTGGTCACCGCCCGGCCGGCCCGTACTCCGGCCGGCGTCCTGTCCCTGGCCGTCGGCCGGCCCCACCCCGGCTCGCTCAGGTCCGCTTGCGGAAGCGGGCCACCGCGAGCGGGGCGAAGACCGCGGTCGAGACGGCGGACCAGATCAGCACGATCATCACCGGGTGGGCCACCGCCCCCTCGCCGTTGAGCAGTCCGCGGGAGGCGTCGGCCAGCGCGGACAGCGGGTTGACCTTGGTGAAGGACTGCAGCCAGCCCGGCATGGTGTCGGTCGGCGCGAAGATCGAGCTGCCGAACTGCATCGGCATCAGGACCAGCATGGAGACGCCCTGGACGGCCTGGGCGCTGCGCAGCGACATGCCCAGCAGCATCGAGATCCAGACGATCGACATGCCGAACACCAGCGACAGGCCGACCGCGGCCAGCAGTTCCGGCACGCCGGTCTTCAGCTCGAAGCCGAGGACGAGCGCGAAGCCCAGCAGGATCGCGGAGGAGAGCAGCGCCCGCAGCGACTCCGCCGCGAGCTTGGACAGCAGCACCGAGGCCCGTCCGATCGGCAGGGTGCGGAAGCGGTCCATCACCCCGGTCTGGAAGTCGCTGTTCAGGCCGGTGCCGACGGCCAGCGCCAGCGTCATGCCGGTCTGCCCGAGCAGACCGGGGACCAGGCGTTGGACGTAGGCGTCCTGACCGCCCGCGATCGCGCCGCCGAAGACGTAGACGAACAGCAGGGTGAAGACGATCGGCATCAGCACGGCGTCGAACATCGACTCCGGGTCGGCCTTGATCCGCATCAGGTTGCGGCGGGTCAGCGCGCCGATGTGGCGCAGGGTGCCGGCCAGGCCGATCCGGGTGTCGGCCCCGGAGTCGACCCGGGCGGGGATGAGCGTGGCGGTGGTCATGCGACGGGCTCCTTGACGAGGGCGTCGGCGGGCGCGGTGGCCGCGTCGGCGGTGGGCTTGCCGGTGATGGCGAGGAAGACCTCGTCCAGGCTGGGCACCTTGGTGTCGATGGCGGCGATCGCGAAGCCGCGTCCGCCGAGCACCCCGATCACGGCGGTGAGCTGCTCCTCGTCGACCAGCGGGACCGCGAGCAGTCCGTCGTCGGGGGAGATGGTGGCGGAGGCGATCCCGCTCTCGTGCAGGCAGCGGGCCATCTCCGGCAGTTCGGCCGGGTGGGCGGGGCGGACCTGGAGGATCTGGCCGCCGACCCTGGCCTTGAGCTCGGCGACGCCGCCGTTGGCGATCACCTTGCCCCGGTCGATGACGGTCAGCTCGTCGGCGAGCTGCTCGGCCTCCTCCATGTACTGGGTGGTCAGCAGCACGGTGCTGCCCTCGGCGACCATCCGCTGCACCTCGTCCCAGACCTCGTTGCGGGTGCGCGGGTCCAGGCCGGTGGTGGGCTCGTCCAGGTAGAGCACCCGGGGGCGGCCCATCATGCTGGCGGCCAGGTCGAGGCGGCGGCGCATGCCGCCGGAGTAGGTCTTGGCGGTCCGCTTGGCGGCCTCGGTGAGCGAGAAGCGCTCCAGCAGCTCGGCGGCCCGGGCCTTGGCCTCGCGGCTGGAGAGGTCGAGCAGCCGGCCGATCAGGTAGAGGTTCTCGTAGCCGGAGAGCAGCTCGTCCACGGAGGCGTACTGGCCGGTCAGGCCGATGGTGCGGCGCAGTTGCCTGGGCTGGCGCAGGACGTCGTAGCCGCCGACGAACGCGCTGCCGGCGTCCGGCTTGATCAGCGTGGAGAGGACGCGGACCAGCGTGGTCTTCCCGGCTCCGTTGGGGCCGAGCAGGGCGAGGACGGTGCCCTCGCCAACGGTGAGGTCGACGCCGTCGAGGGCCTTGGTGGTGCCGTAGTGCTTGACGATGCCGTGCACCTCGACGGCGTTCCCGGCTGTTCCCCGCGTGTTCGGGGCGGTGGCGATTCCTGTCATGGCCCCAGGTTGTCCGCCCCGTCTGTCAGCCCCCTGTCGCCGGCCCGCCACCGCTGTCAGCCCGCTGTCACCGCCCGTCCGGGCATGACAGCGGCCCCGCTCCCATCAGGGAACGGGGCCGCTGACCGCTCACGCGCGGGAGGTGGCGGGCGTCAGTGGAAGCTGTGCTCCGCCGCCGGGAAGGCGCCGGTGCGGACGTCGGCCGCGAACTCCCGGGCGGCCTCGCCGAGGACGCCGCGCAGGTCGGCGTACTTCTTGACGAACTTGGGCACCCGGCCGGCCGTCATGCCGGCCATGTCGGTCCAGACCAGCACCTGGGCGTCGGTCTCCGGGCCGCCGCCGATGCCGACGGTCGGGATCGCCAGCTGCTCGGTGACCTGGGCGGCGAGTTCGGCCGGGACGGCCTCCAGCACCACCGAGAAGGCGCCGGCCTGCTGCACGGCCTTGGCGTCACGCAGCAGCTGGTGGGCCGCCTCGTCGCCGCGGCCCTGGACCGGGTAGCCGCCGAAGGCGTGCACCGACTGCGGGGTGAGGCCGATGTGGGCCATCACCGGGATGCCGGCCTCGACCAGCAGCTCGATCGAGCGGGCGCTGCGCTCGCCGCCCTCCAGCTTGACCGCGCCGACCCCGGCCTCCTTCATCAGCCGGGCCGCGTTGCGCATGGCCTGCGCGGGCGACTCCTGGTAGGAGCCGAAGGGCAGGTCGGCGACGATCATGGCGCGCTGGGTGCCGCGGACGACGGCGGCGGAGAGCATCACCATCTGATCCATGGTCACCGGCACGGTGGTCTCGTAGCCGAGGTGGCAGTTGCCGGCCGAGTCGCCGACCAGCAGGACGGGGATCCCGGCCTCGTCGAACACGCCCGCGGTGAGGGCGTCGTAGGCCGTGAGCATCGCCCACTTCTCGCCGCGCTGCTTGGCGGCGGCGAGGTCGCGGACGGTGACGCGGCGGTTGGTGACCCCGCCGTAGAGGGTGGCGTTCGCCGCCTGGTTCTGGGCAGGCGAAGGCGAAGAAGCGTTCATCGAACGGACTCCTGAAAGGTTGTCGTCTCGTGGCGCCGTACGGCGTCCCCGGATCACCTCCATGCTTGCACGCCCCGGCGTGAGCGCAAAGAGGGGTGCCGTCGGCGGGGTGCGATCCACGCCACACCGGCCCCGGGGCGCGTCCCCGGGCTTTGCCGCCTTTTTACGAAACGGACTCGTCTCGTATCGTATTGCGCGCTACTCTGTTCCGGGGGGTTACGAGACGTCCGCGACTCGCAAATGCCCGCCAGTGCCACACCAACACGGACGGGAAGACCAATGACCACCGCAGCCGCGCCACCCCGTGTGCCGGAAGCCATCCACCGCAGGCGCTGGGCGATCCTGTGCACCCTGGTGCTCGCCCTGCTCGTCGTCGTGCTCGACAACTCGATCCTCAACGTCGCGATGAAGACCATCGCGACCCCCGCCCCGGTCGGACTGGGCGCCACCCAGAGCGACCTGGAATGGGCGATCAACTCCTACACCCTGGTGTTCGCCGGGCTGCTCTTCACCTCGGGCCTGCTCGGCGACCGCTTCGGCCGCAAGCTCGCGCTGCTGACCGGCATGGTGGTCTTCGGCATCGCCTCGCTGCTGTCCTCGATGTCCGGTTCGCCGGGTGAACTCATCGGCTACCGCGGCCTGATGGGCGTCGGCGCCGCGCTCGCGATGCCCGCCACGCTGGCGATCATCATGAACGTCTTCGAGCGCGAGGAGCAGCCCAAGGCGATCGGCATCTGGGCCGGCGCGGTCGGTCTGGCCATCGCCATCGGCCCGATCACCGGCGGCCTGCTGATCGAGCACTTCTGGTGGGGCTCGGTCTTCCTGATCAACGTCCCGATCGTGATCGTCGCGGTGATCGCGATGGCGATCCTGGTGCCCGAGTCCAAGGACCCCGACCCGGGCGCGCTCGACCCGATCGGCGTGCTGCTGTCGATCGTCGGCCTGGTGGCGCTGATCTACGGCATCATCAAGGGCGGCGAGCTGGCCGACTTCACCGCCTTCGCGGCCTGGGGACCGACCCTGCTCGGCGTGGTCGCGCTGGCCGCGTTCGTCGTCCACGAGCGCCGCATCCCGTTCCCCGCGCTGGACGTCACCTGGTTCCGCAACAAGGTGTTCAGTGCCTCCGTGGTCGTGGTCGGCGTGATCTTCTTCGCGCTGATGGGCGTCTCCTTCTTCGGCGTCTTCTACATCCAGAGCGTGCGCGGCTACAGCGCACTCCAGGCCGGTCTGCTGATGCTGCCGCTGGCCGTCGCCCAGCTGCTGTTCGCCCCCCGGGCCCGGCTGGTGGTCGAGCGCCTCGGCGTCGCCGCCACCGCCGCGGGCGGCATGGTGCTGGTCGCGCTCGGCTTCGTCGGCTACACCGTGCTGACCGCGACCACCCCGATCTGGGTGCTGATCGTGCTCGGCCTGGTGATGGGTACGGGAATGGCGCACGTCATGCCGCCGGTCACCGTCGCGATCATGGGGTCGCTGCCCCGGGAGAAGGCGGGCGCCGGCTCGGCCGTCAACAACACCTTCCGCCAGGTCGGCGGCTCGCTCGGGGTCGCGGTGCTCGGCGCGGTGCTCTCCACCGTCTACCGCGACGGGATGTCGGACACCCTCACCCACCTGCCCGAGGGGCTGCGCGACAAGGCGGGCGAGTCGCTGGAGGCCACCCTGGCCATCGCCGACCGGCTCCCCAACGGCGCGGGCAAGGCGCTGGTCGCCCCGGCGAACGACGCCTTCATCCACGCCATGCACGTGGTGGCCTCGCTCTCCGTCGGAATCTCGCTGGTCGGCGCGCTGGTCGCCTGGTTCCTGCTGCCGCGCCGCGCCGCGGCCCCGGCCGGCCCGGGCGGTCCCGGTGGCCGGGCCCCCGAGCAGCAGGACCGGGCCCGGGAGGCCGCGACCGCGGAGGCGTGATCCCGTGGGCGCCCGACCCGCGGAGGCCGCCCACGGGCGCTGACCAGCGGGTCGACCGACCTGCGAGTCGACTGAGCGACAATGGCCCTGCCGACCGGTGCGTCCGGTCGGCAGGGCCTCGGTCCAGGGTGGGGACGACCCCGCCCGCGGGCCGGATCGACCGACACACCACGGCGCCCGCGGGCCCGGGACCCAGCGAGGGAGAGACAGCCGGGATGAGGACGGACACGCCGAGCGCCGACACCGGGCAGCCCTGCGCGGCGGCACGCCGCGGCCGGCCCCGCAGCGAGGCCGCCGAGCAGGCCATCTTCACCGCCGTCGAGGACCTGATGGCGGACGGCAACACGCTGTCCGAGCTCACCATCGAGGGCATCGCCACCGCCGCCGGCGTCGGCAAGGCCACCATCTACCGGCGCTGGCCCAACAAGGAGGCCCTGCTGGTCGACGTCGTCAGCCGGCTGGAGGAGCCGATCCCGGCCCCCACCGGCGGCGGCGCCCGCGAGGACCTGATCGCGATGGTCGACTACATCCGCCGCCGCGGCCTCGCCAAGCGCACCCGCTGGGTGCTCAAGGCGGCGCTCGGACAGATGCAGACCCTGCCCGAGCTGTACACCGCCTACCGGGAGCGGGTGATCAGGCCGCGCCGGGAGGTCGGACTGCACCTGATCCGCCAGGCCGTCGCCGAGGGCGTGATCCGCGACGACCTCGACGTGGAACTGCTCGGCGACCTGCTGATGGGGCCGATCCTCTACCGCAGCATCCTGTCGGAGGACTCCGACCTGGAGGATCCGGAGCTGTCCCGCAAACTGGTCGACTCCGTCCTCGACGGCGTCGCACCCCGCTAGAGCCTGTCCCGGGGCGTCCTCCCGGACCCCGCCGCGCGCCGGAGCGCATGCTTCGTGCCCGACGTGGCCTGGCTCACCAAACCGGGCCACGCCGGAACCCGGTCCCGGGGGCGTGCGTCTGTCCCGGCATAGGCTGAGCCGGGTATCCGATCAAACCGGCACCGGTCCGGCGCCGCGCCCGTACCCCCACGGACCGGACACCGGACCGGCGACGGCACGAGCGACGGGAGCCACGATGGCGCAGGCGGACAGCACCGAGCGGACCGCGGTCCCCGGGGGTGCGGACGCGCCCGCCGACCGGACCGGCGGCTTCCTCGGCCTGCGGCACTGGGGCCGGGACGCCCGTGGCAGCAGCACCTGGCGGCGCGGGCTGGTGATCGCCCTGCTGGCCCTGCTCACCGCCGTGCTGCTGGCCTTCCACGCCGAGATGACGAACGGCGTCGGCAACCTCGGCAGCCTGCTGGAGACCTTCCTGCCCTGGGTCGGCCTGGCCGTCCCGGTGCTGCTGGTGCCCGCCCTGCTGCGCCGCTCCGCCACCGCGCTGCTCGCCCTGCTGGTGCCCGCCGTGCTGTGGGCCAACCTGTTCGGCGGGCTGGTGTCCGACAAGAGCGGCGGCAAGGGCGACTGGACGGTGGTCAGCCACAACGTCGAGGCCGGGAACACCGACGTGCCGGGCACCATCCGCGGCCTGGTGGCCTCGGACGCCCAGATCGTGGCCCTGCAGGAGCTGGCCGGGAACCAGCTGCGCTCGTACGAGACCGGGCTCGCCGGGACGTACCCGTACCACACGGTGGAGGGGACGGTCGGGCTCTGGTCCAAGTACCCGATCAGCGACGTCTCCCCGGTCGACCTGAAGATCGGCTGGACCAGGGCCTTCCGGGCCCGGGTCACCACCCCGCAGGGCCCGGTCGCGGTGTACGTCGCGCACCTGCCGTCCGTCCGGCTCAGGGCCGAGAGCGGCTTCACCGTCCACCAGCGGGACGTCAGCGCGCAGGCGCTCGGCGACGCCGTCCAGGCCGAGCCGGAGAAGAAGGTGCTGCTGCTCGGCGACCTCAACGGCACCATGAACGACCGCAGTCTGGCGCCGGTCACCTCGCAGATGCGCTCGGCCCAGGGCGCTGCCGGGGACGGCTTCGGCTTCAGCTGGCCCGCGGCGTTCCCGATGGCGCGGATCGACCAGATCATGAGCAAGGGCGGCCTCAAGCCGGTGGACTCCCGCACCCTGCCCCGGGACGGCAGCGACCACCTCGCGGTGGCCGCCACCTACCGGTACTCCTCCTAGTTCAGCCGCGCCGCCAGCGGTTGGTGATCGGCAGGCGGCGGTCCCGGCCGAAGTTCTTCACCGAGATCTTCGGGCCCGGCGGGTACTGGCGCCGCTTGTACTCGGCGGTGTCGACCAGCCGGACCACCCGGTCGACGACCGCCGGGTCGAAGCCGGCCGCGACGATCGCGTCCCGGCCCTGGTCGCCCTCGATGTAGCGGTCCAGCACGCTGTCCAGCAGGTCGTAGTCCGGCAGCGAGTCGGTGTCCACCTGGTCCGGCCGCAGTTCGGCGGACGGCGGCTTGCTGATGGTGTTCTCCGGGATCGGCGGCACCTCGCCGCGCCGTTCCGCCTCCTCGTTGCGCCAGCGGGCGAGGCGGAAGACCAGCGACTTGTAGACGTCCTTGATCGGGCCGTACGCGCCGACCGAGTCGCCGTACAGGGTCGAGTAGCCGACCGCCAGCTCGCTCTTGTTGCCGGGCGCGAGCACGATGTGCCCCTCCTGGTTGGAGATCGCCATCAGCAGGGTGCCGCGCAGCCGGGACTGCAGGTTCTCCTCGGCCAGGCCGGTCAGTTCGGTGGCGCCCAGGTAGGCGTCGAACATCGGCGCGATGGAGACGGTCCGGAAGTGCAGTCCGGTGCGGCGGGCCAGTTCGGCCGCGTCGTCCCGGGAGTGCTGGGAGGAGTAGCGGCTCGGCATCGAGACGCAGTGCACGTTCCCGGCCCCGACCGCGTCCACCGCGATCGCGGCCACCAGCGCCGAGTCGATGCCGCCGGAGAGGCCGATCAGCACCGACCGGAAGCCGTTCTTCACGACGTACGCCCGGGTCCCGGAGACCAGCGCCGCCCAGATCTCCGCCTCGTCGGACAGCCGTGGCGCGATCTCGGCGGTGAGCCTGTCGGCGGGGGCCGGTGACGGTTCGTCACCCAGCTCGGTGCGGACCAGGTGCAGCCCGTCGCTCAGCAGCAGGCCGTCGGTGTGGTCACTGCTCGCGGCCGGCAGGTCGAGGTCCAGGACCAGCAGGTGCTCCTCGAACTGCGGGGAACGGGCCAGGACCCGGCCGTCCGCGTCGACCACGATCGAGTCGCCGTCGAAGACCAGTTCGTCCTGGCCGCCGACCATGTTGACGTACGCCAGGGCGCAGCCCGCCTCGACCGCGCGGCGGCGCACCAGTTCCAGCCGCTGGTCGTCCTTGTTCCGCTCGTACGGCGAGCCGTTGACCACCAGCAGCAGCCCGGCGCCGGCCTCCCTGGCGGCGGTGACCCGCCCGCCGTCCTGCCAGATGTCCTCGCAGATCGCCAGTGCGACGTCCACCCCGTGCAGCCGCAGCACCGGCAGCTGGTCGCCGGGGACGAACCAGCGGAACTCGTCGAAGACGCCGTAGTTGGGCAGGTGGTGCTTGGCGAAGCGGGTGACCACGTCGCCCCGGTACAGCACCGCGGCGCAGTTCTGGGGTGACCCGGCGGGCCGGCCGAAGCGTGGCGAGGCGTGCTCGGAGCGCCCGAGGTAGCCGACCACCACCGGCACCCCGCCCAGCCCGTCGTCGGTCAGCCGGCCGGCCAGCTCGACCAGGGCGCCGCGCGAGGCCTCGACGAAGGAGTGGCGCAGCGCGAGGTCCTCGACCGGGTAGCCGGTCAGGACCATTTCGGGGAACGCGACCAGCTGGGCGCCGGCTTCCACGGCCTGCTTCGTCCAGCGCACCACCTCGTCGCCGTTGCGGGCGAGGTCACCGACCCAGGGGTCGATCTGGCACAGGGCGACACGGAGATTGGGCATGCCTCGAAGTGTAATCGTCTAACTGACGCAATGTCCTCCGAGGGCGGGCCCCGAGGGGGTCGGCCCTGCCGTGGCGCCCGATGATCGGCCATGATGGGGGCAGTCGCTCCGCGGGGGTCCCTCGGGGTCCTCCCGGGCGTAACACGAGCGTAAAGAGCAGAGGTGAGACTGTCCCCATGGGCAAGCAGCAGCAGTTCGTGCTTCGGACGCTCGAAGAGCGTGACATCCGGTTCGTCCGGCTGTGGTTCACCGATGTGCTCGGGTTCCTGAAGTCGGTCGCGGTGGCGCCGGCCGAGTTGGAGCAGGCCTTCGAGGAGGGCATAGGGTTCGACGGCTCGGCGATCGAGGGATTCGCCCGGGTGTACGAGTCCGACATGATCGCCAAGCCGGATCCGACCACCTTCCAGATCCTGCCGTGGCGCTCGGAGACCCCGGGCACCGCGCGGATGTTCTGCGACATCCTGATGCCGGACGGCTCGCCCTCCTACGCCGATCCCCGGTTCGTGCTCAAGCGCACCCTGGAGAAGGCCTCCGACCTGGGCTTCACCTTCTACACCCACCCCGAGATCGAGTTCTTCCTGCTGAAGAACCTGCCCGGCGACGGCACCGCGCCGATCCCGGCCGACCAGTCCGGCTACTTCGACCACACCCCGCGCGGGGTGGGCCACGACTTCCGCCGCCAGGCGATCACCATGCTGGAGTCGATGGGCATCTCGGTCGAGTTCTCGCACCACGAGGGCGCCCCCGGCCAGCAGGAGATCGACCTGCGCTACGCCGACGCGCTGTCCACCGCCGACAACATCATGACCTTCCGGCTGGTCATGAAGGAGGTCGCGCTGGAGCAGGGCGTGCACGCGAGCTTCATGCCCAAGCCGTTCTCCGAGCACCCCGGCAGCGGCATGCACACCCACGTCTCGCTGTTCGAGGGCGACCGCAACGCCTTCCACGAGTCCGGCGCCGAGTACCAGCTCTCCAAGGTCGGCAGGTCGTTCATCGCCGGCCTGCTGCGGCACGCCGCCGAGACGGCCGCCGTCACCAACCAGTGGGTGAACTCCTACAAGCGCATCTGGGGCGGCTCCCAGCGCACCGCCGGCGCCGGCGGCGAGGCCCCCTCGTACATCTGCTGGGGCCACAACAACCGCTCGGCGCTGATCCGGGTGCCGATGTACAAGCCGGGCAAGCAGGGCTCCACCCGGATCGAGGTCCGCTCGCTGGACACCGGCTGCAACCCCTACCTCGCCTACGCCGTCACCCTCGCGGCCGGCCTCAAGGGCATCGAGGAGGGCTACGAGCTCCCGCCGGGCGCCGACGACGACGTGTGGGCGCTGTCCGACTCCGAGCGCCGCGCCCTCGGCATCCAGCCGATGCCGCAGAACCTCGGCGAGGCCATCGACCTGATGCAGCGCAGCGAACTGGTCGCCGAGACCCTGGGCGAGCACGTCTTCGACTTCTTCCTGCGCAACAAGCGCCAGGAGTGGGAGGAGTACCGCTCCGAGGTGACGCCGTTCGAGCTGCGCAAGAACCTCCAGGTGCTCTGAGGGACTGCCGGAGGAGGCCCGCCCGGTGACGGTCGCCGGGCGGGCCTCCTCGCGTTCCCGGGGCCCCGGCACTGCTGCGTTCGGGGGACGGGCGCCGCCCCGGAGTGTGTCCGCTTGCGGTCGGGCGGGGCGGGGCGCTGGAGTGGCGGCCGGTTCGGTGGCGGCGACGGGAGCCCGGGATGGCGCGGGAGCGGGGCGTGGTGGTGCGGGCGGTGGCCCGGTGGGTCGGGGACGGGCTGTTGACGTTCGGCCTGCTGGTGGCGCTCTTCGCGGTGTACGTGCTCTGGTGGAGCAACGTGGTCTCGGACCGGGCGGCGGACCGGGCCGCCGGGCGGCTGCGCGACAGCTGGTCGGCCGCCGCGCCGCCGACCGCGGCCGCGGATTCCCCGGTGGCCGGGCTGGGCCGGGGTGACCTCGGTTTCCTGCACGTGCCCGCGATGGGCCGGGACTACCAGGTGCTGATCAGGTCCGGTACCGACGAGGAGACCCTGGCGGACGGGGTTGCCGGCGCGTACACCGTGCCGTACCGCGCGGTCCCTCCCTGGGAGGGCGAGGGCAACTTCGCCCTCGCGGCGCACCGCGACGGCCACGGCGCGAAGTTCCACGACCTGGACCAGGTCGGCCCGGGTGACGCGGTGGTGGTCGAGACCAGGGACCGGTGGTACGTCTACCGGGTCGACGGCGTGCTGCCGGAGACCTCCCCGGACGACGTGGGCGTGATCGCGCCCGTCCCCACCGGTTCGCCGTACCGCTCGCCGGGGCGCTACATCACGCTGACGACGTGCACCCCGGAGTACACGTCGCTCTACCGGCTGGTGGTGTGGGGGAGCCTGGTCCGGGAGGAGGCGATGGCGCCCGGGCGGGTGCCGCCGGCGGAACTGCGCTGAGCGGCGCCCGCCCGGGCCGTACGGTCGGGGCTCCTACCCGGGGCGTTCGACGCTCAGCAGGTCGACCTCCATGGTGACCGGGTCGGTGCGGGTCGGCGGTTGGTGGAACGTTCCGTCGCCGATCGAGAGGTTGAGGATCAGGTAGGCGGAGAAGTCCGGCCCGACGCCCGTCCCGTCGGACCACACGGGGGTCAGCCGGTCCCGGGACGGTCCGACGTACCAGGTGTCGTCGTCGGCGCCGAGCCTGACGGCCACGTACACCCACTGCTCGGGGCCGATGTCCGGGCCGGAGTAGACGGTGCTGTTCTCGCGCACGTGGTTGACGAACTCGATCCGGTCCGGGTGGTCGGCGTACCACTCGAACAGGTCGAGCTCGTTGCCGCCGTCCCGCCAGGTCCACAGGCAGGGCCAGGCGGCGGTGCCCGCGGCGGGCAGTCGGACGTGCACCACCACCAGGTCGCCGGTGCGCAACTGGAACCCGCTGCCGCCGGAGTCGCAGGAGTCGCCGGTGGTCAGGAGTCCGGTGTCCCAGTTGCCGTCGGCGCGGTGCTGGGCGGTGACGGTCAGGTGTCCGGCGGCCGTGGACAGCGCGTCGGTGGTCAGCCGGTCGAGTTTCCAGCTGTTCGGGTTGTCGGTGCAGTTGGCGTAGGCGGCGGTCTGCCAGCCCCACCGCCGGCCCGGTCCCAGGTCCAGCGCGGTGAAGCGGTCCAGGAGGACGGTGTGCTGCGACCGCGGAGCCACGGCCACCGCCGCGGCGGGGGCGGCGGCCGACGTCGCGGCGGTCGTAGCCGCCATCGCCAGCGCCACCAGCAATCGGATAGCCATGCCGTTCACGATCCACGCAGGGCGTCCCGTCCGCGCCGCGGGCGGAGCCGACCGGATGAATTCCGGGCGGACGCATCGACTGGCGGGGCCCGTAATGGCGTGTTAAGGGCGGCGGCCGGTGGATTCATGATAGAAGAAATGCGGGTTGTGGCGGTGGCCCGATGTCAGTGAATTCTCTCGAATTCGGCATGAATTCACCGATCGGCAATTCGGAACAGTCAGTGAGGAACAGTTATGTACGGACTCGCTCACACCGGCGTCGCTTCGCTGGCGCTCCTGGCGACCGGCGGCGCCGCCGCCGCGATCGGCGCGGCCGTGAAGTGGCTCGCCCGGCGGTGACCGATTCACTGACCGTGCTGATCCCGGCACACGACGAGGCGGACTTCATCGCGGACGCGGTGAGGTCCGCCTTCGGCCAGACGGTGCGGCCGCGCACCGTGCTGGTGCTCGCGGACTCCTGCACCGACGACACGGCGGAGATCGCCCGGCGGTGCGGCGCCGAGGTGCTGGAGGTCGACTGCAGGAGCAAGCCGGAGTCGCTCAACCTCGCCCTCGCGGAGGTGACCACCGAGTTTGTCGCGCTGCTCGACGCGGACGGCTACTTCGCCTCCGACCGGGCGCTGGAGATGTGCCTGGAACGGATGCGCGCCAAGGGATTCGGGGGCGTCTGCATGTCGGTCACGCCGCACAGCGTGAAGGGCGTGTTCCAGCGCTCGCGCGTGATCGAGTGGGCCGCGGCCCACCGGATGTCCCGGACGGTCGAGTCGTGGCACGGGTGGGTCGCCGTGCTCTCCGGCTGCGCGGGCGTGTACCGCACCGAGGCGGTCCGGGCGGTGGGCGGCTGGTCCACCGACAGCCTCTGCGAGGACGTCGAGCTGGCGCTCAAGATGAACCGCGCCGGGCTGAACGCGGGGTTCGTGCCCGGCGCGTTCGTGTGCGTCCGCGATCCGGGCAGCTGGTCCGTCTACTGGGCGCAGACCCACCGGTGGGCGGCCGGCTGGGCGCAGGCGCTGTACAAGCACCGCGGTCTGTTCCTCCACAGCTGGGGCTTTACCCGGGTATTCGGCGCGATGCTCGTGGACAGCGTCCTGATGGCTTCCGGATACCTCTCGCTGCTTTATCAGCTGGCCACCAGGTTCACCCATTTCGACGCATTCCGGTGGATGGGTGTGTGGTTCCTCGTGATGGTGGCCCTGACTTTCGGGACGGCCGCCCTGCAAATCGGGATCCGGCGGACGCTCAGCTGCTATCCGGCGTATCTCGTCGTGGGCACCATGGGCACCGTCGTCTCCCTCTGGGTGATGTTCCGGGAATGGGTCCTGGGCCGACATCTGATCTCCTGGACGGGCCGTCAGGGGCGCCGGGTGGAGATCACCCGGATGTCGGAGCGGCGGCGGCTGGTCCTCGCTCTGACGGGTGCGGGCGCGGGGCTCGTCGGCGTGTTTTCCGGCCGCGTTCTCGACCGGGAGTACCTGTTCCTGATCGGCGCCGCCGCGACCGCTTCGGTGCTGTTGTCGGCCCTGCTCTGGCACCTGGTGAACCGGATGCCGGAACGGGTCTGACGTCGTAACCACCGCCCGCGCCACGGTCCCCGTGGCGCGGGCGGACCGGCTCCTGGGAAGGTAGGTCCAGGGCCGCGTGACCGCGTGGGCCACTGGGCGTTCCGGGAGAGCGATGACGGTGGAGGAGCAGCGGGCCGGGAGCCGGGTCAGCCGGCCCGAGATCAGGTTGGTCCGGCGCGGGTTCACCGACCCCGCGAAGGCCGTGCGGCTGCTGGACGGGCCCGGCCTGGAGGGCCTGGCCGACGACCCTGTGCTGCTGGACGCGCTCGGCGCCACCGCCGACCCCGACCTCGCGCTGCTGGGCCTGGCCCGGCTGCTGGAGGCCGCCGACGAGTCCGAGCGGCACACCCTGCGTGACACCCTCACCACCTCCAAGCCGCTGCGCGACCGGCTGCTCGGGGTGCTCGGCGTCTCCACCGCGCTCGGCGACCACCTGGCCCGGTACCCCCACGACTGGCACGCGCTGGTCACCTTCGAGCTGCGCGACATGCACCCCGGCCCGCAGGACTTCCGCCGCGCCCTCGCCGAGGGCGTCAAGGACGACGCCCTCGGGCCGGCCAACGCGCTGCGGGTCGCCTACCGCCGCTGCCTGCTGGCCATCGCCGCCCGCGACCTCACCGGCACCACCGACCTCGCCCAGACCGCCGCCGAACTCGCGGACCTGGCGGGCGCCACCCTGCAGACCGCCCTGGACCTCGCCGCCGAGCAGGACCCGGAGGCCGCCGCGGCCTGCCGGCTCGCGGTGATCGGCATGGGCAAGTGCGGCGGCCGCGAACTCAACTACGTCTCGGACGTCGACGTCATCTTCGTCGCCGAGCCGCGCGAGGGCGTGGACGAGCACGAGGCGGTCAAAGCCGCCACCCGGCTGGCCGCCGCGCTCACCCGGCTCTGCTCGGACACCACCGGCGAGGGCACCATCTGGCCGGTGGACGCCAACCTGCGCCCCGAGGGCCGCAACGGCCCGCTGGTGCGCACCCTGGCCAGCCACCTCGCCTACTACCAGCGCTGGGCCAAGACCTGGGAGTTCCAGGCGCTGCTCAAGGCCCGCCCGGTCGCCGGGGACGCCGAGCTCGGCGCCGCGTACGTCGAGGCGCTCGCCCCGATGGTCTGGCAGGCCGCCGCCCGGGAGAACTTCGTCGCCGACGTGCAGCAGATGCGCCGCCGGGTGGTCGACTCCATCCCGGCCACCGAACTGGACCGCCAGCTCAAGCTGGGCCCCGGCGGGCTGCGCGACGTCGAGTTCTCCGTCCAGCTGCTCCAGCTGGTGCACGGGCGCACCGACCCGGCGCTGCGCAGCGGCAACACCCTGGAGGCGCTGGCCGCGCTCTCCCGCGGCGGGTACGTCGGCCGGGCGGACGCCGCCTCGCTGGACGCCGCGTACCGCTTCCTGCGCTCGCTGGAGCACCGCATCCAGCTGCACCGGCTGCGCCGCACCCACCTGATGCCCACCGCCGAGGAGGACCAGCGCCGCCTCGCCCGTTCGCTCGCCGCGCTGATCAACGACGACACCCGCTCCGACCCGGTGGCCGCGCTGCAGCGGGAGTGGAAGCGGCACGCGGTGGAGGTCCGGCGGCTGCACGAGAAGCTCTTCTACCGCCCGCTGCTCGACGCGGTCGCCGAACTGCCGCCCGGCGCCGCCGGGTTGACCCCGGACGCGGCCCGGGCCCGGCTGGAGGCGCTCGGCTACGCCGACCCGGCCGCCGCCCTGCGGCACATCAGCGCGCTCGCCTCCGGGGTGAGCCGCAAGGCGGCGATCCAGCGCACCCTGCTGCCCGTGCTGCTCGGCTGGTTCGCCGAGTCCGCCGACCCGGACGCCGGGCTGCTCAACTTCCGCCAGGTCTCCGACGCACTCGGCCGCACCCCCTGGTACCTGCGGCTGCTGCGGGACGAGAGCGCCGCCGCCGAACAGCTGGCCCGGGTGCTGTCGGCCGGCCGGCTGGCCCCCGACCTGCTGCTGCGCGCCCCCGAGGCGGTGGCCATGCTGGGCGACCCGCAGGGCCTGGCCCCGCGCGGCCGGGCGGCCCTCCAGTCGGAGGTGCTGGCCGCCGTCGGCCGGGCCGGGTCCACCTCCGCCGCCGTGGCCGCCGCGCGCTCGGTGCGCCGACGGGAGCTGTTCCGCACCGCCGCCGCGGACGTGCTCGGCCGGCTCGGCGAGGACCCGGCCGAGGCGCTGGACGCCGCGGGGGAGGCGCTGACCGCGCTCAACGCCGCCACCCTGCAGGGCGCGCTGCGCGCCTGCACGGCCGGCTGGGAGGCCGAGCACGGGGACCTGCCGACCCGGATCGCGGTGATCGCGATGGGCCGCTTCGGCGGGCACGAGCTGGGTTACGGCTCGGACGCCGACGTGCTCTTCGTCCACGAGCCGCTGCTCGGCTCGCTGGAGCAGGAGGCGGCCCGGGCGGCCCAGGCGATCTGCAACGAGCTGCGCACCCTGCTGGCCGCGCCGTCCACCGAGCCGCCGCTGCTGGTCGACGCCGACCTGCGGCCCGAGGGGCGCAGCGGTCCGCTGGTGCGCACCCTGGCCTCGTACGCGGCGTACTACCGGCGCTGGTCGCACGCCTGGGAGAGCCAGGCGCTGCTGCGGGCCGAGCCGGTGGCCGGGGACGAGGAGCTGGGCGCCCGGTTCCGGCAGCTGATCGACCCGCTGCGCTACCCGGGCGCCGGGGTGCCGGAGCGGGACCTGGTGGAGATCCGCCGGATCAAGGCGAGGATCGAGGCCGAACGGCTGCCGCGCGGCGCCGACCCGACCACCCACACCAAGATCGGCCGGGGCGGACTCGCGGACGTCGAGTGGACGGTGCAGCTGCTCCAGCTCCAGCACGGGCACGAGGTGCCCGCCCTGCGCACCACCCGGACCAGGGCCGCGCTGGCGGCCGCCGCCGCGGCCGGGCTGGTGGAGCGGGCCGACGCGGAGGTGCTGGAGGCGGCGTGGGTGCTGGCCTCGCGGGTGCGCTCGGCGGTGATGCTGGTGCGCGGACGGCCGGGGGACAGCTTCCCCGGGGACGCCCGGGAGCTGAGCGGGGTGGCCCGCTACCTCGGGTACGGCGCCGGGCACAGCGGGGAGCTGGTGGACGACTACCGGCGCACCACCCGGCGGGCCCGGGCGGTGGTTGACCGGCTGTTCTACGGGGCCGAGTGAGGCCTCGCATAAGGAAAGGGCCCCTCGGGAGGGGCCCTTTCCAGGTCTTCGCGTTCTCGCGTCTTGGTGTCGCTAGCGCCGTGCGCTGCTGACCGCCGGTTCGCTCCACTGCTCGGGCACGGTGACCGGCCGGCCGGCCGTCTCCCGGGCGGGCACCTGCGGCAGCTTGTAGACCCACTCGTGGTAGAGCCAGCGGGCGGTGAGGAAGCCCACCGTGAGGCAGATCTCGCCGCCGACGGCGTCCATCCAGAAGTGGTTGGCGGTCGAGATGATGACCGTCAGGGTGGCCAGCGGGTACAGCAGGCCGAGCACCCGGACCCAGGTCCGGCGGGCCAGGAAGAAGATCGCCAGACCGCACCACATCGACCAGCCGATGTGCATCGAGGGCATCGCCGCGTAGAGGTTGGAGACGTGCGCGGCGGGCCCCGAGGCGAAGGAGCCCCAGGTGTGGTGGGCCTGGACGGTGTCGATGAAGCCGCCGTCGGTCATCAGCCGGGGCGGGGCCAGCGGGAAGAAGTAGAAGCCGACCAGGGCGATCCCGGTGGTGACGAACAGCACCGTACGGGCGGCGACGTAGCGGCCCGGGTGGCTGCGGTAGAGCCAGACCAGCACGCCGATGGTGATGATGAAGTGCAGCGTCGCGTAGTAGTAGTTCATCCCCGTGATGAGCCACCCGACGCCGTCCACGGCGTGGTTGACCGAGCGCTCGACGGCGATGCCGAGGTGGTGCTCCAGGTCCCAGATCCAGCGGGCGTTCCGCTGCGCCACCGCCTCCTGCTCGGGGACGGCGTTGCGCACGATCGAGTAGAGCCAGTAGCTGATCCCGATCAGGGCCAGCTCGATCCAGATCCGCGGGCGGGCCGGGGAGCGGCGCTGGTCGCGGATGCGGTCGCGCAGGGCGGCGGTACGGGACTGGGCGGCGCGGGTGGCTCCTTCGGGCTGCCGGGCCGTGCCGGCCCGGGCTGCCTCGGAACCGCCGTCGTGGGCCGCGTCGGCGCGCGCGGCGTCGCCCTGCTGGATCTCGGTCGGTTCCCCCATGGACGAGAAGTCTGCCAGACCACTCGTCGCCGTCCGCTCATCCTCCGGAAGTGGATTCTTCACCGGTTGTCCCCCTCCAGGGGTAGGGGGCGGATCCCACCGGGGTAGGGGGTGCGGGGGGATCTGGTGCTTACCGGTGGGGCGGACATACGTCCCATTGTCACGCGGTACGCCGTTGGGACGTAACCGGGGTCGGCGGCGGCCCCGCCGACCTGGATTTTCCCGGCACGAAACCGTTTCTGCATCTTGCTGAAACATATTGCAGGCCGCTAGCTTCCTGGGAAATCGATCGCCCCTTCCCCTAAGGGAGCCCCTCAGTGGCCGATACGCCGCTCCGCCCCCGACGGAGCCGTCCTCGCCGCGGCGCCCGCGCCGCACGGACCAGACCCGGCCGCACGGCCGTCCTGCTGGCCGTCGCGCTGACCGCCGCCACCCTCGGCGGCGCCCCCGCGGCCCTCGCCGCCGCCCCGCCGCCCCCGCCCTCCGACGCCGCGCTGGCGGCCACCGCCGGGCGGCACGACCTCACCCGCGAGCAGTTCTACTTCGTCCTGCCCGACCGCTTCGCCAACGGCGACACCGCCAACGACACCGGTGCCGAGGTCCCCAACGGCATCACCGGCGGGCGGCTCGACAACGGCTTCGACCCGAGCGACAAGGGCTTCTACCACGGCGGCGACCTGGCCGGCCTCATCCAGAAGCTCGACTACATCCAGAACCTCGGCACCACCGCTATCTGGATGGCCCCGATCTTCAAGAACAAGCCGGTGCAGGGCAGCGGCGCCGACGCCTCGGCCGGCTACCACGGGTACTGGATCACCGACTTCACCCAGGTCGACCCGCACTTCGGCACCAACGAGCAGCTCAAGGAGCTGATAGCCAAGGCGCACGCCCGCGGCATCAAGGTCTTCTTCGACGTCATCACCAACCACACCGCCGACGTCATCGACGATGCCGAGCAGCAGCACGGCTACCGCTCGACCGGCGCCTACCCGACCCTCGACGCGGACGGCAACCCGGTCGACGAGACCGCGGTCGCCGACGCCGGGGCCCCCTGGCCGAAGATCACCAAGGACTCCTTCCCCTACACGCCGGTCTTCCGCAACCCGGCCGACGCCAAGGCCAAGAGCCCCTCCTGGCTCAACGACCCGGCGCTGTACCACAACCGGGGCGACTCGACCTTCGTCGGCGAGTCCGCCACCGAGGGTGACTTCAACGGTCTGGACGACCTCGACACCCAGAACCCCCGGGTGGTCAAGGGCTTCGAGCAGGTCTACCAGCAGTGGGTCAAGGACACCGGGGTGGACGGCTTCCGGATCGACACCGTCAAGCACGTCGACATGGCCTTCTGGCAGCAGTGGGCCCCCGCGCTCAAGGACTTCGCCGCCAAGCAGGGCAACAAGAAGTTCTTCATGTTCGGCGAGGTCTACTCCGGCGACCCGGCCGTCACCTCGCCCTACGTCACCAAGGGCAAGCTGCAGGCCACCCTGGACTTCCCGTTCCAGGGCGCGGCCCGCTCCTACGTCTCCCAGGGCGGCTCGGCGAGGAACCTCGCCGACCTCTACGGCCAGGACTACCGCTACACCAGCGCCGACACCGACGCGTACGAGCTGCCGACCTTCCTCGGCAACCACGACATGGGCCGCTTCGGCTCCTTCCTGCTCGCCGACAACCCGGGCGCCGACGACGCGACCCTGCTGAAGAAGGACCGGCTCGGCAGCGAGCTGCAGTTCCTCACCCGCGGCCAGCCCGTCGTCTACTACGGCGACGAGCAGGGCTTCACCGGCGCGGGCGGCGACAAGGACGCCCGGCAGGACATGTTCGCCTCCAGGACCGCCTCGTACAACAGCGACCGGGTGCTCGGCGGCCCCTCCGGACCGGCCGACCGGTACGGGCAGGGCGGCGAGCTCTACCGGGGCATCGCGGGCCTGGCCGAGCTGCGCCGCGACAACCCGGCGCTGGCCGACGGCGCGCAGATCGAGCGCTACGCCGCCGACGGCGCGGGCGTGTACGCCTTCTCCCGGATCGACGCGGGCCAGCAGGTCGAGTACCTGGTGGCGGTCAACAACGCCGCCGAGGCGAAGACCGTCACCCTGGACACCTTCTCGGCGGGCATGGGCTTCGACCGGATCTACCCGTCGGCGGGGGACCGGCTCACCAGCGGCGGGGACCGCAAGGTGACCGTCACCGTCCCGGCGCTGTCCTCCGTGGTGTTCAAGGCCGGCGGCAGGCTCGCCCCGGTCGCGGCCGCGCCGCAGCTCTCGGTGCAGCCGCCCGCCGACGGATCCACCGGGCTCGTGACGGTGGGCGCCAAGGCGGACGGCGGCTTCAACCGGGTCGGCTTCGCCGCCCAGATCGGCAACGGGCCCTGGCAGACGCTGGGGACGGCCGACACCGGGAGGTACGCGGTCACCCAGGACCTGAGTGCGGTCGCCCCCGGCACGGTCGTGCGCTACAAGGCCGTCCTGCAGGACTCCAGCGGCCATCTGCGCTCGGCCACCGCGAGCTTCACCACCGGAACCCCCGCGCCCAAGCCGGTGCCCACCGCCGGCGCCCGCCCGTACGCCGTCGTCCACTACAACCGGCCGGACGGCGACTACGAGGGCTGGAACCTCTACGCCTGGGGCGACCTCGCCGACGGCGAGGGCACCCAGTGGCCCGCCGGGCACCCCTTCACCGGACGGGACGCGTACGGTGCCTTCGCGTACGTGCGGCTCAAGCCCGGCGCCTCGGACGTCGGCTTCATCGTGGAGAAGAACGGCGTCAAGGACGTGGACGCCGACCGCCACATCGACGTCGGGGCCACCGGAGAGGTCTGGCTCAAGCAGGGCGACGCCACCGTCGGCACGGTGAACCCCGGCCCGGCGAACACCCCGCCGGCGAACACCGCCGTCATCCACTACAGCCGGGCCGACGGCAACTACGACGGCTGGGGCCTGCACGACTGGACCGGCGCGGCCGACCCCACCGACTGGGGCAAGCCGCTGATGCCGGTGCGCCGCGACGCCTTCGGCGCCGTCTTCGAGGTGCCGCTCGCCCCCGGGGCGACCAGCCTGAGCTACATCCTGCACAACGGCAACGACAAGGACCTGCCCGCAGACCAGTCGCTGGACTTCGCCGTCAACGGCAAGGAGGTGTGGATCCTCGGCGGCCGTGAGGGCTACCTGCTGCCGCAGAACCCCGCCGCCTCCTCGCAGTTGGACCCGGGCAGCGCCAAGGCCCAGTGGATCGACGCCAGGACCGTCGTCGTCCCGGCGAACTACGGTGCCACCGACCAGGCCCTGGCCGGCGGCACCAGCGCCCAGCTGGTCTACGACCCCGAGGGCGGCATCCACGCCGACAAGGGCGTGCTGACCGGGCCGGGCAAGTGGATCCGGCTCACCCCCGTCGCGGGCGGGCTGACCGGCGCCCAGAAGGCCAAGTACCCGCACCTGGCGGGGTACCGGGCCTTCACCGTGGACGCCCGGGACACCGCGCGCGTCCCGGCCGCGCTGCGCAGCCAGCTGCTGTTCACCGAACACCTGCCCAGCGGCGCGGCGTTGGCCGCCACCGGGGTGCAGACCCCGGGGGTGCTGGACGACCTGTACGCCGGTCGCACCGGCAAGGTGGACTTCGGCCCGGCCTACTACGACGGCAAGGTCGCCCTCTCGCTCTGGGCGCCGACCGCGCAGCAGGTGTCCGTCCAGGTCTTCGACAGCGCCACCGGCGGCAACCCGAAGACACTGCCGCTGAAGCCGGACGACGAGACCGGTGTGTGGGAACTCGTCCGCGACAAGAAGGAGTTGGACGGCAAGTACTACCTGTACCAGGTGAAGGTCTGGGCGCCCTCGGTGCAGCGGCTGGTGGTCAACACCGTCACCGACCCGTACTCGGTGGCGCTGTCCACCGACTCCAGGCGCAGCCTGGTCGCCGACCTGGACGCCAAGGAGCTCAAGCCGGCGGGCTGGGACGACCAGCCGCACCCGGCGGCCGTACCGCCCGGGAAGGAGCAGATCCAGGAACTGCACGTCCGGGACTTCTCGGTGGAGGACACCGGCGTCCCGGCCGCCGAGCGCGGCACCTACCTGGCGTTCACCGAGTCCGGCTCGGCCGGGATGCGGCACCTGCGGGACCTCGCCAAGGCCGGGATCACCACCGTCCACCTGCTGCCGACCTTCGACATCGCCACCGTCCACGAGAACCGGGCGGACCAGAAGCTGCCGTCCTGCGACCTCAAGTCCCTTCCCCCGAACGGGCCGAAGCAGCAGGAGTGCGTGGCGGCCGTCGCCGCCGACGACGCGTACAACTGGGGCTACGACCCGCTGCACTACAACGTGCCGGAGGGCTCGTACGCGACGGATCCGAACGGGACCGCCCGTACCGTGCAGTTCCGGCAGATGGTCCAGGCGATGCACGCGGCCGGGCTGCGGGTGGTGCTGGACGTGGTCTACAACCACACCGCCGCCAGTGGCCAGGCCGACAACTCGGTGCTGGACAAGGTGGTGCCCGGCTACTACCAGCGGCTGGACGCGGACGGCAAGGTCACGACGGACAGCTGCTGCGCCGACACCGCGCCCGAGCACGCCATGATGAACCGGCTGGTGGTCGACTCGGTGACGCTGTGGGCCCGGGAGTACCAGGTCGACGGCTTCCGCTTCGACCTGATGGGCCTGGACCCGAAGTCCACCATGCTGGACGTGCAGGCCGCGCTGCGGAGGATGACACCGGACTCCGACGGGGTGGACGGCAAGAACGTCTTCCTCTACGGCGAGGGCTGGAACTTCGGCACCGTCGCGAACAACGCCCGGTTCGTGCAGGCCACCCAGGCCAACATGGCCGGCACCGGCATCGCCACCTTCGACGACCGGCTCCGCGACGCGGCCCGCGGCGGCAACTTCATGCTGAGCTCCGCACCCCAGCAGGGCTTCGCCTCGGGCCTGTACACCGACCCCAACGGCTCGGCGGCGAACGGCGGTCCGCAGGAGCAGAAGGCCCGGCTGCTGCACCAGATGGACCAGCTGAAGGTCGGGCTCACCGGGAACCTGGCCGGGTACTCCTTCACCGACAGCTCGGGGAAGGCCGTCACCGGCGCCCAGGTCGACTACAACGGTTCCCCGACCGGGTACGCGGCCGCGCCGGGCGAGGCGGTGGAGTACGTGGACGCCCACGACAACACCGACCTGTTCGACGCCCTCGCGTACAAGCTGCCCACCGGCACCGCGCCCGCCGACCGGGCCCGGATGCAGGCGCTCGGCCTCTCGCTGACCGCCCTCACCCAGGGCGCGGGCTTCGCCCAGGCGGGCAGCGACCTGCTGCGCTCCAAGTCGCTCGACTCCAACTCCTACGACTCGGGCGACTGGTTCAACGCGATCCACTGGGATGCCTCCCAGGGCAACGGCTGGGGCCGCGGCCTGCCGCCGGCGAAGGACAACCAGGAGCTCTGGCCGACGGCCCGGTCCCTGCTGGCCGACCCGAAGCTGACCGTGGGCGCGGCCGACATCAGGGCGACGACCGCGCAGTACCAGGACTTCCTGCGGATCAAGCGGTCCTCGCCGCTGTTCTCGCTGCCCACCCTGGCCGACGTCCAGCAGCGGTTGTCGTACCCGCTCTCCGGCACGCCGGGTGAGACGCCCGGGGTGATCACCCTGCACCTGGACGGCACCGGGCTGGCCGGCGCGGAGAAGGGCATCACCGTGGTCCTCAACGCCACGCCCACCGCGCAGACCCAGACCCTGACGGCCCTGAAGGGGACGAACCAGGCGCTGCACCCCGTCCAGGCGGGCGGAGTGGACCAGGTGGTGAAGCGGTCCGGCTTCGACGCCGCGACCGGCACCTTCACCGTGCCGGGTCGTACCGTGGCGGTGTTCGTGCAGAGCTGATTTCCGCCGACGTCCGACTCCCGGGTCCCGTACCGCCGTTGAGGCGGTGCGGGACCCGGTTCCGTTCCGGCCGGGGAATGGCCGGAAACAGGCGGTGGCACGGCCGGAAGTGTGACGTGCCGCTCCGGCGCGGCGCTGCCCGGGGAGCGGCCGGGCGGGCTCCGCGCCTGAGCGCTGGTCAGTCACCTCCGGTGGTGATCGAACTTTACAGGTGGCATGAAAACCGTGTTCAAGACTTCGTCTTGCCGTAACACAACTGACTAACCGTCGTGCATACGGTTTCGGTAATGAATCGGCCAATCGGTGGCATGCATCTGTCATTAACGGCGCGTTTGCTGCCACGATTCCTCCGGCTGCAGACGAGAAGGCCCCACCTCCCGGTGCAGCTGCTCAAGTTCAGGTGCAGCGCCTCCAAACCTGCAACGAACCCCTGCACGACTTGTGAGCACCGCAACCCGCACCCCCGTTGCACCCGGCGGGGGCCCCCACTGCGCCGCAACCCCGCGGCCCAGGTTCTCTCCACCGGGTACGCCGAGTTGATCCCTCTCGGCGCGCCGGTCGGATAAGGAGTCCGCATGTCACGTCACGCTCACGCCCGGAAGGCGGCCGTTGTCATGGCCGCCACCACCGCGCTGCTGGTCACCGGCATACCGGTCATCGCGCAGGCCGCTCCCGACGCGCCGACCGCCGTCGCCTCCCAGCAGGCCACCCGGGCCGCGCTGATCGCCTCCGCGAACCAGCAGACCACCTCCCTCGCCCAGGCCCTCGGCCTGGACGGCAAGGAGAAGCTGGTCACCAAGGACGTCGTCCAGGACGCCAACGGCGGACGCCACCTGCGCTACGAGCGCACCTACGCCGGGCTCCCCGTCCTCGGCGGCGACCTGATCGTCCACCAGGACGCGGCCGGCGCCACCAAGAGCGTGACCAAGGCCAGCGAGGCCAACCTCGCGGGCGTGGACACCACCCCCGCCCTGGCCGCGCCGAAGGCCCAGGAGGCCGCCCTCGCCGCCGAGCAGGGCTCCGTCGACGGCGCACCCCGCCTGGTCGTCTGGGCCGCCGACGGCACCCCGAAGCTCGCCTACGAGACCGTGATCGACGGCCGCGAGTCCGACGGCACCCCGAGCAAGTTGCACGTCGTCACCGACGCCAAGACCGGTGCCGTGCTCAGCAAGGCCGACGGCATCAAGCGCGGCACCGGCACCGGCGTCTTCGTCGGCACCGTCCCGCTGACCACCACCCAGAGCGGCTCGCAGTACCAGCTCAAGGACGGCAGCCGCGGCGGCCAGTACACCACCGACATGGCCAACGGCACCTCCGGCAACGGCACGCTGTTCACCAAGTCCTCGGACACCTGGGGCAACGGCCAGGCGAGCAACCGCGAGTCGGCCGCCGTCGACGCCCAGTACGGCGCCGCCGCCACCTGGGACTACTACAAGAACACCTTCGGCCGCAGCGGCATCAAGAACGACGGCGTCGGCGCGATGAGCCGGGTCCACTACGACACCGGCTACGTCAACGCGTTCTGGGACGACAGCTGCTTCTGCATGACCTACGGCGACGGCTCGGGCGACACCCACCCGCTCACCGAGATCGACGTCTCCGGCCACGAGATGAGCCACGGCGTCACCTCGGCCACCGCCAACCTGAACTACTCGGGGGAGTCCGGCGGCCTCAACGAGGCGACCTCCGACATCATGGGCACCGGCGTCGAGTTCTACGCCAACCTGCCCTCCAACCCGCCGAACTACTGGATCGGCGAGCTGATCAACCTGAACGGCAACGGCACGCCGCTGCGCTACATGGACAAGCCCTCCAAGGACGGCACCTCGGCCGACTCCTGGTACTCGGGCGTCGGCAACCTGGACGTCCACTACTCGTCCGGCGTGGCCAACCACTTCTTCTACCTGCTGTCCGAGGGCAGCGGTGCGAAGACCATCAACGGCTTCAACTACAACAGCCCGACGGTCAACAACATCACCGTCACCGGCATCGGCCGCGACAAGGCGCTGCAGGTCTGGTACAAGGCGCTCACCGCCTACATGACCTCCACCACCGACTACGCCGCCGCCCGCACCGCGACCCTGAACGCGGCCACCGACCTGTACGGCGCCAACAGCGCCGAGTACAACGCGGTCGCCACCGCCTGGGCCGCCGTCAACGTCGGCTCGCTGCCCAACCCGGGCGGGGTCAGCGTCACCAACCCGGGCAACCAGTCCACCGCGGTGGGCGGCTCGGTCAACCTGCAGATCAAGGCCTCGGGCGGGACGGCCCCGCTGTCCTACAGCGCGACCGGCCTGCCGGCCGGCCTGGTCATCAACGCCGGCACCGGCGTGATCACCGGCTCCCCGACCACCGCGGGCAGCTCCAACGTGACGGTCACGGTGAAGGACTCGGCCGGCAAGACCGGCTCCACCAGCTTCACCTGGACGGTCACCGGCGGTGGCGGCGGTTCCTGCACCCCGGCGCAGCTGCTCGGCAACCCGGGCTTCGAGACGGGCTCGGCGGCGCCGTGGACCGCTTCCAGCGGCGTGGTCGACAACAGCTCCTCGCAGGCGGCGCACGGCGGCAGCTGGAAGGCCTGGCTGGACGGCTACGGCAGCAGCCACAGCGACACGCTGTCCCAGACGGTCACCATCCCGGCCGGCTGCAAGGCGACGCTGAGCTTCTGGCTGCACATCGACACCGCCGAGACCGGCTCGACCGCGTACGACAAGCTGACCGTCTCGGTGAACGGCACCACGCTGAAGACCTACTCCAACGTGGACGCCGCGGCCGGCTACCAGCAGCGCACCTTCGACCTCTCGGCCTACGCGGGCCAGACGGTCACCGTGAAGTTCACCGGCACCGAGGACTCCTCGCTGCAGACGAGCTTCGTGATCGACGACACCTCGGTCCAGACCGGCTGAGGCCGTACCCGGCTCCTGAGGGACCGGTGAACCAGGACAGGTGAGGGGCCCGGTGGCTACGGCTGCCGGGCCCTTGCCGTGCTTCCGGGCGCGGGCGGTGCGGAACGCGTTGCAGAAACGTTCAGTCCGGAGCCTTGACGACCCCTCCGGGGCGCCCTAGGTTCAGCGCTGCAAGTTTCCGGCAAGTTACAGAAACTTCCTGCAGGTTTCACCCCGGCTGCCCCCACCCCAGCCACCCCCAGGAGACAACGTGGTCACCACCGCCCCCACCCGCCGGCCTTCCCGCCGGCCCGCCCGCCGGTCCGCCCGCGCGGGCGGTGCGCTCGCCGCCTCGGCGGCGCTCGCGCTCTCGCTCACCGGGAGCCTGGGCGCCCCCGCCGCCCAGGCCTCCCCGCCCGCGAACAACGGCAAGGACGTCACCGCCACCCTCTTCGAGTGGCGCTTCGACTCGGTCGCCCAGGCCTGCACCACGACCCTCGGCCCGAAGGGCTACGGCTTCGTCGAGGTCTCGCCGCCCCAGGAGCACATCCAGGGCCCGCAGTGGTGGACCTCCTACCAGCCGGTCAGCTACCGGATCGCCGGGCGGCTCGGCGACCGCACCTCGTTCAAGAACATGGTCGACACCTGCCACGCGGCCGGGGTCAAGGTGATCGCCGACGCGGTGATCAACCACATGTCGGCCGGTTCCGGCACCGGCACCGGCGGCACGGTGTACACCAAGTACAACTACCCCGGCACCTACCAGGACGCGGACTTCCACACCTGCCGCCAGCCGATCACCAACTACCAGGACCGCACCAACGTGCAGGACTGCGAACTGGTCAACCTCGCCGACCTGGACACCGGCAGCGCCTCCGTCCAGACCACCATCGCCCACTACCTGGACGACCTCGGCTCGCTCGGCGTCGACGGCTACCGGATCGACGCCGCCAAGCACATCGCCGCCACCGACCTCGCCGCCATCAAGGCCAGGACGGCCAACCCCAACGCCTACTGGGTGCAGGAGGTCATCTACGGGGCCGGCGAACCGATCCAGCCCACCGAGTACACCGGCACCGGCGACGTCGACGAGTTCCGGGTCGGCACCGACCTCAAGCGCGTCTTCACCAGCGACAAGCTCGCCGGCCTCAGCAACTGGGGCGCCTCATGGGGCTACCTGCCGAGCAACCAGGCACGCAGCTTCGTCGACAACTGGGACACCGAGCGCAACGGCTCCACCCTCAACTACACCTACGGCAACACCTACACCCTGGCCAACGTCTTCCTGCTGGCCTCGACCTACGGCTCGCCCAACGTCTACTCCGGCTACAGCTTCACCAGCAACGACGACGGCCCGCCGAACGGCGGCACCGTCAACGCCTGCTACCAGGACGGCTGGAACTGCACCCACGCCTGGCGGCAGATCGCCAACATGGTCGGCTTCCGCAACGCCGTCGCGGGCACCGGGGTGACCGACTGGTGGTCCGACGGCAACAACGCGATCGCCTTCGGCCGCGGCGACCGGGGCTACGTCGCCATCAACCACGAGGGCGGCGCGATCACCCGGACCTTCCAGACCGGGCTGCCGGCCGGGACGTACTGCGACGTCCAGCACGGTGACCCGCAGCCGGGCGGCGGCTGCACCGGCCCGACGTACCAGGTCGGCGCCAACGGGCAGTTCAGCGCGACGGTCGGCGCCGGCGACGCGGTCGCGCTGTACGTCCAGCCGGGCGCGACCGTCTCGGGCGCCTCCTTCAACGTCAACACGACCACCGCGTACGGGCAGAACGTCTACGTGGTCGGCGACGTCCCGGCGCTCGGCGGCTGGGACCCGGCCAAGGCGCTGCCGCTGTCCTCGGCCGGCTACCCGGTCTGGTCGCTGGCGCTCTCGCTGCCGGGCGGTACGTCCTTCCAGTACAAGTACGTCATCAAGGACGCGAGCGGGGCGGTGACCTGGGAGTCCGGTGCCAACCGGACGGCGACCGCACCGGCCTCGGGGAACGTCACGCTGAACGACACCTGGCGGCCGTAGCTCCGGCCGCCCCGGCGGCCCCGTCAGCCGTGGGCTGACGGGGTCACCCGTGGGAGTGGCCGCACCGTTTCAAACCCCTCGGAAGGGGTCTGCGCTGCCACCATCACGGGATGAGAACCACCCCTCTCGTCCTGGACCTCGAACTCTGCGGCGGCCGTTGGGACGGCCACCGCAAGCGCGTCAACGCCGCCGCCCCGCCACCTGCGCTGCGGATGGTGCTGCGCGCCGAACTGCCCGTCGCGGAGAACGGCGAGTACTGGCCGACCACCAGCGTCTACCGGCTGGACGAGGAGGACGGCGCCGCGCTGCGGTACCGGTACTCCCACGACGAGTGAGCGCGGTCCGGGCCGCTCCGGTTCGGTCCGCTCCCGTCCAAGCCGCTCCGGTTCGTTCCGCTCCGGTTCGTAACGGTTCCGGCCGTTCGGTCAGCCCCGCCCGATGTACGGCATGGCCGTCGCCATCACCGTGGCGAACTGGACGTTGGCCTCCAGCGGCAGCGCGGCCATGTGCCGGACGGTGCGCGCCACGTCCGCCACGTCCATGGTCGGCTCGGGCGCGATCCGGCCGTCCGCCTGTCGCACCCCCGCGCCCATCGCGGCCGTCATGTCGGTCGCCGCGTTGCCGATGTCGATCTGCCCGCAGGCGATCCGGTACGGGCGGCCGTCCAGTGACAGTGACTTGGTCAGGCCGGTGACCGCGTGCTTGGTCGCGGTGTAGGCGATCGAGCGCGGGCGCGGGACGTGCGCGGAGACCGAGCCGTTGTTGATGATCCGGCCGCCCTGCGGGTCCTGGCCCTTCATCTGCCGGAAGGCGGCGCGGGCGCAGAGGAAGGCGCCGGTCAGGTTGAGGTCGACCACCGCCCGCCAGTCCTCGACCGCCAGCTCCTCCACCGGGACGGCCGGGCCGAAGGTGCCGGCGTTGTTGAACAGCAGGTCCACCCGGCCGTGGCGCTCGGCCGCGGTGGCGAACAGCGCGTCCACCGCGGCCGGGTCGGTGACGTCGGTGGGGACCACCTCGGCGGCCAGGGCGCCCGCGGGGAACGCCCCGGCCGTCTCCCGCAGGTGCTCGGCCCGGCGTCCGGCCAGCACCAGCCGCCAGCCGGCCGCGGCCAGTTCGACCGCGACGGCCCGGCCGACGCCGCTCCCGGCTCCGGTGACGACGGCAACCTGCTCGATCATGGGGCTCTCCTGGGGTCGGTGCGGTGGCCCGGTACCGGTACGGTCACGGTCTTTCCGCTCGGCACCGGAGGCGTGTCGAGGAGATCGTTCCGGATGCGGCGGGCCGCCGTCACTGGTCAAAGCACCCAAAATCCGGACGGCCTGGCAGGCCGGTGGCCGTGGACCCCGCCGACCGGCCCCCGCCGTCCGACGGGAGCGGTGAAGGGCTTTACCTGATCGCGAACAAACATTGGATTTCCGGTGGCCGCCTCGCAACCGGCCGGCCCCGGCCCACGTCATAAGATCGCAGGAAGGTGCGCCCACCGCGAGGGGCGGCGCGCCGACGTTCCGGGGGCCGCACAGCCCCGCGCTCCCGGGCCTGTCCGGCCCCACCGGGGGGCCGCCGCCCGGTCAGACGGACCGGGCGCGACATTCGGTCGGAGAGTCCTCACCGTGCTTAGGCAGTCGTCCCGTTCCCGTGCCGTCCTGACCGGCGCCGCCGTGCTCGCCCTGGCCGCCTCGCTGGCGGCCTGCGGGGGGTCCGACGACGGCAAGGGCAAGAGCCCCTCGGCCGACGGCACCCCGGCGGCGACCGCCGGCTCGGGCACTCCGGCCGCCCCGGGCAGCTCGGCCCCGGGCACGCCCGCCGCCGAGCAGCCCACCCCGGCCAACGGGAAGGTGCTGATGCCGACCGGCCCGGCGGCCAGCCTGAACAAGGTCCGGGACACCGCCGCCGGCCCGATCATGATGACCAAGGTGACCGGCGCGAAGTCCGGCGTCACCGGCCAGGTCTGGGTCTGGCTGCCGCCCGAGTACAACGACCCCAAGTTCGCCAAGACCGGCTTCCCGGTGCTCACCCTCTACGCGGGCGGCCAGAGCAACGGCTACAACACCTGGACCGACAACCAGCTGCCGATCCAGGAGGAGGACGAGCAGCTGGTCAAGCAGGGCAAGGCCCATCCGTTCATCATGATCATGCCGGTGCAGAACTTCAACAGCGACGAGAAGAACGCGCTGGACTGCTCCGACATCCCGGGCCAGCCCAAGATGGGCACCTGGATGGCCGAGGACATCCCGGCCTGGGTGCGCGCCAACTTCCGCACCCTCCAGGGCCGCGACAGCTGGGGCATCATGGGCGCCTCCACCGGCGGCTTCTGCAGCGCCAAGCTCGCGCTGCAGTACCCGAACGTCTACAAGGCCGCGGTGCCGATCGACGGCTACTTCATCCCGGACTCCGGGCTGTGGAAGGGCCACGACGCCGAGAAGGCCGCCAACAACCCCAACCTGCTGGTCACCCAGGGCAAGGCCGACGTGAAGATGTACGTCACCGCGGGTGGCGCCAACGGCTACGAGAAGGAAGTGGTCAAGAGCTGGGTGGCCAAGGCCGTCGCCCCGGTCTCCATCCAGTACTACGAGCAGCCCGGTGGCAAGCACCTGACCTCGGACTTCAAGAAGATGATCCCGGACACGCTGCAGTGGCTCAGCGCCAACCTGGCGGGCCCGGCCTCGGACTGACCCGGAACGGCACCTGGCTCCCGTCCTCCGGCGGACGGCCCGGAGCCCGCGCGCAGGCCCGTGACCTGCGCGTCAATCGGACATTGATTCGCTTCTGATCGACTGCGAGCACCTTGGATGGGGCGGTCCTCACCGGCCGCCCCGTCCGCCTCACCAAGTCGTGAAGAGAGTGCCATGCCGATCCGTCTGCTTCCCCAGCCCGCCCCCTCCGTCCCCGCGCAGGCAGGGCCCGGGGCCGACTCCCGGGGCGCGGACGCGTACGGGCCGGCCTCCGGCGAGGAGCCGTTCACCGCCCGGTTCGCCGGACTGCGGCTGGTGCACGCCGCGCTGCGCCGGGACCTCGCCCGGCTGCCCAACGCCCTGCGGCTGCTCCAGCCCGACGAGGAGGAGAAGGGCGAGGCGCTGCTGCGGCACTGGACCTTCATGACCGCGATGCTGACCTGCCACCACGAGCAGCAGGACACCCGGATCTGGCCGATCGTGCGGCGCTTCGCGCCCGAGCTGCGGCTGCTGCTCAACTGGCTGGAGGCCGACCACCACAACCTCGACCACTCGTTCACACGGGTCACCACGCTGGTCCGGATCGCCAGCCGGGACACCGGCAGCGCCTGGCCGGTCGCGTACGCGATGGAGGACCTGGCGGCCCGGCTGGAGACCCACCTGCGGATCGAGGAGCGGCAGTTGCTGCCCCGGATGGAGCGGGTGGTCGCCGACAGCTCCCGGCTCGGCGGCCTCGGCGAACTGCTCGACCTGCTGCGCTCGGCCGACGGCCCGGGCACGGCGGACGCGCTGGCCTGGCTGCTGGACGGGGTCGACCCGGTGCAGGTCGAGCGACTGCTCGACGAGTGCGACGACGACGTGGCCCGCAACTGGCCGCACTGGCAGGCGACCTACCAGCGCTGCACCGCGCCGCTGTGGGGGCCGTCGGACGGCGGTGCGAGCGAGGGCAGCCTGGGGAGCCTCGTCGACTGAGCGACGGGCGTTTTCGAGGGGCTTCGATCTACGCGCGTGGCGCTTGTCGTTGGCATATGCCCGGCAGGGGTGGGAACCCCTTCCAGCAGCCGTCAGCCACCACGCCATCAGCCGTCAGCCACCCCCGCCGCCCGCCACCAGGCGTCAGACGTCGGCCGCCCGGCGCCGCTCGCCGCGGCCGCCGGCTCCCACCCGTTCCGCTGTCCGCGGTTCCGCTACTCCGGCAGGCGGTTGAGCCACTCCAGCGGAGCGACCCGGATCGCCGTCCGGGGCGAGCCGTTCCACTCCACCGGAAGGCCCACCGCCTCCAGCGCGGCCACCACGGCCCGGCCGACCTCCGCCGTCCGCCGCCCCGCGTCCTCCTCCGCCTCGTCGTCCGACTCCTCGCCCGGTCCTCCGCTCGGCTCCTCCGCGGTCCGGAAGGTGCCGTAGCGCAGCATCAGTCCGCGTCCGGCCGCGGCGGCCTCGGTGTCCTGCTGGTGGAAGAAGACGAAGCCCCGCGAGTCCTCGTCGGCCTCGCCGCCGATCTCCGCGTAGCCGCAGCCCGCGCAGCAGGTGAAGTCCATCGCCGCGACGATGCCCTGGTCCTCCAGCAGGTCGAAGGCGTCCACCAGCCGGTCCACGTCCGTGGTCTCCGGCCAGTCGGCCTGCTCGGCCAGCCGCTCGGCCCACAGCGGAGCGACGATCCGCTCCGCCTCCTCCTGCGTCAGTCCCTGGTCGTCGAGGACCTCGACCAGGGACTCGGCTATCTCGTCCGGCTCCTGGAAGCCGCACCGGATCAGCTCGCGGGCCCGCTCCTGGGCTTCGAGCAGCACGTCGGGGGAGAGCGCCGTGTCCGTGTCCTGGGTCATGCCGGGATCCTCGCACCTGCCACTGACAATTCGGACCCGCGGACCCCGCCGGTGCGCTACCGTCCGCCGGTGACCTCTCTGCTGCAACCCCCGCTGATCACCAGGCTGCTGGCCGCCGAACGCATCCTGGTCGCCGGAGCGGGCGGCGGGTTCGACGTGTACGCCGGACTCCCGATCGCCCTCGCCCTGCGCGCCGCGGGCAAGGAGGTGCACCTGGCCAACCTCTCCTTCACCCACCTCTACGGCCTGCCCGGCGAGGTCTGGCAGGAGCCCGACGTGGCCAGGATCCGACCGGACACCGCCGCCCCCGAGGGCTACTTCCCGGAACGCACCCTGGCCCGCTGGCTGCGGCTGCACGGGATGCCCGACACCGTGTGGGCCTTCCCGACGGTCGGCGTCAAACTGCTGCGCGAGGCCTACCGAAGACTCGTCGACCACCTGGGCGTGGACGCGGTCCTCCTGGTGGACGGCGGCACCGACATCCTGATGCGCGGCGACGAGGCCGGCCTGGGCACCCCCGAGGAGGACATGGCCAGCCTGGCCGCGGTGGCGGGGCTGACGGAGGTGCCCGAACGGCTGGTCGCCTGCCTGGGTTTCGGCATCGACGCCCACCACGGGGTCAACCACGCCCTGGTGCTGGAGAACCTCGCCGCGATCGACCGGGCCGGCGGCTACCTCGGCGCCTTCTCCATCCCGCGCGGCAGCCGGGAGGGCGCGCTCTACCTGGACGCCGTCGAGCACGCCCGGGCCGCCTTCCCGCAGCACCCCAGCATCGTCAACGGCTCGGTGGCGGCGGCGCTGCGCGGCGAGTTCGGCGACGTGCAGTTCACCGAGCGGACCAAGGGCGGCCAGCTCTTCGTCAATCCGCTGATGACGCTCTACTTCGGTGTCACGGTCGAGGCCCTGGCCGCCGAGAACCGCTACCTGGACCGGCTGGAGCACACCGTGCTGACCCGGCAGATCAGCACCGTGATCGAGGAGTTCCGGGACGAGCTTCCCCGGCAGCGCCCGCCCCGGCAGTTCCCGCACTGACGGCGCCCGGCAGGTCAGTGCGGGGCGAGCCGGAACTCCAGGTTGCCGAACCGCACCTGGTCGCCCGGCCGCACCGGGATCCCGCCCGCGATCCGCCGCCCGTTCACATGGGTGCCGTTGGTCGAGCCGAGGTCGTACAGCACCCAACCGCCGTTCTCGTGCCGCAACTCGGCGTGGTGCCGGGAGACCGAGGCGTCGTGCAGTCGCAGCCCCGAGCCGGGGATCCGTCCGATCGTCAACGGCTCCGCCCCGGCCTGGGGCAGGCTCAGCCCCGGCAGCCGCTCGCTGCGCCAGGCCCGGTTCAGCCGGTCCCCGAAGGCGGACACCCGGCCGACCGCCCGCAGCACGAACCGCTCGACCGGCCCGCCGGTCGGCAGCCCGGCCACCGCCGCGTCCAACTCGCCGCGGCTGGTGGCCTGCAGGACGATGTCCATCCGGCCGAGGAAGGTGTCGTGCGACAGCCGGCCGCTGCCCGCGCCGTCCCGCAGCACCCCGAGCGCCTGGTCCCGTTCGGCGTCGGAGGGCCGGACGGCGCCGGTGGGGACCTCAGGCTGCGTCATGGCCCGATTGTCGGTTCGACCGGCTCGGACTGTCCAGATCACGCCGCGGTCCGGCGCACGGTTCGTACGTCACTGAGCGACAGACGTCCGCCCCGCCCACGCGGTTCCAGCACCCGCCGATCGCGCTCCCGGCGCGGTGGACGGACCGTCAGGCCTTCCGGGCGGCCGCCAGGATCTTCTCCGTGGTGTGCAGGAACCGGGAGGTCACGGCGCCCCGGTACTTCCCGCCGAACATCTCCTTGGTGACCCACTTGCCGTCCCGGAGGTGCACCACGATGTACGCGGCCCCCGGATCGGCGCCGAGCACCTCGAAGTCGCCCTTCACCGAGCGGTGCGGAAGGGCGAGTTCGGCCGGCAGCGGCTCGGAGAGGAAGGCGATCACCAACCGGACGTCCGGCGTGACCTCGACGCCCCGGAACGGCTCGGCGGCGAGCAGTGCGGCCACCTCGTCGACGGTCCGCAGCAGCACCGGCACCGGGTAGCCGAGCGAGCGCTCCAGGTGCTCCTCGATCCGCGCGGTCAACGCGGCGCGGTCCGGTTCGTCCGTGGTGAAGAAGACGTTCCCGCTCTGGATGTACGAGCGGACGTTCCCCAGCCCCAGTTCGGCGAAGAGCGCCCGCAGCCGCTCCATCCTCACCGTCCGGCCACCGACGTTGATGGCGCGCAGGAAGGCGATGTACGTGGTCGTGGTGGTCACCCCGCCAGTGTGGCACCGGCCACCGACACCGCCCGTCGGCCGACCGCCGACAACGCCCGTCGGCCGGCCACCGGGACGCCCGGCGCACGCCGCCGTTCGCGCCCGGCGGTTGTCGGTGCCGGATGCCAGACTGGCGCCATGGCTACCTGGCAGGATTTCGAGCAGCAGGAACCCGAACTCGCGGCCCTGGTACGGGCCCGGTTCGAGGCCGAGAAACACCACGTCCTGGCGACGCTGCGCAGGGACGGTTCACCTCGGGTGAGCGGCACGGAGGTGAACTTCGTCGGCGCCGACGCCTGGCTCGGGTCGATGTACGGCGCGGTCAAGGCGCGCGACCTCCAGCGGGACGGCCGCTTCGCGCTGCACGCCCATCCGGGGGACGAGACCATGGCCGGCGGGGACTCCAAGCTCTCCGGCCGCGCGGTGGAGGTGACCGACGAGGCCGAGCTCGCCGCCTTCGCGGCCGACCTGCCCGAGCCGCCGCCCACCCCGTTCCACCTGTTCCGGCTGGACCTCCAGCAGGTGGTGCACACCGCCCTGGAGGGGGACGCCCTGTGGGTCCTCAACTGGCACCCGGGCCGGCCGGTGGAGAAGATCCAGCTCCACTGACCGGCCGGACGGGCCGGACGGGCCGGACAGGCCTCAAGGGTCGCATGGGCCGGTCGGGGCCCTACAGGCCCGACGCGCCTTACGGCAGAACGGACTTGAGCGCCTCAGGAGTCCGGGCCACGACGGCGTGCCCGTCGTCCGCGGTGATGATCGGGCGCTGGATCAGCACGGGGTGCTCGGCCATCGCCGCGATCCAGCGCGCCCGGTCGCCCGCCTCCCGGGTCCACTCCTTCATGCCCAGGTCCTTCGCGACCTGCTCGTCGGTGCGGGTGATGTCCCAGGGCTCCAGGCCCAGCCGCTCCAGCACCTGCTCCAGCTCGGCCGCGGTCGGCGTGTCCTCCAGGTAGCGCCGCACGGTGTACGTCACCCCGGCGGCGTTCAGTTCGGTGAGCGCGGTCCGGCACTTGCTGCAGCGCGGATTGATCCAGATCTCCATGCCGGCCAGCCTATCGGGGCTCCGGCCGGCCCCCCGGTGGCGGGAACTCCGCCGGGCCCGCCGGTGGTTCACGAACCAGGAGCCGGGACGTCGGTGCGTCGTGGGCCCGTTACGTCGGCACGTCGGAAGGGGAGCACCGCATGGACGGCGCTGCGATCATCGAGCAGTTGATGACCACCGAGGTCAGGACCGACCCGTACCCCCTCTACGCCAGGGCGCACGAACTCGGCCCGGTGGTCCCGGCCGGGGACGGGGTGTTCGTGGTGCACGGCTACGCGGCGGTCAACAAGGTGCTGCGCACCTCCGCCTTCGGCGTGGCGACCGCCGACATGATGGCCGGCCTCGCCCCCGAGTTCGTCGAGCACTCCTCGCTCGCCCTGTTCGGCCGCTCGATCCTCCAGCGCAACGCCCCCGACCAGCCCCGGGTCCGCTCGCTGATCGCCTCGGTGTTCACCGCCCGCCGGGTCGCGGCGCTGCGCCCGGCCGTGGAGGCGGCGGTCGGCCGGCTGCTGGACGAGATGGCCGAGCAGGGCTCCGACGGCTCCGCGGTGGACTTCATGGACGCCTTCGCCTTCCGGCTGCCGGTCGGAGTGATCTGCGAACTGCTCGGCGTTCCCGAGCGGGACCGCTACCGCTTCCGCGGCCTCGCCTCCGACCTGACCGTCGCCCTGGAGATCGTCCAGGGCCTCGACGGCCTGGACGAGGCCGACCGGGCGGCCGACGAGCTGTCCGGGTACTTCACCGAGCTGGTCGCCGAGCGGCTGGCCCGTCCGCAGGACGACCTGGTCAGCGACCTCGCCCGGATCGCGGTCGACGACGGCGGGCGGCTCTCCGGCCAGGAGCTGCTGGCCAACCTGGTGCTCCTGCTGGTGGCCGGCTTCGAGACCACCACCAACCTGCTCGGCAACGGCCTCGCCCTGCTGTTCCGCCACCCCGAGGCGGCCGCCGGGCTGCGCAGCGGCACACTCGACCCGGCCGGGTTCACCGACGAGGTGCTGCGCTTCGACTCCCCGGTCCAGGCCACCGGCCGGGTCGCGCTGGCCGACGGCCTGTCGATCGAGGGCCTGCCCGTCCCGGCCGACAGCGGGCTGACCCTGCTGATCGGCGCGGCCAACCACGACCCGGCCCGGTACGACCGGCCCGGAGCGTTCGACCCGACCCGAACCGACAGCCAGCCGCTCAGCTTCGGCGGCGGCACCCACTTCTGCCTGGGATCCCAGCTGGCCCGGATGGAGGGCGAGGTCGCGGTGACCGCCCTGCTGGACCGTTTCCCCCGGCTCGCCCAGGGCGGTGTCCCGACCCGGCGTGACCGCCTGGTGCTGCGCGGCTACGAGACGCTCCCGGTGACCGTCCGATGAAACCGGCTGTTCCGTGCCGCTGCCGCTGCCGCTGCCGCTGCCGCTGCCGCCGCTGAACGCGGAGCCCGGGACGTTAGGCCTTCGTGACCGGGCCCTTCGTAGGGGAGCATGGAGGGGACGAAATCGGTCATTCCTCGCGAATCACCCAGGCCGGTCAGCCAGGAGGTTCCCGCCGAAATGTCAGCACCCCGCCCGCCGCAGCTCGCGGTCGCGAAGCCCAGGGTGCCGCGCTGGGTGCCCTGGCTGCCGGTCGTCCTGCTGGCCCTGGACCTGGTCGCCGAGGCTGTTGTCCCGGACGCGGTCGCCGCCGGCTTCCTGTTGACCGCCCTGCCGGTGGTGGCCGCGTTCAGCTACGGTCCGGTGGTGACCGCCGGGGCCACCGGCGGCGCCGTGGGCCTCCAGCTGCTGCTGGCCCTGCGCGCGGGCCACATCAACGAGCAGCACCACGTGTGGGTGTACATCGCCACCGCGCTCTCCGGAGCGATGGGCACCGCCCTGTCCTGGCAGCGCACCCGGCAGAACCACGACCTGCTGCAGGCCCGTACGGTCGCCGAGACGCTCCAGCGCACGGTGCTGCGGCCGGTGCCCGAACACGTCGGCGGCCTGCGGGTCGCCGGGCTCTACCGCCCGGCCCAGGCGGAGGTGCTGGTCGGCGGGGACCTGTACGAGGTGTGCGACACCCGCTTCGGCGTCCGGGTGCTGCTCGGCGACGTCCGTGGCAAGGGCCTCGCCGCGGTCCGCACCGTCGCCGACGTGCTCGGCGCCTTCCGGGCGGCCGCCCACGACACCCCGGGCCTGGTCGAGCTGGCCGACCAGCTGGACCGCGCGGTGCTGCGGGACGCCGCCGACCGCGGCGACGACGAGCTCTTCGCCACCGCCGTCCTGCTCCAGTACCGTCCGGGCGCCGACTGCGTGGAGGTCGTCAACCGCGGCCACACCACCCCGCTGCTGCTCTCGGGGGCCACCATCACGCCGGTGGCCTGCGCCGACGAACTCCCGCTCGGCCTCGGCCACTTCGCCCGCCAGGACGCGCCCGCCAAGCCGACCACCGTCGCCCTGCCCCCGGGCCACACCGTCCTGCTCTACACCGACGGCGTCAGCGAGGCCCGCGACGCCACCGGCTCCTTCTACCCCCTCGCCCCGCGCCTGGCCGCCCTGGGCAGCACGGCCCCCGACCGCCTGGTCTCCTTCCTGGTCCAGGACGTCCACCAGTACGCCGGCCTGCTCGCCGACGACCTCGCCGTCCTCGCCCTCACCCCCGAGCCGGAGCGTGCGGACCTGGACCGCCCGGAGCCGGACCGTCCGGAGCAGGACCGTCCGGAGCAGGACCGCCGGGAGTAGGTCCCGGCCATTCCCACAGGTTCGCGAACAGCACCGCCTGCTCCCGCGCGTCGTCCAGTGCGTGGTGGGTGTGCGGCAGGTCGGGCAGCAGCTCCGCGGGCATCGACCGCTTCCCGATCCCGGCGAACGGCACCCCCGCCCGGGCCGCGTACAGCGTCTTCAGGTCCAGGCATCCGGAGTGCCCGAACGGGCTGGACCCGGTGAACCGCATCAGGTACCAGTACAGGAACTGCCAGTCGTACACCGCCGGGTACGCCACCATCACCGGCCGGTGGCGCCGTCCGTCCGGCCCGGTCCGCGTCCGTTCCACCCACCGCGCGAACTCCCGCAGCGCCACCTCCGGCTCCGCGCCGCCGGCCTCCAGCGCCGCCCGCTCCAGCCCGGACACCGCCAGGGCCTCCGGGTCGTACTCCGCACTGATCGGCCGCAGCTCCCGGTAGAACCCCGCTGCCCCCGGCGCCGCCCGCCGGAACCCCTCCCCGTCGTCCCAACCGGCCACCACCGCCCCGAAGCTCACCATCGAGTACGGCCCCGGAATCGGCCCGTCGGCCTCCACGTCCACCGACAGGTACACCGTCGGCGTCACCTTCCGCTTGCTCCCCATCCCCCCATCCAACCGCCCCCCTCAAATGGTTTTCCGGGCCCGGACACGGCCGTGCCCCGGCCGGGGGCGTCCCGGCCGGGGCACAGTGCGACGGGCTGCGGCTTCCTACAGGTCGTAGTAGAGCTCGAACTCGTGCGGGTGGGGGCGGAGGGCGATCGGGGCGATCTCGTTGGTGCGCTTGAAGTCGATCCAGGTCTCGATCAGGTCCGGGGTGAAGACGTTCCCGGCGAGGAGGTACTCGTGGTCGGCTTCGAGGGCCTCCAGGACGGCGGGGAGGGAGGAGGGCACCTGGGGGACGTTGGCGTGCTCCTCGGGGGCGAGCTCGTAGAGGTCCTTGTCGACGGGCTCCAGCGGCTCGATCTTGTTGCGGATGCCGTCGAGGCCGGCCATCAGCATGGCGGAGAAGGCCAGGTACGGGTTGGAGGACGGGTCCGGGGCGCGGAACTCGATGCGCTTGGCCTTGGCGTTGGAGCCGGTGATCGGGATGCGGATGGCGGCCGAGCGGTTGCGCTGGGAGTAGACCAGGTTGACGGGCGCCTCGAAGCCCGGGACGAGGCGGTGGTAGGAGTTCACCGAGGGGTTGGTGAAGGCCAGCAGCGAGGGGGCGTGCCGGAGGAGGCCGCCGATGTAGTAGCGGGCGGTGTCGGAGAGGCCGGCGTAGCCCTGCTCGTCGTAGAAGAGCGGCGAGCCATCGCTCCACAGCGACTGGTGGACGTGCATCCCGGAGCCGTTGTCGCCGAAGATCGGCTTGGGCATGAAGGTGGCCGTCTTGCCGTTGCGCCAGGCGACGTTCTTGATGATGTACTTGAACAGCATCAGGTCGTCGGCGGCGTGCAGCAGGGTGTTGAACTTGTAGTTGATCTCGGCCTGGCCGGCCGTGCCGACCTCGTGGTGCTGGCGCTCGACCTCCAGGCCGGACCTGGCCAGCTCCAGGGACATCTCGGCGCGCAGGTCGGCGAAGTGGTCGACCGGCGGGGTGGGGAAGTAGCCGCCCTTGTACTTGACCTTGTAGCCGCGCACGTCGCCCTCGGCGGCGCCGGAGTTCCAGGCGCCGGCCTCCGAGTCGATGTGGTAGAAGGACGCGTTGGCGCTGGTCTCGAACCGCGCCGAGTCGAAGACGTAGAACTCGGCCTCGGGCCCGAAGAAGGCGGTGTCGGCGATGCCGGAGGAGGCGAGGTAGGCCTCGGCCTTCTTGGCGACGTTGCGCGGGTCGCGGCTGTAGGCCTCGCCGGTGACCGGGTCCTGGATGAAGAAGTTGATGTTGAGGTGCTTCTCGGCCCGGAAGGGGTCGAGGCGGGCGGTGGCCAGGTCCGGCACCAGGGCCATGTCGGACTCGTGGATGGCCTGGAAGCCGCGGATCGACGAACCGTCGAACATCAGGGTCTCGGACGGATCGAAGGTCGCCGCAGGTACGGAGAAGTGCTGCATGACGCCCGGCAGATCGCAGAAGCGGACGTCGACGAACTTCACGTCGTTGTCCTGGATGAACTGCTTCACTTCGGCGGCGTTGTTGAACATCCATCCTCCTCGGCGTGCGAATTGGGCTCACCCTAGGAATGGGTCGTTTCCGGCCGGTGACCCGCTCGTTTCCTAGATGTTAACCACGACGGCCGAACGGGCGGCAAAGACGTACGGTCCTGGGCAAATCGCCCCGCCCGCCTGGGGGCCGTCCCAGAAGTGGTCTGGACCACTTGGTAAGCCCGGCGCACGCGATTCACCCGGTCGTGGACGGATACCCCCCGATACCCCCCCGTCCCGATACCCCCGTCCCGATACCCCCCGTCCCGGGACGGCCCGGCCCGGGACGGACCCCCGGCCGCCCCGGGACGGGCCCCGGCCGGTGTGGGGCGGGGCCGTACGGCCCCGGGCAGCCTTCGGCCGCGCCCCGCCGGGAGGGAGCCGGTGCCGGGCTGCGGCGTGAGCCCGGTTAGTGTGGATTCGTGGACACCAGAGAAGCGTTGGGATCGTGGATCGACGGCCCCAAGGCCGCCGCCGAGAAGATGGGCGCCGACTTCGGCTACCGCGGCGAACGCCTCGGGCTGCCCAAGGAGGGCCCCGGCTCGATCGCCGGCCCCGGTCGACGGATCGGCGCCCTGTTCGTGGACGGCTGGCTGGTCTCGCTGGTCTCCTTCGGCATGCTCGCCAAGGGCGACCCGGCCGAGGCCAACCTGTGGACCCTCCCGCTCTTCTTCCTGGTCGCGGTGCTCCTGCTCTCCACCACCGGCACGACCCTCGGCAAGCGGCTGTTCGGCCTCCGGGTGGTCCGCCTGGACGGGCGCCGCGCGACCATCCCGCAGGTCCTGCTGCGCACCCTGCTGCTCTGCCTGGTGGTGCCGCCGCTGGTCTGGGACCGCGACACCCGCGGTCTGCACGACAAGGCGGTCGGCACCGTCGAGGTCCGGATCTAGAGCCGGACGGTTCCCGCGGGCGTCGCCCGCCGCAGGACGTGGAACGGCCCCGCTCCGGAAGCTTCCGGAGCGGGGCCGTCGTCGTCAGGGGAGGGGAGGGTCAGCGGGCCTGGCCACCCTTGGGCATCCGGGCGCCCTTGGGCATCGGGCCCTTGGGGATCGGCGCCTTGGAGAGCAGGTCGCCCAGCGCGCGCAGCCGGTCGTTGGTCTCGGTGACCTGGGCGGCGGTGATGGAGCGGGGCAGGCGCATCAGGTGGATCTGCAGCTTCTTCAGCGGGATCTCGCCCTCGCCGTTGCCCACCACGATGTCGTGCACCGGCACGTCGCCGACCACGCGGGCCATCTTCTTCTTCTCGGAGATCAGCAGCTGGCGCACCCGGTTCGGGTTGCCCTCGCCGATCAGCGCGATGCCGGCCCGGCCCACCGCGCGGTAGACCGCGTCCTGGTTGCGGGTGACCGCGACCGGGGTGGAGCTGGAGCTCCAGCCGCGCCGGATGTTGTTCAGCACCGCGGCCACGGCACCCGGCTGCCCCTCCATCTGTCCGAACGCGGCGCGCTCGGCCCGGCGACCGAAGACGATCGCCATGGCCAGGACGGCCACGATGAAGCCCAGGATGCCCAGGTAGATGGGGTGGTCGATCGCGAAGCCGATGGCGAGGAACACGCCGAAGGTCAGCAGGCCGACGCCGGCGATGATCAGGCCGATCTTGGTGTCGACCTTCTTGGTCATGGTGTACGCCAGGCGGATCTGCTTCAGTCGCCCGGGGTTCTCGGATGTTTCCCTCGCCATAACGCTCATGGTACGTGGCGCAGGTGCGGGATATCCAAGCCCGGGTACCCGTTCGCCCGAACCGTGACCCGGGTGCCGGTACGCCGTCGCGCACAGCGACGTGAGGACCTCACCGCCGCGCGGACCGCGGGCCCGTGCTCCCGGCCGCGTTCGAGGCCCCGAGCGCGTCGTGCCGCCGGTCGGCCGCGTACTCACGGTTCTCGCACACCGCCGCCCAGGCGTTGCGGCGCGCGTGTCGCTGGCCGGGCGCCAGCAGGACGCTCTCGGCGAACCGCAGCGCCGCCCCCACCGAGCGGATCCGCATCTGCAGCATCTGCATCCCGAACAGCTCCTCTTGCGACCGTCGTGGCCGCCCTGGCTGGGGCGCGGCCGAGCGTGGCCGCGCCGTGGCTGAGAAGAATCGAACGCCTACCGGGCGTCCATCGTCCCCACCCCGTGTTACCAGCCCGTGACCAGGCAGTCAAAGCGTGGTGAAAGCCGGAAGGGCGGAGCCGCGGCTCCGCCCTTCCAATGGCCGACATGGCGCAGAACCGACCCGGGGGCCGGTCCTCGAACGCCCGCCGTCAGACCGCGGCCTGCTCCCGCCGCTCCAGCGCCTGGCGGTACAGCCGGCCGGCCCGGTACGACGAACGCACCAGCGGCCCCGACATGACACCCGCGAAGCCCAGCTCCTCGGCCTCCTCCTGGAGCTCGACGAACTCCTGCGGCTTCACCCAGCGCTCGACCGGGTGGTGGCGCAGCGAGGGCCGCAGGTACTGGGTGATGGTGATCAGCTCGCAGCCGGCCCCGACCAGGTCGGCCAGGGCCTGGCTGACCTCCTCACGGGTCTCGCCCATGCCCAGGATCAGGTTGGACTTGGTGACCAGACCGGCCGCGCGGGCCTGGGTGATGACGTCCAGCGAGCGCTCGTAGCGGAAGGCCGGGCGGATCCGCTTGAAGATGCGCGGGACGGTCTCGACGTTGTGCGCGAGCACCTCGGGGCGCGAGGAGAAGACCTCGGCCAGCTGCTCGGGCACCGCGTTGAAGTCGGGGATGAGCAGCTCGACGCCGGTGCGGCCGCCGGCGCGCTCGGCGGTCATCGCGTGCACCTGGCGCACGGTCTCGGCGTACAGCCAGGCACCGCCGTCCTCCAGGTCGTCACGGGCGACGCCGGTGATGGTGGCGTAGTTGAGGTCCATGGTGACGATGGACTCGGCGACCCGGCGCGGCTCGTCGCGGTCGAACTCGGCGGGCTTGCCGGTGTCGATCTGGCAGAAGTCGCAGCGGCGGGTGCACTGGTCACCGCCGATGAGGAAGGTCGCCTCGCGGTCCTCCCAGCACTCGAAGATGTTGGGACAGCCGGCCTCCTGGCAGACCGTGTGCAGTCCCTCCTTCTTCACCAGCGACTGGAGGGCGTTGTACTCCGGCCCCATCTTCGCGCGGGTCTTGATCCACTCGGGCTTCCGCTCGATGGGGGTCTCGCTGTTGCGGACCTCCAGGCGGAGCAGCTTCCTGCCGTCGGGCGCGACAGCGGACACGTGCGACTCCTAGAACTAGACGGGGTACCCCCAGGGTACGCCTGTGGTTGTACGGCCTTCGCCGGGCCTGGCGCCCTGCAATCGCAGGGCAACGTGGCTACCGGCCAGTAGATTCCCAGTATTTCCCAGGGATTCCCGGCGATTCCCCTCGACCGGGAAGGACTTGCGGGGGATTCAGCGGCTGAGCGCCGGCTCCGGAAGCTCGGCCAGCACGTCCTTGAGGTGGCGCTCGACCGAGGGCAGCGCCTCGCTCACCGGGACGTCGCGCCCCAGCTCACCGGCCAGCGAGGCGACGCCCGCGTCCCGGATGCCGCAGGGCACGATCTTGTCGAAGTACGTCATGTCGGGGTCGCAGTTGATCGCGAAGCCGTGCATGGTGACCCCGCGGGCGACCCGGACGCCGATCGCCGCGAGCTTGCGGTCGCCGCCGCGCTGCCCGGCGTTGGAGGGAGCGTACTCGGGCCCGGCCAGCCGCGGGTCGATGCCCAGCGGCAGGCCCATCCGCAGGGTCAGCTTGCCGATGTCCACCACCTCGGACGGGTCCACCACGGCGTCCGGGATGTTCTCGCCGAGCACCCAGACCCCGCTGCGGCCCTCGACCCGGGTGGTCCCGATGCCGAAGTCGGCGGCGGCGCGGATCAGCGCCTCCTCCAGCCGGCGGACGTAGGCGATCACGTCGATCGGGTCGGGCAGCTTGACGATCGGGTAGCCGACCAGCTGGCCGGGGCCGTGCCAGGTGATCTCGCCGCCCCGGTTGACCTCGACCACCGGGGTGCCGTCCAGCGGCAGGTCGGCGGGGTTGGTGCGCTTCCCCATGGTGTACACGGGCGGGTGCTCCAGCAGCAGCACGGTGTCGGGGATCTCGTCCGCGACCCGCAGCGCGTGCAGGCGCTGCTGCTCCTCCCACGCCTCCTCGTACGGGACGAGGCGCTCGCCTATGCCCAGGCGGACGAAACGCACGTCCTCGCTCATGCGCCCGCCCCGTTTCGCTCGGCGGTCGCTTCGCGAGACGCGCCCCGGCCGATTGTTCGCTCGCTCCGCTCGTTCACCGCTGCCGCTCCTTGCCAGGCGTTCGAGACCAACCTCGCCACTGTACGCCCACGGTCGTGGCACCCGTTCAGCCGTCCCCGGGCCCGTCCCCGCCCCCGGCGAGCAGCTGCAGGCGCAGCGCCAGCTGCAGTTCCAGCGACCGCTCCGGCTGGTTCCAGTCCCGCCCGAGCAGTGCCTCCACCCGGTCCAGCCGCTGCACCACGGTGTTCACGTGGACGTGCAGCTCGTCCTTGGCCCGGGTGAGGCTGCCGCCGCAGTCGAAGTAGGCGCGCAGGGTGCGCACCAGCTCGGTGCCGCGCCGGGCGTCGTAGGCGAGCAGCGGGCCGAGCGCGGAGCCGACGAAGCCGTCCACGTCGTGGCCGTCGCCGAGCAGCACCCCGAGGAAGCCGAGCGCGCGGGCGGAGGCGCCCTCACCGGCGCGGCCGAGCACCCGCAGGGCGCGCACGCAGCGCAGGCCCTCGCCGTACGAGGCGGCCAGCGCGGCCGGACCGGCGGCCGGGCGGCCGGCGCCGACCGTGACCGGGAAGCCCGCCAGCCGGGCCAGCCGTTCGGCGGCGCGCCGGGCGGTCGAGTCGGCGGTCTGCTCCGCGTCGTCGGTGTCGCCCGGTCCGACGGGCACCAGCAGCACCACCGCCTCGCCGTGCTCGGCGCTGACGCCGCGGGAGCCGAACAGGTACCGCCGGGCCGCGCCCGCCAGCCGTCCCCGGTCGTCGCCGGCGCGGTCGGCGGGCTCCGCGACCAGCACCAGGTGCGGCCGGGCGAGGTCGACGCCGAGCCGGCGGCCGCGCGCGGTGAGCCCGGCCGGGTCGCGTCCGGGGGCGGTGAGCAGGTCGGTGAGCAGCTCGCCGCGGACCCGGTTCTCGGTCTCCGCGACCGAGCGGCGCAGCAGCAGGAGCAGGGCGGTCACCACGCCGGCCCGCTCGAACAGCCGCCGGTCGGCGTCGTCGAGACCGGGCCGGCCGCGCAGCACCAGCGTGCCGAGGGTGTCGTGCCCGGCCAGCACCGCGCACACCCACAGCTCGCCGTGCCGCACGGAGCGGCCCTCGGCCCGGGAGGCGGCCACCGCCGCGGCCAGGTCGGCGGCGGGGGCGGGGCGCCCGGCCAGCGGTTCGCCCTCGGCGTCCAGGACGGCTATCTCCCCGTCCAGCAGGTGGGCGACGGCGGCGGCCACGTCCGGGACCTCGGCGCCGCGCAGCACCAGGTCGGTGAGCCGGTCGTGCGCCTGCTCGGCGCGCTGGACGGCGGCGGAGTGGGCCCGGACCAGCTCGTTGGCGGTGTTCAGCTCGGCGAGCGCGGCCCGGGTGTCGGCCAGCGACTTGGCGGTGTCCAGGGCGATCGCGGCGTGCGCGGCCAGGGTGCAGAGCAGCGCGACCTCGTCGGGGGAGAAGGCGCGCGGGGAGCGGTCGGCGGCGAACAGGACGCCGATGACCTGCCCGCCGAGCAGCAGCGGGACCCCGATGATCGCCACCAGGCCCTCGTCCAGCACGCCGGCGTCGATCGTGCCGGTGTGGTGGAAGCGCTCGTCGGTGCGGTAGTCGGGGGTCGCGTAGGGCCGGGCGGTCTGGGCGACCAGCCCGCCCAGGCCGTCGCCGAGGCTGAGCCGCAGGGTCTGGAACAGGACGGAGACCGAGCCGTCGGTGACCCTCATGTAGGTGTCGCCGGCGGCCTCGTCCGGCAGGGTCAGGTACGCGGTGTCGGTGCCGAGCAGCATCCGGGCCCGGCGGACGATCGCCTGCAGCACGGTGTCCAGGTCCCGGGAGGCGGCGAGGTCCCCGGCGGTGTCGAACAGGGCCGTCAACTCGGCCTCGCGACGCCGGTGTTGACGCAGGGTGCGGTGCACCCGCAGGGCCTGCCAGGTGGCGTCGTCGATCTCGGCGAGGACGCCGGCCGGCGCCCCGCGGCGGCGGGCGTCGGCCAGCACCTCGGCGAAGTCCTCGGTGGCGGCGCCGGAGGCGAGCAGGTCGAGCAGCCGTCGCAGTGCGGGCGCGGCGCTCTCGTCGGGGGAGTTCATGGCGCGTGGTTCATGGTGCGGGCCGCCAATCGGCGTCGGTTCCGTCGGTGCCGAGAAGTCGCTCCCGGAGGGCCGAACTCGGATCGGAGACGTCGCTTCCGGGAAATCGCGATGCTATCGGCTCAACCGTCAGGTGACAGCAGGCTTTCCGACCGCGCCGCCGTCCACCGGCAGGCCCTCCGCCGACCGTTCCTCGACCTCCGCGAGGTCCTGCCCCCTGGTCTCCCGCCCGCACAGCACCGCCAGCACGGTGAGCGCCGCCGCGGCGGCCACGTACACCGAGATCGGCGTGGCGCTGCCGTGGTCCCTGAGCAGGGCGGTCGCGATCAGCGGCGCGGGCGCGCCGGCCGCCACCGAGGCGAACTGGGCGCCGATCGAGGCCCCCGAGTAGCGCATCCGGGTCGCGAACAGCTCGGAGAAGAAGGCCGCCTGCGGCGCGTACATCGCGCTGTGGAAGACCAGCCCGACGGTCACCGCCAGCACCAGCGTCCCGAAGGAGCCGGTGTCGACCATCCCGAAGAACACGAACGCCCACACCCCGACCCCGGCCGCGCCGACCAGGTACACCGGCTTGCGCCCGACCCGGTCCGAGAGCGCTCCGAACAGCGGGATCAGCGCGAACTGGATCGCGGAGGCGATGAGTACGGCGTTGAGCGCGCTCTGCTTGTCGAAGTGCGCGTGGGTGACGGCGTAGGTGAGCACGAAGGTCGTCATCACGTAGTACGAGATGTTCTCCGCCATCCGCGCGCCCATGGCCACCAGCACCTCTCGCCAGTGGTGCCGCAACACCCCCACCAGCGGCGGCTTCTGATCCGTTCTGCCCTGCCGCGCGGCCAGCGCCTGCTGGAACAGCGGCGATTCGTCCACCGCCAGCCGGATCCACATGCCGATCCCGACCAGCACCGCCGACAGCAGGAACGGCACCCGCCACCCCCAGGCCAGGAACGCGCTCTCGGACTGTACCGACGTCATCAGCGACAGCACGCCCGCCGCCAGCAGGTTCCCGGCCGGTGCGCCGCCCTGCGGCCAGGAGGCCCAGAACCCCCGCCGCCGCCGGTCGCCGTGCTCCGAGACCAGCAGCACCGCGCCGCCCCACTCGCCGCCGAGCGCGAACCCCTGCACCAGGCGCAGGGCCGTCAGCAGCACCGGCGCGGCCACCCCGACCGAGTCGTAGGTGGGCAGCAGCCCGATCGCGGTGGTCGACCCGCCCATCAGCAGCAGGCTCACCACCAGCAGCTTCTTGCGCCCGATCCGGTCACCGAAGTGCCCGAACACCAGGGCTCCGACCGGCCGCGCCGCGAAGCCGATCGCATAGGTCAGGAACGACAGCAGGGTCCCGGTCAGCGGATCGGCGTGGGGGAAGAACAGCTTCCCGAACACGAGAGCCGCAGCCGTTCCGTATACGAAGTAGTCGTACCACTCGATGGTCGTACCGATCAGGCTCGCAGCCACCACTCGGGGGAGTGAGCTGCTCACCGCCGAACCACGTGCAGAGCCCTCCATGGCTACCGCTCCTCCCAGAACCGGACGGGGACGCGTCGCCACAAGGTAGGAACCCCGCGTCCCCGGGACTATGTGGTTGACCCACGTAGCCCATGGGGTGGATATAGCCGTCCACCCCATGACGACCCCGGCTACTGGTCGGCTCTGTCCGGTCCGGACCGGGCCGTGGGGGGGATCAGGCCGACGGGGGGTCGGCTCCGAGGTGCTTCACCAGGTCGAACGCCTCCCGCCTGATCGCGGCCAGTGAACTGACGGTGCGGTCGCCGGCCTCGCGCCAGCGGCTCTGGGCGATGCGCCACGAGGCCAGGAAGACCCCGACCCGCATGTGGGTCACCAGGCTGTCCTGGGCGCCGTTCGCGACGACCCTGCCGAGGATGGTGAGTTCCATCTCGACGCAGTGGTCGAAGCTGTGCTTGGCCAGCGTCATGCTCCCGGCCGCGAGGTCGAGGGACGCGGCGAAGTCGTCGGCCCACTGTTCGCCCGCGGTCGACAGCACGTGTTCGAGCGGTTCGTTGAGGTCCGCCATCGTCGACGCCTCCGGGGACAGTTCCTCCAGGTACCGGTCCCACAGCTCGACTTCGGGGGCCAGGAACACCCCCTGCTTCTCCGGGAAGTAGCGGAAGAAGGTGCTGGTGCCCACACGGGCGTGCCGACAGATCTGCGCGACGGTGGTCGCGTCGTAGCCGAAGGCGGCGCCGAGCTCGCGCGCCGAGCGGAGGATCTGCTCCTTGACCTCGGCCTTCTTGATGTCGCGTAGCGACTCCGGCTGGTGTTTCTGAGGGGATTTGCTCGTCATAAGCGGAAGGTAGCAGCACCCGCATGGGTTTGACCCCCACTAGGCAGCGATTACCTTCTGGGTGTATAACCCTTGTGGGAGTCACCCCCACATGGGGCTGACCGTCGCTACGGGGGTGAGCGAAGACGTGGGTAGCAACCGCAGGTGGGCGTCAGTGGCCGATGACGCGGGCGGAGTCGTGCCCGCGGGAGCCGATCGCCGCCGGACCGGGGCGAGTCGAGTCCCCGACAACCGGACCGATCGGCCGCACCGCGCGTGAGCGCGCGGGAGTCCTCCGTCCACGACGGGGACTCCGCCGGAAATCGGCGTTCCAGAGCAATCCCCTTCCCGGCGTTGCCGGTGATGACGGCTGCCCATATCCAGTCATGGAGGCGCAAGTGGAAACCAAGCTCAGCGACGAGACGATCAAGCAGGTCACCCTGGAGATCGTCGTCGACGAACTCGAACTCGATGTCGAGCCCGACGAGGTCGACCTGACCGCGAACCTGATCGACGACTACGAGGCGGACTCGCTCGGCCTGATCCAGGTCCTCGCGAGGGTGAACAAGGAACTGGCGATCCGCCTGCCCCGTGAAGAGGTCGGGGAACTGCGCACCGTGGACGAGATCATCCGGCGGATCATCCAGCTGCGCGCCGCCGAGGAGGCCGGCGATGAAGGCTAGGACCCGTCGGGTGGTCGTCACCGGAATCGGCTGCGTCAGCAGCATCGGCACCGGTGTCGAGAACTTCACCGAAGGCATCAAGCACGGCCGGAGCGGGATCTCGGAGATCCGCTCCTTCGACAGCAGCGACTTCAGCAGCCACCTCGGCGGCGAAGTGCACGACTTCTCGCCGGAATCGATCGTCCGCACGATCGACCCGGGCGACTGGGGCCGGACCGCGCAGATCGCGGCCGCAGCCGCTCGGCTGGCCGCTCAGGACTCGGGCATCGAGCTGACCGAGGAACTGCGGCTGGTGACCGGGGCGATCATCGGGACGACCAACGGGGAGGCCCCCACCGTCGACACCCTCACCGGCCACTGGCTGGACCACGGCCCCGGCCTCATGGACGCCGGCCTGGTGAGCCAGTTACCCGCCGGCAACATCGCCGCCGCCGTCTCGGTCGAACTCGGCCTCCACGGCGAGACGATGACGATTCCCACGGCCTGTTCGGCGGCCAACTACGCCATCGGCAGCGCCGGCGACAAGATCGCTTCGGGCGAGGCGGACGTGATGTTCGCGGGTGGCGCCGACAGCGTCAACCGCTTCACCCACGCGGGTTTCCTCAGCCTCGGCGCCATCGCCGACGGGGTGGGAAGGCCGTTCGACCGCAACCGGACCGGCATCGTCACGGCCGAGGGCGGCGCGGTGCTCATGCTGGAGGAACTGGAGCACGCCACCGGCCGCGGTGCCCACATCTACGCCGAACTCCTCGGCTACGGGCTCTCCTGCGACGCGCACCACATCGTGCACCCGGACGCGGACAGCATCGCGGACTGCATCCGGAAGGCCCACGCGCACTCCGGGATCGACGCGGGCAGCGTCGACTACATCTCCGCCCACGGCACGGGCACACCGACCAACGACGTCACCGAAGTCACCGCGACGCGCAGCGTCTTCGGTGACGCGCACCCGCCGATGAGCTCCATCAAGTCGATGCTGGGGCACACCATGGGCGCGGCGAGCGGATTCGGTGCCATCGCCTGCTGCAAGGCGATCGAGGATTCCTTCCTTCCGCCCACGATCAACCTCACCGAGGTCGATCCCGAGCTCGGACCCGGCATCGACTTCGTCGCCGGGAAGGCTCGGAGCGCGGACGTGAAGGTCGCCCAGAACCACGGTTTCGCGTTCGGCGGGAACAACGCGATCACGATATTCGGCGCCGTCACGGATCGTCCCGTGGCCGCCGCGACGGGGGAGTCGCTGTGATGAGCCGGACCGGTGCACCTCGGATCACCGACATCTCCGTCCTGTCCGTCGCCGGCCTCGGCACGGACGCGTTACGGGAACGCCTGAACGCGGCCGACGGTCTGCCGCAGAACCCGCCGCCGGAGGCGGACGCCGGTGACTACGTCGGAATTCCCGGCCGGATCTCGGCCGTGCCCTCCTTCAGGATCACCGATTACGTGCCCAAGAAGGGCACGAAGAACATCGACCGCACCACCGCCCTCGGACTGGCGGTCAGCGCCACGCTCAAGCGCACGCTGACCGAGCGGGCCGGAATCACCGACGACTCCTGGCTGTCCACCGGGGTCGCGATGGGCAGCACGGTGGGCAGCCTCCGCAGCAGCATCGAACTGGACTCCCGGGTGATCGAGGGGGCCGGCATCGACCTGGTCAACCCGGCCCAGTTCCCCAACACCACGATGAACTGCTGCGCCAGCCAGATCGCGATCTGGCACCGGTTCAGCGGCCCCAACTCCACGCTGGCCAACGGGAACCTCAGTGCCGTCTCGGCGCTGCAGTACGCGGCGCGGCTGATCAGCCGCGGCCACGGGCAGCGGATGCTGGTGGGCGGGGTGGAGGAGCTGTCCCCGCACACGGCCTGGGGCATCCGCTCGAAGAAGATCGTGCACGAGACCGTGCCGGTCAGCGAGGCCGCCGCGGTGTTCGCGCTGGAGCCCGAGGGGCTCAGCGAGGCGCCCGCGCTGGCGACCGTACCGGCGTGCGCGGTGGGCTTCGCTCCCGACCGCTCGGCCGCCGGCTACAGCGACGCCCTGCGCCGGGTGATCACCGGAGTGCTCCGGCAGGCCGGGGTGGAGGGCACCGCCGTCGACCTCGTCCTGCCCGGTTCGGAGAGCACGGTGCTGGCCGCGGCCGAACAGGCCGCACTGGCCGGCTTCGCGGCTCCGCGGGTGGACGTGCGCAAGGCGCTCGGCGAGTGCGGCAGCGCCACCGGGGCCCTCCAGGTCGCGGCCGCCCTGGCGGTCGGACGGCCCGGCGACACGGCGCTGATCACGGGGATCGACATCTCCGGCGCCGTCGGTGCGGCCGTCCTGCGGATCGGGGCCGGGACATGAGCCCCCGGATCCTGGTCGTGGGCGCCGGCCCGGTCGGCCTGTCCGCCGCCGTCTCCCTGCGCCTCCAGGGGCTGCCGGTGACCGTGGTCGACAAGGCCGCCGCCCCGCACACCCACCCGAAGGCCGTGGTGCTCTGGCCCCGCGCGCTGGAGAGCTTCGAACGCCTGGGCGTCGCCGACCGGTTGGTGGCCGAGGGCCACCGACTCACCGGCCAGCACTACCACTCCAACGGCACCCGCGTCGCCAGCATGACCTTCCGCAGGCTGCGGCACACCAAGTACCCGTACGCGCTGGCCATCCCGCAGCACACCACCGAGCGCGTCCTGCGGGACCGCCTGTCCGAGCTCGGCGGCTCGGTCCGCACCCACACCGAACTGACCGCTCTGCGGCAGGACGCGGACGCGGTGACCACGACGCTGACCGACCTGGAGACCGGCGCGGCGCGGGAGGAGGCCTACGACTGGTTGATCGGCGCGGACGGCGTCCACAGCGCCGTCCGCTCGGCGATCGGCGTCGAGTTCGTGGGCCAGACCTACGAACAGACCTTCCTCCTCTCGGACGGCCCCTGCGACACGGAGCTCTCCACCGACTCCGCGCACTACTTCATGACCGACACCGGTGTGCTCGTCATGGTGCCGCTCCCGAACGAGCAGTGGCGCGCCTTCATCAGCGCGCCCCGCGAGATCCCGGAGGGCGAGGCGCTGGTCGACACGGTGGCGCGCGTGGTGGGCCGGCGGTCGCCCGTCCCGGTCCGGTTCCTCGACGGCCACGTGGCCGGCCGGTTCCGGATCCACCGCAAGGCCGCGGAACACGTGTGGCGGGACAGGGTGTTCCTGGTCGGGGACGCCGCCCACGCGCACAGCCCGGCGGGCGGGCAGGGCATCAACACCGGCGTGGAGGACGCGACCGGCCTCGCCTGGCGCCTCGGCGCGATCTGCCGCCACCCGCGGTCCGCGGCGGAGTCCGGCCGGGTCTTCACCCAGTGGGCGGACGAACGCCACCAGGTGGTCGAGAACGTGCTGCGCGACACCGACCTCCAGACCCGGCTCTGGGGTGTGCGCGGACTGCGCCGCCGCCTGCGGGACGCGGTGCTGTACGGCGCCGAGCGCACCGGGCTGCTCGACCGCGTGGTGATCCCCCGCCAGACCCAGATCGCCCAGCGGTTCAGCCCGGGCCCCGGGCAGGGCCGTCCGAAGGCCGTCGGGGTGCTCCGCAGCCACGCCAGGCTGCCGAACGTCGCGATCCCCACGGACACCGCCGGCGGGGCGCGCCTGCACGACTTCCTGTCGTTGACCGAGCCGGTCGCCATCGAGTTCGACCCCGCGGGCACGGCGGGCCGCCACAGCAAGGTGCGGCACTCGGTCGTCCAGCGGGCGGGGCGCGACGTCGTGTCGCTGACCGGGCCGGCCCTGCGGTCCGCCCTGGGCATCAGCCGGCGCGTCACCTGCGTCGTGCGCCCGGACGGGATCGTGGCCGACATCGCACCGGAGACCGCTCGCAACAGGGGGGACAGCACTCGATGACCACGGCCGTCAACCGCATCACCCAGGAGCTGGTGCACCGCGCGAACCAGGAGATCCTGGTCTCCCCGCCGAGTTGGGGCGCCGAACACCGCTACCACACCACGACGGTCACCACCGACATCAGCTCCTACTACCTGGACCACCACGGCCGGCACCGGCTCGACCTGCTGCTGATGACCGAGGCGTGCAGACAGGCGGCGATCAGCGCGGCGCACCGCTTCGAGGGCGTTCCGCTCGGGGTCGCGGCGTTCTTCAACTCCATCGACATCCGGCTGAGCAACGTCGACACCCTGGTGAACTCCACCAAGGAGCTGATGATCACCACCTCCATGGAGCAGATGAAGCTGCGCGCCGACGGTTCGCCGAAGCAGATCGTCTACTCGCAGGAGGCCGTCGTCACCGGTTCGAACGAGCCCGTGCTGAACTCGCGGATGGCCGTCCAGGGGGTGCCCAAGGGGCGGTACGCGGACCTGCGCGCCTACCAGCGCAACGGTTCCCCGGCACCGACCACCGCGACGATGCGGGCCACCTTCCGGCGCCACCGGGACATCGCCGAGCCCGCGCGGGTCGGCCGGACGCAGACGGCCAACGTCGTGCTGGCCGGGCTGGAGCGGACCGCCGACGGGGCCACCGCGCTCCTCGACGCGGACCTGGCCAACACCAGTCTGTTCGACCACGACTACGACCACTACCCCGCGATGGTGCTCATCGAAGCGGGCCGCCAGCTCGCCCTGGCCTGCACCGACCGTCCGGTGGACTGGATCATCAGCGGCTGCCGCGCGGAGTTCCCCGGGTTCGCCGAACTCGACACCCGGACCACCGTCCTCGCCCGCAGGTCCGGCAACGAGGTCGAGGTCAGCTGCCGGCAGGACGACCGCGTCGTCACCGGGATGTGGTTCGAACTGACGTCGATGGCGAGGCGGTCATGACCCGGATCGCGATCTGGAGCGACTTCCGCGGCGTCCTCACCCCGCCGCTGGCCGAGGGGGTGCGACGGTTCTGCGAGGGCACGGACTTCACCCCCGCGCAGATCGTGCGGTGCCTGCGCGCGATCGCCGAGCGCCACGGCTGCCCGGACGGAATGGCGGTGCTCGACTCCGGCGTCCTCGACGAGCGCCGCTGGACCGGGGAGATCGAACGCGAACTGCTCGGCCGCTACGACGTCTCCGCCGACCTGTCCGACTTCGCCACCCGCTGGTGGAGCGACCGGCGGCTCGACGAGGACTGGGTGGCGGCCCTGCGGGAGTGGCGGGCGGCCGGCGCCTTCGTCGGGCTGATGTCCAACCTGCCGGTCGAGTGGCGGGGCCACCTGGCCGCCTTCCCCACCGTCGCGGACGGCTTCGACGACGTCGTGCTGTCCTGCGACGTCGGCACCCGCAAACCCGAAACCCGGATATTCCGTCTCGCCGAGGCCCGCTCGGGCCTGGCCCCCCGGTTCAACGTCCTGGTCGACGACCTGCCGGGCAACGTCGCAGGCGCCCGCGAGGCGGGCTGGTGCGGCGTGCTCTCCGGCGGGGACGCGACGAAATCCGCGATCGCGCTCATCGACTCGATGATCAGCGGCTCCGCGGCGATCTGTGAAGGAGTGTCGCGATGAGCTCGCGATCGGCATTTGTCACCGGGGCCAACCGGGGCATCGGCGAGGCCATCGCCAGGGACCTGGCCAAGCGCGGGTACCGCGTCGTCGGCACCTACCGCAGCACCCGCCCCGAGGTGGACGGCGTCTCGTTCGTCCACTGCGACGTCCGCGACCCGGACTCGGTGGCCTCGGCGGTGCGCGAGGCCCGGGAGGTGCTCGGCGAGATCGACATCGTCGTCAGCAGCGCGGGCATCACCCAGGACGGGCTGCTGGTCACCCAGAACGCCGACGACGTGGCCGGCGTGCTGGACACCAACCTCACGGGCGCCTTCAACGTCGTCCGCGAGGCGGTGTCCGACATGATGTCGAACAAGTGGGGCCGGATCGTGTTCGTCTCCTCGGTCATGGGCCTGTGGGGCTCGCCGGGGCAGACCAGCTACTCCGCCTCCAAGAGCGGGCTGATCGGCCTGACCCGCTCCCTCGCCTGGGAACTGGGCCGGGCGCGCATCACGGCCAACGCCGTCCTGCCCGGCCTCATCGAGACCGAGATGATCGCCGGTCTGACGGACCGCAGGCGCGACCAGGTGGTCTCCCAGACCCCGCTGCGCCGCACCGGAACACCCGAGGAAGTGGCCGCTCTGGTCGGCTTCCTGATCTCCGACGAGGCCGGGTTCATCACCGGGGCCTCGATACCCATCGGGGGCGGCATCGGGATGGGCGTGTGACCCGCCCGCCCGCCCCGTCCGCCCCGCCCCTGACAACCGATCCGAACCACCGATAGGAACACCCAGACATGGACGCAGCCCTGACCACCTCCTTCCGCCCCTGGCGCGAGGAGTACGTGACCCTCCCGGTGCCGACCGGGACTTCCACGGACGCCTCGATCGGCCTGCTGAAGATCGGCAACCCGCACGCCTCCACGGTCGTGCTGTTCCTCGGCGGCAAGGAGGGCACGGCCGCCGGCTTCACCGCCCTGGGCCGCAGCGTCGCCGCGGTCGCGCCCGACCTCCAGTTCTGGGCCATGGACCGGCGCGAGGCGTTCCTCGCCGACACCTCCCGCGCCGGGGCGCCCCTGGACCAGGCCGTGGCCTACTACCTCGACGGCGGCTACCGGCGCCCCGACGAGGCCCGGTTCGCCGAGTACGCCGAGTGGGGGCTTCAGGTCCTGGTCGACGACATCCGGGTCGCGGTCGCCGCGGCCGCCGAGGGCGGGCGCAAGGTCCTGCTCGCGGGGCACTCCGTGGGCTCCGCCGAAGCCGTGCACTACGCGAGCTGGGACTTCGACGGCGTCGGCGGCCACCGGAGCATCGACGGCCTGATCCTGGTCGACGGCGGTGCGCTCAACGCCTTCCGCGGCGCCGGCATGGAGTTCGGCATCGACCTCGCCACCGCGCAGGGCTGGCTCGCCGGCATCCGCGCGGGCGGCGTGTTCGAGACCGACACCTCGACGTCGGCCACCCTCGGCTTCGACGGCCCGCCGGAGACCGCCGCGCTGTTCTACAAGCTGGCGGCCCGCGCGGTGCTGGAGCAGCCCACCGCCGTCTCGCCGCTGGCCGCCCACCTGCCGGAGCGGTACCCCGTCTCGGCCTCGGCCACCAACCACGAGGTCTTCGCCGCCCTGGTCAACCTGGGCAACGCCAAGCCGGGATACGGCGTGACGGCCGGGCACTTCGACGGTGGCACCTGGGTGCAGGACGGCCCGACCCGGCTCGGTGTCGTCGCCCACGCCCACGCGCTCGGCGCGGGCGGGTTCCAGTGGCACACGCTGAACCGCACCCTGCTCGACCTGATCGCCGCGGACCCGCTGCGGCCGAACGAGATCACCGAGCTGCTCGGCCTGCGCGGCCTGCACGCCAAGGAGATCGACGTCCCGGTGCTGGCCTACGCCTCCGCGTTCACCAACGGCTCCTCGCTGGAGGCCGCGAAGGAACTCGCCCAGCTGTCGGCCATCAGCCGTCTCGACCTCGTCGAGGACAAGGCCCTGAGCCACCACGACGTCCTGTTCGCCGACCTGCCCGCCAACTCCCTCGTGCGTGCCATCACCTCGTTCGCGGGCTCGCTCGCCGCGTAGGCCAACACCTCACAGACAGGAAGTCCAACAGTGACCAGCACGGAGTCCGTCATCCACACGGGCACCGCCGCCACCCGCGAACGCCGCACACCGTCGTGGTCGGTGCTCGCGGTGGCCGCGGTGGCCGTCGTGATCGTGCCCCTCGGAGTCAGCGGCACGCCGCTCCTGCTACCGGGGATCGGCACCGACCTGGGCGGTGGCCTGGCCCCGCTCCAATGGGTGGTCAACGCCTACAACGTGGCCGCGGCGAGCACCATGCTCGCCACGGGCGTGCTCGCCGACCAGTACGGCAGGCGCCGGGTCTTCCGCCTCGGCGCCGGGATGTACCTGGCCTCCCTGCTGGTCACCGTCCTGGCCCAGAGCACCCTGGTGATCGACGTGGCCAGGGCCGCCGCCGGGATCGGGGCCGGCGCCATCGTGACGTCGATGACCGCCATCGTGGCCAACTCGTTCGACGGCCCGGCCCGGGCCAAGGCCTTCGGGCTGGTCGGTGTGGTGATCGGCGCCGGGCTCGCGCTCGGGCCGACCATCAGCGGCTTCATCGCCCAACTCCTGAACTGGCGGGCGGTGTTCGGGTTCCATGCGGTGATCGTGGCGGCGGGCCTGCTCGGCTCGCTGGTGCTGACCGAGTCCCGCAGCAAGGGCGGCAACCGCTTCGACTTCCTCGGGGCGGGCCTGTTCACCGCCGCGCTGCTGCTGCTCACGATCGGCACGATCGAGGGCCCGCAGTCGGGATGGGCCGACGCGCGCACCATCGCCCTGTTCGCGGGCGCGGTGCTGACCTTCGTCCTGTTCGTCCTCCACGAGCGGCGCACGAGCAACCCGATGTTCGAACTGGGCCTTTTCGCCGACCGCCAGTTCCTCACCGTCAACCTGGTCAACATCGAGTTCGCGTTCGGCTTCATCGGGCTGCTCCTGCTGCTCCCCGCCTTCCTGTTCAGCGTGGGCGGACTGGGCAACGGCGCGGCCGGCCTGCGGATCCTGCTGCTGACCGTGCCCATCTTCCTGGTGCCGATGGTGTCCGGCCGGCTGAGCGCCGCGGGCGTGCCGCTGCGGCTGATCCTGGTCGGCGGCCTCGCCCTGATCGGCCTCGGCGCGTTCGGGCTGACCTTCGTCGAGGGCGACAGCGCGCTGTGGGCGCTGGCGGTCCCGCTGGCCGTCACCGGCGCAGGTGTCGGTGTGCTCAACGGCGTGATGGACGGTGCGGCGGTCGGCTCCGTGCCGAACACCTCGGCGGGCATGGCGGCGGGGATGTTCAACACCATCCGGCTCGCCGCGGAGTCCCTCGCCTCCGTGGTCGTCGTCGCCCTGGTCGCCTCGTTCGTCAACACCCGGCTCGCGGACGCCTCGCTGCCCGCGGACCTCAACGCCGCCAAGGCGGCGGACGAGTTGGCCGCGGGTGACGTCAAGCAGCTCTTCGCGCAGCACCCGGACCAGGTCTCCACCCTCGCCTCGGCGCACGCCTCGGCGTTCCACCAGGTGATGTGGATCTCGGTGGTTCTGGCCGCGCTGTCGGTGGTGGCCGTGCTGGTGCTGCTCCGCCGCCAGGACGGCGAGCGGTGACCGCCGCCCGGCAGTTGCCGCTGTCCGCGGTGGACGCGGTCGAGGCGCGGGAGGGCGGGTTCCTCGGCCGCAAGCGGGTGCGCGCCGACGACCCCTACCTGGCCGGGCACTTCCCGTCGCTGACGGTCTACCCCGGTGTGTTCCTGATCGAGGGCGTGCAGCAGATGCTCGAACTCCACCTGGACGGCGCGCCCGGGGGGATGGAACTGGTCTCCGTCGAGTCGGCCCGGTTCAGCCTGCCGGTCCTGGCGGGGGAGGAGGTGCTGTTCGACACGAGCGTCACCGGAGAGCGCCCGCTGCTGTCGACCACGACGACCTGCACCGTCGGCGGCCGGCGCTGTGCCCGGATCGCCGCGACCTGGAGGTGCGCGTCATGACCGGGTACCCGGACCCGGCCGACCTGCTGCCGTACGGCCACCCGGCGCTCCACGTCGACCGGATCCTCGCCCACGCGCCGGGCGAGCTGACCGCCGTCAAGGCCGTGTCCCGGCACGAGCTCGGCGGCCACGCCGGATCGGCCCGGCCGGCCCGGCTCCCGTCGACCCTGGTGCTGGAGTCCTTCCTCCAGGCGTGCGGGCTGCTGGCCGTGCTCGACGCCGAGGAGGGTTCGCGTGACCGGCTGCTGGTGTTCGGGTCGGCCCGCAACCTGCGCTTCGAGGGATCGGTCCGGGCGGGCGAGCTCCTCGTGCACTCGGTGCGGCTGCTCGACGCGCACGAGGACACCGCGGTGTTCTCCGGGGTTTCCCGCACCGGTGACGGACAGCCCGTGCTCACCGTGGAGCGCGCGATCACCCTGAGCCGGCCCCCGGACTCCCTCGCCACGGCGAGCAGCGCCGACCGACCTGCCGTCCAAGGAAAGTGAGGCACCATGTACGACCACGTGATCACCGTGCCGGGTCAGGGGGCGCACCGACCGGGGATGCTCGACTCCTGGCTGGCGTCGGCACCGTACGCCCGGGAGCTGCTCGCCGAGTGGTCCGAGGCCGCCGGGCTCGACCTGCTGGAGGCCGGCCGTGACGCCGCCGCGATGGCCGACACCGCCGTCGCGCAGCCGCTGATCACGGCGACGGCGCTGCTGTCGCTGGAGCGGCTGCGGGCCCGGCTGGACGTGGACCCCGACCGGGTGCTGTACGCCGGGCACTCCGTCGGCGAGCTGGCCGCGGCCGCGGGTGCGGGCTACCTGTCCCCGGAGGCGGCGGTCGCCCTCGCCCGGGAACGCGGGAAGGCCATGTCGGCGGCGTGTGCGACGGCCCCGACCGGCATGGCGGCGTGCATGCCGTCCAAGCGGGACGGCGCGGCGGACGAGGCGATCGTCGACGCGATCCGGGCCGGGGGACTGTCCGTGGCCAACTGGAACGGCAGCCACCAGTTCGTGGCGGCCGGTCCCTCGGCCGCGGTCGAGGCCTTCGGCGCGAAGCCGCCGGCCGGCGTGCGGGTGGTCCGGCTTGAAGTGGCCGGGGCCTTCCACACCGAGGCGATGGCTCCGGCCCTGGAGCCCTTCGCCCGCGCCGTGGCCCGGGCGCCGTGGCGGTCGCCGGACTCCGCGATGCTGGGCAACGGTGACGGCGCCCTCGTCGGCGGACCGGACGACCTCCGGCAACGGCTGGTCGCGCAGCTCACCTCGGCCGTGCGGTGGGACCTGTGCGCGGAGTCCGTCGCCCGGCACTCCTCGGCGCGGACGCTCCACGTCGAGCTGGCGCCCGCGGGGCCGTTGACGAAGCTGGCCGAGCGGGCCCACCCCTGGATGCGGACGGTGGCCCTGCGTTCGGCGGACGACCTGGACGCGGTACCCGCTCTCGCCGGCAGTGGCGCCTGATGGCCCGCCAGGTGGTGCCGGCCGGCCACGAGGACCTGCTGATCCGGCCGCTCTTCTGCCATCTGGGCACCCTCCGGGCGGACGGCGCCCCGCAGGTCAACCCGATGTGGTTCCTGTGGGAGGAGGGTGAGTTGTCGTTCAGCACGTCCACCACCCGGGTCAAGTACGCCAACGTCCGGCGGGACGACCGGGTCTCCGTGTCGGTCAACGACCCGGAGCAGCCGTACCGCTACCTGGAGGTCCGGGGCCGGGTGCACCGGATCGTGCCGGACACCGAGGGCGAGTTCTTCCGGCGCCTGGCCGGCCGGTACGGCCGTGAGCTCAACGGGCAACTGCCCCCGGACGTCCTCACCCGGGTCCGCCTGGTCGTCCGGCCGGAGGTGGCCCGGTACCAGTGACTCCGGGGACCCGGCGGCCGTAGGGCCACTGATCGACCGCGACCGGCGGTGCGCCGGCGGTGGTCCCCGTGGACGAGGCGTCCGCGGGGGGCACCGCCGGTTCTTTCGTCCAGGGGCGCCGGTGTCGTGCGCGGTCTCGTCCGCGGTCGCGATGCGCCCCCGTGTCGGTGTGCCCGTTCGGTGGGCCCCGTGTCGGTGAGCCCCGTGTCAGTGCGCCGTCCAGCCGCCGTCGATGGGAAGGCTGGCGCCGGTGATGTACGCGGCGGGCGGGGTGCAGAGCCAGAGGGCGAGTTGTGCGACCTCGTCCGGTTCGATGAGGCGCTTGACCGCGGTGCGGTCGAGCATGATCCGTTCGACGACCTCGTCCTCCGGGATGCCGTGGGCCAGGGCCTGGGCGGCGATCTGCTTCTCCACCAGGGGGGTTCGGACGTACCCGGGGTTGAGGCAGTTGCTGGTGACGCCGTAGGGGGCGCCCTCCAGCGCGACGGTCTTGCTGAGGCCCTCCAGGGCGTGCTTGGCGGTGACGTACGCGGACTTGAAGGCGCTGGCGCGCAGGCCGTGGACGGAGGAGACGTTGACGATCCGGCCCCACTCCCGCTCGTACATGTGCGGGAGCGTGCGGCGCAGGATGCGGAACGGGGCCTCGACCATGACGCGTTGGATGAGGGTGAAGCGGTCGACGGGGAACTCGTGCACGGGCGCCACGTGTTGGAGCCCGGCGTTGTTGACCACGATGTCGGCGTCGGCCGGCAGGGCGTCCACGGCCCCGGGATCGGCGAGGTCCGCGACGATCGCGTGCCCGCCGATCCGGTCCGCGAGCTCCCGGGCCGGGCCGGCCGCGAGGTCGACGACGTAGACCCGGGCGCCTGCCCCGGCGAGGGCTTCGGCGCAGGCCCGGCCGATACCCGAGGCGGCCCCGGTGACCAGGGCCGTGCGGCCGTCGAGCGGGCGGGCAGTAGAGGTGTCCATGGCCGAGAACGGTAGGAATCCGGCGGCGCGGCTCCCATGTGGCGGACCGACACAGCAGGACCGCTGACCATGGCGTCAACCACTACGAGTGTCGATCGACGGTTCGACCCCGGAAGGCCAAACCCATCGTGACCTCGCTTCCCCACAATGGGCGCGGTTGCTTCACCCGTTCGGAGGATTGCTCGGTCAGATCCACCCATAGCGCCCGAATGCTCGCTACATTCACGCCGATTCCCGACAGGGGGCGCCGCCCCGGGCGAGCCGAAGTGCTGGTGGAGCCCGGTGCGACGTCCGAGAGGTGTTGACTGACATGCCCCAACGGCCTGCAACCGACAGCCCGGCGTACGGACCGCTCGACCCGCTCGGCCAGCGCCGAGGCCAGGTCGGCCGGGGCCTTCCGGACGCCCCCGACGCCCTGACCGCCGACACGCTGACCGGCGACACGCTGACCGCTGACACGCTGACCGCCGACGCCCCGACCGCCGACGAGCTGCGGCTGCCCGCGCAGACCACACCCGCCCGGCACGAAGCCACCGCCGCCCCCGCGACCACCAGCGGTCACGGCAGCCACACCGGCCACTCCGGCCCGTCGCCGCAGAACGGCCAGCTCGCCGCCCTGATCGAGGAGGCCGGCTTCTCGCACGCCGGGCTGGCCCGCCGGGTCGACCAGCTCGGCCTGGAGCACGGCCTCGACCTGCGCTACGACAAGACCTCGGTCACCCGCTGGCTGCGCGGGCAGCAGCCCCGCGGCGCCACCCCGGCGCTGATCGCCGAGGTCTTCACCCGCCGCCTCGGCCGCCGCCTCACCGCCCAGGACCTCGGCCTGGACGCCTGCGCCCCGGTCTACGCGGGCCTGGAGTTCGCCGAGACCCCGCAGGAGGCGGTGGACATCGTGGCGAGCATGTGGCGCAAGGACAACGGCCCGCAGTCCGAGCTGCGCCGGATCGCCTTCACCCCGGCCGGCCTGGTCGTCCCCAGCCGGGACTGGCTGATCGGCCGCACCGACGAGCGGGTCGCCCGGGACGGCTCCACCCTGGCCCGCCCGGACGCCGGTCCGCCCGGCGCCGCCCCCGGCGCACCGGCGCCCGCCGTCCCGGGCACGCCCGCCCTGAGCCCGGCGCGCCCCCAGCCCGTCGGCACCCCCGGAGCCCCGGGCAGCCCCGGCGCCCGCAGCACCGCCGGAACCACCGGCACCGCCGCCACCATCGGCCGGGTGCCCACCCAGAGCCGCCGCCCGCCCACCGCCGTCGAACCGCCGTACACCGACCCGACCCGCGAGGCCCGCCCCGCCCTGCGGGTCGGCCGCGGCGACATCGCCGCCATCCGCGCCGTCGGCGACCTCTTCCGCGCGCTCGACCACGCCTACGGCGGCGGCCACGCCCGCCAGGCGCTGGTCCGCTACCTGGAGAGCGAGGCCGAGCCGATGCTGCGCGGCCGCTACGGCGAGCAGATCGGCCGGGCCCTGTTCGGCGCCGTCGCCGACCTGACCAGGCTGGCCGGCTGGACGTCCTTCGACATCGCCGCGCACGGCCTCGCCCAGCGCTACTTCGTCCAGGCGCTGCGGCTCTCCCAGGCAGCCGGGGACCGCGCGCTCGGCGGCTACGTCCTGGTGACGATGAGCCAGCAGGCCGTCCACCTGGGCCACGGGCGGGAGGCCGTCCAGCTCGCCCGGGTCGCCCAGCAGGGCGTCGGCACCGCCGTCCCGCCGGTGGTCCAGTCGCTGATGCACGCCGCCGAGGCCCGCGGGCACGGCCTGCTGGGCGACGTCCGCTCCTGCACCACGGCGCTGGTCCGGGCCGAGCGCTCGCTCGCGGCCTCCCGCACCGGCGACGAACTGCCCTCCTGGGCGCGGTACTTCGACGAGGCCCAGCTCTCCGACGAGTTCGCCCACTGCTACCGCGACCTCCAGCAGTGGCGCACCTCCGCGCAGCACGCCGAGAAGTCGCTGCGGCTGCGCTCGCCCGCCTACGCGCGCAGCCGGATCTTCTGCCGGCTGGTGCTGGCCACCGCCCGGCTCGGCATGGGGGACCTCGACGAGGCCTGCACCATGGCCACCGACGCGCTGCGGGCGGCGGGGGAGATGCGCTCGGCCCGCTCGCTGGAGTACGTCCGGGACTTCCACCGCCGCCTCACCCCGTACCGGGGGAGCCAGGTGGCCCGCGCCTTCGAGGAGACGGCCCGCCAGGCGGGGGTGATCTGAACCGCGCACCCCGGCCGGACGACCCGGAAGGTGACCGGGCCGGGAGCCCACCGGCTCCCGGCCCGGAGCCTCGGGGTCCGTCGGTCCGTCGGTCCGTCGGTCCGTCACCCCGGCCGGACCGCTCCCGTGCTTGCACCGGGCGGAGCACGTCCCGGAGAACCGCTCGACGGACACGGCGCTCAGGCCGCCGCCTCCGCCTCCCGGGAACCGGCCGGCAGCCCCAGGTCGCCCAGCACCGCCTGCGCCGCCCGCCGTCCGGAGACCAGCGCACCCTGCACGGTGCTGGTGTCCCGGTGGTCCCCGGCGACGTACAGCCCGGCCAGCAGCCGCACCGGGCGGCGGAGGTTGTGCGGGGGCGGCATCGCGGGCACCGCGTCCGGGACGTGCCGCACGTTGAGGAACTGCCAGTCCGCCGTCGGGGTGCCGTACAGCTCCGCGAGCCGGGCCCGGACGGCCGGTTCCAGCCCGGCCGGGCCGCCCGCGTCGAAGGAGCGACGACCGAGCACGGTGGTGGCGATCAGCGCCTGCCCGGCCGGGGCGTAGGACGGGTGCAGCTCGCTGAGCACCAGCGAGTGCGAGACCAGCGGCGGGTTCCCGTTCGGCCGGTCGGCGTCGAGCAGCAGCACCGCCTCGTTCAACGGGGCGCGGTCGGCGGCGTGGAAGAAGGTGGTGACCGGGTGGAAGTCCGGCAGCCGCAGCCCGGGCAGCAGTTCGGCGGCGGAGCGGGCGTCGGTGGCGACCACCACGGCCTGGGCGCCGATCCGCCCGTGGGCGAGGGTCTCCACGCCGTCGGCGCCGATCGAGGTGACCCGCACCCCGGTCCGCACGGTGCCGGCGGGCAGCGCGGCGGCCAGTTGGGCCGGCACGGCCGCGATCCCGTCGGCGGGCAGACAGAGCCGGCCGCGCGCGTAGGAGCGCAGCACCAGCTCGGCGATCCGGCTGCTGGTGCCGAGGGCCGGATCACCGAGCAGGGCACTGAGCAGCGGCCGCAGGAAGCCGTCGATGCTGCGCGGGGCGAGCCCGTGGCCGGTCAGTGCGCGGGCGGCGGTGGTCTCGGGCCGGGCCTTCAGCCGGCCGGCCGGGGCGGTGGCGATCCGGCCGAGCCAGCTGCCGAGGCGCGCCTTGTCCAGCGGGCTGCCGAGCGGGGCCCGGAGCGCGGCCTGCCGGGCGGCGGTGAGCTGGGGGTCCCCGGCGCGGTAGCGGCGGCCGGCGCTGTGCACGAGTACTCCGGGCGCGAGCGGGCGCAGGTCCAGGCGGTCGAGGTCCAGGGCCCGGCGCAGCTCCGGGAAGGCGGTGTTCAGCAGGTGGCTGCCGTCGTCGAGGCGGAAGCCGTCCACTGAGCGGGTGGCCATTCGGCCGCCGATCCGGTCGGTGGTCTCCAGGACCTGAACGGTGAGGCCGCGGCCGGTGAGTGCGCGGGCGGCGGCCAGGCCCGCGAGTCCGGCGCCGACCACGACGACGTCCGGGTCGGACGGTCGCCGGGCGCGGCGGGTGAAGTCGTACGTGGGCACTGGCGTGCTCCCTCCCTGGTCCCGGGGCTCCGGCCGACGCAGGCAGCGGGGTGCCGGGACACGGTCCGAGGAAGGTGATGCCCAGTCAGTGTGAGCGTCAGACAAGTGCGATGAGCCCGATGCGGGGGTCGGAAGGGGTTGTGCGGCACCGGGTGGGGGCGCGGTCACGGACAGTGCGCCGTACTGGCCGGGTTGCCCGGCAGACGGGCGCGCACGGTCACCGGGGGCGTGCGACGCGCCCGCTGTGTGCTCCCGTGCGCCCCCTCCCGGAGCCCCTCCCGGAGACCCCTCCGACCCCGCCCGGCATATGCCCCTGGCCAGGGCGAACGCCGTAGTCGGACTACGCAGGACGACGCCTCACCGCCGTGGCGGGCGAGCCCGCCGTCGCGCGCCAACCCGCCCCGCCCGCGAGGCCCACGCCGTGCCGCCCGCACCCGGCACGGCGCCCGCGCCCGGCACGGCGCACGGGCCCGTCACAGCGCCGCCCGCACCGCCGAGTCCAGGTCCGGGTGGGCGAAGCGGAAGCCCGCGTCCAACAGCCGCCGCGGCACCACCCGGTGGCTGCCCACCACCTCGACCGCCAGCTCCCCGAGCACCAGCTTGAGCACGGCCTCCGGCACCGGGAACGGCGTCGGCCGCCCCAGCGCCCGGCCGATCGCCGCGGTCAGCTCCGCGTTGGTGGCCGGCTCGGGCGCGGTGAGGTTGAAGGCGCCGGAGAGGTCCTCGCGGTCGATCAGGAACCGCAGTGCGGCGACCTCGTCGGCCAGTGAGATGTAGCTCCAGTACTGCCGGCCGCTGCCGAGCCGACCGCCCAGGCCCAGCTTGAACAGCGGGAACAGCCGGCCGCCCGCCCCGCCCGCGGCGGAGAGCACCATCCCGGTGCGCGGGTGGACGACCCGGATCCCGGCCCGTTCGGCCGGCCGCGCGGCCGCCTCCCACTCCAGGCAGACCTCGGCCAGGAAGTCGTCCCCGGCGGGGGAGTCCTCGTCGATCACCCGATCGCCGGTCTGCCCGTACCAGCCGACCGCGGACGCGCTGACCAGCACCCGCGGCGGCTCCTTGAGCGCCGCCAGTGCCACCGCCAGGGTCTCGGTGCCGTACACCCGGCTCTCCCGGATCTCCCGCTTGTAGGAGTCCGACCAGCGCCGGTCGCCGACCCCGGCCCCGGCCAGGTGCGCCACCGCCTCGACCCCGGCCAGCCCGTCCCGGTCGACCTCGCCGAGCAGCGGGTTCCAACCGATCGCGGTGCTGCCGTCGGGCTGCGGGCCCGTCCTGGAGCGGTGCCGGACCAGCCGGACCACCTCGTGGCCGTCCGCCAGCAGGGAGCGGACGAGCGCCGAACCGATCAATCCCGTGGAGCCTGTGACAGCGATGCGCATGGGCTCATCCTCGCAGTACTTATCAGCTGTCACCTTTCGCACGCGCCCTATTAGCATCACGCGGCATGACCCGCGATGACGATCTGACCATCCGCCCGGCCCGGCCCGAGGACGAGCGCGGACTCGCCGAGCTCAACCGCGCCGCCTGGTCCACACTGTCCGACGTCTCCCCGGAGCCGTCCGCCGAGGAGGGCGTCTTCGACGAGCGGCACACCCCCGACCAGTACCTGCTCGCCGTCCTGGACGGACGGATCGTCGGCTACGTCCGCCAGGTCCCCGCGACCCCGCTGGCCGCCAACCGGCACGTCCGGCAGATCCAGGGCCTGGCCGTCGACGGCACGGTGCGCGGCCGGGGCATCGGCCGACGGCTGGTCGAGGCCGCCTGCGCGGCGGCCCGGGCCGCCGGCGCCCGCAAACTGACCCTCCGGGTGCTCGGCTGGAACACCCCGGCCCGCCGGCTGTACGAGAGCTGCGGCTTCGTGGTCGAGGGCTCGCTGGCCGAGGAGTTCCTGATCGACGGCCGTTACGTGGACGACGTCTGGATGGCCCGCCGACTCACCGCCTGACTCCTCCCCAACCCGGCCCGAACCCCCGCCCCGGCCGCCCGAAAGACCTGACGGACCGTCAGGTCGGGTGCTGCAGAGTCGTGACGTACCCGCCCTGTCTGGAGCGGCACGCCGCCGGGTACCGTACGCCCGTGAGCAACTCGACGCCTCCCGGGTGGTACCCGGTCCCCGGTGCGGACGGCGCGCCCGGTCACGAGCGCTGGTGGGACGGCAACGCCTGGACCAGCGAGGTCCGGCCGCTCCAGGGCGGCGCCGGACAGGTCGCCGACGCGCCGACCCAGACCTGGCAGCCCCCCACCCCGCACCAGCAGCAGCCGGGCTACGGCTACCCGGCGCAGAGCGGCTCACCCGCCCCCGGCAGCTACGGCTACCCGGTGCAGGACGCGGCCCAGGGGCCCGGCTACGGCTACCCCGGCCAGGCACCGTACCCGGGCCAGTCGCCGTACCCCGGCCAGGAGGCCTACCCGGGCGCCGCCTACGGCTACCCGCCGCCGGCCGGCCCGGGGCGCAACAGGACCGGCGTGATCGCCGGCGTCGCCGTCGCCGTGCTGGTGGTGGGCGGGATCATCGCCGGGCTGGTGCTCGGCAACGGCGGGGACCCGAAGGCGGACCCCACCCCGAACCCCACGGTCACCGTCACCCGGAGCGACAGCCCCTCGCCGAGCCCCACCCCGACCCGGTCCGCCCCGACCCCCAAGCCGGTGCCGTCCCTCAAGACCACCGTGCCGGACCCGCAGCACGCGATCACCGTCCCGGTGTTCGACGGCTGGGACGCGGCGGCCAACTCCGCGCACTCCACGGTCTACCTCGGCAGCGGCCGCTACACCTGCGCCGACGGCAACTCCTGCATCCGCGGCCAGTTCTCGATCGAGAAGGACACCGTCCAGGGCGACACCCCGAAGGGCGCCGCCGACGCCGCGATGCCGGCCTACGCCGGGACGATCTTCAGCGGGATCTCCTCCCACACCGACTCCGGCTCCGGCTACGTCAGCGTCGCCGGCGTGCTCGGCTACGCCACCCGCTGGCACGTCCGCACCTCGGACGGCACCCAGGGCTACGTGCTGCTGGCCGCCGTCCCGGCCAAGGGCGGCGGCTACGTGGTCTTCGAGGGCGGCGTGGACGACGACCCGGCCGCGCCGGACGCCTCGGTGCTGGACCAGATCCTCAAGGGCATCAAGCAGGACAGCTCCTCCGGCAGCAGCACCTGAGCCGCTCCTACTGGTCCCCGTAGCGCTCCCAGAGCTTGGGGAAGCGTTTCGCCATGACCTCCGGGTCCTCGAAGTCCAGCGGGGCCCCGGACGGCTCTCCCGCCTCCCGGCCGCCGACGTCCGGCAGCGGCAGGCCGGTCAGCTGCTCGTACGCCTCGTCGGCGGCGTAGCCGAGGTCCTCGGCCTCGCCGTCCTCCTCCTCGTCGAACTCCGGCAGCAGGTCCGCCAGGTCGTCCGGTTCGGCCAGCCCGCCCTCGAAGACCTCCCGGCCCTGGCCGATGAGCCAGCAGCGGAAGTAGTCGAAGGTCTCCTCGGAGGCGCCGTCCAGCAGCAGGTGGGCCGCGCCCCACAGGTCGTAGCGGTGGGCCCGCTGGAACCGGGCCTCGAACAGCCGGGCGAAGTCGATCACGTCGTCCGGGGTCAGCTGCACGAGGCGCTCCACCAGCCGCTCGGCCTGTTCGTCGGGATCGCCGGCGGCGGCCTCCCAGGTGTCGTCGATGATCTGCCAGAAGTCGGTCTCGTCCATCACCGCTCAAGCATCCCTGTTCCGCCGCCTCCACGCATGCCATGACCCGGCGGAAAGCGCACCCGGAACGGCGGGAGCCCCGCGCCGTCCGGGGACGACGCGGGGCTCCCGAGGTGCTGGGACGCCTTACAGGCCGAGCTCGACCTCGAACTCGCCGGCCTCCAGGATCTCCTTGACCGCGACCAGGTAGCGGGCGGCGTCGGCGCCGTCCACCAGGCGGTGGTCGTAGGAGAGCGACAGGTAGGTCATGTCGCGGATGCCGATGGCGGTGCCGCCGTCGGCCTCGATGACCACCGGGCGCTTGACGGTCGCGCCGATGCCCAGGATGGCGGCCTGGTTCGGCGGCACGATCACGGTGTCGAACAGCGCACCGCGCGAGCCGGTGTTGCTGATGGTGAAGGTGGCGCCGGACAGCTCGTCCGGGGTGATCTTGCTGTCGCGGACCTTGGCGGCCAGCTCGGCGGTCTTCTTCGAGATGCCGGCGATGTTGAGGTCGCCCGCACCCTTGATGACCGGGGTCATCAGACCCTTCTCGGAGTCCACGGCGATGCCGATGTTCTCCGAGTCGAAGTAGGTGATGGTGCCCTCGGCCTCGTTGATCCGCGCGTTGACGACCGCGTGGACCTTCAGCGCCTGGGCGGCGGCCTTGACGAAGAACGGCATCGGGGAGAGCTTGACGCCCTCGCGGGCGAGGAAGCCGTCCTTGGCCTTGGCGCGCAGCGACATGATCTTGGTGACGTCCACCTCGACCACGCTGGTCAGCTGCGCCTGCTCGTGCAGGGCCTTCATCATGTTGTCGCCGATGACCTTGCGCATGCGGGTCATCTTGACCGTCTGGCCGCGCAGGGCGGACGGCGCGGCGGCGGCCTTCGGCGCGGCGGCCGGGGCGGCAGCGGCGGCCGGGGCCGGGGCGGCCTTGGCGGCCTCAGCGGCGGCGATGACGTCCTGCTTGCGGATGCGGCCGCCGACGCCGGTGCCGGCGACGGAGGACAGCTCGACACCGTGCTCGGCGGCGAGCTTGCGCACCAGCGGGGTGACGTAGGCGTCACCGTTGTCGGCCACCGGGGCGGCCGGAGCGGCCGGGGCGGCGACGGGGGCCGGAGCGGCAACCGGGGCGGGGGCGGCAACCTGGGCCGGAGCCGGAGCCGGAGCCGGAGCCGGAGCCGGAGCCGGAGCCGGGGCGGCCGGGGCAGCGGCCGGAGCCGGAGCAGCGGCAACCGGAGCCGGGGCCGGGGCGGCCGGAGCCGGAGCGGCAGCGGGAGCCGGGGCAGCGGCCGGGGCCGGGGCGGCAGCCGGGGCCGGAGCGGCAGCGGCGGCACCCGGGGCACCGATCAGCGCGAGCTGGGCGCCGACCTCGGCGGTCTCGTCCTCGCCGACCAGGATCTTGACGACGACACCGGCGACCGGCGACGGGATCTCGGTGTCGACCTTGTCGGTCGAGACCTCCAGCAGCGGCTCGTCGACCTCGACCGTCTCACCCTCGGCCTTCAGCCAGCGGGTGACGGTGCCCTCGGTGACCGACTCGCCCAGGGCGGGCAGCAGCACCGGGGTGGCGTCGCCGGCCGGCGCGGCCGGGGCGGCAGCCGGGGCAGCGGGGGCGGCAGCCGGAGCAGCCGGGGCCTCGGCGGCCGGAGCCGGAGCGGCGGCCGGAGCGGCCTCGGCGGCCGGGGCGGCGGCAGCGGCCGGAGCGCCCGAGCCGTCGTCGATGATCGCCAGCTCGGCGCCGACCTCGACGGTCTCGTCCTCGCCGACCTTGATCGAGGAGAGGATGCCGGAAGCCGGGGCCGGGATCTCGGTGTCGACCTTGTCGGTCGACACTTCGAGCAGCGGCTCGTCGACCTCGACACGCTCACCCTCGGCCTTCAGCCAACGGGTGACGGTGCCCTCGGAAACGCTCTCGCCCAGCGCGGGCAGTGTTACTGAGACCGCCATGGTTTCAGCGACTCCTATCAAGTCTTGCGTACGGGAAGTACTGGAAACGGGGGGAGGTGGGCGCGATCAGTCGTGCGCGTGCAGCGGCTTGCCGGCCAGCGCCAGGTGCGCCTCGCCCAGGGCCTCGGACTGGGTCGGGTGGGCGTGGATGAGCTGCGCGACCTCGGCCGGCAGGGCCTCCCAGTTGTAGATCAGCTGGGCTTCGCCGACCTGCTCGCCCATGCGGGCGCCGACCATGTGGACGCCGACCACGGCGCCGTCCTTGACCTGGACGAGCTTGATCTCGCCGGCGGTCTTCAGGATCTTGCTCTTGCCGTTGCCGGCCAGGTTGTACTTCAGGGTGACGACCTTCTCCTTGCCGTACAGCTCGACGGCCTTGGCCTCGGAGATGCCGACGGAGGCGACCTCCGGGTTGGAGTAGGTCACGCGCGGGACGCCGTCGTAGTCGATCGGCATCGGCTTGAGGCCAGCCAGGCGCTCGGCGACCAGGATGCCCTCGGCGAAGCCGACGTGGGCGAGCTGCAGTGTCGGGACGAGGTCGCCGACGGCGGAGATGGTGGGCACGTTGGTGCGCATGTACTCGTCGACCAGGACGTAGCCGCGGTCCATCGCGACGCCGTTCTCCTCGTAGCCGAGGCCGGCCGAGACCGGGCCGCGGCCGATGGCGACGAGCAGCAGGTCGGCGTCGATCTGCTTGCCGTTCTCGGTGGAGACGCGGACACCGGTCTCGGTGTACTCGACGCCCGAGAAGCGGGCCTTCAGCTCGAACTTGATGCCGCGCTTGCGGAACGCGCGCTCCAGCAGCTTGGAGGAGTTCTCGTCCTCCAGCGGGACGAGGTGCGGCAGCGCCTCGACGATGGTGACCTCGACGCCGAAGGACTTCCAGACCGAGGCGAACTCGACGCCGATGACGCCGCCGCCCAGGATGACGGCCGACTTCGGGATCCGGTCGAGCTTGAGGGCGTGGTCCGAGGAGATCACGCGGTTGCCGTCGATCTCCAGGCCCGGGATCGAGCGCGGCACCGAACCGGTGGCGAGGACGATGTGGCGGCCTTCGATGCGCTGGCCGTTCACGTCCACCGAGGTCTGCGAGGAGAGCTTGCCCTCGCCCTGGATGAAGGTCACCTTGCGGGAGGCCACCAGGCCCTGCAGGCCCTTGTACAGGCCGGCGATGACGTCGTCCTTGTACTTGTGGACGCCGTTGATGTCGATGCCCTGGAAGGTGGCCAGAACGCCGAACTCGGCGGCCTCCTTCGTCTCGTCCGCGATCTCGGCGGCGTGCAGCAGAGCCTTGGTCGGGATGCAGCCGCGGTGCAGGCAGGTGCCGCCCAGCTCACCCTTCTCGACCAGGGCGACGCTCAGACCCAGCTGAGCGGCGCGGAGCGCCGCGGCGTAACCGCCGCTTCCGCCTCCGAGAATGACTACGTCGAAAACGGTGCTGGCGTCGTTCGCCACGTCACGTCCTCCATGCAATGGGGTGGGTCGCCGGGCCGGTCGCGGTCCGGTGGGTCGGAAGCCTTTGTGGGGCGCCCAGTCGTGCCGGAAATACATCTTCGCACTTGTTCGCGGTGGCTGATGTCCGGGTCCGCCCCAGGGGTGTCCCGAGGAGTGGTCACCGGGGCGGTAACACCCTCGACGGAAGGGCATCATCGCAGCTCAAGGCCTTGTTGACAGCCGCCGGACGGGCGTCTTCCGCCCCCTGCGGGGCCGCCGCTTCCGCAGTGCGGAACAAAGTTTCGCCCGTGGCGAACAGAGGTGCGGTGGGCCGTCCCGGCCTACTCGCAGGTAACCCGCGCGGGAACGCCGACGGGGGCCCGGCGCACACGCGCCGGGCCCCCGTCCGGGCTCGGGTCCGCAAGGACCGGGCCATGGATCAGGCCAACCGGTCGGCCCTGCGGGATCAGGCCTTGCCGTTGGCCGCCGTCTGCTCCGCGAAGCGGACCAGGGTGCGCACCGCGCTCGCGGTGCCGCCCTTCGGGGTGTAGCCGAACGGCGCGCTCTCGTGGAACGCCGGGCCGGCGATGTCCAGGTGCGCCCAGTCGATGCCCTCGGCCACGAACTCCTGCAGGAACAGGCCGGCCACCAGGCCGCCGCCCATCCGCTCGCCCATGTTGGCCAGGTCGGCGATGGTCGAGTCGGTCATCCCCTTCTTGAGATCGGCCGGCAGCGGCATCGGCCAGGACTGCTCGCCGACCTCGCCCGCGAGGGCGTGCAGGTTCTCCCGCAGCTCGTCGCTGTTGGCCATCACGCCGAAGGTGCGGGTGCCCAGGGCCAGCACCATCGCGCCGGTCAGGGTCGCCACGTCGATGATGACGTCCGGGTTGTCCTCGCCGGCCTTCACGATCGCGTCGGCCAGCACCAGGCGACCCTCGGCGTCCGTGTTCAGGACCTCGACGGTCTTGCCGCCGTACATGCGCAGCACGTCGCCCGGGCGGGTGGCCGAGCCGGACGGCATGTTCTCGGCCAGCGCCAGCCAGGCGGTCACGTTGACGGTCAGGCCCAGGCGCTTGGCGGCGACCACGGCGGCGAACACGGCGGCGGCGCCGGCCATGTCGCACTTCATGGTCTCGTTGTGGCCGGCCGGCTTCAGCGAGATGCCGCCCGAGTCGTAGGTGATGCCCTTGCCGACGAAGGCCAGCGAGGCCTTCGCCTTCGGGTGGGTGTAGGCCACCTTGACCAGCCGCGGCGGGTTGGTCGAGCCGTTGCCGACGCCCAGCAGACCGCCGAAGCCGCCCTTGGTCAGCGCCTTCTCGTCCAGCACCTCGACCTTGAGGCCGTGCTCCTTGCCGGCCGCCTGGGCGATCGCGGCGAAGCTCTTCGGGGTCAGGTCGTTCGGGGCGGTGTTGACCAGGTCGCGGGCCCGGTTCATCTCCTCACCGATCGCGGTGGCCCGCTCCACGGCGGCCTTGGCGTCCTTGCTGCCCTTGCGGACGGTCAGTACGACCAGCTCGCCGACCGGCTCCTTGCCGTTGCCGTTGCCCTTGTAGGTGCCGAAGGCGTACGAGCCGAGCAGGCCGCCCAGCGCGACCGCCTCGACCTCCTCCGCGGACTCGGCCGGCAGGGCCAGCGCGGCCTTCTTGGCACCGGCCAGGGCACGGGCGGCGACACCGGCGGCGCGGCGCAGCGCCTCCGGCTCGTAACCGCCCTCGGCCGCCTCGCCGAGGCCGACCGCGAGCACGAGCGCGGCCTTCAGGCCTGCGGGGGAGGCCACCTTGACGGTCTCGCCCTCGGCGCCGGTCGCGCCCAGGGTGCCGAGGACCTCGGCCAGCTTGCCCTCGAACGCCTCGTTCACGGCCTCGGCGCCGGGGGCCAGCACAATGCCCTTGGGGCCCTTAGCGACACCGACCACCAGGGCGTCCGCGCGCAGCGAGGCGGCGGAGGAGGTGCTCACAGACAATGCAGTCACGTAATGCGTCCTGTTCTTTCGCGGTCCACGGCCGGTCGCGGCGTGACTGCCGCACCGGCGCAACCCGCCGTCGCAGGCCGTCCGCCGGCGGGCCCTGCGGTTCCGGGCCCCCTGGCGCGCGCGTCCGCCGGCAGCGGCCGCGCACACCAGAGGCCCCGGCTCCTCGGCGCGCCGGGCGGGCAGGACCTGCCACGGTGCAGGGCTGCGGTGCTTCACGCATGGTAGTCCGCATGGTGGGATCACGCGCCGCCCGGTGTCAGCCGAGCAACGCCAGGGCGAACAGCGTTCCGGTCGCGGCGGTCTCCGCCATGGCGCCGAGCACGTCCCCGGTGATCCCGCCGAACCGGCGGACGCACCGTCCGAGCAGCAGCCCGGCGCAGCCCGTGCCGAGCACAACCGCCAGTGGCAGCCGCAGGGCTGACCACCCGTCGAACGAGCCGGCCGCGGCCAGGCCGAGCGCCGCGAGGGCCGTTCCGGCTGCGGCCCCGACGGGCCGGACGGTGCCCGCCACCATCGCTCCGAGCCCGCCCGGACGGGCGGCCGGCACCGACCGCAGGCAGCCCCGGGCGAGCGCGCAGCGGGCGGCCACCGCCGAGGCGAGCACCGCGAGCGCGCCGCGCGGCACCGAGTGCCCGAACTGACCGGCCAGCGCGGCGACCTGGGCCAGCAGGACCAGGAGCAGGGTCAGCACGCCGAACGGCCCGATGTCGGACTGCTTCATGATCCGCAGCGCGTCCTCGGCCGGCTTGCCGCTGCCCAGCCCGTCGGCGACGTCCGCCAGACCGTCCAGGTGCAGGCCCCTGGTCAGCGCGGCCAGGACGCCCACCGCCGTCACGGCCCCGAGCAGGCCGCCCGCCCGCCACGCCACCAGCGCCCCCGCCCCGGCCGCGATCCCGCCCAGCACGACCCCGACGACCGGGGCCGCCGTCATCGCCCGGCCCCCCGCCGCCCGGTCCCACCGCTCCACCCGCACCCGCAGCACCGACAGCGTCCCGAACGCGAACCGCAGCCCCTCGCCCCAGGTCGCCCGCTCGCCGCCGTCGGCCATCACTCCCACTCCTTCACCGCACCGCACCCCACAACAGAAGACCCCGGGCCCCGGACAAGCAGAATCCCCGCGCCCCGAAAGGGGGCGCGGGGACCGCGCGGGGCGGAAGGCCACGGGCCCGGAGCCCGAACGGCGACGCCCGGTCGCCGGATCGTCCGGCCTTCCCGCCGCTACAGCCGCCGCAGCAGATCGGCCGCCGAGGGCAGCTTCGGCTGCTCCTTCGGCGCCGACGGCACGAACGGCCGCGGCGCCTCCTCGGCGAGCGCGTCGCCCGCCGCCTGGAGCAGCGGCAGCGCGAGCACCGCGCCGACGCCCTCGCCCATGGTGATCCCCTGGTCCTGCAACGGCGTCAGGGTCAGCCGGTCGTACGCCTTCGCCTGGGCCGGCTCGGCGCTGGACTGACCGGCCCGCCACCACTCCGGCGCCCGGAAGGCGATCCGCTGCGCGACCAGCGCGCAGGCCGAGGACACCACGCCGTCGAGCACCACGGGCAGCCGTCGGACGGCCGCCTGCAGCAGGAACCCGGTGATGGCGGCGAAGTCCGCCCCGCCGGTGGCGCCGAGCAGTGCCAGCTGGTCGCCGAGCACCGGCCGGGCCCGCCGCAGCGAGTCCCGGATGGTGGCGCACTTGACCATCCACACCCGGTCGTCGATGCCGGAGCCGCGTCCGCAGACCGCCGCCGCGTCCGTCCCGCACAGCGCGCCGACCAGGACGGCGGCCACCGTGGTGGAGCCGACCCCGAGGTCGCCGAGCAGCACCAGGTCGGTGCCGGAGTCGGCCTCCTCGTCGGCCACGGCCATGCCGGCCCGGAAGGCCCGTACGGTCTCCTCCGGGGTGAGCGCGTCCTCGACGTCGATCCGGCCGGAGCCGCGCCGGATCCGGTGGGCGACCACCTCGTCCGGGAAGTCCGCGGGGTCGGTGTCCACCGCGACGTCGACCACCCGCAGGTCCGCGCCGTAGCGGGCGGCCAGCCGGGCGACCGGCGCGCTGCCGTCGAGCACCGCCCGCACCCGGGCCGCGGTGCCGCCCCGGGCGGGCAGCCGGGAGACCCCGAGCGCGGCCACGCCGTGGTCGGCGGCGAACAGCAGCACCTTGGGCGCCGACACCGGCCGCACGGGGGAGCGCCCCTGCACGGACGAGAGCCAGCTGCCCAGCTCCTCCAGCCTGCCGAGGCCGCCGCGCGGCCGCCCGGCCTCCTGCCAGCGCTCCTCGGCGGCGCGCCGGGCGCTGTCGTCGGGGCGCTCGACGAGCGAGGAGAACGTATCGAGATCCACGGTCGTGTCCATCGACCGGAAGGCTACACGCCGCAGGTGTGCGGGCCGGGCTTGACCGTCAGAACCTGTCCCGCGACGACCAGGAGCACCCGTTCCGAGGCATCCGCCACGGCCATGTTGAGCCGGCCCAGGGTGTCGCGGAAGCGCCGCCCGGCGGCGGTGGCGGGGACGACGCCCATGCCGACCTCGTTGCTCACCGCGACGGCCGTGCGCGAGGTGGCCGCCCAGGCCGCGGCCAGCGACCGGCAGCGGCGCTGCACCGCCTCCTCGGCCCCGTTCGCCCAGGCCTCGTCGTCCCAGGCGTCGCACTCGTCCATCACCGCGGTCAGCCACAGCGCCAGGCAGTCGATCAGCACCGGCGCCGGGTCGGCGGTGTCGGCCAGTACGGCCTCCAGCTCGCAGGTCTCGGCGGTGCGCCAGCTGTCCGGCCGGCGGTCCCGGTGCAGTGCGATCCGCTGGGCCCACTCGGCGTCGCCGTCCCGGGTGCCGCCGGTGGCCACGTACAGGACGTCCGGCCGGTCGGCGAGCAGCTGCTCGGCGCGGGTGGACTTGCCGGAGCGCGCGCCGCCGAGCAGCAGCGTGCGGGGGAGCGGGGGGTGGGTCGCCATGGCGACCATCCTGCCGGACAGGCATACGGAAGATCGGGCCGGGCAAGCTATGGTGCGCAGCACACAAGGCAGGCAGCGTCAGTGGGAGGAGCCGGGCATGGTCTGGACGTGGCGGTACGAGAAGGCGGACGGCAGCGCGGTGACGTCGAGCCTCGGCCAGGAGGAGTTCGCCGGCCAGGGCGACGCCGAGACCTGGATCGGGGAGACCTGGAAGCAGCTCGCCGAGGAGGGCGTGGACACCGCGGTCCTGCTGGAGGACGGCGGCAAGGTCTACGCGATGAGCCTGCACGAGGGCTGAGCCCCCGGGGCCCCGGGCCCTACTTCGACCCGATCACGTGCAGCAGCGCCGCGACCTGCCGGTAGGGGTCGGTGCGGCCGGCCCGGTCCTCGGCCTCCAGCAGCTGGGCCAGCTGCCGCCCGTCCACCGGCGGGGCGGCGTCGTCGGGCGCGTTGTCGGTGAAGACCCGGACGCCGTACCAGTGCCGCAGCGGCACGGACACCTCGGAGAGGGTGACGGACAGGTCGGCGAGCCGGTCGGCGCGGGCGGCCAGCCCGAGCCGGTTGTAGTACCGGTCGCTCTCGAAGGCGTGCAGGGCGGCCCGCCAGTCCCCGGCGGCGGCGGGCCGCAGCGCGAGCGCGTCGCGGTTGCGGACCAGCAGCGAGAGCAGTCCGCCGGGCGCCAGCAGCCGGGCCAGCGAGGCGATCATCGGGTCCGGGTCGGGCAGGTACATCAGGACGCCGTGGCAGAGCACCACGTCGAAGCTGCGCGGGCCGAACCAGCGCCCGCACTGGTGGCCGTCGCCGCTGAGCAGCTGCATCCGGCCGCGCACCTCGGGCGGCTCCTCGGCGAGCGCCCCCTGGGCGACGCCGAGTGCGACCGGGTCGGAGTCGATCCCGGTGACGTAGTGGCCGGCCCGGGCCAGCCGCAGGGCCTGGGTGCCCTGCCCGCAGCCGATGTCGAGGACGCGCTGCGCGGTGCGGCCTGCGAGCTGTTCGGCGAGCTGCCGGGAGACGAGTTCCTGCCGGACGAAGTTGCGCAGTCCGCCGAGCCGGTCCAGCCAGGCGCCGGTGCCGCCGGCGAAGGAGCCGCTGCGGGAGGGCAGCCGGCGTTCCTGGCCGAGCCGGTCGTGCCCGCCGTCGCCCTGGCCGGGGAGCGTGCCGCCCTGCCCGGGCAGGGCGTAGAGGCCGGGCCCCTCCCAGGACGGCGGGGCCCAGCCGGAGTCCACCGGTTCGGCGGTCAGGGCTTCTCCCCGCGCCGCACCTGCGGCTTGGGCAGGCGCAGCCGGCGCATCTGCAGCGTGCGCATGATGCCGTACGCGACCACGCCGCGGGTGTTCTGCCCGGCGAAGCGCTCGCCCAGCTGCTTGCGCAGGCCGAAGCCGAGGCGCGCGAAGTCGAGGATCACCATGACGAAGAACAGCAGGAACAGCAGCGTGGACAGCAGCTGCAGGGTGGGCACCTTGATGATGCTCAGCACCAGGATGACCACGGCGGCCGGCAGGAAGAACTCGGCGAGCGACCAGCGGGAGTCCACGTAGTCCCGGGCGAACTTGCGCACCGGGCCCTTGTCACGGGCCGGCAGGTGGCGCTCGTCGCCGTCTATCAGCGCCTGGCGCTGCTTCTCGCGCTCGACCCGCATCCGGTCGCGGGCCTGGCGGGAGGCCTCCTTGCGGTCCTTGGGCACCGTGACCCGGGTACGCCGGTTGGCCTCGGCCTCGCTGCGCTTGGGGGTGGGGCGGCCCTTCTTGGCCTGCGGGTGGCGGGCCTGGGGCGTCTCGTCCTGCTTCTCCAGCACGGTGGCGGAGGCGGCGGCATCATCTGAACGGCGTCGGAACACACCCCCAGCGTACGGGGTGCGGCGCGGCGACCACGGGTCCCCTCGGACCCAAACGCATATCGATCCGTCCGGCCGAGTCGCGAACCGGGGTTCCCGGCCCCTTCCCGTAGGGGATCAGTCGGATGGACCATGGGGAGGATGAGAGGCGGATCCACCCCGGGGATGAGGAACTGCCGCTGGTCGCTGTAGCAGTCTTGTTGCAGGCAGGTGCACTGCGGCGACGGGCTCGCTGCACATACACTCGTCGTGTCTGGTAACGAGATTAAGACCGCAGGCCGGAGAAGGGGGCACCCGAGGCCCATGAGCGACGGAATCATGAAGCGTATGGGGCTGATCTTCCGCTCCAAGGCGAACAAGGCCTTGGATCGGGCGGAGGATCCCCGTGAGACGCTCGACTACTCCTACCAGAAGCAGCTCGAACTGCTGCAGAAGGTACGGCGTGGTGTCGCGGACGTCGCGACCTCGCGCAAGCGCCTGGAACTCCAGCTGACCCAGCTCCAGCAGCAGTCCGCGAAGTACGAGGACCAGGGCCGCAAGGCGCTGTCCCTCGGCCGCGAGGACCTCGCGCGCGAGGCGCTGACCCGCAAGGCCAACATGCAGTCCCAGATCAACGACCTGGAGACGCAGTACCAGCAGCTGCAGGCCGAGGAGGAGAAGCTCACCCTCGCCTCCCAGCGCCTCCAGGCCAAGGTGGACGCCTTCCGCACCAAGAAGGAGACCATCAAGGCCACCTACACCGCGGCGCAGGCGCAGACCCGCATCGCCGAGTCCTTCTCCGGCATCTCGGAGGAGATGGGCGACGTCGGCCTGGCGATCCAGCGTGCCGAGGACAAGACGGCGCAGATGCAGGCCCGGGCCGGCGCGATCGACGAGCTGCTGGCCTCCGGCGCGCTCGACGACGCCAGCGGTCTCGGCCGCAAGGACGACATCGAGGCCGAGCTGGAGCGGGTGGCCGGCGGTTCCGACGTCGAGCTGGAGCTGGCCCGGATGAAGGCCGAGCTGTCCGGTGGCCCCGCCGCCGGTCCGGCCGCGATCGAGCAGGGCAAGCCGGCCCAGCAGCCCCAGCAGCCGCAGGACGCGCAGTCGCAGGACACCCCGCGCATCAACTACAACAAGTGACCTCAGCTCGACCCCCACGAGGACCAGGGAGACGCACGGCATGATCATGAGGGTCATGGGTGAGGGGCAGTACGAGGTGGGCGACGACCACCTGAACCTGCTCAACCAGCTCGACGACGAGCTGCTCACCGCGGTGGAGTCGGGCGACGAGGAGAACTTCCGCCAGGCCTACGGGAAGCTGCTGGACGCCGTGAAGCTGCACGGCATCCGGCTGCCGGACGACTCGCTGGAGCCGTCCGAGCTGATCCTGCCGAGTGCCGAGGCCACTCTCGACGAGGTCCGCGCCCTGCTGCTCTCCGAGGGCGAGGGCGTGATCCCGGGGTTCCCCGAGTACGAGTAGGCCGCGCGGCCGCTGCCAGACGAAAGGGCGGGTCCCCTCCGGTGGGAGGGGACCCGCCCTTCGTTCGCGCGGTGCGCGCGACCCGCGCGGCGCGGCCGGACTACGGCAGGGCCAGCATCCGGTCCAGCGCGGCCTTGGCGTACTTCTCGGTCTCCGGGTCGACGGTGATCACGTTCGGCACCCGGCCCTCGACCAGCGACTCCAGCGCCCAGACCAGGTGCGGCAGGTCGATCCGGTTCATGGTCGAGCAGAAGCAGACCGTGCGGTCCAGGAAGACGATCTCCTTGTCCGGGTGCGCCTTGGCCAGCCGGCGGACCAGGTTCAGCTCGGTGCCGATGGCCCACTTGGAACCGGGCTCTGCGGCGTCCAGGGCCTTGATGATGTACTCGGTCGAGCCCACCATGTCGGCGGCCGTGACGACCTCGTGCTTGCACTCGGGGTGCACCAGGACGGTCACGCCGGGGATCCGCTCGCGGACGTCGTTCACCGAGTCCAGGCTGAACCGGCCGTGCACCGAGCAGTGGCCGCGCCAGAGGATCATCTTGGCGTCCCGCAGCTGCTCGGCGGTCAGGCCGCCGTTCGGCTTGTGCGGGTTGTAGAGGACGCAGTCGTCCAGCGAGAGGCCCATGTCCCGCACGGCGGTGTTGCGGCCGAGGTGCTGGTCGGGCAGGAAGAGCACCTTCTGGCCCTGCTCGAAGGCCCACTCCAGGGCGCGCTGGGCGTTGGAGGAGGTGCAGATGGTGCCGCCGTGCTTGCCGGTGAAGGCCTTGATGTCGGCGGAGGAGTTCATGTACGAGACCGGGACGGTCACGTCGGCTATGCCGGCGTCGGTCAGGACGTCCCAGCACTCCGCGACCTGCTCGGCGGTGGCCATGTCGGCCATCGAACAGCCGGCGGCGAGGTCGGGCAGCACGACCTGCTGCCGCTCGCTGGTGAGGATGTCCGCGGACTCGGCCATGAAGTGCACGCCGCAGAAGACGATGTACTCGGCCTCCGGGCGGGCGGCGGCGTCGCGGGCGAGCTTGAACGAGTCGCCGGTGACGTCGGCGAACTCGATGACCTCGTCGCGCTGGTAGTGGTGGCCGAGGATGAAGACGCGGTCGCCGAGCGCGGCCTTGGCCGCCCGGGCGCGCTCGACCAGGTCGGGGTCGGAGGCCGGGGGGAGGTCGCCCGGGCACTCGACTCCGCGCTCGCTGTTCGGGTCGGCCTCCCGGCCGAGCAGCAGCAGAGCGAGCGGCGTCGGGGTGGGGTCGACGCCGTAGGTCTCGGTGATGGTCGTGGTCACGGGCGGGTGCCCTTCTGTGCGGCCGAGCTAGCGGTGGGGCCTTTTCGTCTATCTGACGCTATCTATTCTAACCGGTTAGCGTCAGAGTGACGATGGCCATCCTGTCGATGTGACGAGAACCGCTCGGCGAAACGGATGCTTCCCGCCGTCGCCGAATCGATATTTCGAAGCCCACGGGTATGGCTGGGCCCATGAAAGCAATCGCGATCAACCACTACGGCGGTCCCGAGGTCGTCGAGTACACCGACCTCCCGGACCCCAAGGTCGGACCCGACTCCGTGCTGGTGCAGGTCCGGGCGGCCGGGGTGAACCCGGTGGACTGGAAGGTCCGCGACGGCGCCCTGGACGGCCTGCTGGACGTGCACTTCCCGCTGGTCATGGGCTGGGACGTGGCGGGCGTGGTCCGCGCCGTCGGTGGCGGGGTGACGGAGTTCGCCCCCGGCGACGAGGTGTACGGCTACGTCCGCAAGGACGCCGTCGAGCACGGCACCTACGCCGAACTGGTCTCCGCCCCGGTCCGCACCCTCGCCCGCCGCCCCGCCGCGCTGGACTGGGCGCAGTCCGGCGGCCTGCCGCTGGCCGGGCTCACCGCTCTGCAGAGCCTCAACGCCCTGCGGATCGGGGCGGGGGAGACGGTCCTGGTGCACGCCGCGGCCGGCGGGGTCGGCCACCTGGCCGTCCAGATCGCCCGGGCCCGCGGTGCCCGGGTGATCGGCACGGCGGGCGAGCGCAACCACGACTACCTGCGCGGCCTCGGCGCCGAGCCGGTGACGTACGGCGAGGGCCTGGCCGAGCGGGTCCGGGCGCTCGCCCCGGACGGTGTGGACGCGGCCCTGGACCTGGTCGGCCACGGCGCCGTCCAGGTCTCGACGGACCTGGTGGCCGACCCGGGACGGATCGCCTCGATCACCGACTTCGGGGTCAAGGCCCTCGGCGGCCACTACGTCTGGGTCCGCCCGGACGCGGCGGGCCTGGCGGAACTCGCCGCCCTCGCCGACGACGGCCGGCTCACCGTCACCGTCGCCTCCACCTTCCCGCTGGCCCAGGCCGCCTCCGCCCAGGCCCTCAGCGCCGAGGGCCGCACGAGGGGGAAGATCGTCCTCCTGGTGGAGTGACCGCCTCCTCGCCGTCATCCGTCGGCGATGAACTCGTTCAACTCATCCGCCAGAATGGGTGGCGAACCGTTTCGGCAGCGGCGCCGACAGCACCGGCCGCCGGGACGCCCCCTCGATCCCCCCGCACGACCCGTGGAGCCCCGCACCGATGACCAGCAGCCGAGCGCACGAGGTGATCGGGGCCGACCTGGACGAGACCGACCGGCAGCTCCTCGCCCGCCTCGGCAGCGACGGCCGCGCCTCCTACGCCGAGATCGGTCTCCAGGTGAACCTGTCCGCCACCGCCGTGCGCCGCCGGATCGACCGGCTCCGGGCGCGCGGCGTGGTGCGGGGCTTCACCGTGGTGCTCGACCCGGCCGTGCTCGGCTGGCAGACCGAGGCCTTCGTCGAGGTCTACTGCCGCGAGCGCACCGCCCCCGAGGAGATCCTGGCAAGCCTGCGCCAGTTCCCCGAGGTGGTCGCCGCCTGGACGGTCACCGGTGACCCGGACGCCCTGGTCCACCTGCGGGCCGCCGACATGCGCCACCTGGAGGCCGTCATCGAGCGGATCCGGCGCGAGCCCGGCGTCCAGCGCAGCCGCTCCTCGGTGGTCCTCTCCCAGCTGATCGGCTGACCCGCGCAGGGGTACGCAGGAATCCTGCGCGGTCCCCTCCGAAGACGCTCGAAACCTGCCTGACCAGCCGCGTTCCGACGCGCGGCGGAGCGCCGCCGCTGCCTACGCTGATCACGTCCGGTCAGCGCGGTGAGGCGTCCCGCGGACCGGATCCCCCCGACACCCACAGCCGAGAGGGACAGCCGTGTCCGCAGCACCCGACCGCATGCACCGGCCCGACAACGAACTGGTCGACCTGGTTTTCGACTACATGCGGGAGCGGCTGCAGTACGACCCCGTTCCGCTCGACCACCCCGGTGACGGCGAGCACCTGCGCACCCAGCTGGCCGGCCTGCTCAACCAGGACGGCAACGACCCGGCCGACGTGCTCAAGCTGTACGACCACGAGCTGTCCCGCGCGGTCATCTCTGCCGACAGCCCCCGCTACCTGTCCTTCATCCCGTGCGCCCCGACCAAGGCCGCGCTGCTGTTCGACATGGTCGTCTCCTGCGCCTCGCTCCAGGGCATCTCCTGGCTGGAGGCGGCCGGCGCCATCGCCGCCGAGAACCAGGTGCTGCGCCTGATCGCCGACCGGGCCGGACTGCCCGCCTCGGCCGGCGGCTGCTTCGTCTCCGGCGGCTCGGCGGGCAACCTCTCCGCCCTGGTGGTCGCCCGCGACACCGCCCGCCGCCGCCTCGGCGTCGGCCCCGAGGCCCGGCTGCGGATCGCCGTCGCCGACCAGGTGCACTCCTCGGTCAAGAACACCTTCAACATCATCGGCGTCGAGGCCTTCAAGGTGCCGACCGTGAACCGCCGGTTCACCGGCGAGGCGCTGCGCGCCGCCCTGGCCGCCGACCCGAACCCCGAGACGGTGATCGCCGTCGTCGGCACCGCCGGCACCACCAACGAGGGCATCGTCGACGACCTGGCCGGCCTGGCCGAGGTCGCCCGCGAGCGCGACCTGTGGTTCCACGTGGACGGCGCCTACGGCGGCGCGGGCCTGTTCGCCCCGTCGGTGCGCGAGCGCTACAACGGCATCGAGCACGCCGACTCCTTCGTGGTCGACCCGCACAAGTGGCTGTTCGCCCCCTTCGACTGCGCCGCGCTGATCTACCGCAACCCGCAGCTCGCCCGGGCCGTGCACACCCAGGACGCCTCCTACCTGGACGTCCTGCACACCGAGGGCGACGAGTGGAACCCCACCGACTACGCCTACCACCTGACCCGGCGCGCCCGCGGCCTGCCGCTCTGGTTCTCGCTGGCGGTCCACGGCGTCCAGGCCTACACCGACGCCATCGAGACCGGCCTCCAGCTGGCCCGGGACACCGCCCAGCTGATCCGCGACACGGAGCACCTGGAGCTGCTGTTCGACCCGCAGCTCTCCGCCGTCTGCTTCAAGCGCACCGGCTGGACCAACGACGACTACTACCGCTGGTCGCAGCAGCTGCTCGCGGACCAGATCGGCTTCGTCACCCCGACCGGCTGGGACGGCGAGACGGTCGCCCGCTTCGCCTTCCTGCACCCGGGCACGACCATGGCGATGGTCAAGGAGATCCTGGACACCATGGCCTGATCGAGGCCCCGTCGTCCGTACGGCCCCCACCGGTCCGCCGGTCGGGGCCGTACGCGTTCTCAGCCGTACGCGTTCTCAGCCGTACGCGCTCAGCCGTGCGCGCTCCGAGCCTTACGGACCGCCGACCGTTCGCCGGCCGTTCGCGCTACAGGAACGCCCCGCTCGGCAGGTACGGGCTCGGCGGCCGCATCCCGCGCACCCCGACGAAGCCGCTGCTCTCCGGGGTCAGCCCGACCTCCAGCCCGACGTCCAGCGCCCACTCCTGCTCGGCGGTCAGGTACTCCACCCGCGCCTCGACCCCGTCCGGCACCCGGGCCAGCGCCTCCCGCAGCAGCCGGGCCCCGATCCGCTTGCTGGTCGCCGCCAGCAGCCGCACCGTGCCGCCGTCCCGGTAGCAGTAGCCGCTGCCGGCCAGCGCGTCGGCGACGAGGAGCTCCTCGAAGTGCCCGAGCATCAGCTCGTGGTCGGGCCCGTGAGCGGACCCGCGCAGCCGGCGGTCCACCGAGTCCAGCAGGTGCAGGTGACGGGCGGTGCCCGGGTGCACCGGTATGTCGCCCGGGTCGACCAGCCCCTCCCGGTCCACCCGCCCGGTCAGCCGCATCGCCGGGTGCAGGGTGAACCCGGCCAGCCGGTAGCGGCGGGCCGCCGCCGGGGAGTCGGCGGCGCAGACCATCCCGCGCAGGCAGCCCCGGGCGTGGGCCAGCGCGCGCTCGAACAGCAGCCGTCCGACCCCCTGGCCCTGCGCCGAGGGCCGGACCGCGAACAGCGAGGGCGTCCACAGGCCCTCGCGGCGCATCGACAGCACCACCCCGACCGCCTGCCCGCCGCTCTCCGCCAGCCAGCAGCCCCCGGGATCGGTGCGCGCCAGGTGCCTGGTCCTGGCCAGCTGCAGCGGCGTCGGCGTCGGCGGCCGCGCGGGGTCGGCGGACGGTGCGGCGAACGCGGCGAGGGACAGCTCCGAGACGACCTCCGCGTCCGCGGCGGTGTCCCTGACCTGGCGAAGGATCATGCCGACCATCCTGGCGCCCGGGGCGCGGCCGCGGGGGCCGTTCAGCCGGATCCACGACCTGGGCGGTGACCCGTCCTCCCGGGTTGTGCGAGCATGGGAAGCGTATGGGGACACGGGTGGCATACCCGGCCCACGGAAGATCCGCCGTCGAACAGGCCGAAGAATTCCATCGCCGTCCGGGAAATGAAACCGGAGGGTCGTTGGTTGGCACTGGCGGCAGACCGTCGTCAAAGACCGGGAGAAAGCAGATGACCGTCCAGGACGAGACCACCGTCGAGAGTGGCATCCTCCTCACCGATGCCGCCGCGGCCAAGGTCAAGGCCCTGCTGGAGCAGGAAGGCCGCGAGGACCTCGCGCTGCGCGTCGCCGTCCAGCCCGGCGGCTGCTCCGGCCTGCGTTACCAGCTGTTCTTCGACGAGCGTTCGCTCGACGGCGACGTGGTGAAGGACTTCGGCGGCGTCAAGGTCGTCACCGACCGCATGAGCGCCCCGTACCTGGGCGGCGCCACCGTCGACTTCGTCGACACCATCGAGAAGCAGGGCTTCACGATCGACAACCCGAACGCCACCGGCTCCTGCGCCTGCGGCGACTCCTTCAGCTGAGCCGAAGGCTCACTGAGCGGGAAGCGGTGAGGCGGCCCCCGGGACATCCCGGGGGCCGCCTTTCGCGTTCCAGCGGTTCCAGCGGCACCACCAGGGCCTGTCCTAGCGCGCCGCGCCGTCCGGGGTCACCGGGTCCAGGCCCGCGTGCGGGTCGCCCTCCATCGGCACCTCCTGGCCGCTCGTCCGGTCCACCACCGTCCGCCCCGCCAGCGGCGAGCGCAGGTCGACGGAGACGGCCTGCCGCTTGGCCATCGCGGTGCAGACGTGGCCCGGCTGGACGGTCGGCGGACCGGGCACGACCGTGACGCCCACCTGGCCCTGCTGCGACTCGTCCGCCTTCACCGCGTAGGTGGTGCAGACCCCGCCGAAGAAGTAGACGGTCAGCTTGTTGCTGCCGTCCAGCCGGTAGCTGACCGGCGGCCGCACATTGGGGTTGGCCGTCCCGTTACCGGCCGGGTCCGGCTCGCCGGGCGCGATCCCGTTGACCGGGGGAGTGGCCGCCGTGGAGGGCCGCCCGGGGGCGGGCTCGGCCGGCGTCGGGGACCAGCCGGTCGGCGCCTGGCCCGACGGGCTCGCCGTCGCGGCCCCCGCGGACGGCGAACCGGAGGCGGTCGGGGCCTGCGGGGAGGCGCTCGCCGGGGCCGGGGAACTCGCGGAGGCCGTGGCGCTGCTCGCCGCCGAGTCCCCGGAGCCCTTGCCGGCCCCGCTGCAGCCGGCCAGGGTCACCACCGCCGCCAACGCGGCCACTGCCAGGGCAACCGCCCGCCGACCGCGGCGGGGCATCGTCTCCAGATCCATCTGCACATCCTCCCGAGGGCTCAGCGGCGCCGTCCCGGCCGTTCCGCGCGGATGTGACGTGCCCCGGTCGGATCCGGTTCCCCCTCCCCTCAGAGGCCGTACTCGGCCATCCCGGCGACCAGCCGCTGCGCCCCGGTCGGCACCCGGACGCCGACGGAGACGGGGGCGGCGGCGGGCTCCGGCCCGGCCGCGACCTGGGGCCAGAACCGGCGCAGCCGTCGGGAGGAGCTGACCAGCGCGTCGAGGGTCTCGCTGTCCGCGTCGGACCGGAGGGCGGTCAGCGGGGAGTACTTGGACATCATCGGGCATCGCTCCGATCCAGAGCCGTGGCCGCAACCGCCACGGTCGCCGACGGCCCCACCGGTCCGGCGGGCCTCCTGCGGCCGACCCTAGGCCCGGCTCCGGGGGCCCACCAGTGCTACCCGGAGGTAGTACACGTTCGAGGGTCCGGGGTGCCACCCGCCGCGGGACCGGTGGCGGCAGCTTGCCGGACTCTTGCTGGCGGGCCGTCCCGGACGGGTACCGTGGGTGGGTTCATCCGTGCCCGCTGGCCCTGTTGCCATCCTGAGGAGACCTCCGTGCGTATCGCCGTCGCCGGCTCGATCGCCACCGACCACCTGATGACGTTCCCCGGTCGGTTCGCCGACCAGCTCGTCGCCGAGCAGCTGCACACCGTGTCGCTGTCGTTCCTGGTCGACGCCCTGGACATCCGCCGCGGCGGGGTCGCGCCGAACATCTCCTTCGGCATGGGCGTGCTCGGGCTCCGGCCGATCCTGGTCGGTGCCGCCGGCGCGGACTTCGCCGAGTACCGCAGCTGGCTGGAGCGCAACAACGTGGACTGCGAGTCCGTCCACATCTCCGAGACCCGGCACACCGCCCGCTTCATGTGCACCACGGACGAGGACCACAACCAGATCGCCTCGTTCTACACCGGTGCCATGGCCGAGGCCCGCAACATCGAGCTCAAGCCGATCGCCGACCGCGTCGGCGGCCTCGACCTCGTCCTGGTCGGCGCCGACGACCCCCAGGGCATGGTCCGCCACACCCAGGAGTGCCGCACCCGCGGCTACGCCTTCGCCGCCGACCCCTCCCAGCAGCTGGCCCGCCTCGACGGCGACGACATCCGCGAGCTGGTGGACGGCGCCTCGTACCTGTTCACCAACGAGTACGAGGCCGCGCTGATCGAGACCAAGACCGGCTGGGACGCCGAGGAACTGCTCACCCGCGTCGGCACCCGGGTCACCACCCTGGGCAGCAAGGGCGTCCGGATCGAGCGCAAGGGCGAGGCCCCGATCGTGGTCGGCTGCCCGGTCGAGGAGGCCAAGGTCGACCCGACCGGCGTCGGCGACGCCTTCCGGGCCGGCTTCCTGGCCGGTCTGTCCTGGGAGCTCGACCTGGAGCGCGCCGCCCAGCTCGGCTGCATGCTCGCCACCCTGGTGATCGAGACCGTCGGCACCCAGGAGTACGAGCTGCGCCCGACCGGCTTCCTGAAGCGCTTCGAGGCCGCCTACGGCGCCGAGGCCGCCGCGGAGATCCGCGCGCACCTGGTCAAGTAGTCCTCCGTACCGCCCGCTCCGGTCAGGAGCGGCGCAGCACCAGGTAGGCCGAGCCCCGGTCGCCGCCGTAGTCGGCGGCCGGGGCCTCGCCCGCGTACTCCTGCCCGCGCATCCCGCACCAGGCCGGGACGTCCAGCCGGGCCGCCTCGTCGTCCGACAGCACGGCGACCGTGCCCCCCACCGGCACCTCGCCGATCCGCTTCGCCAGCTCGATCACCGGCAGCGGACAGCGCTTTCCGAGCGCATCGATGACCAGCAGCGACTCCGTGGCGCCCGCCGGCGCGGGCAGGTCCAGCCCGAGCGGTGCCCGGACGCCGGCCACCAGGTCCGGGAGCACGGCGAGGAAGCGCTCCACGTCCGCCTCGGCCGTCCCGTACGGCAGCGAGACCCGGACGTTGCCCTCGGTGAGCACGCCCATCGCGGCCAGTACGTGGCTCGGCGTCAGGGTGGAGGAGGTGCAGGAGGAGCCGGAGGAGACCGCGAAGCCCGCCCGGTCCAGTTCGGTCAGCAGCACCTCGCCGTCCACGTAGAGGCAGGAGAAGGTGACGATGTGCGGCAGCCGCCGCACCGGGTCGCCGACCACCTCCACCTCGGGCACCAACTGCGGTACCCGGCCGCGGATCCGCTCCACCAGCGCGTGCAGCCGGGCGTTCTCCCGCTCGGCCTCGGCCCGTACGGCGCGCAGCGAGGCGGCCGCGGCCACGATCGCCGGGACGTTGACGTAGCCGGGCACCCGCCCGCCCTCGCGCTCGTCGGCCGGCAGCGGGGAGGCGTACCGGACGCCCTTGCGCACGGCGAGGACGCCGACGCCGGGCGGCCCGCCCCACTTGTGCGCGCTCGCGGTCAGCAGCGACCAGCCCGCCGGGACGTCGACCCGTCCGGCGCTCTGGGCGGCGTCCACCAGCAGCGGCACCCCGGCCCCGGCGCAGAGCTCGGCGACCTCGGCGACCGGCTGGACGGTCCCCACCTCGTGGTTGGCGCTCTGCAGCGCGGCCAGTGCGGTGTCGGTGCGCAGCAGGGCGCCGAAGGCCGCCGCGTCCACCCGCCCGGCGCGGTCCACCGGGGCGACCGAGACCTCGCCCCCGCCCGCCTCGTGCCGTTCGGCGACGTGCAGCACGCTGGAGTGCTCCACCGCGGAGTGCACCAGGTGCCCGCCGCGGCGCCGGTTGCCGGCGAGCGCCCCCAGCAGGCCGAGTTGGACGGCCTGCGTCCCGCTGGCGGTGAAGGAGATCTCGTCGGGCCGCGCGCCCAGGACGGCGGCGACCGTCTCGCGGGCGGCGTCCAGCAGCATCCGGGCCTGCCGGCCGGAGCGGTACAGCCGGGCCGGATCGGCCCAGCCCTCGTCCAGGGCGGCGGTCAGCGCCTGCCGCGCGACGGGGTGCAGGGGGGCCGTCGAAGCCACGTCGAAATACACGGTGACATTTAACGGCACGCGTTCGACGACACACCCGGGAGCGCGCTGCTCCGCCCGGATTGCTCACCGGCCGTCAGTCGATCACCCCGAATGTCCGCTTCGTCCGGTACCGACGGGCCGTCAGCCACGTTGTTCGAGGTCATCCCCCGATCGGGCGTATGGACCTCGAATGCCTACGATGACCTGCGGCGCAGCCGCTGCCGGGCCTGATCGGGCGACCGGGCGGCGCGTTACCGGGGGCTGCCCGTCAGGAGCGCATAAGGCTGGAGTAGGGTTTGGCCCGCATAAGCATTCAAACCGTGCCCGTGGACGGGTCGCCGGAGGGGCTCACACTCCCCTCCCGGTGCGACGCGAAGGCGGGCGAGACTTCGGGAAGGCGCTACGTGAGTCCCAACGGCTCCGACCGCTCGCCGCGGCGCACGATGCGGCGGAAGCTGCCTCAGGCGCTGGCACTGGGCCTCGTCATCGCGACCGCCACCGGCTGCTCGGCCAACGACCTCCCCAGGCTTGGCCTCCCGAGCCCCGTCACCAAGGAAGGACCCATGGTCCTCCAGATGTGGCAGGGCTCCTGGATCGCGGCGCTGGTGGTCGGCGTACTGATGTGGGGTCTGATCATCTGGAGCGTGATCTTCCACCGGCGCAAGCGCACCGGTGTGGAGATCCCCCCGCAGACCCGGTACAACGTGCCCATCGAGGCGCTCTACACCGCGGTCCCCATCATCATCGTCTCCGTCCTCTTCTACTTCGTCGCCCGCGACGAGGCGAAGCTGACGCAGGTCTCCGCGAAGCCGCAGCACTACGTCAACGTGGTCGGCTTCCAGTGGAGCTGGGCGTTCAACTACGAGAACACCGAGACCCCCGACCCGGCCAACAAGGACGCCGCGTACGACGTCGGTACGCCCAAGGACGCTCCGACGCTCTGGCTGCCGGTCAACGAGACGGTGCAGTTCCGGCTCACCTCTCGTGACGTCATCCACGACTTCTGGCCCGTCAACTTCATGATGAAGATGGACGTCGTGCCGGGCGTGGTGAACAAGTTCGAGGTCACCCCGACCGTCAAGGGCGACTACATGGGCAAGTGCGCCGAGCTCTGCGGCGTCGACCACTCGCGCATGCTGTTCAACGTCAAGGTCGTCGATCGCGCCGACTACGACAAGCACCTGGCCGAGCTTCGCGCCAAGGGCCAGAACGGCGCGGTGCCCTCCGGCGTCATCACCATGGGAAGTGAAGCGAAGTGACCATCCTCAACGAGCCCGCCGCGGCCGGCGGGGGCGCCGAGGCCGTCACGGTCGGGGCGCAGCGGACCCGGAAGCCGGGTTCGACCATCATCAAGTGGCTGACCACCACTGACCACAAGACGATCGGCACCCTGTACCTGGGCACGTCGTTCGCGTTCTTCCTGATCGGCGGCATCCTCGCCCTGGTCATGCGTGCCGAGCTGGCTCGTCCCGGGACCCAGATCCTGTCGAACGAGCAGTTCAACCAGGCGTTCACGATGCACGGCACGATCATGCTGCTGATGTTCGCGACGCCGCTGTTCGCCGGTTTCGCGAACTGGATCATGCCGCTGCAGATCGGCTCCCCGGACGTGGCCTTCCCGCGTCTGAACATGTTCGCGTACTGGCTGTACCTCTTCGGTTCGAGCATCGCGGTCTGCGGCTTCCTGACCCCGAACGGCGCGGCCGACTTCGGCTGGTTCGCCTACTCCCCGCTGTCGGACGCGGTGCACTCGCCCGGCGTCGGCGGCGACATGTGGATCATGGGTCTGGCCTTCTCCGGCTTCGGCACGATCCTCGGTGCGGTCAACTTCATCACCACGATCATCTGCATGCGCGCTCCGGGCATGACGATGTTCCGGATGTCGATCTTCGTCTGGAACGTCCTGCTGACCTCGGTACTGGTCCTGCTGGCCTTCCCGGTGCTGGCCGCCGCGCTGTTCGCCCTGGAGGCGGACCGCAAGTTCGGGGCACACGTCTTCGATCCCGCCAACGGCGGGGCGATGCTGTGGCAGCACCTGTTCTGGTTCTTCGGCCACCCCGAGGTGTACATCATCGCGCTGCCGTTCTTCGGCATCGTCTCGGAGATCGTCCCGGTCTTCAGCCGCAAGCCGATGTTCGGCTACTCCGGCCTGATCGCGGCCACCATCGCGATCGCCGGTCTGTCCGTGACGGTGTGGGCGCACCACATGTACGTCACCGGACAGGTGCTGTTGCCCTTCTTCTCCTTCATGACCTTCCTGATCGCGGTCCCGACCGGTGTGAAGTTCTTCAACTGGGTCGGCACCATGTGGAAGGGCTCGCTGAGCTTCGAGACGCCGATGCTCTGGACGGTCGGCTTCCTGGTCACCTTCCTCTTCGGTGGTCTGACCGGTGTCCTGCTGGCCTCGCCGCCGATCGACTTCCACGTCTCGGACTCGTACTTCGTCGTCGCGCACTTCCACTACGTGGTCTTCGGCACCGTCGTGTTCGCGATGTTCGCCGGCTTCCACTTCTGGTGGCCGAAGATGACCGGCAAGATGCTGGACGAGCGTCTCGGCAAGATCACCTTCTGGACGCTGTTCTTCGGCTTCCACACCACCTTCCTGGTGCAGCACTGGCTCGGCGCGGAGGGCATGCCCCGCCGTTACGCCGACTACCTGGCCTCGGACGGCTTCACCACCCTGAACACCGTCTCGACCATCGGCTCCTTCGTGCTCGGCCTGTCGATCCTGCCGTTCCTCTACAACGTCTGGAAGACCGCCAAGTACGGCGAGAAGGTCACCGTGGACGACCCGTGGGGCTTCGGCCGCTCGCTGGAGTGGGCGACCTCCTGCCCGCCGCCGCGGCACAACTTCCTCACCCTGCCCCGGATCCGCTCCGAATCCCCGGCCTTCGACCTCCACCACCCGGAGATCGCCGCGCTGGACTACCTGGAGAACCACGGCGAGCCGGCCAAGCACCTCGCCGGTGTGACCCCGGCGAAGTACGACGCCCCGAAGCTGGGCAAGGGCAAGCAGGAGGGTGACGCCTGATGAAGGAACAGGGAAAGATCTTCCTGGGCCTGTCGGTCTTCGTGCTGGCGATGGCCATCACCTACGGCCTGTGGACCAACCATTCGGGCCCGGGCCTGGAGGCCGCCGGCACCACGGCGCTGTTCCTCGCCTTCGGCCTGTGCGCCTTCATCGGGTACTACCTCGCCTTCACCGCCCGCCGGGTGGACAGTGGCGCGGGTGACAACCCCGAGGCCGAGGTCGCGGACGACTCCGGCGAGCTGGGCTTCTTCGCCCCGCACAGCTGGCAGCCGCTGTCGCTGGCGCTCGGTGGCGCGCTCGCCTTCCTGGGCGTGATCTTCGGCTGGTGGCTGATGTTCTGGGCCGCCCCGATCATCCTGATCGGCATCTTCGGATGGGTCTTCGAGTTCTACCGGGGCGAGAACCAGAACCAGTAGGTTCCCGCTTCCGACCACAGGGCCGGTCCTCCCGCACGGGGGGACCGGCCCTGCTGCGTCCCCGGGGTGACGGCCTCACTCACCCGGGTCAACGGAGGGTCGCCCGGATGTCGCCGGCTCCGGGCCGTTCCTACGATCTGAGCAATCGTGCGAATAGTGCAGACCCCTCGGAGGCGGTCATGGGCGACAGGCGCGGAACCGCAGGCATCGGCAGCATCTCGCTGGCCCTGGCAGTGCTGGCCCCGCTGGCCGCCTGCTCGTCCGGGGACGAGTCCTCCGGGCCGCACCGGATCGACGCGGGACCGCTCGTCCACCTCTCGGCCGAGGGCAAGGTCGACCCCTCGAAGCCGGTCACCGTGACGGCCGTGGAGGGCAGCCGGCTCACCGACGTCACCGTGGTCGGCCCGGACGGCCGGGTGGTGGCCGGCAAGCTGGCCGACGACCAGCGCAGCTGGCAGACCACGGGACGGCTGAAGGCCAACACCGCGTACACCGTGCGGATCGCCGCCGACGACGGGAAGAACGGCCGCGGCGACACCACCGAGAACTTCAGCACCCTGGCCGCCCAGCGCCTGCTCACCGCCAAGCTCGGCCCGGACTCCTCCGGCAGCGGCGTCTACGGGGTGGGCCAGCCGCTGACCGTCCAGCTCTCCGAGGCGGTCAAGGACCCGCAGGCCCGTCAGGCGGTCGAGAGCGCGCTGACCGTGACCTCCCAGCCGGCCGTCACCGGCGCCTGGTACTGGGTGGACGACAAGAACCTGCACTTCCGCCCGCAGGAGTACTGGCCGGCCGGCACCACCGTGTCGCTGGCCTTCGACGACACCGGCAGCCGGATCGCCGACGGCCTCTACGGGGGCGACCGCAGCTCGCTGCGGCTGCGGATCGGCGCCCGGGTGGAGACGGTGATCGACGCGGCCGCCCACGAACTCACCCTCAAGCGTGACGGCCAGCCGGTCCGGAGCATCCCGGTCACCACCGGCAAGCCCGGCTTCGACACCCGCAACGGCATCAAGGTGGTGCTCGGCCAGGAGCGCTCGGTCCGGATGAGCGGCGAGACGATCGGCATTGCCGCGGGCAGCTCGGAGTCCTACGACCTGAACGTCGAGTGGGCCACCCGGGTGACCTGGAGCGGCGAGTACGTCCACGCGGCACCCTGGTCGGTCGGCTCGCAGGGCGTGGACAACGTCAGCCACGGCTGCACCGGCATGAGCACCGAGAACGCCAAGTGGTTCTACGAGAACACCCGGGTGGGGGACCTGGTGACGGTGGTGAACAGCCACGGCGCCACCATGGAGCCCTTCGGCAACGGCTTCGGGGACTGGAACGTCTCCTGGACCGACTGGGTCAAGCACAGCGCCCTCGGAAAGCCCCTCAGCACCACCACGCCCGCCGCCCAGGCCCCGGCCGCGGGGATGATGCGCCCCGAGCTCTGAGGCCGCTCCCTCCCCTCCGGAGGGTCAGGCCTCCGGGTAGGCCACGCCCAGGGCGGTGACGGCGGCGGCCAGGGCGTCCGCGTGGGACAGGCCCAGCCGGCTCGCGCGCTCGGCGTACTCGGTGGCGGCCTCGGCGGCCAGCCGGTGGGCGGCGTCCCCGGTGGCGGCGATCAGGGTGCCGCGCCGGCCGTGGGTCTCCACCACTCCGTCCGCCTCCAGCTCCTTGTAGGCCCGGGCGACCGTCCCGGCGGCCAGCCCCAGCTCCTCGGCCAGGGCCCGTACGGTGGGCAGCCGCAGCCCGGTGGGCAGCGCGCCCGAGCGGGCCTGCTCGGCGATCTGGGCGCGGATCTGCTCGTACGGGGGAGTGGCGGCGGCGGGGTCGACGGACAGCTGCACGGGGGGGCTCCTGGAAGCGGTGCGGGTACGAGAAAGCCCGAGGGCCGCCGACCAGACGAACTCTGGTCAGCGGCCCTCGGGGTGACGCGGGGTGCGTACGGGATCAGTGGTGGCCGTGGCCGCTGGTGATCTCGTGGTGCTCCTCGGCGGTGGGCTTGGGGATCTGGCTGCCCTCGCCGTAGAAGCCGCGGGAGAGCTTGGCCCGGGTGCGGGTCAGGGCGCCGGCCTTGCGGGCCACGCCGTTCCCGTCCGTCTGGGCCGGCAGCTCGATCGGCTGGTTCTGCTCGTGCGCCGTGAGCGTGTGCAGGTCCTTCTGCGGCAGCTGGGCGTGCACCTCGACGTACTCACCGTGCGGCAGGCGCTTGATGACGCCGGTCTCGCGGCCGTGCAGCACCTTCTCCTTGTCACGGCGCTGCAGGCCGAGGCACCAGCGCTTGGTGACGATGAAGGTGATGACCGGCACCACGAAGAAGCCGGTGCGCACGAAGTAGGTGATCGAGTTGAGCGACAGGTGGAAGTGCGTGGCGAACAGGTCGTTGCCACCGCCGACCAGCAGGACCAGGTACAGGCTGATCCAGGCCGCACCCAGGGCGGTGCGGACCGGGGCGTTGCGCGGGCGGTCCAGGATGTGGTGCTCGCGCTTGTCGCCGGTGATCCAGCCCTCGATGAACGGGTAGACCGCGATCGCGACCAGGACCAGCGGGAAGATCATCAGCGGGATGAAGACACCCAGGTTCAGGGTGTGGCCCCACAGGCTGATCTCCCAGCCCGGCATGACGCGGATCAGGCCCTCGGAGAAGCCCATGTACCAGTCGGGCTGGGCGTCGGTCGACACCTGGTCCGGACGGTACGGGCCGTACGCCCAGATCGGGTTGATCGTGGCGATCGCCGAGATGGCGGCGATGATGCCGAAGACCAGGAAGAAGAAGCCACCGGCCTTGGCCATGTAGACCGGCATCAGCGGCATGCCGACGACGTTCTTCTCGGTCTTGCCCGGGCCCGCCCACTGGGTGTGCTTGTGGTAGAAGACCAGGATCAGGTGCGCGACCAGCAGGCCGAGCATGATGCCCGGGATCAGCAGGACGTGGATGGTGAAGAACCGCGGCACGATGTCGTGGCCGGGGAACTCGCCCCCGAACAGGAACATCTGGATGTAGGTGCCGACCAGCGGGACCGCGAGGATCGCGCCTTCCATGAAGCGGATACCGGTACCCGACAGCAGGTCGTCCGGCAGCGAGTAGCCGAAGAAGCCGTCGAACATGCCCAGGACCAGCAGCAGGAAGCCGAAGACCCAGTTGATCTCACGCGGCTTGCGGAACGCGCCGGTGAAGAACACGCGCATCATGTGCACGAGCATCGCGGCCACGAAGACCAGCGCGGCCCAGTGGTGGATCTGGCGGATCAGCAGACCGCCGCGGATCTCGAAGCTGATGTCCACCGTCGAGGCGTACGCCTCGGACATCCCGATGCCCTTGAGCGGCACGTACGAGCCGTTGTAGACGACCTCGGCCATCGACGGCTTGAAGAACAGCGTCAGGTAGACACCGGTCAGGATGATGATGACGAAGGTGTAGAGGCAGATCTCGCCCAGCATGAAGGACCAGTGGTCCGGGAAGATCTTGCGCAGGTTGGCCTTGGCGAGGGAGTAGATCCCCAGCCGGCCGTCCGTCCAGTCAGCCGCGGCCTCCCACTTGTTGGCGGGGTTGGCACGCGTGCTGGAGGGCTTGGCGGCACCGGTCGTGGTGCTGCTCGCGCTACTCATCGAGCACGCTCCCAGAAGCTCGGGCCGACAGGCTTCTCGAAGTCGCCGGTGGCGACCAGGTTGCCCTTGTCGTCAGTGGTGATCTTCAGCTGCGGCAGGGGGTGGCCGGCCGGGCCGAAGATGACGCGCGCGCCGTCCGCCAGGTCGAAGGTCGACTGGTGGCAGGGGCAGAGCGCGTGGTGGGTCTGCTGCTCGTACAGGCTGATCGGGCACCCGACGTGGGTGCAGATCTTGGAGTAGGCGAGGATGCCCTCGAAACCCAGCTCCTTGGACTTGTCGTCCTTGATGTCCTCCGGCGCGATGCGCACCAGCATCAGGGCGTCCTTGGCGATGCGCTGCTGGAAGTCCTCGTCGTGGGTGGTCAGACCCTCCGGCATGGCGAAGGTCAGCGAGCCGACCACGAGGTCCTCGGGCTTCATCGGCTGCATGGTGCTCATGTTGACGAGCGCCAGCGGCTTGGCCGGGGTGGCCTCGCTCCAGCCCGTCTCCTGGAGCTTCTTCTCCGGCAGCGGGCCCAGGTCGCGGAGCAGGACCACGCCGGAGAGCGGGACCAGCGCCATCGACCCGATGAGGGTGTTGCGGATCATCTTGCGGCGACCGAAGCCGGACTCGGCGGCACCGGTCTTGAACTGGTCGATGACGTCGTTGCGGACCTCGTCGGAGGCCTCGATCGGGTGACGCTCGGACGGCATCTCGACGTCCGACATCAGGGTGCGGGCCCAGTGGACCGCGCCCGCGCCGATCATGAACAGCGCGACGCCCAGGGTCAGGCCGAGCGCGAAGTTCAGCGCGCTGACGTGACCCAGCGGGAAGATGTAGACGATCTTGTCCGGGTCGATGGCCACGTACGAGGCGATGAAGCCGATGGTGGCGAGCATCGAGACCACGAACATCAGCGAGACCTGGCGCTCGGCCCGCTTGGCGGCCCGCTCGTCGATGTCGGTGCGACGGGGCTCGTGGGCCGGCAGGCCCGGGTCGGCGAACGGGTTGCCGTGGTCGGCCACCTCGCCGGCGGAGCCGTGCGGCTCGGGGAGCTTCTCTTCTGACATGTCGTGGCTCATGACTTCTTGGCCTTGGTGGTGTGGGCGGCGACCCAGATCGCGACCGCGATGAGCGTGCCGAGGCCGAAGATCCAGCCGAACAGACCCTCGGTCACCGGACCGAGGCTGCCCAGGGTGAGACCGCCGGGGTTGGGCTCATCGTTGGTGGTGTGGCGGACGAAGGCCACGATCTGCTTCTTCTGCTCCTCGGGCATGGTGCTGTCCGGGAACGACGGCATGTTCTGCGGGCCGGTCTGCATGGCCTCGTAGATGTGCTTGGCGTCCACGCCCTCCAGCGACGGGGCGTACTTGCCCTTGGTCAGGGCACCGCCCTGGCCCGCGAAGTTGTGGCACTGGGCGCAGTTGGTGCGGAACAGCTCGCCACCCTTGGAGATGTCCTGGGGGTCGGTCGAGTTGTACTGCTCCGGCTTCGGCGCGATCGGGCCGGGGCCGAGCGAACCGATGTACGCGGCGAGCTGGTCGATCTCGCCCTGGGTGTAGATCTTCGGCTTGCGCGGCACCTGGGCGCCGGGCTGCTGGGCCGGCATGCGGCCGGTGCCGACCTGGAAGTCGACGGCGGCGGTGCCGACGCCGACCAGGCTCGGACCCTCGCTGCCGCCCTGGCCGTTGATGCCGTGGCAGGAGGAGCAGCCGACGGCGAAGAGCCTCTTGCCCTCATCGATCGCGAGCGACTGCGCGGCGACGTCGGCCTGCGCCTTGTCGGCGGGCGCGAACGCGGCGTACAGCCCCCCGGTTGCCGCCAGGGCGAGAAGTAGGACGACCAGCGCCGCCAATGGGTGGCGCCGTCGTGCGGAGAGCTTTTTCACGGAATAACCCCGGTGTCAGGATCTGGTCGACTGGTGGGTGCACCCGGCGGCCGGTCTGGCCGGCACGAGGCTGCCTGTCCAAGGCTGCGCGCGCGGTCGGTCGGTGGGAGCGTCGGCACCGGCAGAAGCGGCCCGTCGCCGGTGAGGGCGGGGGCCGCAGCCGGTGGCCAGCGACCTGATCAGCTGGTTACTTGATCAGGTAGATGGTCGCGAACAGGCCGATCCACACGACGTCGACGAAGTGCCAGTAGTAGGACACGACGATCGCGGCGGTGGCCTGCTCGTGCGTGAAGCGCTTGGCTGCGTACGTCCGCCCCAGGACCAGCAGGAAGGCGATCAGACCGCCCGTCACGTGCAGACCGTGGAAGCCGGTGGTCAGGTAGAACACCGTGCCGTACGGGTCCGAGGACAGCGAGAGGCCGTCGTTCTTGACCAGCTCGGTGTACTCGTAGACCTGGCCGCCGATGAAGATCGCGCCCATGAAGAACGTGAGGGCGAACCACGCGCGGAGCTTCTTCACGTCACCGCGCTCGGCGGCGAACACGCCGAGCTGGCAGGTGAGCGAGGAGAGCACCAGGATCGTGGTGTTGATCGAGGAGAACGTCACGTTGAGGGCGTGCGCCTTCTCGGCCCAGAACTCGGCTCCCTTGACGGAGCGGAGCGTGAAGTACATCGCGAAGAGCGCCGCGAAGAACATCAGCTCGGAACTGAGCCAGACGATCGTTCCGACGCTGACCATGTTCGGTCGATTGACCGATCCGTGCGCGTGCCCGGTTTCTGTTGCTGTTGCTGTCGCCACGACGGACATTATGTCGGTCCCTTATTCCGTCTTCACGTCGGGGGGTGTCCCTCGGAGTGTCCGGTGCGTGCGGTATGCCCGCTTGGGGGGCGACGGGGTGCCCGTACGGGGGCTGAGCAGCGGCGTGTCCCTTTTCTGACGGTTCCTCGGGCGGGTGTGCTACCCCCTTGCCCGGTGCGTCGTTGCACGGACGGCGCAGCGCCGGGGTGTAGGGGAGAGGATGCCGTGTCCGCCGTCCGGGTGGACCGACGGGGTCCGGGTGACGGGCCGTCCTCCGGGTGGGTGAGCCGCGGGCGGGGCGGCTCGGGGAGGAACGTGCGCGAGGGGGACCGGCGACGGGGGAAACGGGAGTAGCATCCGGGTCAGGTGAACGTGGTCCGGATCACACTTGAGGGAGCAGGGTCCATGGCGTACACGACCGACGAGACGCTCACCGTCCTCGTCTACAGCGACGACCGCAACACCCGCGAGCAGGTGCTGACGGCACTCGGCCGTCGGCCCGCCGAGGATCTTCCGGAGCTGTCCTACCTGGAGTGCGCGACCACCCCCGCGGTGATCAAGGCACTGGAGAAGGGCGGCATCGACCTCTGCGTGCTGGACGGCGAGGCGGTCCCGGCCGGCGGGCTCGGCCTCGGGCGCCAGCTCAAGGACGAGATCTACGGCTGCCCGCCGGTGCTGGTGCTGATCGGCCGGCCGCAGGACTCCTGGCTCGCGGCCTGGAGCCGGGCCGACGCCGCGATCTCCCACCCGGTCGACCCGGTGGCGCTGGCCGGGGCGGTGGCCACCCTGCTGCGGGCGCGGCTGGCGAAGCGGGCCCCGGTCGCACGCTGAGCGGTGTCGTCTCACTACGGGAGAGACCGGGGCCCGGGCGCCCCACCGGTCGATAGGCTGGCTCCATCCGTACGGACGTCCCCCGGTGCGGGGGAACCGACAACAGCTGGAGTCAGCCATGGTGAACGTGAACCCTGCGAACGGTGGTACCGACCCCGCGCAGGTGGTCCGCACCTGGCCGGACCTCCTGGCGGCACTGTTGAAGGGGGAGGACCTCGACCGCTCGTCCACCGCGTGGGCGATGGACCGGATCATGAGCGGCGAGGCGTCCCCCGTCCAGGTGGCCGGGTTCATGGTGGCGCTGCGGGCCAAGGGCGAGACGGTCGACGAGATCGCCGGTCTGGTCGACGCGATGTACGAGCACGCCGAGCCGCTGGACATCCCCGGCCCGGCGGTCGACATCGTCGGCACCGGCGGCGACCGGGCGAAGACCGTCAACATCTCCACCATGTCGGCGATCGTCGCGGCCGCCGCCGGCGCCAAGGTGGTCAAGCACGGCAACCGGGCCGCCTCTTCCTCCAGCGGCTCCTCGGACGTGCTGGAGAAGCTCGGGGTGGCGCTCGACCTGTCGGCCCGGCGGGTGGCCGAGGTGGCCGAGGAGGTCGGGCTCACCTTCTGCTTCGCCGCGAAGTTCCACCCCTCGATGCGGCACGCGGCCACCGCGCGGCGCGACCTCGGTGTGCCGACCGCCTTCAACATCCTCGGCCCGCTGACCAACCCGGCGAAGGTCACCTCGCACGCCATCGGCTGCTTCGACACCCGGCTCGCCGGGCTGATCGCGGGCGTGCTGGCCCGGCGCGGGGCGACGGCGCTGGTGTTCCGCGGTGACGACGGACTGGACGAGCTGACCGTCACCACCACCTCGCGGGTGTGGGTGGTGCAGGACGGGGCGGTCACCGAGACCGGCTTCGACCCGCGGGACGTCGGCATCGAGCTGGTCGGGATCGAGGCGCTGCGCGGGGCCGACGCCGCGTACAACGCCGAGGTCGCGCGCCGGCTGCTGGCCGGGGAGCGCGGGCCGGTGCGGGACGCCGTCCTGCTGAACACGGCGGCGGCGCTGGTCGCTATGGACCTCGGCGACGCGCCGCTGACGGATCAGCTCGCGGCGGGGATGGTCCGGGCGGCCGAGGCGATCGACTCGGGTGCGGCGCAGGAGCTGCTGCGGCGCTGGTCGGAGGCCACCAGCCGGATCTGAGACGGCAGTTGAGGGCCCGTGCCGTTCGGTCGGCACGGGCCCTCGGGCTGCCGCCCGCCGCGGGGGCGGGAGCGCCGTCCGGATGGTGGATGCCTGTTTGACCGTCCGACGCACCCGACCTAGAGTCTTCGCCAGGTCATGAGTGACAGCGCCAAGCCCCAGCTGGCTGTCCGGCAACCCTCCGTCCGTGGCGGGGTGCCCTGGGTGAGGACCGGGTCGCCGGGCAAGCCGTCCGCGCGACAAGCGCGGACGCCGGACGACGAGCACTCCCGGGGTCCCTTACCCCCAGAAGGAGTGCATCCTCATGTCCCTCGCAACCGAGACCTCCGCCCCGCTCGCCGTCCTCGGCCACGACGTCCAGGTGCCGCTCGCCAGCGGTGAGAAGGTCGGCTACGCGGCGCTCGACTACGCGGCCAGCGCGCCGGCGCTCCAGCGGGTCTGGGACGACGTCGCCGCCTACGCGCCGTACTACGGGAGCGTGCACCGCGGCGCCGGGTACCTGTCGCAGCTGTCCACCGACCTGTTCGAGCAGAGCCGCCGGACCGTCGCCGAGTTCCTCGACCTGCGCGAGGGCGACCAGGTGGTCTTCACCCGTGCCACCACCGACTCGCTCAACCTGCTGGCCTCGGCCGTGCCGGCCGGCACCCGGGTGTTCGCCTTCGAGACCGAGCACCACGCCTCGCTGCTGCCCTGGGCGCACGCCGGGCTGGAGGTCGGCTACCTGCGGGCGCCGCGCTCGCGGGCCGAGGCGGTGGCCGCGCTGGAGGCGGCGCTCGCCGCGGCGCCCGAGGGGCCGAAGCTGCTGTGCGTCACCGGCGCCTCCAACGTGACCGGCGAGCTGTGGCCGGTCGCCGAGCTGACCGAGGCCGCGCACCGGTACGGCGCCCGGGTGGTGCTGGACGCCGCCCAGCTGGCCCCGCACCACCGGGTCTCGGTGCGCGAGCTGGGCGTCGACTGGATCGCCTTCTCCGGCCACAAGCTGTACGCGCCGTTCGGCGCCGGGGTGCTGGCCGGGCGGGCGGACTGGCTGGATGCGGCCGAGCCGTACCTGGCCGGCGGCGGGGCGACCCGGACGGTGGCCCGGGAGCAGGACGGCTCGGTGGCGGTGCAGTGGCACACCGGCCCGGCCCGGCACGAGGCCGGCTCGCCGAACGTCATCGGCGCCTACGCGATCGCCTCGGCCTGCCGGGCGCTGACCGAGGCCGGCTTCGACGCGCTGGAGGCCCGGGAGCGGCAGCTGGTCGAGCGGCTGACGGCGGGGCTGGCGGAGATCCCCGAGGTCAAGGTGCTGAACCTGTTCGGCGAGGGCTCCGCGAGGGTCGGCGTGCTGTCCTTCGTCGTCCGGGGCTGGAACAGCTCGCACTTCTCGGCCGCGCTGTCCGCCGAGTACGGCATCGGCGTGCGCGACGGGCTGTTCTGCGCCCACCCGCTGGTGCGGACGCTGCTGGGGGACGAGGACGTGGCGCCGTCCGAGTGCGGGGCTCCTGAGCCGTCGCTCCCGGGGGAGCGCAGCCTCAACGCGATCCGGGTGAGCTTCGGGGCCGGCACGCCGGACGAGCACGTCGAGCGCTTCCTGACCGCCGTCCGCGAGCTGGTCACCGAGGGCGCGGCGTGGAACTACCGCAACGAGGGCGGCCGTTGCGTCGCCGACAGCCGCCGCTAGGGCGGGACTACTCGTCCAGGCCGAGGGCGAATGCGGCTTCCAGGTCGTGCTGGGAGTAGGTGCGGAAGGCGATCTGGGTCTCGGTGTGGGCCACGCCCGGGACCTTGTTCAGCCGGCCCGGGATGACCTCGGCCAGGTCGTCGTGGCGGCGCACCCGGACCATCGCCACCAGGTCGTAGCCGCCGGTCACCGAGTAGACCTCGCTGACGCCCTCGATGGCGGCGATGGCCTCGGCGATCTCCGGGATGCGGTCGACGCTGGTCTTGATCAGGACGATGGCGGTGATCACTGTTCAGGGCTCCTTCGTGGGGTGCGGCCAGCGTATCGGGCCTCAGCCGGGCCGTCTCGGGGGGTGGCCGACGACGGTGCAGGCGTAGAGGAAGCCGGCCGAGAAGCCGATCACGTGCACCAGGTAGGCCACCCCGGGGCCGGCCGAGTGCACCGACCACCACTGCAGGGCGAACCAGAGGCCGAGCACCAGCCAGGCCGGGAAGCGCAGCGGGAGGAAGAGGAGCAGCGGCACCAGGGTGGTCACCCGGGCCCTCGGGTGGAAGCGCAGGTACGCCCCGAGCACGGCGGAGATCGCGCCCGAGGCACCGATCAGGACCCGGGTGGAGTCGGGGGAGTGCGCCTCGGCGAGCGCGAAGCCGTACGAGGCGAGGCTGCCGGCGGCCAGGTAGAAGAGGAGGTACCTGGCCCGGCCGACCCGCCGTTCGACGGTGGGGCCGAAGACGTGGAAGAAGAGCAGGTTGCCCAGCAGGTGCAGCCAGCCGGCGTGCAGGAACAGCCCGGTGAGCGCGGAGACCGCCGGGTGTTTGCCCGGGGTGGGGGAGGCGGGGCAGCCGGGGACCGGGTCCGGGCCGGCGGCCAGTTGCTCGGCGGTGAGCGGGTGGCCGGTCAGCAGCTCGGCGGGGACGGCGCCCCAGCGCTGCTCGTACCGCTGCTCGGCGCAGACCCGGGCCTGGCCGGTGCCGTACAGCGGGTTGAGGCCGGCGGCCGGGCCGAGCAGGAAGACCAGGGTGTTGACCGCGATCAGGGCGTAGGTGACCGCCGCTGCGGGCACCGCCGGGCGGTCTCCCCGCGCTTCCGCGTACTGGGGGGCCGCGAGCGCCATGCGGCCAAGCATCCCTCCGCGCGCGGCAGGTGACACGGCGGTTTACGGCAAGTGGACCAGCCGCCGTGTTCCGGCAACCGGTGGTCGGGGTGGTTGCCCCAGGCAATAGGCTTGGGCCGGGCAATCCCGTCTCCCGCCGCCGACGCCGGGGCTCCGGGGGGAGCGCCTAGCCCACCCAGGGACCAGCCGAGAGGATCCCCGATGACCGTCCCCGCACTGACCGCCGAGACGCGCTGGCGCTGCACGCTGTGCGGCAACCTCACCCGCTTCGACGTGACCCGCACCGCGCGGGTGACCGAGTTCCTGCACTTCGACCTGGCCGGGGAGTCCAAGGTCGAGGAGACCGAGGTGCACAGCGAGACGATCGAGTCGGTGCGCTGCCGCTGGTGCAACGCCGTGGACCAGGTCGAGCTGGTGGCCCGCCCGGGCGCCGAGGGCGCGGAGGCCCCCGCCGAGCAGGGCTGACCCCGCCGGTGGCGGTGGGCGGTGCGCGACGCGGCCGTCCACCGCACGGGACAATACAGACAAGACGCACGGAGCGTGACGACAGGGGCGGCCGCGGGCCGCACCCGCTGGACCAGGATCGGAGCCGAGGACGTGGTGGACGCAGCGAGGGAGCCCGGCGAAGCGCAGGGGCTTCAGCCCGCTGCGCAGGCACCGGAGCAGGCCGCCGGGGCGGTCCCGTCCGAGACCGCCGCGGCGGAGGAAGCCGCCGGTTCCGGCGCTGCGGGCTCCGACACCGCCGGCTCCGGCCCCGCCGGTGCCGCCGCGGAACGCGTGGTCGAGAAGCTGGACCGGCCGCTGCCGGAGGGGGTGCGCCGGCGCGTGGTCGGGCTGGCCTCCGACGCGCTGGGCGGGTTGCCACCCGCGGAACTGCCGCAGAGCCTGCGCCAGTACGTCAAGTTCACCCCGGTCCGGCGGGCCAAGTACGCGGCCACCGCGCTGGCGGCGGCGCTGGAGTCCGAGCCGGCCTTCCGGGTGCGGATAGCGGAGCGGCTGCGGCTGGGCCAGCCGGACCTGGTGAAGGCGCTGGAGTCGGGCACCGTCCCCGGCGCCGCCGATCCGATGGACGTCGCGGCCGCCGCCTACCTGGTGCGCTCGGCAGGCTGGAGCCGACTGGTCACCGAGGCCGGCGAGGAGGCCGAGCGGGCCGGCGCCGAGGACGCGGCGGCGGAGGCAACCCGGCTGGTGGAGAAGCTGCAGGCCGAGCTGGCCGAGGTGCGGGCCGCGGCGCGGGCGGACCTGGACCGGCAGCGCGCGGAGTTCGAGGGCGTCCGGCGGGAGGTCGAGTCGCTGCGCAAGAAGGTGCGGTCGCTGGAGAGCGACACCCGCCGGGCGCAGGCCGAGACCCGGCGGGTGACCGGGGAGCTGGAGGCCGCGAAGGCGCAGGCCGCGGGCGAGCGCAGTGCGGCCGAGGGCGAGGCCCGACGGCTGCGGCACCGGGTGTCCGAGCTGGAGACCGCCGCCGAGCAGGGCCGCCGGTCGGCCCGCGAGGGGCGCAGCGTCGAGGACATGCGGCTGCGGCTGCTGCTGGACACCGTGCTGCAGTCGGCGCAGGGACTTCAGCGCGAGCTGGCGCTGCCGGTCTCCCAGATCCGCCCGGCGGACCTGGTGGAGGCGGTGGTCCCGGGGGCGGCCTCGCCGCACGACGTGGCCCGGCGCGGTCTGGCCGAGGACGATCCGGCGCTGCTGGACCAGCTGCTGGCGATCCCGCAGGTGCACCTGGTGGTGGACGGCTACAACGTGACCAAGACCGGGTACCCGACGCTGCCGCTGGAGCAGCAGCGGATCCGGCTGCTGGGCGGTCTGGCGATGCTGGCCCAGCGCACCCAGGCGGAGGTCACCTGTGTGTTCGACGGGCAGGACCTGGACGTGCCGGTCATCATGGCGCCGCCGCGCGGGGTGCGGGTACGGTTCAGCCGGACCGGGGAGACCGCGGACGAGCTGATCCGCCGTCTGGTCCGGGCCGAGCCGCAGGGCCGTCCGGTGGTGGTGGTGTCCACCGACCGGGAGGTCGCGGAGGGCGTGCGGAAGGCGGGTGCGCGCCCGGTGGCCTCGGTGCTGCTGCTGAACCGGCTCGCCCGTCCCTGATCCGGGCCGGTGGCCGTGACCCCTGGTCAGTGCCCTTTTCGGGCGCTTTCCGTGGTGGTGTGCGGATCCGGTGAAGCCGGCGTGGGAAGCGGAGTTCACGCCTTCGGGGGAGTGGCAAAACGGATAGATCTTCACTAGGGTCTGGCGTCAAACCTATTTTCCGGAACCTCACCCGAACAGGTGAGTCCATTGGAAGAAGGAGCCGGTCACTTGGCCTCCCACCGCCGTCCCAAGCAGCCGAGCCGCGCGCGGGTCTCCGTGCTCACCGCTGCCGCTGCGACCGCGGTCGCCCTCTCCGCCCAGGTGGCCGCGCACGCCGCGCCGCAGCCGAACACGTCCGACGTCAAGGCGCAGATCGACCAGCTCCAGCAGGAGCAGGAGCAGGCGGCGGAGAAGTACAACGGCGCCAAGGAGCGGGCCGACCAGCTCCGCAAGCAGGCCGACCAGCTGCAGGACCAGGTGGCCCGCAGTCAGGACCAGATGAGCCAGCTGCAGACCGGGCTGGCCCAGGTCGCGGGCGAGCAGTACCGCACCGGGGGCATCGACCCGTCCGTCCAGCTGATGCTCTCCTCCGACCCGTCCGGCTACCTGGACAAGGCGTCGAGCGTCCAGCAGGCCAGCCAGAGCCAGACCGAGGCGCTCAAGGGGCTGCTCGACCAGCAGCGCCGGCTGGACCAGGAGAAGGCCGAGGCGGCCGCCGTGCTGGCCTCGCTGGACTCCACCACCAAGGACCTCAACCAGGCCAAGTCGGACGTCAACCAGAAGCTGAAGGCCGCGCAGGACCTGCTGAACTCGCTCAGCGCCACCGAGCGGGCCGCGCTGAAGGCCCAGCAGCAGCAGGACGACCGCGCCTCGCGCGGCGCGGCCCGGGTCGACCTCAGCAGCCTGCCGCCGGCCAGCGGCTACGCGGCCGTGGCCGTGGCCAAGGCGATGAGCAAGCAGGGCTCGCCGTACGTGTGGGGCGCCACCGGGCCGAGCACCTTCGACTGCTCGGGCCTGATGCTCTGGTCGTACGCCCAGGCCGGCGTCTCGCTGCCGCGCACCTCGCAGGAGCAGGGCGACGTCGGCACCCGGGTGCCCTCGCTGGACCAGGCCCAGCCGGGCGACCTGGTGATCTACGGCAGCGACCGGCACCACGTCGGGATGTACATCGGCAACGGCATGGTGGTCCACGCGCCGCACACCGGTGACGTGGTGAAGGTGATGAAGGCCGACGCGATGCCGATCAACACGATCCGCCGGGTCTGACGGCCCGACACCCTCCTCGGGGCCCGACTCCGGCCCTGTGATACGCGCCACCTCCCGATCGGGGGTGGCGCTTCGGGTTTTGCCCGCTACCGGCCAACCGATGAGTGTTGATCAGCTTTGCGTACAGCGGCGATCACGATCAGTCATTTTCACAAGAGAACATGGGTAATCTTCCGTCTTTTTTCTGACAAGGATTTGAACGGATCACGGTTCAGTTACTAGGGTCGTGCCCCGAACCACCGCACTGTCGATCACCCAGCCTGGGTGGCGGCGGTGGTTTCCGTCGAGTTCGCGAAACAGCGGGGCAGGTCGAAGCGACTGCCCGACAGGGGAGCCCAGTGGTCGGGGGCGCTGCGGAGCGGAGCCGGGGAACCACGTTCCTCCGGGGTGAATCGGCGCCAGGTCGGCCGTTGGTGAGGCCGTGAGGCGTCGTAGGGCATGCTTCCGGCCCGAACCCGTCAGCTCACCCGGTAGGCGGAGGTAGGAAGAAGGAGTCCGCCTTCGTGGCGTCCCATCGTCGTCCCAAGCCAGCCAGCCGCGCTCGTGTCTCGATCCTGACCGGTTTCGCCGCCGCGGCCGTCGCCCTCTCCGCGCAGACCGGCGCGCACGCCGACCCGCAGCCGACCAAGGAGCAGGTCAAGGAGCAGGTCGACCAGCTCAACGAGCAGGCCGAGCAGGCGACCGAGAAGTACAACGCGGCGCAGGAGAAGCAGCAGGAGCTGGAGAAGCAGGTCTCCGGCCTGCAGGACCAGGTGGCCCGTCAGCAGGCGCAGGTGACCGACCTGCAGGGCGGCCTCGCCGAGATCGCCGGCGAGCAGTACCGGAACGGGGGCATATCCCCGACCGTCCAGCTGATGCTCTCCTCCAGCCCGGACAACTTCCTCAACCAGGCCGGGGCGCTGAACCAGGCCGGTGACACCCAGAAGAACCAGCTGAAGCAGCTCCAGGAGCAGCAGCGCAAGCTCGACCAGGACCGTACCGAGGCCCAGGGCAAGCTCGCCGAGCTGGAGTCCACGACCACGCAGCTGAAGGCGTCCAAGGAGGACGTCCAGAACAAGCTGAAGGCCGCCCAGGACCTGCTCAACACGCTGACCGAGCAGGAGCGCCAGGCGATCAAGGCGGCCGAGGAGAAGGCCGCCGCCGACGCCAAGGCCAAGGCGGACGCCGCCGCGCAGGCCTCCCAGTCGGGCTCCGGTGACCGCGCCTCGCGTGACAGCGGCCGCTCCGACCTCGGCTCGGGCTCCTCGAACGCGCCGGTCAAGATCGCCCCGGGCAGCTCGCACGGTGCCGCCGCGCTGGCCGCCGCCGCCACCAAGGTCGGCAGCCCGTACGTCTGGGGCGCCACCGGCCCCAGCTCCTTCGACTGCTCCGGCCTGATGGTCTGGGCGTTCAACCAGGCCAACGTGTCGCTGCCGCGCACCTCGCAGGAGCAGGCCGGCGCCGGTACCCGGATCGGCACGGACCTCTCCCAGGCCCAGCCCGGCGACCTGCTGATCTTCTACAGCGACGCCCACCACGTCGGCATCTACGCGGGCAACGGCCAGGTGCTGCACGCGCCCAAGCCGGGCGCGTCGGTGCGCTACGAGGCCGTCTCCAACATGCCGCTGGCTTCCATCGTGCGGGTCTGATCCCCGCCCGGTCCGACGGGCCCGGTCCTCCACCACGGAGGGCCGGGCCTGCGGCTTTTCCGGCGACGCGCTCTGGTGTCCGAATAAGGGTCAAATATTCGGGTCGGGAGGGGTTTGGACTCACTTGCCCGGACTCGCTAACGTCTGCCACCGGACTCCCGCTCGACGGCCGCCCACCGGGGCGCGGCCGCGGGGCCGCGCCGCAGGACTGGAGCCGCTGCCGCCATGCCCGTGCACCGCCGTTCCCAACTGCTCGTCCGTGCGCTGGTACTGACCGCTGCCGCCACCACGGCCCTGGGTGTGGCGACCGGCGGCAGCGCCCAGGCCGCCCCCGGGGCGCCGGACAAGCCCGACCGCAAGGACGTCAAGGCGCAGGTCGAGCAGCTGTACGACGAGGCCGAACAGGCCTCGGAGAAGTACAACGCCGCTCAGGAGGCGCAGAAGCGGCTCCTGAACGAGACCGCGAACCTGCAGGGCGAGGTCGCCGCCGCCCAGGACCAGCTCAACCAGCTGCGCGGAGACCTGGCCACGGTGGCCGGGGCCGAGTACCGGGGCGGCGGGATGGCCCAGACCGCCCAGCTGATGCTCTCCAGCGACCCCGAGGCCTACCTCGCCCGCGCCCGTACCCTCGGCCAGGCCGCCGAGCGGCAGCAGGAGACCCTGCACGAGCTGGTCACCCGTCAGCGCAGGCTCGACCAGCGCCGCACGGAGACCGCGGCCAAGCTCGCCGAGCTGGACCAGGCCCGCCGCTCGCTGGCCGAGAACAAGCAGCAGATCCAGCAGCGGCTGGCCGCGGCGCAGAAGCTGCTGAACGGTCTGGGCGCCGCGGAGCGGGCCAGGATGGCCGTCCAGGACGCCCGGGAGGCCGAGCAGCGCGCCACCCGCGGCACCGACCGGCTGGACCTCGGAACCACCCCGCCCGCCTCCGAGCGCGGAGCGGCCGCGCTGGCCGCCGCGGTGCGGATGATCGGCTCGCCCTACGTCTACGGATCCACCGGACCCCGTGCCTTCGACTGTTCCGGTCTGATGTACTACAGCTGGCGGCAGGCCGGAGTGACCCTGCCGCGGACCTCGCAGGCCCAGGCGTACGCCGGGCAGCGGATCAGCCTCTCCGAAGCACGGCCGGGAGACCTGGTGATCTTCTACCGGGACATGCACCACGTCGGGATGTACGCCGGCGGCGGGGTGATGGTGCACGCCCCCTACCCGGGCGCCAAGGTCCGCTACGAGAGCGTCAACTCGATGCCGGTCTCGGGGGTGGTCCGGCTCTGAGCGCGACGCCTTCCGGCGCGGCCGAGCCGCACCCGATAGACGCGGCCGGCCGCGTGCTGTCCCGGCGCGGAGCGCTGCTGCTGGCGGCCGGCGGGCTGGTCCAGCTGTCGCTGCCCCCGGCCGCCCCCGCGGCGGCGCCGGACGCGCGGGACGCCGACCGGCGCACCGAGGTGGCCGCGGTGCTGGCGGAGCGGGCGCGCTCGCTGCCCGTCTGGTCCGGGCTCACGGGGGCCGGGGCGACGTACCGCAACCTGGTGCTGTCGCCCGGGCCGGCGGCCCCGACGGCCGACGGGCCGGAGCGGCTGACCGCGTCCGTCGAACTGGAGGTGCGGATCGCCGGGTACGACGAGTACCCGGCGGTGTACCCGCGCCGGATCGAGCTGGTCCGGGACCGGGGCGGCTGGCGGGTCGAGCACGAGGAGGGCACGGCCGGACCCCCGGCGTTGTGGGACCTCGGCCCCGCCCGTACCGCCCCCGGCACCCGGTGCCTGGTGCTGGGCCTGGCCGCAGGGCCCGACCCGGCCGAGCTGGTCGCGGTGGGGGACCAGGCGGTGCCGGCCGTCAGCGCGGTCTGGGGCGGCGGCTGGCCCGGTCGGCTGCTGCTCGAACTGCCCGCCACCGAGCCGGAGTTCGCCCGGCTGCTGGAGGCCGACCCGGCGGGCTGGACGGGCATGGCGGCGGTCACCGTCGCCGCCCCCGGCGCCCCCTGGCACACCCCGGCGGACCGGGTGGTGATCAACCCCGAGGCGTTCGGGCGGCTCAGCGACTTCGGCCGGCAGGTGGTGGTCACCCACGAGGCCACCCATGTCGCGACCCGGGCCGACACCCGGGCCTGGACCCCGCTGTGGCTCTCCGAGGGCGTCGCCGACTGGACCGCCTACCGCGGGTCCGGCCGCCGCCCGCAGCAGATCGCCCCCGAGCTCACCCGGGACGTCGCCGCCGGGAAGCTGCCGACCGCCCTGCCCGCCGACGGGGACTTCGCCGCCGGCGCCACCGGCATCGCCCAGGCCTACGAGCAGGCCTGGCTCGCCTGCGAGCTGATCGCCCGCCGCTACGGGACGGACCGGCTGGTCGCCTTCTACCGGGCGGTCGGCGCGGCCGACGGGCAGGGCGAGGACCGGGACCGCCGTACCGACCGGCTGCTGCGCGCCGAACTGGGCATCGGACTGGCCGAGTTCACCACGCTCTGGCTGGCCGAGGTGCAGTCGCTGAAAGCCGGCTAGGGCGGCCCTCGTCGGGCGGGCCCTAACGACCGGCCGGGTGGTCGATGCCGTCCAGCAGGTCCTGCTCGTAGGCGATGCCCGGGCGGACGGGGTAGGCGGAGGCGGGCGGCAGCGCGGCGGGCTCGGACAGCACCACGGTGGGCGGCAGGGGCGCCGCGGCGCGGGTGGAGCGCCAGAGCCGGACGGCGGAGAGCACGGTGGCGGTCAGCAGCAGCAGGTTGCGCAGGCCCAGCACGGTGATCGCCAGCGGATCGCTGTTCAGGACCTGGGTGAACATGGTCGGGAATTCGAGCAGGGTGAGCGGGCAGGCGACCAGGATCAGCAGCGCCACCGGCCGCTGGCTGGTGCCGCGCACGGTCAGGCAGACCGCCGCCACGCCGACCAGCCAGACCAGGTACTGCGGGCTGATCACCCGGCTGGTCACCACGAACACCAGCAGCGCGCACAGCGCCGCGTCGTACATGGTGGCCGCGTTGCGGCGGCGGGCGGTGAAGCGCCACAGCAGCAGCCAGAGGAAGCCCAGCACGGTGCCGGCCATCATCACCTTGCTGATCACGCTGACCCACGGTCCGAGCATCTCGGGGGAGCCGTAGTTCATGGTGACCCTGCCGTTCCAGCCCCCGGCGATCCGGGCCAGGTGCAGCGGCAGGGCGCCGACCGACTCGACCTCGATGCCGCGGTCCTTCTGGAAGGCGAGGAAGCCGAAGGCGCCGTTCATCCCGGCCGCGAGCAGGAAGCCCACCGAGACGGCGGTGGCCGCGGCCAGCGTCCAGGAGCGGCGGGTGCGGCGGCCGGACGGGGTGCCGATCAGGCCGAGCAGCGGCCACACCTTGACGATGCCGCCCAGGCCCAGCAGCAGCCCGCCGACCGCCGGGCGGCGGATCAGCGCGAGCAGGCCGGCCAGGGCGAGCGCGGTGACCAGCAGGTCGAAGCGGTTGTAGATCATCGGGCCGAGCAGCGGCACGCCGACCACCCACATCCAGGCGCCGGTCAGCACCCGGCCCCTGCGCAGGCCGGTGCGGATCAGCAGCGCGGCCGCGGCGGCGTCGGCGATGCCGCAGATCACCCAGAACGAGGTCAGGTACGACCAGGGCAGCAGGCCCGGCAGCAGGATCACCAGGGCGGCGCCGGGCGGGTACTGCCAGGTCACGTCGTCGAACGGGAAGGTGCCGGTCTGCAGCACGCCGTACCAGGCGTGGTAGATCATCCAGACGTCGGCCGTGACGTCGCCGCCGGGCGACTTCAGCACGCCGGTCATCAGCAGCACCAGTACGGTGCGGGTGGCCACCCAGGTCGCCCCGAGGGCGGCGAGCGCCCCGAGCGGGCGGCCGAGGCGGCCGCGCGAAGTACCGGACTCGGTGGCCGGGGCCAACTCCACTGCGCTCCCTCGTTCGTCTCGACGTCCTCACCGGAGGCGTCGTACTGACGGACGCCCGGGCCGCCGCGTCCGCAGCAGCCTAGGTACTAGGACTGACCCGGGGGTCAAACGGTTGCCGTGTGCGGTTCCGTTCCCGGCGGGTCATGGTGTTGACCTATCGTACGGATCACCCAGCGGTACACCGAGCACCCCCCGACCGAGCGAGCCGTGGCCTGATGCACAGAACCTTGATCGTCACCAATGACTTCCCGCCCCGCCCGGGAGGCATCCAGGCCTTCGTGCACAACATGGCCGTCCGTCAGCCCGCAGGGAGCGTCGTGGTGTACGCCTCGACCTGGCGGGACGGCACCGAGGTGCGGCGCTTCGACGCCGAGCAGCCGTTCCCGGTGATCCGGGACCGTACGAAGGTGATGGTTCCCACACCGCGGGTCACCCGGCGGGCCGCCGAGATCCTGCGCGCGGAGAAGTGCGACTCGGTCTGGTTCGGCGCCGCCGCCCCGCTCGGCCTGATGGCGCCCGCGCTGCGCCGGGCCGGGGCCGGGCGGCTGCTCGGCATGACCCACGGGCACGAGGCCGCCTGGGCGCAGCTGCCGGGCTCCCGGCAGCTGCTGCGGCGGATCGGGGCGGGCACCGACGTGCTGACGTACCTGGGCGAGTACACCCGCTCGCGGATCGCCGCCGCGGTCGGGCCGCGGGCCGCGGCCCGGATGGTGCAGCTGCCGCCGGGTGTCGACGAGTCGACCTTCCACCCGGCCTCGGGGGGTGCCGAGGTGCGCCGGCGGCTGGGGCTGGCGGACCGGCCGGTGGTGGTCTGCGTCTCCCGGCTGGTGCCGCGCAAGGGCCAGGACACCCTGATCGAGGCGATGCCGCAGATCCTGGCGGACGTGCCGGACGCGGTGCTGCTGGTCGTCGGCGGCGGACCGTACCGCGCGGACCTGGAGAAGCTCGCGGAGGCGAGGGGCGTACGGGCCTCTGTGCGGTTCACCGGCTCGGTGCCGTGGGAGGAGCTGCCCGCCCACTACGGGGCCGGGGACGTCTTCGCCATGCCCTGCCGGACCAGGCGCGGCGGGCTGGACGTGGAGGGCCTGGGGATCGTCTACCTGGAGGCCTCGGCGACCGGCCTGCCGGTGGTCGCGGGGGACTCCGGCGGGGCTCCGGACGCGGTGCTGGAGGGCGAGACCGGGTACGTGGTGCCGGGCGGCTCGGCCGCGGCGGCCGCGGAGCGGATCGTCCGGCTGCTGGGGGACGAGGAGCTGCGGCGGCGGATGGGTGAGGCCGGGCGGCGCTGGGTGGAGCGCTCCTGGCGCTGGGACCTGCTGGCCGGGCGGCTGACCTCGCTGCTGGCGGGCTGAGACGCGGACGGGCCCCGCCCCCCCTCTCGGGGGCGGGGCCCGTCCGCATCCACTACTTCTTGTAGAGCGCCTCGATCTCGGCGGCGTAGTCCTTGAGCACCACGTTGCGCTTGAGCTTGAGCGAGGGCGTCAGGTGGCCGCTCTCCTCGGAGAACTCGGTGTCCAGCAGGCGGAACTTCTTGACCGCCTCGGCGTGTGAGACGGCCGCGTTGCCGTCGTCCACCGCCGACTGGAGGGCGGCCAGCAGGTCCGGGTCGTCGGCGAGCTCGGCGACGGTGGCGGTGGCGGGCTTGCCGTTGAGCTCCTTCCACTTCGGGAAGAAGTCCGGGTCGACGGTGATCAGGCAGGCGATGAAGGGCTTGCGGTCGCCGACCACCATGACCTCGCCGACCAGGGCGTGGGCGCGGATCCGGTCCTCGATCACGGCCGGGGCGACGTTCTTGCCCCCGGCGGTGACGATGATCTCCTTCTTGCGGCCGGTGATGGTCAGGTAGCCCTCGGAGTCCAGCGAGCCGAGGTCGCCGGTGGCCATCCAGCCGTCCTTGAGGGTGTCGGCGGTGGCCTGCGGGTTGTTCCAGTAGCCGGTGAAGACGTGCGGGCCCTTGAAGTAGACCTCGCCGTCCTCGGCGATCCGGACGGAGGCGCCGGGGACCGGCTGGCCGACCGTACCGATCTTCGGCTTGTCCCACGGGTTGAAGGCGGTGGCCGCGCAGGTCTCGGTGAGCCCGTAGCCCTCCAGGACGGTGAAGCCGATGCCCCGGTAGAAGTGGCCGAGCCGCTCGCCGAGCGGGGCGCCGCCGGAGATCGCGTGGGTGGCCCGGCCGCCGAGGGCGGCGCGCAGCTTGCTGTAGACCAGCTTGTCGAACACCGCGTGCTTGAGCCGCAGGACCAGGCCCGCGCCGCCGGCGTCCAGCGCCCGGCTGTAGGCGATCGCGGTCTCGGCGGCCTTGTCGAAGATCTTGCCCTTGCCGTCGGCCTGGGCCTTGGCGCGGGCGGTGTTGTAGACCTTCTCGAACACTCTGGGCACGCCCAGGATCAGGCTCGGCCTGAAGGCGGCCAGCTCGGCGGTGACGTCCTTGATGTCGGAGACGTGGCCCAGCTTGATCGGGGCCATCGCCGGGGCGATCTCGGCGATCCGGCCGAGCACGTGGGCCAGCGGCAGGAAGAGCAGGACCGAGCTGTCGCCGGTGCGGAACAGCGGGGCGAGGCGCTCGACCACGTTGCCGCACTCGGCGAGGAAGTTGCCGTGGGTCAGCTGACAGCCCTTCGGGCGGCCGGTGGTGCCCGAGGTGTAGACGATGGTGGCGATGTCGTCGGGGCCGGCGATCGAGCGGCGCTCCTGCACCGTCGCGTCCGGGACGTCCCGGCCGGCCTCGGTCAGCGCGGCGAGCGCGCCGCCCTCGATCTGCCAGGTGTGCTTCAGCTCCGGCAGCCGGTCGCGGACCTCGGCGACCACCTTGACGTGCTGGTCGGTCTCGGTCAGGACGGCGACCGCGCCCGAGTCCCCGAGGATCCACTCGACCTGCTCGGCGGAGGAGGTCTCGTACACCGGCACGGTGATCGCGCCGGCCGTCCAGATCGCGAAGTCCAGCAGCGTCCACTCGTACCGGGTGCGGGACATGATGCCCACCCGGTCGCCGGGCTCGATGCCCGCGGCGATCAGGCCCTTCGCGGCGGCGTGCACCTCGGCGAGGAACTGGACCGAGGTCAACTCCTGCCAGCGGCCGTCCACCTTCCGGCTGAGCACCGCGACGTCCGGGTGCTCCTCGGCGTTCCGGTGCACAGGGTCGGAGAGGTTACCGCCGCTCGGTACCTGGTAGAGGGCCGGAAGGCTGAAGTCGAGCAAGACTGCTCCTCGTTCGCGACGCTGCGGGACGGCAGGACGTTACTGCCCGGTAGGCAGCTTCGACCAGGGGGGTCGGCCCCGGTGTTCGAAGTGTCACACCGGGGCGGGTCGGACCAGGCCGTGACCGGGTCGTTCGACTGGCACCCTACGGCAGCCCCCGGTGACCGGCCGGTAGCATGCCCCGCCGCCCGCCCCGCAGCGCCCGCGCCCGGTGCCCGCGCGGCCGAGCCGATCGCCGGTCGCGATAGCCTGCTCCGGGCGGATCGGGTCGAGCGTGCCTCGGCCGGGCCGGCAGGCAGCGGGACGACGCGGAGGGTCATTCCATGGCGGAGCACACCAGGTCGAGCATCACCATCGACGCGACCCCGGCCGAGGTCATGGCCGTGATCGCCGACTTCGCCGCCTACCCGGCGTGGACCGGCGAGGTCAAGGAGGTCGAGGTCCTGGGGACCGCCGAGGACGGCCGCGCCACCGAGGTCCGGCTGCTGCTGGACGCCGGCGCCATCCGCGACGAGCACACCCTCTCCTACGCCTGGGACGGCGACCGCGAGGTCCGCTGGACCCTCGTCCGCAGCCAGATGCTCCGCTCGCTGGACGGCTCCTACACCCTCGTCCCGCTGGCCGGCGGCCGCACCGAGGTCACCTACCAGCTCGCCGTGGACGTCAAGATCCCGATGCTCGGCATGATCAAGCGCAAGGCCGAGAAGGTCATCATCGACCGTGCCCTGGACGGCCTGAAGAAGCGCGTCGAGGGCTGACGGGAACGGCACGGCACGGCGGAACGGGGGCAGACGGCATGACGGCGACGCGCACCATCCTGGTCAGCGGTGACGCGGGCGCGCCCACCGTGGCCGCTGCCACCGCCCTGCACGCCGCCCAGAGCGGCCACCGCACCTGGCTGCTGGCCGCCGACGACCCGCACCGCACCCTGGACGCCGTCCTCGACACCCGCCTGGAACCCGAACCGATCCGCTACGCGCCGGGCCTGACGGTCTCCCGGATCGACGAGCAGGCCGCCTTCCGCTACGCCGTCGGCGAGCTCACCGGCCGGCTCAAGCCCGCCCTCGACCTGCTCGGCGCCGAACAGCTCGACCCCGAGGAACTGAGCGCCCTCCCCGGCATCGCCCGGCTCGCCCTGCTGCGTGCCCTGCCCGCCGCCGACCAGGACGTCCTGGTGGTGCTCGCCCCGCCGCCCGCCGAGCTGATCGCAACCCTCGCCCTGCCCGAGCAGCTGGCCCGCTACCTGGACCGCCTGGTGCCCGAGCAGCGGCAGGCCGCCCGCGCGCTGCGCCCGCTGCTGGCGGGGCTGGCCGGCGTCCCGATGCCCGCCGAGTGGCTGTACGAGGGGCGCACCAAGGCCGCCGCGGTGCTCGCGGAGTCCCGCGCCGCGATCAGCGACCCGGGAACCAGCGTGCGCCTGGTCGTGTCGGCCGACGGCCACCCCTACGAGGAACTGCGCCGGATCAGGGCCGGGCTCGCGCTGTACGGGCACCGGCCGGACGCCGTCGTGGTGCACGGTGCGCTGCCGCCGGCCGCCCTGGCCTCGCCCGACGCCTGGCTGGCCGCGCTGGCCCGCCGCCGCCAGGAGGAGCTGGACCGGCTCACCGCCGTGACCGACGCCCCGGTGCTGGTCACCGGCCTGGCCGAGGGCACCCTGGAGGCCGTCGCCGACCGACTGTACGGCGACGGGCCGGGGCCCGAGCGGCTGGACCCGGAGCCCTGGGCGGTCGAGGACCGGCTCGCCGGGGACGGCCTGCTGGTCTGGCACCTCGACCTGCCCGGCGCCGACCGGGCCGGGCTGGACCTGGTCCGCCGGGGCGACGACCTGGTGGTCGGCCTCGGCGCCCACCGCCGGGTGCTGCCGCTGCCCGCCGCGCTGCGCCGCTGCACCGTCGCCGGGGCGGGGCTGCACGAGGGCGTGCTGTCGGTGCGGTTCGCGCCCGACCCTTCGCTCTGGCCGCAGGGCTGACGGGTTCTCCGGTCTTTTCGGGGGCCGCCGCCGGTCGGGTAGCGTCGGGCCGGAGGGCCGCGGGGTGCGGCCACGGCTGAGGAGGCGCCCGCGATGACCAGCACCGACGACCGTACCGAGCCCGGCGCGGAGCAGGGGAGCGGGCAGTCCCACCCGTTCGGGCCGGAGCTCGGCCCGCTGGTCGACGAGGTGCGCAGGTTCGCCACCGCCGTCGGCGAGAAGGCGCAGGAGACCAGCGCCACCACCCTGATCGCCCTCTCCGGGCTGGCCGACCGCCTGCGCACCCAGCAGCCGGAGGTCTACTCCCACCTCGCCGCGGCCGGCTCCGGGCTTGCCGCCGCGGGCGCCGAGCTGCTGGCCGCCTACCGGGCCGCGGTGGCCGGGCACGAGCAGCGCTGGACCGCGGGGGAGGGCGCCCCGGTGGAGAAGATCGACCTCGACGGGCCCGGCCGGGCCGGGGACGCCGACGGGGCGGACGGGACTGACGAGACGTCCGCCAAGCAATGAATCCGTAACCTTCGGAGGGTGATCGCGCTGCTCTCGTACGTCACGAAGCCAGAGATTAGATAAGACTTTTGAAGCTTCGCGGCCCGGTTTTCCCAGAATTGTCTTCGGATAATGTATGCGAGGCTGTGTACGGGGGCTGGGTTGGACGGTACCGTTCCGTCCAGCGGGAACGAGTGAATAGCTGAGGGACACATGGCTCTGACCATCGGCGTCGATGTCGGCGGGACCAAGATCGCGGCAGGCGTGGTCGACGAAGCGGGTGCGATCCTGGCGCGGACCCGGGTCCCCACCCCGGCAGACCCCCAGTGGGCGGTCGACGCCATCGCGCAGGCCGTGCGCGAGCTCAAGGAGCAGCACCCCGACGTCACGGCGGTCGGCGTCGGCGCCCCCGGCTTCGTCGACAGCAACCGCTCCACGGTGATCTTCGCTCCCAACATCGACTGGGAGAACGAACCGCTGCGCGGCCGGATCGAGGAGCTCACCGGCCTGTCCACGGTGGTCGAGAACGACGCCAACTGCGCCGCCTGGGCGGAGTTCCGCTTCGGCGCGGCCGCCGACCACCAGGACATGGTGCTGATCACCGTCGGCACCGGCATCGGCGGCGGCATCGTCCTCGACGGGCGGCTGCACCGCGGCCGCTTCGGCGTGGCCGGCGAGATCGGCCACCTCAACATGGTCCCGGACGGCCTGCAGTGCGGCTGCGGCGGCAAGGGCTGCTGGGAGCAGTACGGCTCCGGGCGCGCGCTGCGCCGCTACGGCCGGGAGCGGGCCGCGGCCGACCCGGTGCGCGGCCGGCGGATGCTGGAGCTCAACGACGGCGTCGCCGAGACCATCCGCGGCATCCACATCACCGAGGCGGCCGAGGGGGGCGACCCGCTCGCCCTGGAGTGCTACGCCGAGCTGTCCGACTGGCTCGGCCGCGGCATGGCCGACCTCGCCGCGCTGTTCGACCCGGGCGTCTTCGTCCTCGGCGGCGGCGTCTCCGACTCCGGCCGACTGCTGCTCGACCCGGTCGCCAAGGCCTTCGAGCACTACCTGACCGGTGGGGTGCACCGCCCGCGCGCCGAGGTCGTACTCGCCTCGATGGGCTCCGCTGCGGGCATCGTCGGCGCCGCGGACCTCGCCCGCACCTGATAGCCGCTCTCCTGCACAGACCCGCCGGCGGCGGTGCGACCGGGCCCCGACCGATCCCGGACGCGCCGCCGCCGTCGTCGTCGCGCCTGTCCGACCGACCCCGCCGCGCGCGCTGGTCCTGCGCGAACGGTCGGACACGCCCTACCGTCCTTCCCAGTGACACCGCACAGGGGAGGACCGTGAGATGACCGCCGCGCCCATCGCTCCGCCGCCGGGCGGCCCGCGCCGGCTGCGCCTGCTCAGCTACAACATCCGCTCGTTGCGCGACGACCGGCGTGCGCTGGTGCGGGTGATCCGGGCCTGCGCGCCCGACCTGGTCTGCGTCCAGGAGTCGCCGCGCTACTGGCGCCCCGAGGGACAGGCCGCCTGGCTGGCCCGGAGCACCGGGACGGTGGTGCTGTCCGGCGGCGGCCGGACCGCCGCCGGGCCGCTGCTGCTCGGCCGGCCCGGCGCGGTGGAGGTGCTCGGCCGGTACGACCGGCTGTTGCCCAAGACCCGCGGCCTGCACGCGCGCGGCTTCGCCACCGCGCTGCTGCGGGTGTCGGGCGCGGCGCCGTTCACCGTCACCAGCTGCCACCTCAGCCTGGACGCCGAGGAGCGCCGCGGGCAGTTCGAGCTGCTGCTCGACCAGCTCGCGATCGCCGAACAGGGCGTCGTGGCAGGGGACTTCAACGAGCATCCGGACGGGCCGGGCTGGCGGCTGCTGGCCTCCCGGATGTGGGACGGATACCCGACGGCGCCCTGGGGCGGCGAGTTCACGTCCGTCCCCGAGAACCCCTACCAGCGGATCGACGCAGTCTTCGCCACACCCGGGATCACCGTCCTCGGCTGTGGGGTGCCGCACGGCCTGCCCGGCGTCACCGAGGCCGACCTGCGGGCCGCTACCGACCACCTGCCGGTGCTGGCGGTCGTCGAACTGCCCGAGGCCGGCCGATGAGCAGGCCGGTCAGACCACGGCGCCGTGGTCCGGGTCCTCCGGCTCGTCCTCGTCGCGGTCCTTCATCCGGGCGACCAGGGTGACGAAGCCGCCGAGGAAGGCGGTGACCCCCACCCAGGCGGGCCAGCCGGAGATCTCCCGCCACACCACCGCGTCGATCAGCAGCAGGGCGGGGCCACCGAGCACCGCCAGCCACGCGAACTTCGCGGTGGTGTCGGCGGGCGGCAGCGGCGGGGGCTCCGGCGGGACGTAGTGGCCCTCGTCGGTCTCCTCGGCCAGCTCGAAGTCGCGCGGACCCGAGGTGGCGGCCGGGAGCACGGGGCGGCCGGAGCGGGAGCGGGGCTGGGGGGCGAGGTCGGAGAGGTCGTCCGGGGCGCCCCGGTCGGCCCTGGGGCCGGTGCCGTCCTTGAGGCCGCCCTTGAGCTCGTTCTGCGCTCGGAGGTTCTCGACCTCGGGCCAGTTGGGGTTGGTGAGGTCGACCGGGTCGTCGAACTGGGCGACCAGGGCGGCGAAGATCGCGTCCTGCTCGGCCTGGCTGCGCTCGGGGGCGCTGCGGCGCGGGCGGGGCTCCACGGGTGCGGGGGCGTCCGCCTCGGTCGGCTCCCCGGCCGGGACGGTCGGCGCGCCGCCGGCTGCCGCACCTCCCGAGGCCGGGCCGCCCTGGACGGTGCCGTCCCCGTGGACGGTGGCGTCACCCGGAGGGTTCGGGGTTCCCTCGGCGCCGGCGTCCCCCCGGCCGGTGGCGTCCGTCGGCGCTCCGTCCGTCCGCGCGCCGTCCTCGCGGGGCTTCTCGTCCCCGCTGCCCGCCGTGCTGCTCTCGTGCACTTCCGGCCCTTCAGCCATGGTGATCGTCGGATTCGGCCAAGTCCGCCCCCGCCACATGCGCGGGAGCCAGCCGTCGGATGAAGTCCTGGCTCGCCGCGAATATTTCCGCCGCGTCGTGGTCCAGCGTCGCGACGTGGAAGCTGCGTTGGCACAGCCGCTCCGTCACGTCGGTCGAGGATATCCGGGCCAGCACCAGTTCCGAGTTGGCCGGCGAGACGACGTGGTCCTGCGGGCTGTGGAAGAGCAGCACGGGCTGGGTCACCTCGGGCAGCCGCCGCTGGACCTCCCGCCACAGCCGGCCCAGCGACCAGGCGGCGTGCAGCGGCGTCCGGTCGTAACCGACCTCGCGGGCGCCCGGCTTGTGGATGTCGTTCGCGACCCCCGCGATGCTCGGGACGAGGTGCCGGAGCACCGGGAGCAGCACCCCCGCGGGGTTGTCCGAGCGCACCGACGGGTTGACCAGCACCAGCCCGGACACCGTCGGGCCGTGCAGCGCGGCCAGCCGCAGCGCGAGGGCACCGCCCATCGACAGCGCGCAGACGAAGACCTGCTCGCACTCCTCGGCGAGGGCCAGCAGCTCGCGCTCGACCTCCGCGTACCAGTCCTCCCACCGGGTGACCTGCATGTCCTGCCAACGGGTGCCGTGCCCCGGCAGCAACGGCAGCGAGACGGTGAACCCGGCCGCCGCCAGCTCCTCGGCCCAGGGCCGCATCGACTGCGGCGAGCCGGTGAAGCCGTGGCAGAGCAGCACCCCGACCGGTCCGCCGCGGTGGCGGTACGGTTCGGCACCGGGCAGCAGCGGCATGGCGGACTCCTTCGCGGGCGGGTGACGCTGGGGGAGGGACGCTGGGAGGGGAGCTGCAGGAATCCGCATCGTCCCATGCCCCGAGCCGGGACGTACACCCCCTACGGCGGGCCCGGGCACAGCCGACGGCCGCGGGGCATTAGGATCGACCGGTCCGCATAACAGGAGGCCCGGGTTGTTCTACCGACTGATGAAGATGATCGTCGCGCCACTGCTTCGGATCTTCTTCCGGCCGTGGATCGAGGGTGAGGAGAACATCCCCACCGAGGGTGCGGCGATCATCGCGAGCAACCACCTGTCCTTCTCGGACTCGTTCTTCTTCCCCGCGCTGATCAAGCGCCGGGTGACCTTCATCGCGAAGGCCGAGTACTTCAACACCCCGGGCCTCAAGGGCCGGCTGACGGCCGCCTTCTTCAAGGGCGTCGGCCAGCTGCCGGTGGACCGCTCGGGCGTGCGCGGCGCCGGCGAGGCCGCGATCCGCAGCGCCATCGCGGTGCTGGACCGCGGCGAGCTGTTCGGCGTCTACCCGGAGGGCACCCGTTCGCCCGACGGCAAGCTGTACCGCGGCAAGGTCGGCGGTCTGGCCCGCGTCGCGCTGGCCACCGGCGCCCCGGTCATCCCGGTCGCCATGATCGACACCGAGAAGGTGCAGCCGCCCGGCCAGGTGATTCCGAACTTCGGCATCCGCCCGGGCATCCGGATCGGCCGCCCGCTGGACTTCTCCCGCTACCACGGCATGGAGAACGACCGCTTCATCCTCCGTTCGGTGACGGACGAGGTGATGTACGAGATCATGCGGCTCTCCGGCCAGGAGTACGTGGACATCTACGCGACCGCGGCCAAGCGGCAGATCTCCGACGAGAAGAAGAAGGCCGAGGCCGAGCGCCGGGCCGCCGCCAAGGCGGAGAAGGCCGAGGCCGCCGAAGCCGAGAAGGCCGCCGAAGCCGCGAAGGCCGTCGAGGCGGAGAAGGCCGAGCAGCAGGGCCGGCAGGAGCAGAACGGCACCGGGTCGGCCTGACCGACCCGGACGGGTCCAGGGGGAGGGGCCGGGACATGGCGGACGGCGCGAGAACGGGCGGGACGGGATCGGGCGGCACGGGAACGGTCGGCGCGGTCGGCGGAACGCTGGCGGCCGGCGGCATGTCCGTCGAGCTGCCGCTGTGGAAGGCCATCTCCTACTTCCGGGTGCTGGCCCTGTGCTACGCGCTGTTGCGGTACTTCAACTCCTACCTGCACTTCCTGCACCCGGTCGCCGGCTGGATCTACTTCGGCGCGCTGATCCTCTGGACGCTCGCCAGCACCCGGGCCTTCGCCAACCCGCAGCGCTGCACCTGGTACGTCCTCGGCTTCGACCTCGCCCTGGCCGTGACCGGCATCGTGCTGAGCGGGCTGACCGACGCGCCGGCCCGGATCAGCCACGGCGCGCCCACCCTGCCGACCATCTGGGCCGCCGGTACGGTGCTCGGCTTCGCCGCCAAGGGCGGCTGGCGCCCGGCGGCGGCCTCCGGCGCGGTGATCGGGGTGGCCAACATCCTCGGCCACGGCGGGCCCACCGGCGACAACGTCCACAACATCGTGCTGCTGCTGGTGGCCGGCTGTGCGATCGGGTACGTGATCGAGCTGGCCCGCGCCAGTGAGGCCACCCTCACCCGGGCGCTGCAGGTCGAGGCGGCCACCCGGGAGCGCGAGCGGCTCTCCCGCGACATCCACGACGGCGTCCTCCAGGTGCTCGCCCTGGTCCAGCGCCGGGGCGCGGAGCTGGGCGGCGGTGCCCGCGCCGGCGGCGGCGCCGACGGTGCGGACTTCGCCGAGCTGGGCCGCCTCGCCGGTGAGCAGGAGCGCGCGCTGCGGGCCCTGATGACGGGCGGTCCGCTCCCGGCGCAGCGGCTGCCGGAGGCCGGGGCGGAGGAACCCGACCCGGCCGGACCGCGCGACCTCACCGCGCTGCTGCGCCCTTACGCCGGCGAGCGGATCACGCTCTCCGCCCCGGGCACCCCGGTGCTGCTGCCGGGCCCGGCCGCGGGCGAGCTGGCCGCGGCGGTCGGTGCGGCCGTCGACAACGTCCGCCGGCACGCCGGGGAGGGCGCCCGGGCCTGGATCCTGGTGGAGGACGAGCCGGAGGCCGTCACGGTCAGCATCCGCGACGACGGCCCGGGCTTCGCGCCGGGGCGGCTCGGCGAGGCGGAGCGGGCCGGGCGGCTGGGCGTCTCCCAGTCCATCCGCGGCCGGGTGCTGGACCTCGGCGGCACGGCCGATCTGTACTCGGCGCCCGGGGAGGGCGTCGAGGTCGAACTGCGCGTCCCGAGGAAGGCCTCCTGATGACCAACCAGCCGATGACCGAACAGCTGGCCGCCGAACAGCCGGCCGCCGAGCGGCCGGACACCGAGCGGCCGGTGCGGGTGATGGTGGTGGACGACCACCCGATGTGGCGCGACGCCGTCTCCCGCGACCTCGCCGAGGCCGGCCTGGACGTGGTGGCCACGGCGGGCGACGGCGAGGAGGCGGTGCGCCGCGCCCGGGCCTGCTCGCCGCAGGTCGTCGTGCTGGACCTCAACCTGCCCGGCCTGCCCGGCGCCGAGGTGTGCCGCCAGGTGGTCGCGCACGACCCGGCGGTGCGGGTGCTGGTGCTGTCGGCCAGCGGCGAGCACCAGGACGTGCTGGAGGCGGTGAAGTCCGGCGCGACCGGGTACCTGGTGAAGTCGGCCGGGCGGGAGGAACTGCTGGACGCGGTGCGCCGTACGGCCGTCGGCGACGCGGTGTTCACCCCCGGCCTGGCCGGGCTGGTGCTGGGCGAGTTCCGCCGGCTGGCCGCCGAGCCGGCCCCGGCCTCGGCACCGGCCGCCCCGCAGCTGACCGCCCGGGAGACCGAGGTGCTGCGGCTGGTGGCCAAGGGCCTGTCGTACCGGCAGATCGCGGACCGGCTGGTGCTGTCGCACCGGACGGTGCAGAACCACGTGCAGAACACCCTGGGCAAGCTGCAGTTGCACAACCGGGTGGAGCTGGTCCGGTACGCGATCGAGCGGGGGCTGGACGAGGAGCTGTGAGCGGGCCCGGGCGGGGTTTGCCGCCCGGGCCGCCTCGACTCCTCAGCCCCGTACGGCCGTCGCCTCCCGCAGCAGGCCCGCGACGATGTCCACGCCGTCCCGGGTGAGCACCGACTCCGGGTGGAACTGCAGGCCCGCGAAGCCGGGGCCGCGCAGCGCGTGGACGTCGCCGGTGGCGGCGTCCCGGGAGACCTCGACGCCCGCGGTGGCCAGCCGGGCCGCGTCGGCGTCCGAGCAGCGCGCGGTGAAGGTGTTGTAGAAGCCGACCGTCCGCTTGGTGCCGAACAGGTCGATGCGCTCCTGGGCGCCCTGGTACGGGACGGCCTTGCGGCCCAGCGCGAGCCCGAGTTCTGCGGAGAGCAGCTGGTGGCTGAGGCAGACCGCGAGCAGCGGGGCCGTGCGGGCGCCGGAGCGGACGGCGGCCAGGGCGTCCGCGACGACCGGTCGCAGCACCGCCATCTTGGGGTCGCCGACGAGTGCCGGGTCGCCCGGGCCGGGGCCGAGCACCAAGGGGCCGCGGTGCGCCGCGACCAGCTCGCGCAGGCCCGGCCGGTCGAAGCGGACCACGGTGACCCGGTGGCCGAGCGAGGTCAGCAGGTGGTCGAGCATCGAGGTGAAGGTGTCCTCGCCGTCCACGATCAGGGCCGGTTCGGCCTCGGTGACCCGGGAGGGCGCCTGCATCCGTAGCCAGAACGGCGCCAGGTCGGCCCGGCGGGCGTCCAGGGCGGCCTGCACCCGGTGGTCGTCGGCGAGCCGGGGGCCGCCGGGGTGGGGCAGCCGGGCGGGCGCGGGCCGGGCGCCGATCGCGGTGAGCACCCCGGCGGCCTTGGCGTGGGTCTCGGCGACCTCGGACTCCGGGACGGAGTGGCGCACCAGGGTGGCGCCGACCCGGACGACCAGCCGCCCGGTGGCCGGGTCGATGTCGGCGGTGCGGATGCAGATCGGGGAGTCCAGCAGCTGCCCGCCGCTCGCGGAGCGGCCGATCAGGGCGAGCGCGCCGGAGTAGTAGCCGCGCCCGCCGGGCTCGTAGCGCCGGATCACCCGGGCGGCGTTCTGCACCGGGCTGCCGGTGACGGTGGCGGCGAACATCGTCTCGCGCAGCACCTCGCGGACGTCCAGCGAGGTGCGCCCGCGCAGCTCGTACTCGGTGTGGGCGAGGTGGGACATCTCCTTGAGCCGGGGGCCGAGCACCTGGCCGCCGAGGTCGCCGACGGTGCACATCATCTTCAGCTCCTCGTCGACCACCATGGTCAGCTCCTCCAGCTCCTTGGGGTCGTGGAGGAAGCGGAGCAGCGAGTCGATGTCGGAGCCGCCGGCCGGGTAGCGGTAGGTGCCGGAGATCGGGTTCATCACGACGGTGCCGCCGCTCTGCCGGACGTGCACCTCGGGGGACGCGCCGACCAGCACCCTGTCGCCGGTGTGCACCAGGAAGGTCCAGTACGCGCCGCGCTCCTGGTCCAGCAGCCGGCGGAACAGGGTGAGCGCGAGCTCGGGCCCGCAGCGTCCGCCCTCGACTCCGCCGGGGGCCCCCAGGGTGGCGTGGAAGTCCCGCCGGATCACGAAGTTGGCGCCCTCGCCGTTGCCGATCTCGTCCTCGATCACCCGGCGGACGATCTCCGCGTACGCCTCGTCGTCCACGTCGAACACGCCGCCGGACAGCGTGACCGGCAGCTGCGGCAGGGCGGCGGTGAACTCGGCCAGCGGCAGGGCGTACTGCTCGGTCACCGCGAGGGCCCGCAGCGGGGTGCCGTCGTCGTGCGTCTCGAAGCCGCGCTCGCGGATCTGCCGGTACGGGACCAGCGCGAGCAGGTCGTGGACCGGCCCGGCGGCCGGGATGCCGGCCCGGACCGGCAGGTCGGCGAGGTGCTCGTAGCTGTCGACGGTGCCCAGCAGCACCTCGACGGTGTCCGGGGCGTGCCGGGGCGTGCGGCGGTGCAGCAGGGCGAAGGCGGGCGCGCCGGGGGCGGTGAGGCGGGCGAGCAGCTCGGCTGGGGTGGTCACGAGTACGGCTTCCTTCCGGGGAGGATGGCGAGGCGGTGCTGTTCCGCTCCCGGAGGGCCGTCTGCTCGGACGCACGACGGCCGCCCCGAGGGGCGGCCGTCGTGTTCGTCTAGGAACGCGCGATCTGTGGGCCACCCATGGGGGAGGCCCACCACCAGGAGTGGGTGTGGGGCGCGTGCATGGGGCGAGCCTAGCCGATTCGACCGGGCGGGTGAGGCCGATGCCGGGCATTGTCCGGGACGTGTCTCATCCCTCGGGCAATGGTCACGGATCGCTCGCGGGACCCCGTAGCCTTACCGTGTGACCGCTACGACTGAGACAACGAGGACCGGCCACTCCTGGCAGTCCCTGCCCGCGGCGCAGCAGCCTGAATGGCCGGACCAAGAGGCTCTGCGCAAGACCCTTGCTGAGCTCGCCTCCTATCCGCCGCTCGTCTTCGCCGGCGAGTGCGACCAGCTGCGCGCCCGGCTCGGAGCCGTGGCGCGCGGGGAGGCGTTCCTCCTGCAGGGCGGCGACTGCGCCGAGGCCTTCGACGGCGTCTCGGCGGAGCACATCCGGAACAAGCTGAAGACCCTGCTGCAGATGGCGGCCGTGCTGACGTACGCCGCCTCGGTGCCGGTCGTGAAGGTCGGCCGGATCGCCGGCCAGTACTCCAAGCCGCGCTCGAAGTCGACCGAGACCCGGGACGGCGTGACCCTGCCGGTCTACCGCGGCGACTCGGTGAACGGCTTCGAGTTCACCCCGGAGTCCCGGATCCCGGACCCGGAGCGCCTGAAGCGGATGTACAACGCGTCCGCCGCGACGCTGAACCTGGTGCGCGCCTTCACCACCGGTGGTTACGCGGACCTGCGCCAGGTGCACGCCTGGAACCAGGACTTCGTGCGCAACTCGCCGGCCGGCCAGCGCTACGAGCAGCTCGCCCGGGAGATCGACAACGCCCTGGCGTTCATGAACGCCTGCGGTGTGGCGCCGGAGGAGTTCAAGACCGTCGAGTTCTTCTCCTCGCACGAGGCGCTGATCCTCGACTACGAGACCGCGCTGACCCGCGTGGACTCGCGCACCGGCGACCTGTACGACGTCTCCGGCCACATGGTGTGGATCGGTGAGCGGACCCGGCAGCTGGACCACGCGCACATCGAGTTCGCCTCCAGGATCCGCAACCCGATCGGGGTCAAGCTGGGCCCGACCACCTCGGTGGACGAGGCGCTCACCCTGATCGAGAAGCTGGACCCGGAGCGCGAGCCCGGACGCCTGACCTTCATCACCCGGATGGGCGCGGGCAAGATCCGCGACCACCTGCCCACCCTGGTGGACAAGGTCACCGCTTCCGGCGCCAAGCCGGTGTGGATCTGCGACCCGATGCACGGCAACACCTTCGAGGCCTCCAGCGGTCACAAGACCCGCCGCTTCGACGACGTGCTGGACGAGGTCAAGGGCTTCTTCGAGGTGCACCGCTCGCTCGGCACCCACCCGGGCGGCATCCACGTGGAGCTGACCGGCGACGACGTCACCGAGTGCGTCGGCGGTGGCGACGAGGTGCTGGTCGACGACCTGCACCAGCGCTACGAGACGGCCTGCGACCCGCGGCTCAACCGCAGTCAGTCGCTGGACCTGGCGTTCCTGGTGGCGGAGATGTACCGCGGCCAGTGATGCGTCGGCCCTGATGTGACGAAGGCCCCTCCGGTTTCGAAGCCGGAGGGGCTTCTTCGTGCCCGGGTCGCCGGGTAAGGTGAGGCTTAGTGAACTAAGGCGAGCCTTAGTCAAGATCCACTCCGCGCTTCACCTGCGCCGCACCCCCGGGAGAGACCGCGATGTACGTGTGCATGTGCCATGCGGTCACCGAGGACCAGGTGAAGAAGGCGATCGACGGGGGCGCCGGTACCCCGCGCCAGATAGCCAAGGGCTGCAAGGCCGGCACGGACTGCGGGTCCTGCGTCCGCCGGATCCAGGCGCTGCTCGGCGAGCACGGTGCCCGGCCCTGCCCGACCGCCCGGCTGGCCGCCAAGCTCGGCCTCGCCGACCCGGAGGCCCAGGACGTTCCGCTGCCGGCCGCTCCGAAGCCGGGCCCGACGGCTCCGCCGGGCCCGGTCGCGCCGGTGATCCCGCTGCGGGTGGCCTGAGCCGGAGCCGTTCCAGGACTGCCGTTCCAGGACTGCCGTTCCAGGACTGCCGTTCCAGGGCTGCCGTTCCAGGGCTGCCGTTCCAGGGCTGCCGTTCCAGGACTGCCCTTCTAGGACTCCGGCTGCTCGATCAGCTGGGCGATGTAGAGCGCCTCGCCGAGCTTCTCCAGGAGCTCCAGCTGCGTGTCGAGGTAGTCGATGTGGTGCTCCTCGTCGGCCAGGATGTCCTCGAAGATGTTCGCCGAGGTGACGTCGTTCTTGGCCCGCATCACCACGATCCCGCGCTTGAGCCGGTCGATCGCCTCGACCTCGATCTGGCGGTCCGCCTCGAACATCTCCTTGACCGTCTGGCCGATCCGGACGTGGAACAGCCGCTGGTAGTTGGGCAGCCCCTCCAGGAACAGGATCCGGTCGGTGAGGGTCTCGGCGTGCTTCATCTCGTCGAAGGACTCGTGCCGGGTGTACTTGGCGAGCTTCGTCCAGCCGAAGTTCTCCTGCATCTTGGCGTGCAGGAAGTACTGGTTGATCGCGGTGAGCTCGGCCGTGAGCTGCTCGTTGAGGAACTCGATGACCTCCGGGTCGCCCTGCATGGTGCTGCCTCCCTGCGTTACGTCCTGCGGTGAGTCCTGCGGTGAGTCCTGCGCTGGGCATCCTGGCACCGTATCGGCAGGAAATTCCAGTAAGTTCACACTCACTAGGACATGTGTCGGAATATCCGATTTGGGTGGAGATTCGGGGGTGTGCGATCGACCGTTGGCCCGTACGGGCGGGGCGCGAACCGGGGCCAAGGGGCGCACGTCGGGGCTCGCCCGCCGTCTGTCACCATGGAGCCATGGGTCAGTCCGAAAGAGAACCGCTTCCGCCGTCTGACCCGAGGCTCCCCCCGGGACAGCGCGTGCAGCGCGGCTGGCCCGCCCTGCACTACGGGCCGGTGCCCCGCTTCAAACCGCTGACCTGGGACCTCCAGGTGTTCGGCGCCACCGCCTCGGCCGAGAAGCACAGCTGGGACTTCGAGGAGTTCAACGCCCTGCCGCGCACCACCGTCGTCGCGGACCTGCACTGCGTCACCAAGTTCTCCGTGCTCGGCAACGAGTGGACGGGCGTGCCCGCGGGCCTGCTGCTCGACCTGGTGCCCCCGGCACCCGGCGTCACCCACGTCATGGTCTGGGCCGAGTACGGCTACAGCGCCAACCTGCGGCTGGCCGACTTCGCCGACGCCCGCACCCTGCTCGCCACCCACCGCAACGGCGAGGCACTGACCGCCGAGCACGGCTTCCCCGTGCGGCTGGTGGTGCCGAGGCTGTACGCCTGGAAGGGCCCCAAGTGGGTGCGGGCGGTCGAGTACATGCGGGCCGACCGGCGCGGCTTCTGGGAGGAACGCGGCTACCACAACCTCGCCGACCCGTGGCGCGAGCAGCGCTACTCCTACCAGGAGGAGCCGGGCGACGGGCCGCTGCGCTGAGCCCCCGAACCCGCTAGAACAGCGAGAAGTTGACCGTCACCACGGTCTTCTGCGGGCGCCGCTCGCCGGCCGCCGGGGACTGGCTGCTCACCTTGCCCATGCCGAGCGTCCAGTCGGTGGAGGCCTTCATGGTGAAGCCCGCCGCCTGCAGCGCCTTCTGCGCGTCGTCCCGGCCCATCCCGGTGACGTCCGGGACCGGCACCATGCCCTTGCTGACCACCAGCGAGACCGCGGCGTTCTCCTGCAGCATCTGCCCGGCGGCCGGCGCAGTGCTGATCACCGAGCCCTCCGGCACGGTGTCGTTGTAGGCCTGGGTCACCGTGCCCCTGGTCAGCTGGGCGGCGGCCAGCGCGGCGGCCGCGTCGTCCGCGCTCTTGCCGGTCAGGTCCGGCACCGCGATCCGCTTGGGGCCCTTGGAGACGGTGACCGTCACCGAGTCGCTCTTGCGGGTGCGCGCGCCGACCCCGGGGTCGGTGGAGATCACCTGCCCGGCCGGGACGGACTCGCTGAACGCCTCGACGAACCTGCCGTGCATGCCCGCGTCGTCCAGGATCCGCTGGGCCTCGCCCCGGTCCTTGCCGAGCACGCCCGGCACCGATCCGTACAGCCCCTCGGAGATCCCGTAGGTGGCGCCGCCGACCGCCAGCACCAGGGCGGTCAGCGCGGCCGCCCAGATCAGCGGCTTGCGGGGGAGGCGGCGCAGCCGGCCCGGCCGCTTCACCCGGACCGGGGTCGGCTCGTCGTACGGGCGGGGCTCGGCGAGCAGCTGGTCCATCACCTCCGCCGGTACGTCCAGCACGCTGGTGCGCTCCGGCGCGGGGGCGGCGTCGGCGGGTCGGGGTAGCGGCTCGATCACCGAGGTCGGCTCGTTGGTCGGGTAGCGCGGGCTGGGCCGGGTGGAGGCCGGCGGTTCGGCGTCCAGCTCGGCCGGGGTGAGGGCGCGGCGCACCCGCTGGAGGGCGGCGAGCAGTTCCACCGCGTCGTACGGGCGGGCGTCGACGACCCGGGCGCAGGCGCCGGCCACTATGGCGTCCAGCGCGGGGGCGACGGCGGGGGCGGCCAGCGAGGGGGCGGGGACGTCCTCGTGCAGGTGCTTGTACATGACCTGGACGGGGTTGTCGCCGGTGTGCGGACGGCGGCCGGTGAGCATCTCGTACAGCAGGATGCCGGACGCGTAGACGTCGACCCGCTGGTCGGTGGGGGCGTCCGGGAGGATCTGCTCGGGGGCCAGATAGGAGACGGTGCCCATGACGGTGCCGCCGGTGGCGGTGCTGGTCGAGGTGGGGGCGCCGTCGGCGCTGCCGAGCACCCGGACCAGGCCGAAGTCGGCGACCTTGACCAGGCCGCTCTCGGTGATCAGCACGTTCTCCGGTTTGACGTCCCGGTGGACCAGCCCGGCGCGGTGGGCGGCGCCGAGGGCGGCGAGCACCGGCTCCAGGACGTCCAGCGCGGCCCGCGCCGACAGCGCGCCGCGGTCGCGCAACAGGTCGCGCAGGGTGCGGCCGGGCACGTACTCCATGGCGAGGAAAACGTTTCCGCCGTCCGCGCCCTGGTCGAAGACGTTGACCACGTTGGGGTGGGTGAGCTTGGCGACCGCCTTGGCCTCGCGGATGAAGCGGGCGGTGAAGCCCTCGTCCCCGGCCAGCTGGGGGTGCATCACCTTGAGGGCGACCACCCGGTCCAGCCGGGTGTCGGTGCCCTTGTAGACGGTGGACATCCCGCCGGTCGCGATGCGCTGCTCGACCCGGTACCGGTTGTCGAGCAGGGTACCGATCAGAGGGTCGTGCAATGCCATGTCCACCCGGGGGAGTCTAGTGGGGCGGGCGGACGCCGGTCCCGGAGGACACCGCTCCGGGACCGGCTTGTGACATGCCCTACACGGACCCGAAGGCGGGCCGCTCCCGGGTGTCCAGGTCGGCGCGGCCGGCCATCGCGGAGGAGGCCTCGGCGTGGAAGCGGCGCGGGATTCGGCCGGCCCGGTGGGCGAGCCGGCCCGCCTCGGCGGCGTGCCGCATCGCCTCGGCCATCAGCACCGGGTCCTGAGCCCGCGTCACCGCGGAGGCGAGCATCACCGCCGAGCAGCCCAGCTCCATCGCCAGCGCGACGTCGGAGGCGGTGCCGGCGCCCGCGTCCAGGATCACCGGGACTCCCGCACCCTCCACGATCAGCTGGAAGTTGTGCGGGTTGCGGATGCCCAGGCCGGAGCCGATCGGCGAGCCCAGCGGCATGATCGCCGCGCAGCCGACGTCCTCCAGCTTGCGGGCCAGCACCGGGTCGTCGTTGGTGTAGGGGAGCACCGTGAACCCGTCGTCGACCAACGTCTCGGCGGCGTCCAGCAGTTCGATCGGGTCGGGCAGCAGGGTGCGCTCGTCGGCGATCACCTCCAGCTTCACCCAGTCGGTGCCGAGCGCCTCGCGGGCCAGCCGGGCGGTCAGCACGGCCTCTCCGGCGGTGAAGCAGCCGGCCGTGTTGGGCAGGACGCGGATGCCGTTGCGCGTCAGCACGTCCAGGACGGAGCCCTGGGTGGTGGCGTCGACCCGGCGCATGGCCACGGTGGTCAGCTCGGTGCCGGAGGCGAGCAGGGCGCGCTCCAGGACCTCCAGGCTCGGCGCGCCGCCGGTGCCCATGATCAGTCGGGAGGAGAAGGTCGTCCCGGCGATGGTGAGAAGGTCGTCGGCCATGGTTCAGCCTCCCTGGACAGCGGTGAGGATCTCGATCCGGTCGCCGCTGTTCAGCGGCGTCGCGGGCCACGAACTGCGCGGCACCACGGCCTCGTTGAGGGCGGCGGCGACACCGGTGTTGGCGGCGCTGACGGTGGCCACCAGCTCGGCGAGGGTGGTGGCGGCGGGCAGCCGGCGGGGCTCGCCGTTGACGGTCAGGGCGATCTCGGTCGGGGTGCTCTCGGTCGGGGTGCTCTCGGTCATGCGGAGGCCTTCGTGGTGGGGGCGTCGGGGGAGAACCGGGTGGGCGTGAACGGCCTTGCCAGCTCGGGGACTTCGCCGGTCGTCAGGTAGTCGGCGAGCAGGTCGGCGGTCACCGGGGTGAGCAGCACGCCGTTGCGGTAGTGGCCGGTGGCGGCGACCAGTCCGGGCAGCGGGGTAGGGCCCAGCAGCGGGGCGTTGTCCGGCGAGCCGGGGCGCAGCCCGGCCGCCGTCTCCCGCAGCGGGAGTTCGGTGATGCCCGGGACCAACTCGTGGGCGTCGCGCAGGAGTTCGTACACCCCGCCGGCGGTGACGGTGGTGTCGTAGCCCTGCTCCTCGGTGGTCGCGCCGATGACCAGCTCGCCGTTCTCCCGGGGCACCAGGTAGAGGTGCTGGCCGCGCACCACCGCGCGGACGTTGCGGGAGAGGAACGGCCGGTAGGCGTCGGGGACCTGGAGGCGCAGCACCTGCCCCTTCACCGGGCGGACCGGGGGCAGCGCCCCCTCGGGCAGGCCCGGCAGCCGGTGGCTGTGCGGCCCGGCGGCCAGGACGACCTGCTCGGCGGTCACGGTCTCGTCGGTGCTCAGCCGGGCCCCGACCGCGCGGCCGTTCTCGACCAGCAGCTCGACGGCCTCGGCCCGGTGCAGCAGGACGCCGGCCCGCTCGCAGGCGGCGACGAGGGCGGTGAGCAGCCGGCGGGGGTCCACCTGGTGGTCGTCCGCGACGTGCAGGCCGCCGCGCACACCGGGGGCGAGCATCGGCTCCAGCTTGCGGGCCTCCCGGCCGGTGAGCCAGCTGGAGTCCAGGCCCAGCCGCTGGTGGAAGGCGTGCAGTTCGCGCAGTTCCTCGCGGTCGTCGGAGTCCAGCGCGACGGCGATGGTGCCGCAGCGGCGGTAGCCGGTGTCCAGGCCGCCGGCGGCCTCGGTGAGCTCGGCGGCGAAGGTCCCGTACCGCTGGTTGGAGGCCATCCCGAGGTGCAGCAGCGGCTCCTCGCCGTACTGCAGCTCGGTGACCGGGGCGAGCATCCCGGCCGCGACCCCGGCCGCGCCCCCGCCGTGGCCGGGGTCGACCACGATCACGTTCCGCGGCCCGCGCTGTGCGGTGCGCCAGGCGACGGCGAGGCCGATGACGCCCCCGCCGATCACCAGCACGTCGGCGCGGCTGTCCGTTGGCAAGCGTGACAAAGCTGCTCTTCTCCCTTCGCCGGTATGACCCGGATCAGGTTCGGACGGTCGCGGGCCGTGCCAGCCCGCCTCTCAGCCCGGTTCGCCGGGCTCCCGTGTGGTGCCCCCACCTTAACGCCGGGGGTCGGCCCGGCCGAAGGGCCGTACGAGGAGCGGACGAGGGCCGGACGGCCGCCCGGGCCCGCCCGGCCGGTGAGTACAGTGACGGGCGTGGCAGAGCTGAGCGGAACGGACCAGGTGGTCGTCGTCGTCGGAGCCGGGCTGGCCGGGGCGCAGTGCGCCCTGAAGCTGCGGCAGGGCGGCTGGCGGGGGCGGATCGCCCTGGTCGGCGAGGAACCGCACGCCCCGTACGACCGGCCGCCGCTCTCCAAGGACGTGCTGCGCGGCAAGGCCGACGCCACCACCCTGGACATCGACTACGAGGGGCTCGGCATCGAGCTGCTCGCCGGCCGCCGCGCCACCGGCCTCACCCCCGGCGTGCTGCACACCGACGGCGGCGACCTCCGGTACGACTCCCTGGTGATCGCCACCGGCGCCGTCCCGCGCGTCCTGCCCGGGGCCGAGCGCGCCCACCTGCTGCACACCCTGGACGACGCCCTGGCGCTGCGCGCGCTGCTGCGCCCCGGCCTGCGGCTGGTGCTGGTCGGGGCGGGCTGGATCGGCGCCGAGGTGGCCACCGCCGCGCGGCAGGCCGGCTGCGAGGTCACCGTGGTCGAGGCCGGTCCGGCGCCGGTACCGGGTGCGCTGCCGACCGAGGTCGGCGCGGCGATGGCCGCCTGGTACGCCGAGGCCGGGGTCGACCTGCGCTGCGGCGTCGGCGTGGCCGCCGTCGAGCCCGGGGCGGTGCTGCTCGCGGACGGCTCCCACCTGCCCGCCGACGAGGTGGTGGTCGGCGTCGGCGCCCGCCCCGCGACCGGCTGGCTGGCCGGCTCGGGCGTCGAGCTGGACGCCGCCGGCGCGGTGGTGGTGGACGGGCGGCTGCGCACCGGCCTGCCCGGGGTGTTCGCGGCCGGGGACTGCGTCAGCTACCCGTCGGCCCGCTCCGGCGCCCGGCTGGCCGTCCAGCACTGGGACCACGCGCTGCAGTCGGGCGGGGCCGCGGCCCTCGCCGTGCTCGGGGCGGACGCGCCGTACGACCCGGTGCCGTACTTCTGGTCCGAGCAGTTCGGGCGGATGGTCCAGTACGCGGGCCGGCACGCCGAGGGCGACGAACTGCTGTGGCGCGGCAGCCCGCGGGACGCCGCCTGGTCGGTGCTGTGGCTGCGCGACGGGGTGCCCAGCGCGCTGCTCGCGGTGGACCGGCCGCGCGACCTCACCCAGGGCCGGAAGCTGATCGAGCGCGGGGCGGCGGTGGACCCGGCCCTGGCGGCGGACCCGTCGGTCGCGCTCAAGGCAGCGCTCAGGGGGGCCACCGCTTAGCGCCGGGCCGCGCCGAGGTGGCAGTCTGGTGGCGTGAGCGAGATCGAAAGCAAGATTGAAGCCCTGGTCCCCGAGTGGATGTACCTCCCCGACATCTCCGAGCAGTGGGGGGTGCTGGTCACCGAGGTCCGGAACATGGTCAAGAGGGGCGAGCTGATCGCCGTCCGGCGGGGGCCGAACAAGTCGCTGCAGATCCCTGCGGCGTTCATCGACGGCCCGGGGTTGGTCAAGCACCTGCCCGGCACCCTGACCGTGCTGCGCGACTGCGGGTACAACGACGTGGAGATCCTGGAGTGGCTCTTCACCGAGGACCCGTCGCTGCCCGGCAGCCCGATCCAGGCACTGCGGGAGAACCGTGGCACCGAGGTCAAGCGTCGCGCCCAGGCGATGCTGATCTGATGGCGACGGACACGCTGCGCGCCCGCCTGGCCGACGCCCGGCTCTACCTGTGCACCGACGCCCGGCGCGAGCAGGGCGACCTGGCCGAGTTCCTGGACACGGCGCTGGCCGGCGGGGTGGACATCGTCCAGCTCCGCGACAAGGGCCTGGAGGCCAAGCAGGAGCTGGCGGCGCTGGAGGTCTTCGCCGACGCCTGCCGCCGTCACGGCAAGCTGCTGTCCGTCAACGACCGTGCCGACGTCGCCCACGCGGCCCGGCCGGACGTGCTGCACCTCGGCCAGGACGACCTGCCGGTGCCGGCCGCCCGGGCGATCCTCGGCGAGGACGTGCTGATCGGACGCTCCTGCCACGCCGAGTCCGAGGTGGACGCGGCGGTCGCCGAGCCGGGCGTGGACTACTTCTGCACCGGCCCGGTCTGGCCGACCCCGACCAAGCCGGGCCGCCCGGCGCCGGGCCTCGGCCTGGTCTCGTACGCGGCGAAGCAGGTCACCGACCGGCCGTGGTTCGCGATCGGCGGGATCGACCTCGGCAACGTGGACGAGGTGCTGGCCGCCGGCGCCCGCCGGATCGTCGTGGTCCGGGCCATCACGGCGGCGGAGGACCCGCGGGCCGCCGCCGCCGAGCTCGCCCGCCGGGTGCGCGCGGCCTGACGTCCTTCCCCGGACCGCCTTCCGGGGCCGTCGCCGTCAGTACTTGCGGACGGTGGCGGCCTCGGCCAGCGCCAGCAGCACCGTACGGGCCTGCTCGTCGGCGAGCGGCGCCGCCGCCAGTGCGGCCAGCGACTGGCCCATCAGCTCCTCGATCCGCCGCTCCACCAGCTCGGGCGCACCGCTGCGGGCGATCAGCTCGCGCAACTCGGCGACCTCCTCGGCGGCCAGGTCCGGCGCGCCGAGCCGGGCGTCGAGGTGCCGGGCGTCGGCCTGGGGCAGGCCGCGCATCGCGTGGGCGACGAGCAGGGTGCGCTTGCCCTCGCGCAGGTCGTCCCCGGCGGGCTTGCCGGTGACGGCCGGGTCCCCGAAGACGCCGAGCAGGTCGTCCCGCAGCTGGAAGGCCTCGCCCAGTGGCAGCCCGAACGCCCCGAGCGCCTCGACCAGCTCCGGCCCGGCCCCGGCGAGCAGGGCACCGACCTGCAGCGGCCGCTCGATGGTGTACTTCGCCGACTTGTAGTGCAGGACGGTCCGGGCCCGCTCCAGCGCGCCCTCGTCGGCCGAGTCGCCGGCCACCGGCTCCAGCACGTCCAGGTACTGGCCGAGCATGACCTCGGTGCGCATCAGGTCGAACACCGGCTTGGCAGCCAGCACGGCGGCCGGGTCCAGCCCCGAGCGCAGGAACAGCTCGTCGCACCAGATCAGCAGCAGGTCGCCGAGCAGCACCGCGGCCGAGGCGCCGTACTGCTCGCGGTCGCCGCGCCAGCCGTTGTCCCGGTGCAGCGCCTCGAAGCGGCGGTGGACCGAGGGCAGGCCGCGGCGGGTGTCGCTGCGGTCCATCAGGTCGTCGTGCACCAGCGCGCTGGCCTGCAGCAGCTCCAGCGCGGCGGCCGCGGTGGCGATCCCCCCGTCCCCGGCCGGGCCGCCGGCGGCGCGCCAGCCCCAGTAGCAGAAGGCCGGGCGCAGCCGCTTGCCGCCGTCCAGCAGGAAGTCGCGCAGGGCGTCGGCGGCGGGCACCAGCTGCGGCGAGATCTTGCCGAGCAGCGCGGACCGGTCGTCCATGAACACGGCGAGGGCGGCGTTGACGCGGGTGCGGACGTCCTCCACGTCAATGGGGTTGGCCGGCCGGTTGCTGGACGAGGTCACGATGAGGCTCCGCTGGTTCGCTGGGGGTGCAGCAAGCGTAGCGGGGCAGCCGGGAACGGGCGTGCGAGCGGGCCGGTGGGGGCCCGAGGGGCCGGCGGGACGGAAGCGGAAGGCGGTCCATTACTTGTCCCGAATCGTGGAATCGGGTTGTCCGGCCCCTTCGGGGGCCGGATAACCTGCCAGCATGGCACTCGGCATCGCTTCCACGAGATCGGACCGCGCACTCACGGTCCGCGAGCTCCTGGCGGCCGGAAAGCGCTCCTTCTCCTTCGAGTTCATGCCGCCCCGGACCGAGGTCGGCGAGCAGAAGCTCTGGGACGCCATCCGTCGACTCGAACCGCTGGACCCGAACTTCGTCTGCATGACGTACGGCGCCGGCGGCTCCTCGCGCGAGCGCACCGTCAACATGGTCGGCCGGATCGCCACCGAGACCACCCTCACCCCGGTCGCCCACCTGACCGCGGTGGACCACTCGGTCGCCGAACTGCGCAACATCATCGGCCAGTACGCCGACCAGGGCGTACGGAACGTTCTCGCGGTCCGGGGCGACCCGCCCGGTGACCCGATGGGCGAATGGGTCCGCCACCCGGACGGCGTCACCTACGCGTACGAGCTGGTGGAGCTGATCAGGGGCATCGGCGACTTCTGCGTCGGCGTCGCGGCCTCGCCCAACATGCACCCGCGCTCGACCGACTGGGACGAGGACATCCGGCACTTCATCGCCAAGGTCCGCTCCGGCGCCGACTACGCGATCACCCAGATGTTCTTCGAGGTGGACGACTACCTGCGGTTCCGCGACCGGGTCACCGCGGCGGGCTGCGAGACGCCGATCATCCCGGAGATCATGCCGGTCACCAACGCCAAGCAGCTGGAGCGCTTCCCCCAGCTCAGCGGCTCGGCCTTCCCGGCCGACCTGGAGGCCCGGCTGCGGGCCGTCGTCGACGACCCGGCGGCGCTGCGGGCGGTCGGCATGGAGCACGCCACCGCGATGGCCGAACGGCTGCTCGCCGAGGGTGCGCCCGGCCTGCACTTCATCACGCTCAACCACTCGACGGCGACGCTGGAGATCTACCAGAACCTGGGGCTGCACCAGCGCCCGTAGGGCGTGTCGCACACGACTCGGCACGGCGTTCACGAGCCCGTCACCGTTCCGCGGTGGCGGGCTCGGTCGTGTGCGCCCCGTGCCGCAGACGGCGGGAACGCGATGCGGTACCCCGGCCGTTGAACCGGTACAGTCGCCGCACACGCGCGGCGCGCGCGGGCACGCGACTGGAGGTAGCGCGCGGATGGGCATCGGATACCTGCTGCTGTACGTCGCGTTGACGGTGGTGGCGCTCTGGCTGGTGGCCGAGGTGCTGCTGCAGAACCGGGCGCCGCTGCACTGGCGGGTGCTCGCCCTGGCCGGCTTCCTCGGCGTGGCCGTCGGGATGGGCCTCGGCTCGGTCGTGGTGATCGGCGCCGGAGCGGGCCTGTTCGCGGTCGGCCAGGCCTTCGTGACGCTGTCGGTCAAGAAGGGCTACCAGAACGGCTGGTCCCTGCGGAAGGCCGACGGCAGCCTGCCCGGCCCGCTCGCCAAGGTGCCCCTGCTCGGCGCCCTGACCGGCGGCGCGGCGGTCGCGGCCGTCGCGGCGGCGGAGGAGAAGCGGGTCGGCGAGGTCAGCGCGGTCGAGGAGGCTCCGACCCCGGGCGCGGCGCCCGCCGAGCAGCCGGAACCGGAGCCGTTCGCCGAGGAGGTCCCGGCGGTCGAGCAGACCGCCGCCTTCGAGATGCAGGAGCTGGCCCAGGACGGCGTCTACGCCCCGGCCTACTACGAGCAGCAGCAGGCCCAGCAGCCGCAGGACCCGTACGCCCCGGCCTACGAGTCCGGCTACGACCAGCAGCAGTGGCAGACCCAGCAGCAGCCCGCCTACGCCTACGACCAGCAGGACCCCTACGGCGGCTACGCCCAGCAGCAGGACCCGTACGGCGGCTACCAGCAGCAGCCCCAGGACCCGTACCAGGGCTACCCGCAGCAGGCCTGGGACCCGAACGCCCAGCAGCAGCACCAGCAGCACGAGCAGCACCAGCAGTGGCAGCCCCAGCCCGACCAGCAGGGCCACGGCATCCCGCAGCAGCCGGTCTACGACCAGAGCGGCTACGGCTACCAGCAGCAGAACACCTGGCACCAGGGCTGAGGCCCGGGCGCCGCCCGGGCGCTCAGGCCGGGCCGATGAGGTTGGCCGTGATGCAGGCCGACATGCCGACCCGGGCGAGCCCGCCGCCCGGGTGGGCGGCGCCGCCGATCAGGTAGTAGCCCGGGTACTCCTCGGTGGCGGCCTGGAGGTAGGCGCCGCGGGCGCCCGGCAGAGCCGGGCGGGGGACGGCGCCGTGGAGGGAGCCGTGCTCGCGCCGGGTGTCGGCCGGGGTGCGGACCACCCGCCACAGCACGCGCTCACCGAGGCCGAGGCCGGCCGCGTCCGCGTGGGCGAGCATCCGGTCGGCGAAGCGGTCGGCGGCGCCGGGGGCCGACCAGTCGTGCGCCCCGGTGGAGGGGACGGTCGCGGTCAGGACGGCGGTGTGGTGGCCCGCCGGGTACAGCGAGGGGTCGTCCGGCCGGAGCACCTGGACGGTCGGGCGTTCGGCGAGCGGGGCGCCGCGGTCGAAGATCCCGGCCCGTTCGGCCGCCGGGTCGGCGGCGTGGACGACGGTGCGGTGCACGGTGCCCGCCGGGCGCTCCCCGCGCAGGGCCAGCAGCACCACGACCCGGCCGGGGACGTCGTCGGCGCGGTGAGCCGAGGCCGGCCGGTCGTCCGGGGTCCCGGCGGTGCCGGTCAGCTCGTGGAAGCGCACGTCGGCGTCCAGGGCGGAGATCACGACGTCCGCCTCGACCGGGCCGGCGGTGGTGCCGATCCCGCGGGCGCGCCCGTCCGCGGTGAGCACCTCCTCGCACCGGGTGTCGAAGCGGAACTCGACCTTGCGCTGCTCGCAGCGGCGGTACACCGCGTCCGCCAGCGCGCGCAGACCGCCCTTGAGGTACCAGACGCCGAAGGACTGCTCCATGTACGGGAGCACGGTGGCCGATGCCGGGGTGCTGCGCGGGTCGAAGCCGAAGCGCAGCGCGTGCTCGGCCAGCAGGGCGGTCAGGCCCGGGTGGCCGCCGAGTTCCCGGGCGGCGACGTCGGAGAGCGTCCAGCGGCCGGTGGGCCGCAGCCGGGCCAGGCCCCGCCGGGGCGGCACGGGGTACGGGTCGGTGTGCAGCGGCGTTGGGTCGGCCGGGAGCGGCTCCTCCAGCAGCGGACGGCGGGTGGCCTCCCAGACCGTCCGGCCGCGGTTGATCATCGCGTTCCAGCGCTCGCCCGAACCGGACCCGAAGGCGGCGTCCAGGGCCTGGCCCACGCCGCCCCGGGAGGCGTTGGGCAGGGCGAGGTCGCCGCCGTCCGGGAACAGGTGCCGGCTCTCCGGGTCGACCGGCGCCAGGTCGACCAGATCCTCCAGCGGCTCCCGGCCGGTCTTCAGCGCGAGGTCGCGGTAGACCGCCGGAAGGGTGAGCAGGCCGGGCCCGGTGTCGAAGGCGAACCCGTCGCGCTCGTACCGGCCGACCATGCCGCCGTACGTGCCGCTCGCCTCGCAGACCGTCACCCGGTGGCCCAGGGTGGCCAGCCGGGAGGCCGCCGCGAGCCCGCTCATTCCTGCGCCGATGATGACGATCCGTGCCATGGCACCCGATCCTAGGCCCGACCTGCAAAAGCCCCCTCAGCGGCCGCCCCGGCCGCCCTGCGTTCGCGGCGGCGGGCCCGGAACGCCCGGATCCGGCTGATCACCAGCCGGACCAGCAGCAGGCCGATCGCCAGCAGCACCGCGGCGATCGAGGCGGCCGCCCACGGGTGGAAGATCGCCAGGGTGACCAGGCCGGCCACCGAGAGGTCCTCCAGCAGGCTGACCACGATGTTGCTGGCCGGTTCGGGTGAGGTGTTGACGGCCATCCGCAGCGAGGCCTTGACCAGGTGGGTGACCAGCGCGGTGGTGCCGCCCATCGCCCCGGCCGCGACCTCGCTGAGCGAACCCGGGTCGTTGCCCGCGATCAGCACGCCGACCACGGCGCCGGCGATCGGCCGGATCACCGTGTGCACGGCGTCCCAGACGGTGTCCACGTACGGGATCTTGTCGGCGACCGCCTCCAGCAGGAACAGCACGGCCGCCGCGATCAGCACGTCGGTGCGCTCCAGCGCGTGCGGCACCGACTCCGCCCCGGCGAACCGGCCCAGCAGGCCGAGCAGCAGCACCACCGCGTACGCGTTGATGCCGCTGGCCAGTCCGCTGGTGAAGATCAGCGGCAGGACCGTCATCGCGTCCCCCTCCTCGCTCTCCCGGGTCCTCCGACCCCGGCCGGGACCGCCCGGCCCCGCCGTACCGTACCGGGACCCGGGACGTCGCGGGCCACCGCCGCGGTTCCGCGCCCGGCGGGACCGGGGCCGACTGAGTACGGGTACTCAGATCCGCGGTTGAGTACGTCAGCGGATGGCCTCCGACCTGCTGGGACGGGAGAGTGGTGGCACCCGGGAGGACGGCGCGTCGGGCGCCGCCCTCCCGAGTGGCGGATCCGTCCGCCCCCCGGCCGGGAGGGCCTGGGGCGGCGGCCGGGATCCGCGAACGGGCGCCGGTCTCGGGCCCCGCACCGCCGGCACGGGGCGGCGGAGCGGGCCGGGGGGAGGCCGGTCACCGAACGGGGGAGAACGGGGGGAGTTCGCCACCGCCGCCCGGTGGGGGGTGGGCGGGGCGACGGCAGACGGCGGCGGCGCGGACCGGGGGGACCGCGACCGCCGCCGGTACGCCCGTTCCCGGGGCCGGATTGTCAGTGGTGCGGTTCACGATGGGGGAGCACGGACCACCCGGTCCGCGCGCTGCCTCGGAACGGGGGAGACCATGACCATCAGCCATCCTGAGCCCGTCACCGCCCGCCTCCACTCCGCCGCCCTTCCGCACGTCCCCGGGGCCGCCGGTGGCCGCCCCGCCGGGCGGGACGTCCACCCGGTGCTGCGCCGGATCGCCGCGCCGCCCGCCGCCCTCGACCTGCTCGCCGACGCCCACCGCACGCTGGCCCGCGCCCGCGAGCTGGAGGACCCGCTGGAGCGCTACGCCACCGCCCACCTGGCCGCGCTGCGCACGGTGGCGGCCGTGCTGGCCGTCCGCGGGCGGCCGGAGAAGAACCCGCGGCGGCGCAAGGCCATCCGCAGCGCCTGGGAGGTGCTGCCCGAGGTGGCCCCCGAACTGGCCGAATGGGCGGTCTACTACGGCGCCGGCGCCCGCCGCCGGGCCGCCGCCGAGGCCGGGATCCGGGGCGCCGCCTCGGCCCGCGACGCGGACGACCTGATCCGCAACTCGGCCCTGTTCCTGCGCCTGGTCGAGCGCCTGCTCGGCCTGCGCCCGGCCCCGCCCGCCCCCCGCCTGCCGCTCGACGGCGGGGAGCCGGGCGGCGCGGGCGAAGCCGCCACCGGTCAGGCATAAGGTGGAGGCAACCTGATCGATCTGCACGTGCCGAGGAGCCCCGCCTTGTACCCGACGCGTCCCCGCAGCGCCCTGCGTACCGCCGTGGTGTGGGAGGTGGTGCGGACAGCCCTGGAGAAGCGGGCCGCCGAGCTGGACCAGCCGGTGCTGGACGTGGTCGACACCGGCGGCGGCACCGGCAACTTCGCCGTGCCGGTGGCCAAGCTCGGCCACCGGGTCACCGTGGTCGACCCGAGCCCGGACGCGCTGTTCGCGCTGGAGCGCCGGGCCGCCGAGGCCGGGGTGACGGACCTGGTCCGGGCCGTCCAGGGCGACACCCAGACGCTGCCCGAGCTGGTCGCTCCCGGCACCGTGGACGCGGTGCTCTGCCACGGCGTGCTGGAGGTCGTGGACGACCCGGCCGAGTCGCTGGGCAGCCTGGCCGCCACCCTGCGCAAGGGCGGCCTGGTGAGCCTGCTGGCCGCCAACCGCAACGGCGCGGTGCTGGCCCGCGCGCTGGCCGGCCACTTCAACGAGGCCCGCACGGTGCTCTCCGCCGTCGACGGCCGCTGGGGCGAGCAGGACCCGATGCCGCGCCGCTTCACCGGTGAGGAGCTGGGCCGGCTGGCCGAGGGCGCGGGCCTGCGGGTGGAGTCGGTGCACGGGGTCCGGGTCTTCGCCGACCTGGTGCCCGGGGTCCTGGTGGACACCGAGCCGGGCGCGATGGAGGCGCTGCTGAAGCTGGAGGAGGCCGCCGCCGCGCAGCCCGCCTTCCACGCCGTGGCCACCCAGCTGCACCTGCTGGCCACCCTGGTCTGAGGCCGCCTCCCGGAGCGGACCGGAGCACTCCGCGGCACCCCGGATCCCCCGCCCGCCGCCGGACGGTTCGCACACCGTACGGCGGCGGTTCGCTTCCCGGACGGCCGTCGGCCCCCCGCTCCTCGCCCGGGTGCGCTCGCCGAGCTGCCCAGGTCCGGGCCGATTCCATCGGCTCGGGCACTTGTCCGAGTCGTCCGGCGTTGAGCGGGGTGCGGTACCGGCCGCCCGAAGTGGCCCGGCCCACGCGGCGCAGACCACTCCGTTACGGGTCCACGGACCGTATGATCTGGGTAAAGCCGGAAAGCATGACAGCCGGACGCGTGGGGCATATGGACGACACGGGCCGGGTCCCCCACACGGGCGTCCGACCGTGTGCCCAAGGCTGATTGGACTGGCCTCCCCGACCGGGGTGGCGGACCGGTCGCACCCGCGACCGACGAGTAGGAGGACTCCGTGCCGCTCTCGGAGCACGAGCAGCGACTGCTCGACCAGATGGAGCGAGCGCTGTATGCCGAAGATCCCAAATTCGCGTCGGCGCTTGAGGGAACCGGGCTGCGCACCTACACCCGTCGGCGGGTCTACCTGGCCGTCGCCGGATTCGTGGTGGGGATCGGCCTGCTGATGGGCGGCATGGTCGTTCCGGACCAGATCTGGGTCAGCGTCGTGGGGTTCCTGGTGATGCTCGGGTGCGCGGTGTTCGCCGTGACCGGCTGGCGTCGCGGGCCCGCGGGCCAGGGCTCCGGCCCCCGCCAGGCCGCCGCCCCGCGCCGCAGGGCCGGGATGATGGACCGGGTGGAGCAGCGCTGGCAGCGCCGCCGGGACGAGCAGACCGGCGGCCTCTGAGCCCTACCGGTCAGGGCCGGGAACACCAGCCGGCCCGGGACCGACCCGGAACCACGTCGGGACCGCCGAGGACCGTTGCGAACGAGAGCCGGGGCGGGCAGTCGATCGACTGCCCGCCCCGGCTCTCGGCGTCCCGTCAGGCCTCGGGGCCGGACCGCTCGCGCCGGGTGAACAGCCGCCGCACCGGGCCGGTGACCGCGTCGACGGCCCGTCCGGTGCGGGTGGCGACGGCCGTCCGGGCCGACCGCACCGCGTCCGCGATCCGCCACCACAGCTGGGCCGAGGACGGCGGCAGCAGCAGCGCCCGGATCCGGCCGCGCCGGCCGGCGTCGGCCTGGAGGGCGCGCCGGGCGGTGCGGACGTCGGCGGCCAGCGGTGCCGTGGTGACCTGCCCGGCCGGGGCGTAGAGCACGCGCTCGGTGGCCAGCGCCAGTCGCCCGGCGGCGGCCGCCGCCTCCGGGTCCAGGTGCGCCGTCTCGGTGATCCGGCGGGCGGCCGAGCGCGGGGTGCGTGACTCGTCCGGGGGAATCCCGAGGTCCCAGGCGGAGTCGACCAGCTCGTCCCAGGCGGCCAGCACCTGGGCGTCGGTGAGTTCGGTCGGGCCGTCCCCGCCGGGTCGGCGCCGCCCGCCGCCGCCGAGCCGGCGACGGCGCACGGCGGTGCGCCAGAACATCGGGACGAGCAGCAGGGCGATCAGTGCCAGCACCGCGGCCAGGGTGCCGAGCACCTGCCCGGACAGCAGCCAGGACTCCTCGGCGGCCTGGCTGACGGCCTTGCCCTTGGGACCGCAGTCGCCCAGCTGGCGCTGCTTGGCGGTGCAGTCCGAACTGCTGGACGGCGCCGGGGCGGCGGCCGCGCTGGTCGCCGCGACGGTCGGCTGCTGGGTGGGCGCCGTGGTCGGGACGCTGGACGCCTCGGTGTACCGGGCCGGGACGCCCCGGCTCGGGGTCGGTTCGAAGCGCAGCCAGCCGTAGCCCGAGAAGTACAGCTCGGGCCAGGCGTGGTACATCCGGCCGGTGACCGAGTAGATCTTGCCGTCCTTGGTGTCGCCGGGGGTGAAGCCGACCGCGACCCGGGCCGGGATCTTCAGCACCCGGGCCATCGCCGCCATCGTCGAGGCGAAGTGCACGCAGAAGCCCCGGCGGTCGCGCAGGAAGACCGCGATCGCGTTGCTGCCGGTGCCGCCCTCGACCGAGGTGTCGTACTTGAACTCCGGGCCGGTGAACCAGTTCACCAGCGCCGTCGCCCGGTCGTAGTCGGTGCGGGCGTTGGCGGTGACCGCCCTGGCCTGGTCCGCGACCACCGACGGCAGGTCGGAGGGGAGGGCCGTGTAGTGCTCCCGGATGTCCTGGGGCGCGAGCGGCGCGGTGCGCAGCTCGTCGGCGGTGGGCCGCAGGTCCAGCGCGCTGACCTGGTAATGCAGCCCGCGGATCGCCTTGTCGTTGACCGGCACGACGGTGCGGGTCAACGGGTCGAGCTTCCACTCGTTGCGGTTGGGGAGCGTGACCGAGGCGGCCGGGTACGGCATCGGCAGCCAGCTCTTCTCCAGCTGGTCGCTGACCGTGAAGTCGCCGTTGATCCGGGGGACGTTGGGGTCGTGCAGGCCCTCGGGGGCGGGCAGGGTGACCGGGAGGTCGCTGACCACGGGGCTGCTGAGCTTCCAGTTGGTGCCGTCGAACTGGTCCAGCGAGCCGGTGCGCAGGTAGGTCTGCTCGGCGAGGTCGCTGTCCAGGGTGTAGGTGAGCAGCTCGTTGTTGCTCGGCTTGGTGATCGCGGACTCCAGGCTGACCATCGGGTCGAGGCTGGTCGCCACGCTGCCCCCGGTGCCGCTGCCGGACGACCCGCCGGAGCCGGAGTCCAGCAGACCGAGGTCCCAGCGCGGCAGGAAGACCGGCAGCAGCATCGCCAGCGCCAGCGCCAGGACGCCGACCTGCTGGCCGCCCAGGCTGACGTGGTGGGAGGTGACCGTGCCGCGCGCACCCCCGCGGAAGACCCGGCCCCAGCGGGAGACCCGGTCCTGGCCCTCGGCGAACAGCAGCGCCAGGTAGCCGGCCGCGGCGAGGCAGAACCAGACCCAGCTGCCGTGCTCCGCGGCCAGGGCGTTGCCGATCGAGAACAGCGCCAGCAGCGGCAGCCCGGCCAGCGCCGCGCGCCGGTAGGTCACCGCGATGGTGTCCACCAGTACGGCGATCAGGCCGACCGCCGAGACCAGGATCAGCCGCAGGCCCGCCGTCGGCGGGGCCGGGATGGCGTACTGCCCGATGTCGTCGATGCCGGAGGAGAACACCCGGCCCAGCACGCGCAGCGCGTTCGCCCCGGGCAGCACGCCCGCGGTCATCCCGGAGCCGGCGAAGCCGATCAGCATCAGCAGGAGCAGCACCAGCAGCTGAACCACCGGCACCGACCAGCGGTACAGCGGGGAGCGGCGCATGCCCACGCCGACGGCCGAGATCACCCCGATGACGAGGACGGCGTGGGTGAGCCAGCTGCGGGTGGTCAGCAGCGGCAGCATGCACAGCGAGGCGAGGGTGGTGGCCAGCGCCGAGTAGACGGTCAGTTTGGCCCGGGTGGTCACGCGCCGGCCTCTTCTCGGTAGGGGGCGGTGGTCTTGGCGCCGTCGGCGGCCCGCCACAGGTCCGGCAGGGAGTCGCCGGCCCGGACCGGCAGGACCGTCCAGCCGGCCGCGCGCAGCTCCCGCACCCGGTCGCGGAACGGGTCGCCGCCGGTGTCGGGGGCGATCATCCGCAGGCCCGCCCAGGTGCCGGTGTCGAGGAGGAGGGCGATGGCCCCGCCGGTGCGGCTGCGCAGCCGGGCCAGCCGCGCGGCCTGGGCCTGGTCCAGGTCGCCGAGGACGGCGACCAGCAGTCCCTCGCCGCCGGCCCGCAGCGGCTCCTCGGCGCGGGAGAGCCCGGCGCCCTCGGACAGGTCGGCGACCGCCAGGGCGTCCAGGATCAGCCCGGAGGTGTCGGCGGCGAGGTTCTGGCCGCCGGCGCCGGGCCCGGGCACCGACTGGCCGGTGTCGGTGAGCAGCTGGGTCTGGTAGCCGCGCTCCAGCAGGTGCACGGCGACGGACGCGGCGCAGCTGACCGCCCACTCGAAGGAGGAGGCCGGGCCGCTGCCCCGGTGGCCCACCTCGCGGGTGTCCAGCAGGACGGTGGCGCGGGCCTTCTGCGGCTGCTCCTCGCGGCGCACCATCAGCTCGCCGTACCGGGCGGTGGAGCGCCAGTGCACCCGGCGCAGGTCGTCGCCGGGCCGGTACTCGCGCAGGATCACGTCGTCGTCCCCGGCCAGCGCCAGCGTACGGGCGTGGTTCTCGCCCTGGCCGATCCACTCGCCGGTCAGCCGCACCTGCGGCAGCGTCTGCACCTGGGGGACGACGGTGAGCACGTCGGAGGCGGCAAAGCCGCGGTTGACCTCGCACATCCCGAACGGGTCGGACAGCCGCAGCTGCAGCGGCCCGAGCGGGTAGCGGCCGCGCAGGTCGGAGCGGACCCGGTAGGAGACCTCGCGGAAGCCGCGCGGCTCGACCCGGTCCAGTACGAAGCGCGGGCGCGGCCCGAGCACGTACGGGACCTTGTCCTCCAGGAGCAGCAGCCCGGTGGGCACCCGGGAGACGTTGTCCACCCGCAGGTGGACCCGGGCCTCCTGGCCGGCGATCGCCCGGTGCGGGCTGAGCCGGCGTCCGCTGGCCACCCGGTAGCGGGTGTTGGCGACCACCAGGGCGGCGGCCAGCGGCAGCGCGGCGAGCAGCACGCCGACCCGCAGCAGCGCGTCCTGGTCGAGCACGTAGGCGCAGACCACCGCGGTCAGCCCGGCCGCCAGGAAGGAGCGGCCCCGGGTGGTGAGGCCGCGCAGTCCGTCCCGCAGTCCGCCGGGCCGGTCGGATGGGGCCACCTCAGCCCCTCCGGACGGCCGGGCCGCCCTGCGGGCGCGGCAGCGGCAGCCGGGCGACCAGGTCGGTCACGATCTGCTCGGAGCTGCGGCGGCCGAGCTGGGTCTCGGCGGTCGGCATCAGGCGGTGGGCCAGGACCGGGACGGCAAGGCGCTGGATGTCGTCCGGGGTGACGTAGTCGCGCCCGTCCAGCGCGGCGGCGGCGCGGGCGGCCCGGACCAGGTGCAGGGTGGCGCGCGGCGAGGCGCCCAGCCGCAGCTCGGGGCTGGTGCGGGTGGCACCGACCAGGTCGACGGCGTAGCGGCGGACCGGGTCGGCGATGTGCACGGTGCGGACCAGGTCGACCAGCTTGAGGATGTCGGCGGCGTGCGCGACCGGCTGGAGGTCGTCCAGCGGGTTGGTGCCGCCGTGCACGTCGAGCATCGCGAACTCGGCCTCGGGGCTGGGGTAGCCGATCGAGATCCGGGCCATGAAGCGGTCCCGCTGGGCCTCCGGGAGGGGGTAGGTGCCCTCCATCTCGACCGGGTTCTGGGTGGCCACCACCATGAACGGCGAGGGCAGCTCGTAGCTGGTGCCGTCGATGGTGACCTGGCGCTCCTCCATGGACTCCAGCAGCGCGGACTGGGTCTTGGGCGAGGCGCGGTTGATCTCGTCGCCGACCACGATCTGGGCGAAGATCGCGCCCGGGCGGAACTCGAAGTCGTGCCGCTGCTGGTCGTAGATGTTGGTGCCGGTGACGTCCGAGGGCAGCAGGTCGGGGGTGAACTGGATGCGGCGCACGGTGCAGTCCACGGACCTGGCGAGCGCCTTGGCCAGCATGGTCTTGCCGACGCCGGGCACGTCCTCCAGCAGCAGGTGGCCCTCGGCGAGCAGCACGGTCAGGGCGATCCGGACCGCCTCCGGTTTGCCCTCGATCACGCTCTCGATGTTGGCGCGGACCCGGTCCACGACCGCAGCGAGCTCGGCGAGCCCGATCCGCTGGTACCCGTTCGCCCTCTGTTCGCCCCCCGCAGGACTGCCGAGACCGGCCTGATCGCTGTAGCTCGTCACCCGTTTACGCTCCCTGGCACGCTGCGCCCGCCTCACCCGAGGCCGGACCCCACCCCATGCTTGACGCGACCGCCCCGGAGGCGGTTCCGATGGAGGATCCGGCGCCGGGCTGGCGGCCTGCGGCCCGGCCACCCCAGGTGGTTCGGGGTCTGACCGGCAGGCGCATTCTCCCCCGTCCGGGGGCCGGAAGTCACCATTCGGCCCCCGTCGAATGCTGCCACCCGCCCGCCCGGGGGCCCGTCAGCTGATCTCGCGCAGGAGTCCGGTGTGGACGTCGAAGACGAAGCCGCGGACGTCGTCGGTGTGCAGCAGGAAGGGGGAGGTACGGACCCGCTGCATGGACTGGCGGACGTCGCCGTCCAGGTCGACGAAGGACTCCACCGCCCACTGCGGGCGCTGGCCGACCTCCAGCTCCAGTTCCCGGCGGAAGTCCTCGGTGAGCCCGAGCAGGCCGCAGCCGGTGTGGTGGATCAGCGCGACCGAGCGGGTGCCCAGGGCGCGCTGGCTGATGGTCAGGGACCGGATGGTGTCGTCGGTGACGACGCCGCCGGCGTTGCGGATGACGTGGGCGTCGCCCAGTTCGAGGCCGAGCGCCGCGAAGAGGTCGAGACGGGCGTCCATGCAGGCCACCACGGCGATCTTCTGGACGGGGCGGGCGTCCATGCCGCCGTCGCGGAAGGTCACCGCGTACTCGCGGTTGGCCGTGACGAAGCGGTCGATGATGGTCGGTCTCGGGGAGTCGGCAGCGGCGTTCGGCGTGGGCCGGTCGGGAGTCACTGTCATGGGGGCGACGTTAGTGCGAACCGGGGCCGCGCGGTGGGGCGGAGAGCTACAGAACGCGTTGCTGTGATCGAGCGCATAGCGACAACTGCCCGGTTCGTCCGGACTGGTCCCGGAGTGGGTTGGTGCCCGGTCGCTCGACGGGGCGCGCGGCGCTCGCCGGAGGCCCCCGGCCGGCGGCCCCGCCGGACCGCCCCGACGGCCGCGACCTGCGGTGATCCGTACCGCCGCCCGGGTGGTGCGCCGGAGCGGACCATTGACTGCAAGGGCCCGCGCGATAGAGTTGCGGCGCGTTGGAGCACACCCGCCGGAGCCCGTCAACCGGGCGTCAGCCGTGCGGTGTGGCCCGTCCGATGCGGCCCGTGGCCTCCACCCGCTCCGTGTTCACCTGGCGCACCTTCCCCGGTGCCGGGCGGCCACGACCTTCCCCCTGAGCGGGCGGGGACCACGGGCCGCGTCGTCGTGCCGGCGGGCGGTGGGCGAGAATGGTCGGAGCTCCCGGACGACGGGCTGCTCCGCACCGAGGAAGGGCGCCACCGCGCATGACCACCAACGAACCGGGTCCCAAGCACGTTCCGGTGATGCTGCAGCGGTGCATGGACGCCTTGGCCCCGGCGATCTCGCGCCCCGGCGCCGTGGTGGTGGACGCCACCCTCGGCCTCGGCGGGCACAGCGAGGCGCTGCTGACCCAGTTCCCGGAGGTCCGGCTGGTCGCGGTGGACCGCGACCCGCAGGCGCTGAAGCTGTCCGGCGAGCGGCTGGCCCCGTTCGGGGACCGGGCCACCCTGGTGCACGCGGTGTACGACGAGATCCCCGAGGTGCTGGAGCGGCTGGGCATCGACCGGGTGGACGGCGTGCTGTTCGACCTCGGCGTCTCCTCGATGCAGCTGGACGAGGCCGACCGCGGCTTCGCCTACGCCCAGGACGCCCCGCTGGACATGCGGATGGACCAGACCCGGGGGATCAGCGCGGCGGAGGTGCTCAACACCTACAGCCACGGCGACCTGGCCCGGATCCTCAAGGTGTACGGCGAGGAGCGGTTCGCCGGGAAGATCGCCTCGGTCATCGTGCGGGAGCGGGAGAAGGAACCGTTCACCAACAGCGCGCGTCTGGTCGAGTTGGTGCGCAACGCCATTCCGGCGGCGACCCGCCGGACCGGCGGGAACCCGGCCAAGCGGACCTTCCAGGCGCTGCGGATCGAGGTCAACGGCGAGCTGGAGGTCCTGGACCGGGCGATCCCGGGGGCGCTGGACGTCCTCGCGCTGGGCGGCCGGATGGTGGTGATGTCGTACCAGTCGCTGGAGGACCGGCTGGTGAAGCAGTACTTCGCCGCCGGGGCGACCAGCACCGCCCCGCCGGGGCTCCCGTTCATCCCGGAGGAGCACCAGCCCTGGCTCAAGCTGATCACCCGCGGTGCCGAGCTGGCCACCGAGGAGGAGATCGAGGAGAACCGGCGCGCCGCGCCCGTGCGGCTGCGGGTGGCGGAGAGGATCAGGGACCGAAGCAAGCGGGGCTGAGGATCGGCTCCGGCGGGGTCCGAAGGGCGGAGGAGAGCGGTGGGGCCGGTGGCCGGTGAGGTCCGGGCGGGGCGGGGAGGACTCCCCGGGCAGGGCAGGGCGCGGATCACGGTCCGGCCGGGGCGGCGCCCCGTGCGGGGGCGCACGCCGTTCGCGGTGCTCGTGGTGGTGCTGCTGGCGGCGGGACTGCTCGGGCTGCTGGCGCTGAACACGGCCCTCAACGAGGGCTCCTTCGAGCTGTCCCGGCTGCAGAAGCAGACCACCAAGGCGACCGACGAGCAGCAGAGCCTCCAGCTCGAAATCGACCAGAGTTCGGCCCCCGACGCGCTGGCCAAGCGGGCCGGCGAGCTGGGCATGGTCCCGGCCGGCGGGATGGCCTTCCTGGACGTGCCGAACGGCGGCAAGGTGACCGGCACGCCCGGCCCGGCCCAGGACAGCCCGCCGGTGAGGAAGTCGACGGTCGATCCGTGGCCGACGAAGCCCACGCCGGGGGCCCAGAAACCGGCCCAGGCCCAGCCCTCGGCCCAGCCGAGCAGCTCACCGAGCGCCCAGCCGTCGGCACAGCCGACCGGCCAGGCATCCGCGCCGCCGACCCCGGCGGCCTCGGCCGGTGACTCGGTGATCCAGCTCAGCCCGGTGTCGCCCGCACCGGCCCAGCACGGGGGTGGTACCCGATGACGACGCCCCGTCAGCCGTCCGGTTCCGATTCGGGCTCCGGCCGTCGGCAGCCGCCGCGCACCGGGGCGGCCCGACCCGTCGCCGGGCGCGGCCAGCCCGCGAAGGGGCAGCCGGCCAAGGGCCAGGCCGCCAAGGGGCAGGCCCCGAAGAGCCAGCCGGTGAAGCCCCAGCCGGCGAAGAGCCAGCCCGCGAAGCCCCAGCCCGCGAAGGCCCAGCCCGTGCGGAGCCAGTCGGCCAAGGCGCAGCCCGCCAAGACCGCCGCCGCGGGCCGCACCCCGCGCGCGCCGCAGCAGCGCCGCCCGGAGGGCCGTCCGCCGACCCGTAGCCAGGCGGCGGTGCGACCGCGCCCGAAGTCCCGGCCGCCGCAGCGCCCCAGTGCGCTGAAACTGGCCGAGCCGAAGCGCCGGCTGCGGGTGATCACGGTGGCGCTGTCGCTGGTGTTCTCGGTCTTCGCCGGGCGCCTGGTGCAGCTCCAGCTGGTGGACGCCGACGCGCTGGCCGCCGACGCGAACACCAACCGCTACCAGAACATCCCGATCACCGCCGAGCGCGGCTCGATAACGTCCTCCGACGGCGTGGCGCTGGCCGCCACCGTGGACGCGTACGACATCACCGCCGACCCGGCGATGTTCACCCCCGAGGCGACCGGCATCCCGGACGCGCCGGAGCAGGCGGCCGCGCTGCTGTCGCCGATCATCGGCGTGGCCAAGGACAGGATCGCCGCCGACCTCCACACGCCCAAGACCCGCTACAAGCGGCTCGCCGCCCAGCAGACCCCGGCCGCCAAGAACCAGATCAGCGACCTCAAGTCGAGCCTGGAGAAGCAGGCCGGCTCGCGGGCCTGCCAGGCGCAGAAGAAGCTGCTCGGCAAGCCCGCCGACCAGGGCGGGCGCACCCGGGTCGACAACGAGTGCGCCAACCCGCTGGCCGGGGTGTTCAACCGGGAGACCCAGAAGCGGATCTACCCGGCCGACGGGCTGGCCGCCAACCTGGTCGGCTTCGTCAACGGCGAGGGCGAGGGCGCCGGCGGGCTGGAACTGCAGTACCAGAAGCAGCTGGCCGGCAAGGACGGCCACAGCAGCTACGCCCAGGCGGGCGGCCGGCTGGTGCCCACCGCCGGCGGCTCGATGGATCCGGCCGTGCCCGGCAGCGACATCAAGCTGACCATCAACCGGGACGTCCAGTGGGCGGCCCAGCGGGCGATCACCGACCAGGTGGCCAACTCCGGCGCGGAGAAGGGCTACGTCGTCGTCCAGGACGTGAAGACCGGCCAGGTCATCGCGATGGCCAGTTCGCCCGGCTTCAACCCCAACGACCTGAGCCTCGCCAAGCAGTCCCAGATGGGCAACCCGGCCCTGGTGGACGCCTACGAGCCGGGCAGCACCGCCAAGCTGATGAGCCTGGCCGCCGTCCTGGACTCGGGCAAGGCCAACTGGGACACCAGGGTCACCGTGCCCGGCACGCTGGTCCGGGCCGGGCAGCAGTTCAAGGACGACGTCCCGCACGGCGACTGGTACCTGACCCTCGCCGGGGTGCTCGCCAAGTCCTCCAACATCGGCACCATCGAGGCGGTCGAGGCCCTCGGCGACGGCGACCAGCTGAAGGCCAACCAGATCCTGGACGGTTACATGCGCAAGTTCGGGGTGGCCCAGCCGACCGGCCTGAACTTCCCCGGGGAGACCCCGGGCAAGCTCAAGAAGCCGGAGGACCTGGTCGCCTCGGAGAAGTACAACATCGCCTTCGGCCAGGGGCCGCTGCAGGTGAACGCGATGCAGGCCACCTCGGTGTACTCGACCATCGCCAACGGCGGGGTCCGGGTCGCGCCGAGCATCGTCCAGGGCGTCACCGGGCCGGACGGCAAGTACACCGCGACCCCGCCGGGCGAGCAGACCCGGGTGGTCAGCGAGCAGACCGCGAAGACCCTCACCTCGATGCTGGAGTCGGTCGTCGACGACGAGCAGGGCACCGGCGGCAAGGCCGCCATCCCCGGCTACCGGGTCGCCGGCAAGACCGGCACGGCCAACCGGGGGGCCGCCGACGGCAAGGGCTACGACGGCTACACCGCCTCCTTCATCGGCTTCGCCCCGGCCGACGCCCCCCGCTACACCGTCTCCTGTACCCTCCAGGGCCCGGTCAACGGCCACTTCGGCGGCCAGCTGTGCGGCCCGGTGTTCAAGCAGGTGATGGAGTTCACCCTGAAGACCATGCAGGTCCCGCCGAGCGGGAGCCCGGCACCGAACCTGCCCGTCGAGTGGAAGCCGTGAGCGAGGATGAGCAACCAGCGGGCCGGTCTGGACGGCGGCGCGGCGAAGGCCCGGTTTGGCCCTGGGCACCCTTCGGCGGATAGCCTTCCCGCCGTGCCGAAACCCGATCAAACCACCGTGAGTCCGCCCCGCCCGACCGGGACCGCCGCCCTGCCGCTCGCCGAGCTGGCCGCCCGGCTCGGTCTGCCGCCCGTCGAGGGCGGCGCCGTCACCGGCGTCACCCACGACTCCCGCGCGGTGCGCCCCGGTGACGTGTACGTGGCCTTCCCGGGCGCCAACCACCACGGCGCGGCCTTCGCCGGCAAGGCCGCGGAGGCCGGCGCGGTGGCCGTGCTGACCGACCCGGCGGGCGCCGAGCTGGCCGCCCCCACCGGCCTGCCGCTGCTGGTCGTCGACCGGCCGCGGGCCCGGATGGGCGAGCTGGCCGCGATCGTCTACGCTCACCCGTCCGAGCGGCTGCTGATGATCGGGCTGACCGGCACCAACGGCAAGACCACCACCTCGTACCTGGTCGAGGGCGGTCTGCGCGGCGCCGGGCGCAGCCCGGGCGTGATCGGCACCGTCGAGATGCGGGTCGGCCAGGAGCGGATCAAGAGCGAGCGCACCACCCCCGAGGCCACCGACCTGCACGCGATCCTCGGCGTGATGGCCGAGCGCGGCGCGGACGCGGTGACCATGGAGGTCTCCAGCCACGCCCTGGTCTTCGGCCGCACCGACGGGGTGGCGTACGACGTCGCGCTGTTCAACAACCTCACGCCCGAGCACCTCGACTTCCACCCGGACATGGAGGACTACTTCCAGGCGAAGGCCCGGCTGTTCCAGCCCGGCAAGTCCCGCCACGGCGTGGTCAACCTGGACGACGAGTACGGCCGCCGGCTCGCCGCCGAGGCGAAGATCCCGGTGACCACCTTCTCCGCGACCGGCGACGCCGGGGCGCACTGGCGGGCCCTGGACGTCCAGCTCGGCCCGACCGGCTCCACCTTCCGGGTGGTCGGCCCGGACGGCGCCGAGGCCGACGCCTCCGTTCCGCTGCCCGGTCCGTTCAACGTCGCCAACGCGCTGGCCGCGATCACCGTGCTGGTCGCCGCCGGGCTGCCGCTGGAGCGGGCGGTGGCCGGGGTCGCCGCCGTGGCCGGCGTGCCGGGCCGGCTGGAGCGGGTGGACGCCGGACAGCCGTTCGTCGCGGTGGTCGACTACGCCCACAAGCCGGACGCCCTGGAGGCCGTCCTCGGCTCGTTGCGCGAGGTCACCAAGGGCCGGCTGCACGTCGTGGTCGGCTGCGGCGGCGACCGCGACCCGCACAAGCGCGGCCCGATGGGCGCCATCGCCGCCCGGCTCGCCGACACCGCCCTGCTGACCAGTGACAACCCGCGCAGCGAGGACCCGCTGGCGATCCTCGCCAGCATGCTGACCGGCGCCGCCGCGGTGCCCGAGGCCGAGCGCGGGGACGTCCTGGTCGTGCCCGACCGGGCCGAGGCGATCGAGCTCGCGGTGGCCCGCGCCCAAGCGGGGGACACCGTGCTGGTGGCAGGCAAGGGCCACGAGCTCGGCCAGTACGTACGAGACGAGATCCGCCCCTTCGACGACCGGGAGGTGCTGCGCGAATCCATCGCGCGGACCACGGCCGCCCGGGGCGACCGAGGAGTAGAGCAGCAGTGATCGCACTGACCCTCGCCGAGGTGGCGGCCGCAGTCGGAGGCACCCTGGCCGGAGCCGACCCGGACACCCTGGTCACCGGCCCGGTCGAGGTCGACTCGCGGAAGGTGAGCCCCGGCGGCCTGTTCGCGGCCTTCGTCGGCGAGAACGTGGACGGCCACGACTACGCCGTCACGGCGGTCGAGGCCGGCGCCGTCGCGGTGCTGGCCTCCCGCCCGGTCGGCGTGCCCGCCGTCCTGGTCGACAGTGTGGTGGAGGCGCTCGGCCGGCTGGCCCGGGCCGTGGTCTCCCGCGCCGCGGGCACCGCCGTGGTCGCGCTGACCGGCTCGGCCGGCAAGACCAGCACCAAGGACCTGATCGGCCAGCTGCTCCAGCGCCACGGCGAGACCGTCTTCCCGCCCGGCTCGCTGAACAACGAGATCGGCCACCCGATGACCGCGCTGCGGGTCGAGGAGAGCACCCGGCACCTGGTGATGGAGATGGGCGCCCGGCACAAGGGCGACATCGAGTACCTCACCTCGATCACCCCGCCGCGGATCGGCCTGGTCCTCAACGTCGGCACCGCCCACCTCGGCGAGTTCGGCTCCCAGGAGGCGATCGCCGAGGCCAAGGGCGAGCTGGTCGAGGCGCTGCCCGCCGACGGCGCCGCGATCCTCAACGCGGACGACCGGCTGGTGCGCGCGATGGCCTCCCGCACCAAGGCGAAGGTGGTGCTGTTCGGGGAGTCCCCGGACGCCCACGTCCGGGCGACCGACGTTCGCCTGGACGCCACCGGACGGCCATCTTTCACGCTCACCACCCCGGCCGGTTCCGCGCCCGTGCAGCTGCGCCTGTACGGTGAGCACCACGTCTCGAACGCCCTCGCCGCCGCCGCGGTGGCGACGGAGCTCGGGATGTCCGTCGACGACACCGCGGCAGCCCTGGGCGAGGCGGGTGCGCTGTCCCGCTGGCGCATGGAGGTCGTCGACCGGGCCGATGGTGTCACCGTCGTCAACGACGCCTACAACGCGAACCCCGACTCGATGCGGGCCGCGCTGCGGGCGCTGGTCTCGATCGGCGGCCGCGGTCCGGAGCGCCGCCGCACCTGGGCGGTGCTCGGCGAGATGCGGGAGCTCGGCGAGGACAGCCTGGCCGAGCACGACGCCATCGGGCGGCTCGCCGTCCGGCTGGACGTCACCAAGCTGGTGGCGGTCGGCGGACGCGAGGCGGCCTGCATGGAACTCGGCGCGAGGAACGAAGGTTCGTGGGGTGAGGAGTCGGTGCTGGTGTCCGACGCGGACGCGGCGGTCGAGCTGCTGCGCAGTCAGCTTCGGCCGGGGGATGTGGTCCTGGTGAAGGCGTCCCGTTCGGTGGGGCTGGAGAAGGTGGCCGAGGCCCTCCTGGCGGACGGTGCTGCCCGATGATGAAGCAGATCCTCTTCTCCGGGATGATCGGCCTGATCCTCTCGCTGGTCGGCACGCCCGCCCTGATCAAGCTGCTCGCCCGGCAGGGCTACGGCCAGTACATCCGTGACGACGGCCCCAAGGCGCACCACAGCAAGAAGGGCACGCCCACCATGGGCGGCATCGCCTTCATCCTGGCGACCCTGATCGCGTACTTCGCCACGAAGGCGATAACGGGCGACACCCCGACCGCCTCGGGGCTGCTGGTGCTCTTCCTGACCGCGGGCCTCGGCCTGGTGGGCTTCCTGGACGACTACATCAAGGTCGTCAAGCGCCGCTCGCTCGGCCTGCGGGCCAAGGCGAAGCTGGCCGGCCAGTCGATCGTCGGCCTGGTGTTCGCCATCCTGGCGCTGCAGTTCCACGACGACCGCGGGCTCAGCCCGGCCTCCGAGAAGCTCTCCTTCGTCCGCGACTTCAGCTGGTCGATCGGCCCGGTGCTGTTCGTCATCTTCGCGTACTTCATGATCGCGGCGACCTCCAACGGCGTGAACCTGACGGACGGTCTGGACGGCCTCGCCACCGGTGCCTCGGTGATGGCCTTCGGCGCCTACACCTTCATCGGCGTCTGGGAGTACACCCAGAGCTGCGCGTACTTCATCTCCGCCACCGGCGCCTGCTACGACGTCCGGGACCCGCTGGACCTCGCGGTGGTCGCCTCGGCCCTGATGGGCTCCTGCTTCGGCTTCCTGTGGTGGAACACCTCGCCCGCCAAGATCTTCATGGGTGACACCGGCTCGCTCGCCCTCGGCGGCGCCCTGGCCGGCCTCGCGATCTGCTCGCGCACCGAGCTGCTGCTGATCATGCTCGGCGGCCTGTTCATGATCATCACCCTCTCGGTGATCATCCAGGTCGGCTCGTTCCGGATGACCGGCAAGCGCGTCTTCAAGATGGCGCCACTGCAGCACCACTTCGAACTCAAGGGCTGGAGCGAAGTCCTGGTCGTGGTCCGCTTCTGGATCATCCAGGGCCTGTGCGTGGCCGTCGGCCTCGGCCTCTTCTACGCGGGATACCGGACCGGATGACAAACCCCGACTTCGACAACCTGCCCGTGGTGGTCGCCGGCCTCGGCGTCTCGGGCATCAGCGCCGCGCGCGTCCTGAACGGCCTCGGCGCCCGCGTCACCGTGGTGGACGGCGGCAGCGGCGGGGGCCTGCGGGCCCGCGCCGCGGAGCTGGAGGCCGCCGGCATCGCGGTGCGCCTGGGCGACGGCGCGAGCCTGCCCGAGGGCACCGAACTGATCGTCACCTCGCCCGGCTGGGCCCCCGACAGCCCGCTGTTCGCCGCCGCGGAGGCGGCCGGGGTGCCGGTCTGGGGCGACGTCGAGCTGGCCTGGCGGCTGCGCAAGCCGCTGCCGGGCACCGGCGAGCCCGCCCCCTGGCTGGCCGTCACCGGCACCAACGGCAAGACCACCACCGTCCAGATGCTCGCCTCGATCCTCACCGCCGCCGGCAAGCGCACCGCCGCCGTCGGCAACGTCGGGGTCTCGGTGCTGGACGCGGTCCTCGCCGAGGAGCCGTACGACGTGCTCGCCGTCGAGCTCTCCAGCTACCAGCTGCACTGGGCGCCCTCGCTGCGCCCGCACTCGGCGGCCGTGCTCAACCTGGCTCCGGACCACCTCGACTGGCACGGCTCGATGGAGGCGTACGCCGCCGACAAGGGCCGGATCTACGAGGGCAACGCGGTGGCCTGCGTGTACAACCTGGCCGATCCGGCCACCGAGGCGCTGGTCATGGAGGCCGACGTCGAGGAGGGTTGCCGGGCGATCGGTTTCGGCCTCGGCGCGCCGAGCCCGTCGAACTTCGGCGTGGTGGACGGCCTGCTGGTGGACCGCGCCTTCGTCGAGGACCGGGCCAAGAACGCGGCCGAGCTGGGCTCGGTCGAGGACGTGAACCCCCCGGCCCCGCACAACATCGCCAACGCGCTCGCGGCGGCCGCGCTGGCCCGGGCGTACGGGGTCGAGCCGAAGGCCGTCCGGGAGGGCCTGCGGGCCTTCCGTCCGGACGCCCACCGGATCGCCGAGGTCGGTACGGTCCGCGAGGTCACGTACGTCGACGACTCCAAGGCCACCAACACCCACGCCGCCGCGGCCTCGCTGGCGGCCTACCGGCCGATCGTCTGGATCGCCGGGGGACTGGCCAAGGGCGCGACCTTCGACGACCTGGTGCAGGGCGCGGCCGAGCGGCTGCGCGCGGTCGTGCTGATCGGGCAGGACCGGGCGCTGATCCGCGAGGCGCTGGAGCGACACGCTCCGGATGTGCCGGTGATCGAGGCGGCCGAGGGCCAGACTGGCGCGGTGGCGATGGCCGAGGTCGTTCGAACGGCCGCGTCGCTCGCTCGATCGGGTGACACGGTGCTGCTGGCTCCGGCCTGCGCGTCGATGGACATGTTCACCAACTACGGCGAGCGCGGCGACCTCTTCGCGGCGGCCGTCCGGGAGCTGGCGGACTCCGGCGGCGAGTGAGAGGCCTTTCGGGGCGGACGGGCCGCATGAAGAGGAACGGGGAGCGGTGGCGGGGCAGGGCAGGGCGGATTCCGGCGTGACGAAGCAGGACGCCGCCGAGCCGTGGCGAGTGATCTCCGCCACCACGACCAAGTACAAGTCGGCCGGTCCGCTGGGACGGTTGCGGGCCTTCCGGGCCCGCGTCCGGTACTGGCTGGACCGGCCGCTCACGCCGTACCTGCTGGTGGTCGGGAGCACCCTGCTGCTGGTCGTGCTCGGCCTGATGATGGTCTTCTCGGCCTCGCAGATCCTGGCGCTGAACCAGCACCACACCGCGCAGTACTACTTCCTCAAGCAGCTGATCGCGGCCATCCTCGGCCTGGTCCTGCTGGTCGGCTTCGCCTCCGTCCCGGTGGCGGTGCTGCGGGTGATCGTCTACCCGGTGATGTTCGGGGTGATCGGGGCGCTCGCGCTGGTCGCCGTGCCCGGCATCGGGGTGCGGATCAACGGCAACCAGAACTGGCTGGATTTCGGCTTCTTCCAGTTCCAGCCCTCCGAGTTCGCCAAGCTCGCCCTGGTGCTCTGGGGCGCCGACCTGCTCGCCCGCAAGCAGAAGGCCGGCACCCTCAGCTCCTGGAAGCACCTGCTGGTGCCGCTGGTGCCGGGCGCCCTGCTGCTGCTCGCGCTGATCATGATCGGCGGTGACATGGGCACCTCGATGATCCTGGTGGCCATGGTGTTCGCGCTGCTGTGGATGGTCGGCGCACCGCTGCGGCTGTTCGTGGCCACCCTCGGGGTGGCGGTCGTGGTCTGCACCGCCCTGGTGATCACCGTCCCGCACCGGGCCGAGCGGCTGGGCTGCATCGGAGTCACCAAGCTCGACCCGGAGGGCGCCTGCTTCCAGGCCCTGCACGGCGTGTACTCGTTCGCGCTCGGCGGCGGCTTCGGCACCGGCCTGGGCGCCGGCGTGGAGAAATGGGGCCAGCTGCCCGAGGCGCACACCGACTTCATCTTCGCCGCGACCGGCGAGGAACTGGGCCTGGTGGGGACGCTGTCGGTGATCGGTCTCTTTGCGGCACTAGGCTACGCGGGTATCCGTGTGGCCATCGGCACGAAGGATCCCTTCGTCAGGTACGCCGCGGGAGCCGCCACCACCTGGATCATGGCGCAGGCCATGATCAACCTGGGGTCGGCGCTGGGACTGCTGCCCATCGCGGGCGTCCCGCTCCCGCTGTTCTCCTACGGCGGTTCCGCCATGCTGTCGGCCATGTCCGCGATCGGGGTGCTGCTGTGCCTGGCACGCAGTTCCTCGGGCGCGAAGGCGGCCCTGGCCGCCCGGAGCAAGAACTCCCGGATCAGGAAGCGACTGGCCCGGGTGCTGCCACGACGACGAACCACAGCGCGCCCGGCCCCCGGGCCGGCACGCAGGGAGCGGTGAATTTCGGTGCATGTCGTACTCGCCGGCGGGGGGACCGCCGGTCACATCGAGCCGGCCATGGCCCTCGCGGACGCCCTCCGCAGGCACGACCCGTCCATCGGGATCACCGCCCTGGGCACCGAGAAGGGGCTGGAGACCCGACTGGTGCCCGAGCGCGGCTACCAGCTGGAGCTCATCCCGGCCGTCCCGCTGCCCCGCAAGCCCACCCCCGAGCTGATCACCGTCCCCGGCCGGCTGCGCGGCACCGTGCGGGCCGCCCAGGAGATCATCGAGCGGGTCAACGCCGACGCCGTGGTCGGCTTCGGCGGCTACGTCGCGATGCCCGCCTACCTGGCCGCCAAGCGGGCCGGCGTGCCGATCGTGGTGCACGAGGCCAACGCCCGCCCGGGCCTGGCCAACAAGATCGGCGCCCGCTACACCGACTTCGTAGCGGTCTCCACCCCGGACAGCAAGCTGCGCGACTCCCGGTACATCGGCATCCCGCTGCGCCGGACCATCGCCACCCTGGACCGCAATGCCACCCGGCCGGAGGCCCGCCAGTACTTCGGCCTCGACCAGCGGCTGCCCACCCTGCTGGTCTCCGGCGGCTCCCAGGGCGCGCGCCGGCTCAACGAGACCATCACCGCGATCGCCCCGCGGCTGCAGCAGTACGGCGTGCAGATCCTGCACGCGGTCGGCCCGAAGAACGAACTGCCGCAGGTCGCCGACGTCCCCGGGATGCCGCCGTACCGGGCGGTGCCGTACGTCGACCGGATGGACCTCGCCTACGCGGCGGCCGACCTGATGCTCTGCCGGGCCGGCGCCATGACGGTGGCCGAGCTGGCGGCCGTCGGCCTGCCCGCCGCTTTCGTGCCGCTGCCGATCGGCAACGGCGAGCAGCGGCTGAACGCCCAGCCGATGGTCAAGGCCGGCGGCGGCCTGCTGGTGGACGACGCCGAGCTGACCCCGGACTGGGTGCTGCAGAACGTGCTGCCGGTGCTCACCGACCCGCAGCGGCTGTGGGACATGAGCCGGGCCGCCGCCGAGTTCGGGCGCCGGGACGCCGACGACCTGCTGGTCGGCATGGTCTACGAGGCGATCCAGGCGCACCGCGGCGGTCGCCGCCGTGGCTGACGGCCGGCTCGCCGACCCGTTGGAGGAGGAGCTGGAGGAGGAGGAGTCCGCTCCCCGCCTCCGGCTCTCCCGGCGGGGCATCGTGGTGCTGAGCGTGCTCGGCGCCGCGTTGCTGGGCGTGCTGGCCTGGGTGGTGTTCTTCTCGTCGGTGCTGGACGTGCGCGACGTCGCCGTCCAGGGTGCGACCGACGACAAGCTGACGTCGGACCAGGTCCGCGACGCGGTCGGCGGGCTGGCCGACGGCCCGCTGGCCCGGGTCGACCTGGACGGCGTCCGGCAGCGGGTGGAGGCGATCCCCCGGGTGGCGAAGGCCGAGGTCTGGCGGGGCTGGCCGCACACCCTGCAGGTCAAGGTGGTGCAGCGGACCGCGGTGGCCGCCGTCAAGGGGGATGACGGCCAGTTCACCCAGGTGGATGCCGCCGGCGTGAGCTTCGCCACCGAGGCGGCCGCGCCGCAGGGCGTGCCGGTGGTGGAACTGCGGCTCAGTCAGCCCGCGAAGGACGTGGACGGGGTGATCTCCCGGGCGCAGCTGGTGCAGGGCGCGGTGGCGGTGGCCGCCGGGCTCCCGCCGGAGATCGCCAAGCGGGCCGGATCGGTCCTGGTCCACTCCTACGACGACATCGAACTGCAGCTCAGCGGGGGTACGACGGTGCGTTGGGGGAGTCCCGAGCAGACCGATCGGAAGGCCCGGGTGCTGCTGGCGCTGATGAAGCAGAAGGGCACCGTGTTCGACGTGACCGCGCCGGAGGCGCCGGCGGTGTCGGGTTGATCCGCTAGATTCTGTGCCCGAGGGAGGGGTTGACGCCTCGAAGTGTCGGCCCGACCCTTGGTGGTCACCCCGGTTTCCATTGCCGGCCGATGATCACATAGGCTCAAAAGAAAAAGGGAAGCTCGGCGTGTTCGTTGAAACGCGTGCCCGGAGCCACCTAGTGTCCTGTGTCACCAGACTGTGTCCGTTGGTGATGTGACGGAGGCACAGGACTAACCCTAAAGGTCAAGTTTAGGGTTGGGGTCGGCGGTCGGCATTTCGGACATTCAGTCAGAAACCAGGCTCCCTACCCATCGACATCCGTCGGTACGGCCCACCGTCGGGCCGCACCGACCCGGAAATTCGAGGCGAGAGGCCTTCGACGTGGCAGCACCGCAGAACTACCTCGCAGTCATCAAGGTCGTCGGAATCGGCGGCGGTGGTGTCAACGCCATCAACCGGATGATCGAGGTCGGTCTCAAGGGCGTCGAGTTCATCGCGATCAACACCGATGCGCAGGCCCTCCTCATGAGCGACGCCGACGTCAAGCTCGATGTGGGCCGTGAACTCACCCGGGGCCTCGGCGCCGGCGCCAACCCCGAGGTCGGCCGCAAGGCCGCCGAGGACCACCGCGAGGAGATCGAGGAGGTCCTCAAGGGGGCCGACATGGTCTTCGTGACCGCCGGCGAGGGTGGTGGCACGGGCACGGGCGGCGCGCCCGTCGTCGCCAACATCGCCCGCTCGTTGGGCGCCCTGACCATCGGCGTGGTCACCCGCCCCTTCACCTTCGAGGGCCGCCGCCGGGCCAACCAGGCCGAGGACGGCATCGCCGCCCTGCGCGAAGAGGTCGACACCCTCATCGTGATCCCCAACGACCGGCTGCTGTCCATCTCGGACCGCCAGGTCAGCGTGCTCGACGCGTTCCGCTCGGCGGACCAGGTCCTGCTCTCCGGTGTCCAGGGCATCACCGACCTGATCACCACCCCGGGTCTGATCAACCTCGACTTCGCGGACGTCAAGTCCGTCATGTCGGACGCCGGTTCGGCGCTCATGGGCATCGGCTCGGCCCGCGGCGAGGACCGCGCCAAGGCGGCCGCCGTGATGGCGATCTCCTCGCCGCTGCTGGAGGCCTCGATCGACGGCGCCCGTGGCGTGCTGCTGTCCATCTCGGGCGGTTCCGACCTCGGCCTGTTCGAGATCAACGAGTCGGCCCAGCTGGTCAGCGAGGCCGCCCACCCCGAGGCGAACATCATCTTCGGTGCCGTCATCGACGACGCGCTCGGCGACGAGGTGCGGGTCACCGTCATCGCGGCCGGCTTCGACGGCGGTCAGCCGCCGGCGATCGTCCGCGACCCGGTGGTGAAGTCCACCACCCCCGCCGCCCCGGCCACCCCGCCGGCCGCCCCCGAGCGCCCGGCCGGCCGGCCGTCGTACGGGAGCATCGGCTCGGTGACGTCCCGCTCCGAGGGGGAGGCCCCGGCCGCCCCGGCGCGTTCGACCGAGACCACGGCCGGCACGGCCACCACCGCTCCGGTGCCGCCGCAGGTGCAGCAGTCGACCCGGCAGCCGTTCGTGGAGAGCCCGGCCGAGGAGCTCGACGTCCCGGACTTCCTTAAGTGATCGATCACGCGGTCCGCGCGGGTGCTCACTTCGCCTTCACCGATCGGTGGGGCGGGGTGAGCACTTCGCCGTACGGGGAGCTCAACCTCGGCGGTGCGGTCGGGGACGACGCGGAGGCCGTCCGGGAGAACCGGGCGATCGCGGCCCGGGAGCTGGGGCTGAACCCGGCCGACGTGGTCTGGATGAACCAGGTGCACGGCGCCGAGGTGGCCGTGGTGACGGAGCGCCAGCCGCTGGGGGAGGCCCCGACGGTGGACGCGGTGGTCACCGACCGGCCGCTCGCGCTCGCGGTGCTGACCGCGGACTGCACGCCGGTGCTGCTGGCCGACCCGGTGGCGGGCGTGGTGGGCGCGGCCCACGCGGGCCGGCCCGGGCTGGCAGCCGGAGTGGTGACCGCGACCGTCGGGGCGATGGTCGAACTGGGGGCCGAACCGGCGCGGATCACCGCCGCCACCGGTCCCGCGGTCTGCGGCCGTTGCTACGAGGTGCCGGCCGAACTGCGCGCCGAAGTCGCCGGGGTCGTCCCGGCGGCCTTCGCCGAGACCTCCTGGGGGACCCCGGCGCTGGACGTGCCGGAGGGAGTCGCGGCCCAGCTGGCCGCGGCGGGGGTCACCGAGCTGGTGCGCTCACCGGTCTGCACCCTCGAATCCGCCGATCACTTCTCCTATCGTCGCGAGCAGCGCACGGGCCGGCTCGCGAGCTACGTCTGGTTGGGCTCTGATCACTGATGACGAACGACATCTACGGACCGTTCCCGGGCAGCCCGGAGTTCCTGGAGGGGCTGACCGAGGGCCAGCGGGCCCGGTACGAGGAACTCGGCACCAACCTCGAAGTGGTCGAGCGCCGGATCGTGGACGCCTGTGCGGCCGCCGGACGTCCGCGCGAGGACGTCACCCTGATCGTCGTCACCAAGACCTACCCGGCCGAGGACAGCGCGCTGCTGGCCGGACTGGGGGTCACGGACGTCGCGGAGAACCGGGACCAGGACGCCGCGCCCAAGGCGGAACAGTGCAGAAACCTTCCTCTTGACTGGCACTTCGTCGGACAGCTGCAGACCAACAAGGTCCGCTCGGTCGTCCGGTACGCGAACCACGTGCACTCGGTGGACCGGCTGCGGCTGGTCGAGTCGCTCTCGGCGGCCGTGCTGAAGTCCGGGCGCCCGGAGCTGGGTTGCCTGGTGCAGGTGGCGCTGGACAAGGAAGCGTCGATCAGCGGCTCCGCCGCGGGCGGCGAGAGCGCGCACCGGGCCGGGGTCGCCCCCGAGGACGTCGCCGAACTCGCCGACGCGATCGCCGACACGCCCGGGCTCCGCCTGGACGGTGTGATGACCGTCGCTCCGCTGGCCGGTCCGCTGGCCGGAGACCCGGCCCGCGCCTTCGAGCGGCTGGCGGAAATCGCAACCGCCGTACGGGCGGCCCATCCGGCTGCCACCATGGTCTCCGCAGGGATGAGCGGTGACCTTGAGCAGGCGATTGCCGCCGGAGCGACACATGTGCGCGTCGGAACGGCGGTACTCGGAGTGAGGTCACCCCTCGGGTAACGTCACCGGGTAGTAGATCAGACTGCAGGACAAAATAGGACAGAAACTAGCAGCTTTCAGAAGCGCTAGCCAACCGTGGATCGCAGTTTCACGGCCCCACCCCAAGAACCCTGACGGCGTGTCGCCTTGACGGGCCGTCGCGGGCGGGCCGAGGAATCCGCAGGCAGGGCCGCGGCCCCGGCCGCAGGGACGGTTCGCACGGAGCGAGCGGAGCGAGCGACCGATGGAAGGTGCGCGGCTTCGCGGAGCAGCCACCGAGCGCCAGCGAGGTGGCCATGAGCGGAGGAGACAGGAGCATGGCCGGCGCAATGCGCAAGATGGCGGTCTACCTCGGCCTCGTGGAGGACGAGACGTACGACGGCCAGGGGTACGACCCCGACGACGACTACGACGCGGACCCCGAGCCGATCCGTACCGGGCAGCGGACCGAGGACATCCCCCGGCCGGCAGCCGCTCCCGCCCCCGCCCCGGTCTCCTCGATCACCCCGCAGCCGGTTCCGGCCGCGGTGCCGATCCGGCAGGAGACCCCGAGGATGGCCCCCGTGTCGTCCATCACACCCGAACGCCGCCACAACCTGGAGAAGAGCGCACCGGTGATCATGCCCAAGGTAGTGAACGAACGAGAGCCCTACCGCATCACCACGCTGCACCCCCGGACCTACAACGAGGCCCGTACCATCGGGGAACAGTTCCGCGGCGGTACCCCCGTGATCATGAATCTGACCGAGATGGACGACACGGACGCGAAGCGGCTCGTAGACTTCGCCGCTGGACTCGTCTTCGGTCTGCACGGCAGTATCGAGCGCGTGACACAGAAGGTGTTCCTGCTGTCGCCTGCTAACGTCGATGTCACGGCGGAGGACAAGGCTCGGATCGCCGAGGGTGGGTTCTTCAACCAGAGCTGACCCGGCCACGACTTTACGTGTGGATCTGATCAACAGTGGTTGGCGACAGGTGACGAGCGGCAGGCCCTAGGGCCCGGGACCGGGGAGAGGGAAACGCGATGGACATCGTGTGGGCGGTGCTCTACTACGCCCTGACCGTCTTCCTGGTGTTCCTGCTCGTTCGACTGGTCATGGACTGGGTCTTCCAGTTCGCGCGTTCGTGGCGGCCTGGCAAGGCCATGGTCCTGGTCCTGGAGGCCACGTACACTGTCACGGATCCGCCGCTCAAGCTTCTTCGGCGGTTCATTCCGCCGTTGCGTTTCGGGGGCGTGGCGCTCGACCTGTCCTTCTTCGTACTGATGATCATTGTGTATGTCCTGATCTCGCTTGTGCACCCCTAGTCGTAGGTGAGCGATGCGACAGGATGCCGGTGTGCCGACGATCACGTTGAGGTGAAGAGATGCCATTGACCCCCGAGGACGTTCGGAACAAGCAGTTCACGACCGTCCGCCTGCGTGAAGGCTATGACGAGGACGAGGTCGATGCCTTCCTCGACGAGGTCGAGGCGGAGCTGACCCGCCTCCTCCGGGAGAACGAGGACCTGCGCGCCAAGCTGGCCGCCGCGACTCGCGCGGCCGCGCAGAACCAGGCCAACATGCGGAAGGAACCGCCGCAGGACGCCCAGCGTCCGGCCGCGCCCGTCCCGGCTGCCATATCCGGCCCGCCGGTCCCCGGCCAGCAGGGTCCGGGTGGCCCGCAGCAGATGGGCCCCGGCGGCCCGCAGCAGATGGGCCCCGGTGGTCCGCAGCAGCAGCAGCAGATGGGCAACCAGCCGCTCGGCCTGCCGTCCGGTGCGCCGCAGCTCCCGGCCGGCCAGGGTGGTCCGATGGGCCCCGGCGGCCCGCAGCAGATGAACCAGACCATGGGCGGCCAGCAGCAGCTGGTCCAGCCGATGGGTGGTCAGATGCTCCAGCCCATGGGCGGTCCCGGTGGGCCGCAGCAGATGGGCAACCCGATGGGCCAGGGCATGGGCCAGCAGCAGCAGATGCAGCCGATGGGCGGCCCCATGGGCGGCCCGCCGCAGCAGATGGGCGGCCCGCTCGGCGGCCCGATGCAGCAGCAGGGTCCCGGTGGCGACAGCGCCGCCCGCGTGCTGGCGCTCGCCCAGCAGACCGCCGACCAGGCGATCTCCGAGGCCCGTTCCGAGGCCAACAAGATCGTCGGCGAGGCGCGCAGCCGGGCCGAGGGTCTGGAGCGGGACGCCCGGGCCAAGGCCGACGCCCTGGAGCGGGACGCGCAGGAGAAGCACCGCGTCGCGATGGGGTCGCTGGAGTCCGCGCGGGCCACGCTGGAGCGCAAGGTCGAGGACCTGCGGGCGTTCGAGCGCGAGTACCGGACGCGTCTGAAGTCGTACCTGGAGACCCAGCTGCGTCAGCTGGAGTCGCAGGCCGACGACTCGCTCGCGCCGCCGCGGATCCCCGCCACCGCGTCGCTGCCGCCGGCGGCGTCGTCGATGGCGCCGGCCGGGGGGTCGATGGGCTCTGCGCCTTCCTTCGGCGGGAACCAGCCTTCGTTCGGTGGTAACTCGCCGTCGTTCGGCGGGCAGAGTTCCTTCGGTGGGAACGCGCCGGCGCCTTCCTTCGGCGGGCAGGGCGGTGGCAACAGTGGTGCGCCGCAGATGCAGCCGGCGGGGATGACCCAGCCGATGGCGGCCGTCCGGCCGCAGCCGCCGCAGCCCATGCAGCAGGCTCCGGCGCCTATGCGGGGTTTTCTGATTGATGAGGACGGCGACAACTGAGGTTGTAGCTGGGGTTTTTGGGGCGTCCCCTTTCTGGCCTTCGGGTTGGGGAGGGGGCGTCCTTTTTGGTGTTCGGGGTGGGGCTGTAGGGGGTGGGGGGTTGCTGTTGGGGGGGTGTTGGTTGTTCGGGGGGCTTTCGGGAGGGTGGGTGACGCCGGGGGGGGGGC
>NZ_JBIWPL010000003.1:177422-651624 GCF_044768255.1 Kitasatospora sp. NPDC101157 | reverse complement strand
GAGTACGTCGAGTACCCGCGTGAGGTGCACCCGTACCTGGTGGCCACCCAGGCCCACCCGGAGCTGAAGTCCCGTCCGACCCGCCCGCACCCGCTCTTCGCGGGCCTGGTCAAGGCCGCCATCGAGATCAAGACCGCCAGCGAGACCGAGACCGCCCCGGCCGACCCGGTCCTCGTGGGCTGATCCGACCCCACCCCGTACGCAAGGAGACCCGTCATGACCAGTGCAGCGCAGTCCCGCCCGGTCGTCGTCATCGTCGACGCCTACTCCACCGCCAGCCACCTGGCCCCGCTGTTCCACGCCCGGGGCTACGACTGCCTGCACGTCCAGAGCCAGGAGAGCCCGCCCGCCGTCTTCACGGCCTCCTTCAACCCGGACGACTTCATCGGCACCGTCCTGCACGGCGGCGACACGGGGAAGACCCTGGCCGCCATCGAGCCGTACGCGCCGGTGGCCCTGCTGGCCGGCGCCGAGATCGGCGTCGAGCTGGCCGACACCCTGAGCGAGGCGCTCGGCCTGCGCACCAACGGCACCGCCCTGAGCCCCGCCCGGCGCGACAAGTTCCGCATGGTCGAGACCGTACGGGCGGCCGGGGTGCCCGCCGCGGACCAGATCCTCGCCACCGACCTGGACACCCTGCTGGCCTGGTACGGGCCGCAGCCGCGGCGCGTCGTCCTGAAGCCGGTGCGCAGCGCGCTCAACGACGGCGTCTCCTTCTGCGACACGGCCGACGAGGTCAGCGCCGCCTTCGAACGCCTGATGGGGATGGAGAGCGCGACCGGGCACCACAACGACGCCGTGGTCGCCCAGGAGTACCTGGTGGGCGCCGAGTACTACGTCAACACCGTGAGCCTCGACGGCAAGCACTACGTGTGCGACATCTGGAAGACCCAGCACCTCGGTGTCAACGGGGTGCACGACCTCCTCGGCGGCTCGCAGCTGATGGTGCGTGAGGGCCCCGAGCAGGAGCTGCTGGTGGCGTACGCGAACCAGGTGCTGGACGCCCTCGGGGTGCACAACGGGCCCGCGCACACCGAGCTGAAGCTGACGCCCCAGGGGCCGCGGCTGGTCGAGACGGGCGCCCGGGTCTGCGGGGCGATGCTGCCGCTGCTCACCCGGGCGGCGATCGGGGAGAGCCAGCTGGAGTGGACGGTGGCGGCGTACGTCGACCCGGAGTCCTTCCTGTCGCGGTGGGAGACCGGCTACGAGGTGGCCCGGCACGCCGTCTGCGTCAACATGGTCTCCCCGCACACCGGCGAGCTCCTGGGCTACCCGCGGCTGGCCGAGCTGCAGGCCCTGGAGAGCTACCACGACCTGCTGCTGAAGGTCCGGCCCGGTGAGCGGGTCTCCCGCACGGTCAACGACATGACCTACCCGATGCTCGTCCACCTCCTGCACGAGGTCGAGGGCATCGTGAGCCACGACTACATGACGGCCCGCTACCTCGACGGCGAGGGCTTCTACGATGTCGCCTAGCCCGGCGGACGACGCCGACCGTGCGACCGTGCTCGCCCACCTCAGCGACCTCCACCTGGACGACGGGCCCCGGGCCGAGGAACGGGTCCGGCGGATGGTGCGCTACCTCGTGGAACTGCCGGGCGAGATCGACGCGGTGCTGATCACCGGTGACATCGCGGACCGGGGCACGGAGGAGTACTACGTACGGACGCGGGAGGTCCTCGCCCCGCTGTACGAACGGTTCCCGGTGCTCGTGTGCCCCGGCAACCACGACGAGGGGCAGGCGCTGCGCAGGATCCTGCTCGACGGCGACGGCGACGGCGACGGGCCCGGGGACGGGGAAGGGGACGCGCACCGGACCGGGGCCGGTACCGGGGACGGCGGGCCGGTCGACCAGGTCCGGGACGTCGCCGGCACCCGGATCGTGCTGTGCGACTCGTCCGTGCCCGGCCGCGCCGACGGGCTGCTGCGGCCGCAGACCCTCCGGTGGCTGGACGAGACCCTGGCCGAGGCGCCGGACCGGCCCACGCTGGTCGCCCTGCACCACCCGCCGGCGGAACTCGGCCTGCCGTACATCGACGGGATCCGGCTGCGCGAGGCGGACCGGTTCGCCGCCGTCCTGCGGCGCCACCCCCAGGTCGCCGGGGTGCTGTGCGGTCACGCCCACACGATGGCCGCGACCCGCTTCGCCGACCTGCCGCTGGTGTGCGCACCGGGCGTCGCCTCGACCGCGCTCATGCCCTGGGAGCAGGAGCCGGGGCAGCTGTGGAAGACCCTGGACGCCCCGCCCGCGCTCGCCTTCCACGTGCTGCGGCACGGACGGCTGACCAGCCACGCGAGAACCGTCCTCGGTGACGTCCGGCCCGCGTCGGTGCCGTCGTGACCCACCGCGAGCCCGTCCCCGCCCCGCCCAACCTGGAGAGCCCATGAAGTCGCCCCGCGAGCACACGGCCGGAACCTTCCCGCTGCTGCTCCTGATATCGACCGGTCCGCAGAAGTACCGCGAGTACCTGCTCGCCACCATCAGCACCCGTTACCGGATCCACCTGGTCAACACCGCGGAACCCACCTGGGAGACCCCGTACCTGGCCGGCAGCACCGTCGTCCCCACCACGGACCTGGAACACGTGTCCGCGGCGGCGGCGGCCGTCGCCGCGCGCGAGCCCGTGCACGGGGTGCTGAGCTGGGACGAGGCCCGGGTGCACCAGGCGGCCGTCGTCGCGGCCGAGTTGGGCCTGCCCACCACCGACGCGGACGCGGTCTGGCGGTGCCGTGACAAGCACCAGACCCGGGCCGCCCTGGCCGCGGCCGACCTGCCGCAGCCGGGCTTCGCGCTCGTGGGCGGGGCCGCCGAGGCGCTCGCCGCGGCGGACCGGATCGGCTACCCGGTCGTGGTCAAGCCCCGTGCGGCGGCAGCCAGTTACGGCGTGTCCCTGGTCCGCTCCGCGGAGGCGATGGCCGCGTGCTTCGACTTCGCCGACGAGGCGACCGTGCCGCACATGCCCGACTACGACCAGGCGGTCCTGGTCGAGGAGTACCTGGACGGCCCCGAGGTGAGCGTCGACTCGGTGATCGTCGACGGCAAGGTGCGACCCCTGTTCGTCGGCCACAAGCGCACCGGCTTCCCGCCGTACTTCGAGGAGACCGGCCACACCGTCTCGCACGACGACCCGCTGCTCGCCGACCCGGAGTTCCTCGGCGTGCTCCAGGACGTCCACGCCGCGCTCGGCTTCACCACCGGCTGGACCCACACCGAACTCAAGCTGTCGCCCTCCGGCACCGCCAAGGTGATCGAGGTGAACGCCCGGCTCGGCGGGGACCTCATCCCCTACCTGGGCCGGCTCGCCTCCGGCATCGACCCGGGCCTGGTCGCGGCGGCGGTGGCCTGCGGCCGCGAGCCGGAGGTCGTCGCGGACCGGAACCTGGTGGCGGCCGTGCGCTTCCTCTACGTCGAGCACGACGACACGGTCATCGACCGGGTGGAGTTCGACGTCTCGGCGCTGCCCCCGCAGATCGACCGCACGGTCGTCCTCGCGGCCCCCGGTGACGTCGTCTCCCCGCCGCCGCGCGGCCTGCTGAGCGGCCGGATAGCCCTCGCCACGGCGGTGGCGCCGACGGCCGAGGAGTGCGAGACGGCACTGGACGCGGCGGCGGCGGCACTGCGGATCGTCGAGCGGCCCGCGGGCGACCGGCCCGGTGGCGGGGCGTCATGACCGGTGTCACCACCGCCGAACCCGACACCCGTCAGGCAGGGGTCCTGGCGACGTTCGTGGAGTCGCCGTTCGCCGTGAAGGCCGTGCTCTTCGGCGTCCTGGTCAACAAGCTCGGCTCCTTCATCCAGGTCTTCCTGGTGCTGTTCATGACCAGCAGGGGCTTCAGCGACGTCCAGGGCGGGGTGGCGCTCGGTGTCTACGGCGCCGGGTCGGTGCTGGGCGTGCTGCTCGGCGGCACCTTCACCGACCGGATCGGCGCCCGGCGGACCATCCTGCTGGGCATGGTGGGCACGGCCGTGCTGCTGGTCGCGGTGCTGCACGTCCGGATGTACCCGGCGCTCCTGGCGTCCGTCGGGCTGGCAGGCCTGATCAGCCAGGTGTACCGGCCGGCGGCCGCGGCGTTCATCGCCGAGCTGATCCCCAAGAACCGCCAGGTCATGATCTCGGCGATGTACCGGCTGGCCCTCAACGTCGGCACCACCGCCGCGCCGCTGCTCGGCACCATGCTGGTCTCGGTCTCCTACGACCTGCTGTTCTACGGCGAGGCCGCCGCCGCACTGGGCTACGCGGTGATCGTGCTCCTGGCGTTGCCCCGTGAGGGCTCCGGTCCGACGGGGCCGGAGGGGGCCGCGGCCGCCGCGTCCGCGGCGTCCGTCGCGTCCCCCGCCGAGCGTCCGACGGGGAGCTACCTCGCCGTGCTCCGCGATCGGCGGTACGTCGCCTACCTGGTGGCGATGCTGCTCAACGCCGCCGTCTACATCCAGTACCTGAGCACGCTTCCGCTCGCCGTCCGGGACGCCGGTTTCAGCACCTTCTGGTACGGCGTCATGGTCGCGATCAACGGCGCCGTGGTCATCTGCTTCGAACTGCTCATGACGAAGGTCGTGCAGAACTGGCGCGTGCGCACGGTCCTGACCGTCGGGTTCTGTCTGCTCGGCGCCGGTATGGCGCTGTACGCCCTGCCGGGCGGGCTCGCCGTCTTCGTCGCCGGCACCCTGCTGTGGACGCTCGCCGAGATCATCGAGGGCCCGACGATGTTCGCCTACCCGGCCATCGCGGCCCCGCCCGCGGCCAGCGGGCGCTACCTGGGCGCCGCCCACGCGATGTTCGGCATCGGCTCGGCCATCGGACCGGCCGCCGGTGTCGCCCTGTGGAGCGGTCTCGGCCGGACCGCCTGGCTGATCATCGGAGCGGTCTCGGTCCTGGCCCTGATCCCCGCCTGGTTCGCGGTGGGGCGCGTCGGCACCACGTCCTCACTCGCGGACGACTCCGGCTGACGCCGCGGACCACCCCGACCCCAAGCCACAACCCCACCGGCGCCGGTGCGGCAACCCCGCACCGTCGCCGCTTCCGAAGAACCCCCACGAGGAGAACCCGTGTCATACGAGGACGCGACCACCGTCACCCGCACCGCAACTTCTCGGCGCTTCCTGATGTGCCCGCCGCAGCACTTCGACGTGACGTACTCGATCAACCCCTGGATGGACCCGGCCAAGCCGGTGGACACCTCCCTCGCGTTCGCGCAGTGGACCGAGCTCAAGAACCTCTACGAGAGCCTCGGCCACACCGTCGAGGTGATCGAGCCCCTGCCCGGCCTGCCCGACATGGTCTTCGCGGCCAACGGCGCCACGGTCGTCAACGGCCGGGTGCTCGGCGCCCGGTTCCGTCACGTCGAGCGGACCGCCGAAGGACCGGCCTACCTGGCCTGGTTCACCGAGCACGGGTACACCGACGTCCTGTGGCCCGAGCACATCAACGAGGGCGAGGGCGACTACCTCGTCGTCGGCCGGAAGATCCTCGCCGGGACCGGCTTCCGCACCGACCCCCGTTCGCACGCCGAGGCCCAGGAGTACTTCGGTCTCCCGGTGATCGGCCTCACCTTGGTGAACCCGGAGTTCTACCACCTGGACACCGCGCTGGCCGTGCTCTCCGAGAACGAGATCATGTACTACCCGGAGGCCTTCACCGCCGGTAGCCAGGAGGTGCTGCGGGAGCTGTTCCCCGACGCGATCCTGGCGACCGCCGAGGACGCCGCCGTCTTCGGCCTCAACGCGCTGTCGGACGGCCGCCACGTCCTCCTCCCCGACGCCGCCGTCCAGCTGAAGGCGCGCCTGCGAGAGCGCGGCTTCGAGCCGATCGGCGTCGACCTCACCGAACTGCTCAAGGCCGGCGGCAGCGTCAAGTGCTGCACGCTCGAACTTCGCTGACCCCTGCACGTCGGACGGCCCACCCCGCCCCACGGGCGGTGGTGGGCCGTCCGACGTCGGCGCCCCAGCGGTTCGAGAGCCCCCACGAGATCGGATCGGGGATCCGGGTTCGTTGATCGATCCGACCGCCGTACTCGCTCCGGAATCGGTCCGGACGTTCCGGCCAGGCCCGCCGCCCTTCCCGCACCGGCGGCGCCGAGTCGTCCGATGACCGCTGTGACCCGCTCGGCGCGCCCCGGACGGGCCGTCCGGTTACCGTGGGCCAACCGGAAGGATCAGCGGACGTACCAACCGGAGGGACCGTAGGGACCCACTGGAGGGATCGGCCGGGTGGAGCGGGCAGAAGGCTCACCCGGAGGGGTCAACCGGAGGGTCGAGCGGACGAGGGCGGGCTGATGAGCGAAGTGGTGGACCGGCGTCGGCTGCGCCGACCGCGCCGGCTCGCGCGGCTCGCACTGCTGTGCGCGGCGGCGTCGGTGGCGGTGTTGGCCTTCACCGGCCCGCACGGGCTGCTGGTGCTGCTCGCCGAATTCGTCGGGCTGGTGCTGATGGCCGCCGGAGCCTGGTGGGCGATCACCCGCCGGGCCCTGGCGCGGATCGCCGGCGCCGCCCTGGCCGTCGTCACGCCGGTCGCCGTCATCCTGCTGGCCTACGCCGCCGAGGTGCTGCTGCTCGCGGTGATCGGACTGGCCCTGTGGCTGGCCGGGCTCGGCTGCGCCCGCGCCTCGCTGCGGGCGGCCCGGCCGCCCCGGCCGATGCCGGTGCGGGAGTCCCCGCCGCCGCGCCGGCCGGTGCTGATCATGAACCCGAGGTCCGGCGGCGGCAAGGTCGAACGCTTCGACCTGGTCCGCCGCGCCGAGGAACTGGGCGCCCGGGTCGTGCTGCTGGACCCCTCCGACCCCTCGGCGCAGCAGGACGTCGCCGCACTCGCCCGCCGGGCCGTCGCCGAGGGCGCCGACCTGCTCGGCGTCGCCGGGGGCGACGGCACCCAGGCCCTGGTCGCGGCCGTCGCCGCCGAGCACGACCTGCCGTTCCTGGTCGTCTCCGCCGGCACCCGCAACCACTTCGCGGCGGACCTCGGCCTCGACCGCGCCGACCCCGCCACCTGCCTGGACGCCCTGAGCGACGGCGTCGAACTCTCCGTCGACCTGGGCCGGGTGGGCGACCGGACCTTCGTCAACACCGTCTCCTTCGGCGCCTACGCCCAGATCGTGCAGAGCCCCCAGTACCGCGACGCCAAGGCCGCCACCGCCCTGGACGCCCTCCCCGACCTGCTGCTGGGCGACGGCGGCACCCAGTTGACCGCCCAGGCCGACGACCACCGCATCGAGGCGCCGCAGGCCCTGCTGGTCAGCAACAACCCGTACGCCGCGCCCGACCCGGTCGACCTCGGCCGCCGCCCGCGCCTGGACAGCGGTGTGCTGGGCGTCCTCGGCATCCGCGTCGACAGCGCCGCCCAGGCCGCCGAACTCGCCCTGCTCGGCGAGCGGGCCGGCGGACTGAAGCTGCTGTCGGCGCGCCAGGTCACCGTGTACGCCGACGCCCCCGAGATCCCCGTCGCCGTCGACGGCGAGGCGCTCACCCTGCCGACCCCGGTCGTCTGCACGCTGCAGCACCGCGCCCTGCGGGTGCGCGTCCCGCGCGACCGCCCCGGCGCGGACCCGGCCCAGCAGGCCCGGGCCCGCCGGCTGGACTGGCGCGACGTCACCCGTCTCGCCCTGGGCCGTACGGGGCCGCCCCGGACCGGAGGCCACTCGTGACCGGACGTGTCGTTGGCCGTGTCCCCGGTCGTGTCGCCGGTCGTGTCGCCGGTGCCGTCGGCCGGGTCGCCGGTGCCGTCGGCCGGGTCGCCGGTCCGGTGCTGCACGACCTCGACGCGCTCGACGGGGCGGTCTACGCCGCCGTCGCGGCGACCGACACGCCCACCCTCGACGCGGGCCTGCGGGCGCTGTCCCGGGCCGCCGACCACTCGAAGATCAACCTCTCCATCGCGGCGGCCCTCACCCTCGCCCCCGGCCGTTGGCGCCGTGCCGGACAGGCCGGTGCGGCCTCCGTGGCCGTCGCCTCCTTCACCGCGAACGTCCTCGGCAAGCACCTGGTCCGCCGCCCCCGCCCCGACCGCGAGGCGGCGCGGGTGGTCAACCGGTACGTGCCGATGCCGGTCTCGGCGTCCTTCCCCTCCGGCCACACCGCCTCGGCCTTCGCCCTGGCCACCGCGGTGGGCACCCTGCTGCCCGCCACCGGCCCCCCGCTCACCCTCCTCGCCTGCGCCGTCGGCTACTCCCGGGTCCACGCCGGCGTCCACTACCCGGGCGACGTCCTGGCGGGCGCCTTCCTCGGCAGCACCTGCGCGGGCGCCGTACTCGCCGCGGGGCGGCGGTTCCCGGCGCGTTAGACGGGTCCGAAGCCGTCACCGGGGCATCGACACCGCGGACGACCCCGTCTGCTGGGCGGACGGCGCCGACGGCCACGAGAGCGCGGAACTCCTCGGCCGGCGGTCCGCCCACCGTCGCAACCGCGACCCCCCGGTCCTCGCTCCCAGCTGGCGGAGAGCCCGGCCGCCCACGACCTGGTGCCCGACGCGGACCGACGCCGACGGCCTCAGGGTCCGAGGGTGTCGACGTCGACCACGGCCGGCCGCCGCGGATCCAGCAGGAGCTGGACGCGGCTGATCCGGCCCGCTCGGACGGCGAAGCCCAGTACGACGGCCGGCACGCCGGTGCGGGTGACCAGGGCGCCGGGGGAACCGCTGACCAGCACCGGGGTGAACGCCGGTCCGTCCTGGCAGAGCGTCACGGCGCGCTCCGCCACCTGCTGGGCGCCGTGGAGCGGGGGCCAGCCGTCCGCGTGCAGCTCCGCCCCCGGTTCCAGGAGGGCCGCCGCTGCCGCCGGGTCACCGTCCAGCACCGCCGCGCAGAAGGCGTCGACCAGCCTGCGGCGCACGGCCGGGCTGCGCTCGCCGTCCGCCTCGCGCGCCTCCTGCACCAAGCGGCGGGCCCGCTCGGCGAGCTTGCGGGTGTCCGCCGTGGTCCGGTCCAGGACGGTCGCCACCTGGTCGAGAGGCAGCCGGGACAGGTCCTGCAGCACGAACGCGACCCGCTCGGCGGGAGCCAGCGCGTCCAGCGCGACCAGCAGGGTGAGGCCGACCGGGGCGCCGCGGCCGGGGCCGCCGGACGCCTCCGCCTCGACCACCGCGTCCGGCAGGCGCAGCCCCGCCTGCCCCGCCTGCCCGGTCCGCTTGAGCAGCCGGTCCAGGCAGACCCGGCCGGTCACCACGGTCAGCCAGGCGGCCAGGTCCGCCACCTCCTCCGGATTGATCCGGTCGAGCCTGGCCCAGGCCTCCCGCACGGCCTCCTCGGCCTCGTCGAACGACCCCAGCAGCGGGTAGGCGAGGGCACGCATCCGCGGCCGTAGGTGCTCGAACTGGCCTGCCTGCCGCTCATGGTCGGGCACGGTCACACTCCTCGATCCCGGGGCGCGTCGTCGTGGCTGGACCTTACTCGGAGATCCCGGTTGATCACAGCGGGTGGTGCTGACGGAAATCCGCGCTGCCCTGGTGGCGTCAAGCCGTCCCCGTTGTCCTCGCCGGTCGGAGGCGGTGCCGCTGCCGCTATGCTGTCCGGCGATCTTGTGCGGAATGGCGGGGTATCGGGGGATCGGCCATGGGATCGGATGTCGTCGGGGGCGGTACGCGCTCGCGGAAGCGGACGTGGCGCCGGGTGCTCCTCGCGGTGGTCGCCGTGCTGGCCGTCGCGGGCGCGGCGGGTGCGGTGGCGATCCACCGGATGACCACCGGGAAGCTCGACCACGGCACGGTGTTCACCACCGGATCGGGTGAACTCATCGTCAAACCCGGGCAGTTGTTCTCGGTCGAGGTGAGCGCCCACCGGTCGTGGGGTGATGTCTGGACCGTCGCCCAGGCCCCCGACCCCGCTGTGGTGCAGACCGTCGGCGCCGAGTACGTCCGGAACTTCGGCCTGCCGGACCTGACCGGTGCGATGGGCGCGGACTCCGGCGGCCACTACGACTTCGTCTTCCGCGCCGCCCGGCAGCCCGGCCGGACCACCCTCACCCTGCACGTCGGCTACCGCGACACCCTGGGCATGACGTTCTCCGGCGGCCCGGAGCAGACCAGGCGCCAGTTCACCGTCCAGGTCGGCTGAGCCCGCCTCCGCGCGGGCTTTCGAGTTCCGAGCCTCAGGGAAGGCTCAAGCCGCTCGACCGGCGGCTCGTCGGTGTTCTACCTTCCGGCCAGGGGAGTTGGGGGAGGAGAACGATGCGTCGGATGAAGGGACTTCGCGCCGCGGTGGCGGTCGGCCTGCTCCTGGGTGGCTGCGCGTGCAGCGGGCCGTCGAAAGGGCCGGGATCCGCGGAGGGCGCGGTGGCGGTTCCCAGCGGTGCGGCGTCGGCCAGTGAGCCCACGGCCGCTGTTGGCGCCGGATTGACGCTTCCGGAGGAGGTCAGGCAGACGATCCTGCAAACGGCCAAGGAGAAGGGGACGGCACCTGCCGGTGACGCGTTCACGCAGCTTCGGTTCAGCAACGGCTACGGGCCGGAGCTGATCTGGCAGGCGGAGAAGACGGGTGACGTCTGCTCGGCCTCGGACGGCGTCGTGGCCCGCGGCTGTGTTCCGCTGGCGGACATCGCCAAGCGGCCGACTCCCGGGGTCGGCACCTTCATCGGCGCCAGCCTGTTCGAGGGCAACTGGTCGGTGATGCTGATGTCCAACGGTGAGGCGGTTGACCATCTCTCATGCCAGGGCAGGGACTTCCCGGTCCAGGCGGGGTTCTCGATCCCGCTCGACGGCGTGGATCACACTGTCTACAGCGTCGCGATCCCGAGGAACCTCCAGGGCGGGTACAAGGTGGCGGTCCGTCGGGGCAGCCAGTCGGCCGAGGAACGCCTCGACCTCAACATGGAGCAGGTCGACCCGCCGGCGCAGTGTTGAGCGGTCGGCCATGACCGGCGGTGCCCCGTCTCCCTTGACGGGAGGCGGGGCACCTTCCTGTCCTCTGTGGGGTTGGGGGTGGGGCCAGGCCCACCCCCGACCGGGGTGCAGCTGGATTCTGCCGCTGATCTGCGGTCCCTAGATTCGATCACGAGCCGGCCCCGGGACGGGGCGGGCGCAAGGACACCCCGCCGCCACCGGCACCCCCGCAGGGCGGGGTGGCGCTGGGGATGTCGCTGCTCGCACCGGCGAACCGGAGCTGGTTCCTGGCCCTGTACCTGCCGCAGGGCTGGCAGGTGCCGGTGGCGGCGGGGTTCATCCTGCTGGGCTCGGTCTGCCTGTACGGGGTGTACCGGCTGATCCGCGCCAAGCACGCCGCCACCGGGGAGTAGTGCACGGGCCCCCTGCCATCATGATCGTCCTGCATCCGATCCGACCGGAGGTCCCTTGAGCACCCTGCAGTCCCGAGGCGCCGAGGCGCTGCGCAACGCCGTACGGGCGCTCGGGCGCCTCGCCGTCCTCACGCTCCTCGTCCCGGTCGGGGCGGTGCTGGCCGTGCTCTACCTGGTCTCGTTCCTGCTCTGGGGCTGCCTCGGGATGTTCCCGCTGTTCCCGGCGGTCACCAGGCTGGTCCGCTCCCTCGCCGGCGCCGCCCGGTGGGCCTCCGGCCACTGGTCGCAGGTGCCCGTACCGGTGCCGTACGTGCCGCTCCCGCCGCTGGAACGCACCCTGCACGGCTGGTTCTGGACCGGCCACGACTACCACAAGAACCGCCGGTTCGCGTCCTTCGCCCGCACCCTGCGCTGGCTCTGGAACGACCCGGCGACCTGGCGCGACGCCGGCTGGCTGCTCGCCGACCCGCTGGTCGGCGGCGCCGTCGCGGCCGTGCCCCCGCTGCTGGTCGGCTACGGCCTGTACGGGCTGGCACAGCCGGTCCTGCCCCAACCCGGCCTGGGATACGGCCTGTTGCCACTGCCCGGTCTCCTCGGCCCGCTGCTGGGACTCGTCCTCGTCCCCGCCGGGCTCGCCCTCGCCCCACCCGCCCTGCACCTGCACGGCCGGTGGACCCGCACGCTGCTCGGGCCCACCGAACGTACCCGGCTCGCCCAGCGGGTCGAGCAGCTCACCGAGATCCGGCTGGACGCCACCGAGGCCCAGGCCGCCGAACTGCGCCGGATCGAACGGGACCTGCACGACGGTGCCCAGGCCCGGCTGGTCGCGGTCAGCCTCCGGCTCGGGGCGGTGGTGCCGCTGATCGACCGCGACCCGGAGAAGGCGAAGCAGGTGGTGACAGACGCCCAGGAGAACGTCACCCAAGCACTGCAGGAACTGCGCGACCTGGTGCGAGGCATCCACCCGCCGGTGCTCGCCGAACGCGGCCTCGCCGAGGGGGTGCGGGCGCTCGCGCTGGACGTGCCGCTGAAGGTCGAGGTACGGGCCGAACTGCCGGGCCGGGCCGAGGCGCCGGTGGAGTCGGCGGTGTACTTCGCCGTCAGCGAGGCGCTCACCAACGCGGTCAAGCACGGTGACGCCCGGCGCGCCACGGTGGAACTCACCCACGCCGCCGGACTGCTGCGCGCCGAGATCACCGACGACGGCCGAGGCGGCGCCGACCCCGCCGGCGGCAGCGGCCTGCGGGGCATCCAGCGCAGACTGGCGGTGTTCGACGGTACGCTCACGCTGACCAGCCCCCCGGGGGGCCCGACCAGGCTGATCATGGAGCTGCCGTGCGCGTTGTCCTCGCCGAGGACCTCGTCCTGCTGAGGGACGGACTGGAACTGCTGCTGAGCGCCCACGGACACGACATCGTCGCCGCCGTGGAGAGCGGGCCCGAACTGGCCGCCGCCCTCGCCGAACACCGTCCGGACATCGCCATGGTCGACGTCCGGCTGCCGCCCACCTACTCCGACGAGGGGCTCCAGGTCGCACTCGCCGCCCGCCGCGAACAGCCCGGCCTGCCCGTCCTGGTCCTCTCCCAGCACGTCGAACAGCTCTACGCGCGCGAACTGATCGCCGACGGCGCCGGGGGCGTCGGCTACCTGCTCAAGGACCGGGTCTCCAAGGCCGACCAGTTCGTGGACGCCGTCCACACCGTCGCCGCGGGCGGCACCGTCATGGACCCCCAGGTCATCAGCCGCCTCCTCGCCCGCAATGCCTACGACGAGCCCCTCGCGATGCTCACCCCGCGCGAACGCGACGTCCTCGCGATGATGGCCGAGGGCCGCTCCAACGCGGCCATCGCCCAACGCCTCCACTTCAGCGAGGGTGCGGTCAGCAAGCACACCTCCAACATCTTCGCCAAACTCGGCCTCGGCGCCTCCGACGACGACAACCGCCGCGTGCTCGCCGTCCTCGCCTACCTCGACGGCACCCGCCAGCCGTAGACCCCCGGCCCAGGGCCGCCCTACCGCCGCCCTACCGCCGCCCCGCCGTCTCGCCGTACCAAGCTGCCCGGCCCGCGTCTCGCGCAGGGCGCTGGAGGGCCACGGCCTACCACCGGCCCCCGGCCCCCCCGAGTGACTTCGCCAGCAGAGTCGGCGGATTCGACTTCCTGCGCGGGACCGGGGGTGGTGGGGGGCGGCGCGGGGCTGGTTGCGCGGGACGTCGGCGGGGCCGACTTCCCGTGCGGGGTCGGGCGGCTGGGGGCGTCGGTACGATCGGGGGTATGGGTGGTGCGGAGGAAGAGGCCTGGGACGCCGAGGCGGCGGAGCGGGCGGTGGCGGTGCTGAAGGCGGTGGCGGATCCGTCGCGGTACCGGCTGCTGTGGGCGCTCAGCGGGCGGGAGCTGCCGGTCAGCGAGCTGGCCGCGTTGCTGGGCGCCCACGTGGCCGCGACCTCGCAGCACCTGGCGAAGCTGCGCGCGGCGGGTCTCGTGGTGGCCCGCCGGGAGGGGACGCGGATCTTCTACCGGGCCACCGAGGTGCGCGGCCTGCTGACCGAGGCCGCCGTGATCGCGAACGACCTGCCGGTGCGGGGCGGCGACCGCGATGGGGACCACGGCGTGGCCCCGGCCGCCGCGACCGTGGAGCAGCCGTTCGCCCGCGCCGCCCGGGCCGTCCGCGGAGTGCGCCGTCGGCCCGTGACGGATCAGCCGGCCTGACGGACCGTCATCGGGCCGAAGGCGGGCGGGCGAGACGCTACCGTTGGGCGGGTCAGGGACGGAGGCGGAGGGCGGAGCCTGCCGCGCGTGGTGCTGGGGGTGGTGGGGGCATGGTCGATCCGCTGTCGATCTCGGCGGTCTCGGGTGTGTTGGGAGCGGTCAGTTCGTCGATGGCCGGGGAGGCCGGCAAGTGGGCGTGGGAGGCGTTCGGCGGGCTGGTTCAGCGGGCCACCGGGCGCCAGGTCACGGCGCCCGCCGGGGCCACCGAGCGGGAGGCCGTCGCCCGGCTGCTCGTCGAGGGGGCCCGCAACGATCCGGCGCAGGCCCGTGCGCTGGCCGCCTGGATGAGCGGCGTGCCGTCCGGCGCCCCGTCCGGCGGGGCGGACGCGGTGCCGCGCCTGTTGCCCGCCTCCACCCGCTACTTCACCGACCGCAAGGGCCCGCTCGCCGCCCTCGACAAGGAGGGCGGCCGCAAGCCGGACGGCCGACCCCGGCAGGCGCTGCTGCACGGGCCGGACGGCATCGGCACCAGCGCGGTGGCGATCCACTGGGGCAGCCGCGAGGCCGCCCGCTTCCCGGACGGCCAGCTCTACGCCGACCTGCGCGCCGCCGGGCCGCAGGGCGCCGCCGATCCGGCGACCGTACTCCGCCGCTTCCTGCACCGTCTGGGCGTGCCCGCCGAGCACCTGCCCGCCACCGTCGAGGACCGCGCGGACCTGTTCGGCGCCCTGCTGGCCACCCGCCGCCTGCTGGTCGTGCTCGACCACGCCCACTCGGCCGCCCAGCTCCGGCCGCTGCTCACCTCCGCCACCGGGGTCTTCACCGTGATCACCGCCCGCCGCCCGCTGGCCGGGCTGGACGCGGTGAACATCCCGGTGGGCCCGCTCGCCGACAAGGACGCCCGCCGGCTGCTCACCGAGGTCGCGGGCAAGCAGGCCGTCACCGCCGCTCGGGCCGCCCTGCCCGGCGTCCTGGAACGCAGCGCCGGCTACCCGTTCGCGCTGCGCGCCGCCGCCCCCGGCCTCGCCGAGGCCGCGCTCGCCGGATCCGCGTCCACCACCCAGCCGGCCGCCCCGGCCGACCCGGCCGAGGCCGCCGCCGAGGACCGCTACCGGCAGCTCCCGCCGGACGCCGCCCTCGCCTACCGCCGCTGCGCCCTGCGTCCCTGGCCGGGGCTGACCGCGCGGGTCGCCGCGGCCGCCACCGGTCTCGCCGAGCCGGACGCTGCCGCCGCGCTCGCCGAACTCGCCGACGCCGGACTGCTGGAGACCGCCGTCGACGGCCGGCACCACTACCGCCCGGTCGTCCGCCGGCACGCCGAGGCCCTGGCCGTCCGCGAGGACGGGCTCGCCGCGTGCGCCGCCGCCGTCACCCGCACCGTTGACGCGCTGCTGCGCCTCGCCGTCGCCGCCGACTGCGCCGCGCTGCCGCAGCGTTGGCACCTCGGCCCGCTGTACGCCGTCCTCGGTCCGAACGGCTACCCGGACGAGGCGCAGGCGCTCGCCGCGCTCGGCGCCGAACTGCCCAACCTGGTCGAAGCCGTCCGCGCCGCCGAGGAGTTCGCCGCGCCCGAGCTGGTCTGCCAGCTCGTCGAGGCGCTGTGGGCCGTCCAGCTCAAGGCGGGTCGGCACGACGAACTGCTGCCCGCGCTGCGGGCCGGTGCCCGGGCCGCCGCCGCGCCCGGGACGGCCCCGCGCGTCGCCGGCCGGATGCACGGACAACTGGCGCTCGCACTGGTCGAGTTGCAGGATTACCAGGAGGCCGAACGGCACCTGCTGCTGGCGGCGGAGGCCGAGGAGAAGGACGGCCACCTGCGCGGCCGGGCCACCGCCGTCGAATCGCTGGGACTGCTGCGGCTGCGGCAGTGGCGCTACGCCGAGGCCCTGGACTGCTTCGACCGGGCCGTCGGCCTGCTCGACGGCATCGGTCCGGGGGGTGACGGCAGTGCCGATCTTCCGCGCGCCCGCGCCCTGTTGGGCCGCCACCGCGGCCGGGCACTGCGCGGCCTCGGGCGCTTCGACCCGGCGCGGGCCGCGCTGGAGGAGGCGGTGGTGTTCTTCCGGGGCACCGGCGAGGGCTACAACACCGCCCGGGCGCTCACCGACCTCGCGCAGGTGCTGATCGAGCAGGGCCACGGCCCGCGGGCGCTGCCGCTGCTGGACGAGGCGGGCACCCTGCTGGAGCGGCAGGGCGCGGTGTTCCACCTGGCGCCGCTGGCGGTGCTGCGCTCGCTGTGCGTCAACGGGACGGAGTGACCGCGACCCGGTGGACGGCCCCGCCACTGCGTACCGTCAGCTCGGCGGGCTCCCGGCCGCTGTGTGCGGCCCGCCAGGCCAGCAGGGCGGAGGCGGCCGCGGCGGGGTCGAGGCCGAGAGCGGTCAACTCCCAGGCTCGGCCGGTGCGTTCGACCACCGTACAGGCGTCGGGGCCGGTGACCAGGGCGGCGAGCGCGCAGGAGCGGTGACGGCCCAGCACCTCGGCCGCCCACTGGCGGGGCGGGCCGAGCCGGGGGTCGTCGGGGCGGTCGGGCGGGGTGTGCTGGAGGATCAGGTCGGCCAGGTCGAGCGCGCCGGGGTCGAGGGTGTCCTCGTGCACCGCCAGGTGGCCGTCGCCGGGGCCGTCCGGCTCGTACCGGACGGCGGCGAACCGGCGCAGCGTCACCGTTCCGTCCACCACCTCGGTGAGCACCCGCAGCGGCGCCGTGACCAGGGCCGGCTGGTGGGCGGGCAGGGGAAGCGGGTCCAGCAGCGCGGGTGCGGCCGGCTCGGGGATGCCGATCAGCCGGTAGAACAGCGCCCGCAGGCGGTCGGCGGACTCGCCGGGACAGGACGTGGTGAGGGTCGCCGGCCCGGTCGGGACACGGCCGTCCGCGAGGACGGCGTCGAGCTGGGGGCGCAGCGGGGCGTACGGGTCCAGCCGGGGTGCCTCGCGGACGAACTCGGCGACCTGCGAGGACTGTTCGAGGACGGTGAGGCCGGGCGCGGCGACCAGCACCGGGGTGCCGATCGCCGCGGCGTAGTAGCTGACCGAGCCGAAGTCGCCGAGGACGGCGTCGGCGGCGATCAGCGCCTGCCGCCAGTCCGCCACCGGATCGACGAGGGTCAGGCCCGCCCGGGCGGCGCCGTCCAGCCACAGCCGGATCTGCCCGGGGCCGTGGCCGTGCCAGACGTTGGGGTGCAGGACGGCGGCGATCCGGTACTCGTCGACCGGCAGCTCGGGCAGGCGTGACAGGAGGAGCGGCAGTACGTCCGACGGCCCGCCTTCCGTCGCGTCACGGGCGTCACGGGCGTCACGGGCGTCACGGCCGCCCGGTGCGTCGTGCGCGCCGCCGTCGCCGAACAGGGAGGTGGGGTTCCAGGTCGAGTTCAGCAGGACGAGGCGCTGGCCCGGGCGGACGCCCAGTGCCCGGCGGAACGCCTCCCGGCGGGGGCGGGCGGCCAGGATCCGGTCGAAGCACGGATCACCGCCGAGCACCGCCGTACCGGCCGCCTCCGGGCAGGACGCGCGCAGCCGGTCGAGCTGGACGGGGTGGGACAGCACCATGGCATCGGCGACGGGCGCGCCGTCGTCGGCGAGTGCCCACTCGGGCGAGAGCCCGAAGACGGGGTCGGAGCCGGAGCCGCCGGCGCCGAGGGCGGAAGGCGCCCGGTGTCCGGTGTCCGGTGTCCGGTGTCCGGTGTCCGGTGCGGCCAGCCTCTTATTGTAGCCAACCCCGTGCGAAAGGACAGCCAACTGCCCTTTGAAAGCCTGTAGTTGACCGCCGAAGCTGGCCGAGATCGCCAGCTCCGCCCCGATGTCCAGCGCCTGGTCCCAGGGCACTACGGGAACGCCGAGCGCTGCCAGCAGTTCGGAGGTTCCGGAGCGGAACGGCGACGTCCCCGGGCAGGTGGCCAGCAGTTGCACCCGCAGGTCGTCCCGGAACAGGCCGACCACGTCGAGCAGCCGGGTCGCCGAGGTCACGTTGTGCACGATCAGCAGCACCCGCCGGCACCCGCCGCGCGTCGCCCACCGGCCGGCGTCGCCACCGACCGGCACCCGGATCCATCCGTCCCGCAAGCCGCCGCCCTCCCTGCTCGTCGCCCGCCGTTCCGGCCCGTCGTCCCCCCGCCCCGGGAAGCTTAGCGATCACGGGCGTAGGCCGCGCCGCCAGGAGTCCTCCCCGTCGCCGCCGTTGCGGAGGATCTGGGCGCGGCGGAACAGTTCGTCGGTGCGGTCGGCGAGGACGCCGCCGAGCAGCAGTTGCGGGTGGTAGAAGGACTTGGCGGCTTCGGCGACGGCGGTCGCCGACAGGTCGATCTGGTCGATGCCGGTGCGGCGCAGGCCTTCGATGGAGGTTCCCCAGACGACCCGCGCGATGCCGGCCCAGGCGCAGGCGCTCATGCACATGGGGCACGGTTCGGCGGTGGTGTAGAGGGCGGTGCCGGCCCATTCGGGGCTGCCGTAGGGCCGGCCGTAGTCCTCGATGGCGACGATCTCGCCGTGCTGGACCGGGCTGTCCGCCGATGCGGTGCCCCGGGCCACCACCCGGCCCGCGCGGACGATGACGGCGCCGAACGGGTAGCGCTCGTTCTTGCGGCCCTCCTCGATGGCCGCGGCCATGAAGCGTTCGTGGTCACGGGAGGCCGCGGCGGGGGTCGCGGTCGGCAGCGCCAGCCCTGCCGCACCGACCGTCCCCAGGAAGTGACGCCTGTTCAACACTGCTGGGACTCCCTCGGGGTGGGCGTTGCGGTCACCGCGGCATTGTCCCCGGCTGGGCGTCCTCCAGCCGGTATTCCCGCCGCGCCGCGTCGTAGCCGAACAGGCCCGCGTAGCGGCCCCAGTCGGTCGCGGTCTCCAGCTGCCGGTCGACCTGTTCGCTGGTGTAGTGGTGGGCGAGCAGGTCGCGGAAGAACCCGGCGCGGAGGGTGGTGCCGGGTGCGCCGCCGAGGCTGTTGGTGATCAGTTTGACCAGGGGGACGTCGAGCGCGGCGCCCGCGAAGAGGGCGCGGGAGTCCTGGACGTCGGCGAGGGCGAAGGCGGCACCGTCCTCGGTGAGCAGGAGGTCGTCGCCGTGGACCTCGGCGAAGCCGAGCAGGTCGAGGGCGTCGACCTGGGGGAGCATGTCGTCGAGGTCGAGGCCGAGTTGGTCGGCGAGGTCGGGGAGGTCGCAGCGGCCGTCGCGGTGGGCGATCATCTCGGCGAGGCCGGAGAGGCCGTCCACGCTGGCGGTGGGCAGCGGGGTGTTGGCCACCGTACGGCGGTCGGGGCGGTCCGGGTCGAGCCGGTCCGGGTTGAGCCGTTCCGGTTCGAGCCGTTCCCGGTCCGGCCGGACGGCCGGGCGGGTGGTGTCCTTGGCGCGGCCGGTCATGATCCGGTAGACCCGGTCGACCAGCTCGTCGAAGGCGGCGGAGTCCCGGTCGCGCGGGCGTTCCAGGTCGACCTCGACGGTCTCCCGGATGGTGCCGTACGGGCGGGAGCCGAGGACGACGATGCGGTCGGCCATCAGCACCGCCTCCTCGATGTTGTGGGTGACGAGGACGACGGCGCGGGTGGGGAACTGGCCGGAGTCCCACAGTTCCATGAGCTCGCCGCGCAGGTTCTCGGCGGTGAGCACGTCGAGCGCGGAGAACGGCTCGTCCATCATCAGGACGTCCGGTTCGACCACCAACGCCCGTGCGAAGCCCACGCGTTGGCGCATCCCGCCGGAGAGCTCCTTGGGATGGGCGTTCTCGAAGCCGGCCAGGCCGATCAGGTCGATGGCCTGGTCGGCGGCCCGGGCGCGTTGGCGCGGGGGCACTCCGCGGGCCTCCAGGCCGAGTTCGACGTTCTGCCGGACGGTCAGCCAGGGCAGCAGGGCGAAGGTCTGGAAGACCAGCGCGGTGCCGGGGTTGGCGCCGGTGAGCGGGACGCCGCGGTAGCGGACGGTGCCGGAGCTGGGCGGGAGCAGGCCGGCCAGGCAGCGCAGCAGGGTGGACTTGCCGGAGCCGGAGCGGCCGAGCAGGGCGACGATCTCGCCGGCCCGGACGGTGAGGTCGATTCCGGAGAGCACCGGCAGTTCGCCGTCGGCCCCGGCGTAGGACTTGGTCAGACCGGCGGCCTCCAGCAGGATCCCGCCGTCGACCGTCTCCATGGCGACGCGAGCATCAGCGGAGGCAACACCGGAAGCGACACCGGAAGTGACAGCGGCGGAGCGTGCGAACGGGAAGCGCATCGGACGGGACCCCCGGGGCTAGAGCGAGTAGCGGCGCTCGGCCAGCCGGTACAGGCGGCGCCAGAGCAGGCGGTTGAGGACGACGACGTACAGGCTCATCACCGCGACCCCGGCGAGCAGGTGGGGGTAGTCGCCGCGTTCGGTGGCCCGGGCGATGTACGCGCCGAGGCCGGTGGCGGTGAGGGTGGTGCCGCCGAAGCTGACGACCTCGGAGACGATGGCGGCGTTCCAGGCGCCGCCGGAGGCGGTGATGCCACCGGTGACGTACGCCGGGAAGATGCCGGGGATGATGAGCCGGCGCCAGCGCTGCCAGCCGCGGACGCCGAGGTCGTCCATGGCCTCGCGCAGGTCGCTGGGGATGGCCATGGCGCCGGCGATGGCGTTGAACAGGATGTACCACTGGGCGCCGAGAGCCATCAGCAGGACGCCGCCGAGGTCGATCGACAGGCCGGTGCGCAGCAGCAGCCAGACCACCAGCGGGAAGAGGAAGTTGGCGGGGAAGCTGGCGAGGACCTGGACCAGGGGCTGGGCGATCCGGGTCAGCCGGGGGGAGAAGCCGATCTTCACACCGATCGGCACCCAGACGACGGTGGCCACCGCGACCAGCACCACGACCCGGGCCAGGGTGGCGAGGCCGAGCAGCAGCGGTTCGCCGAAGACGCCGAGGCCGGTGGTGTGGGCGAGGTAGTGCCCGAGGTCGACCAGGCCCCAGAGCACGACACCGCCGGAGACGAGAGCGAAGGCGAGGTCCCCGGTGCGCTGCCGTACGGGGTTGACGGCGAGCGGCCCGTCGTCGGTGCCGAAGACCCGTCCGGCCCGGTTGAGGGCGTGGCCGACCGGCCGCAGTGCCCGGCCGAGCAGGCCGGGCAGCCGGGAGCGGCGCAGCAGGTCCAGGACGGCGGAGCGCTGCACCTCGGTGGCCTCGGACTGCTCGTTCTTGAAGCGCTCGGCCCAGGCGGTGAGCGGCCGCCAGAACAGGAAGTTGACGCCGACGACGAGGACGGCCATGGTGGCGATCGCCCAGCCGACCCGTCCGAGGTCCCCGGCTGCGATGGCGGCGCCCGCGTAGGAGCCGACCCCGGGCAGAGCGTACCGCTGGTTGTCGACGCTGATCGCCTCCGAGGCGACCAGGAAGAACCAGCCGCCGCCGAAGCTGAGCATGCCGTTCCAGACCAGGCCGATCATGCCGGCGGGCAGTTCGACCTTCCAGAACCGCATCCACCGGCTGAACCGGAAGGAGCGGGACAGCTCGTCGAGTTCGCGCGGCAGCGAGACCAGCGAGTGGTAGAAGCCGAAGGTCATGTTCCACGCCTGGGACGTGAAGATGGCGAAGACGGCCGCGCATTCGAGGCCGAGCATCGAGCCGGGGAACAGCGCGAGGAAGCCGGTCACGGCGACGGTGAGGAAGGCGAGCACGGGCACCGACTGGAGGATGTCCAGGGCGGGGATCAGCACCCGTTCCAGCCGTCGGCTGCGGGCGGCGGTGTAGGCGTAGCCGAAGGTGAAGCCGACCGAGACGACGAGCGCGGCGAACATCCGCAGCAGCGAGCGCGCCGCGTCGTACGGCAGCCGGGCCGGGTCGGTGTCCACGGCGGCGTCGCGGGCGGTGGAGAACCGCACGGTGGTGCCCTGCCCGATCCGCAGGGCGAGGTAGAGCAGGACCAGCACGGCGGCCGCCACGACCACGTCCACCACCCAGGTCGTCCGGGCCGGGCGGCGCGCCGCCCGGGACGGCAGTGGGCCCCGGGACGGCAGTGGGCTCCGGGAGAGGCCCGGGACGGACTTCGGGAAGGGCATGGCGGGGACCTCCGGCGCGCAAACCCGGGCAGTCTGCTCCCTCCCGACGTCCGTACGCAAATGAACCAGTGCTCAGACTGCTGTTCGGACCGTGCTCGGGGCCGGGTCCGGCTGCTCGGCCGCCTCCACGAACTCCAGCAGGTTGCCGACCGGGTCGGTGGTGTAGAAGCGGCGCCGGGGCGGCAGGCTGTCGTCCCAGACCACCTGGGCGCCGAGTTCGGCGAGTCGGGAGGCGAAATCGTCGATCTCGCAGACCGCCATCCCGGGGTGGGCCCTGGTGCTGGGGCGGAAGCGCTCGTCGATGCCGAGGTAGAGCCGCACCCGTCCGCCGTCGGCGGCGAACCAGCAGCCGCCGCGCCCGGTCAGCGGCCGGGGCTTGGGGATCTCGGCCATCTGCAGGACATCGCCGTAGAAGGCGCGCAGCAGGGCCTCGCTGCCGGGTGGTGCGGAGAGCTGGACGTGGTCGAGGGCCGTGATCACTGCGGCCTCCTGTCGAAGGGGGTGGACGTGGTGTGCTGCCGAGCCGCGGTGACCAGCAGCCGGGCGGTCGGGGTGGGCAGGCCGAGGTGGTGGGCGATCCACTGGGGGTCGTGCCCGTGGGTGGCGAACACCCAGGCGGTGTAGAGCCGATTGAGGCCGGGGGAGCCGGGGGCGAGCAGGAGCGGGCGGACCTGCTCCATCGGGAAGCCCTCCAGCGAGCGGGCGCTGAACCACTGGGCGTCGTCGTCCGGAGTGGTCCCTCGGGCCCGGCCCGCCCGCTGCCGGCCGTGGGCCAGCAGCAGGGCGAGCAGCAGTCCGGCGACCGAGGCGCCGATGAGTACGCCGGAGAGGAAGAGCCGCAGGGGCTCGGGGGCGACGCCGACGGCGAGGCACTGGAGGGTGAGCACGAGCAGGACGCCGCCCAGGGCCGTCGTTCTGCCGGTCCGGGGGAACGGGATGGGCGCTCTGGTCATTGCGGTGTCCTCCTTCTGCGGTGAGGCGTGGTTGGTTCAGGCGGCCCGGACCAGCCGGGGGTCGTACTTGTAGCCGATCTGCCGGACGGTGGCGATCGCCTCCCGGTGGCCGGGGCCGAGCTTGCGGCGGAGCCGCGCTATGTGGGTGGCGATGGTGCGGGTGTCGCCGGTGTCGGGCCGGCCCCAGACGGTCTCCATCAGCTGGCGGCGGGAGTGCACCCGCAGCGGGTTGCCGACCAGGTGCGCGAGGAGTTCGAACTCCAGGTACGGCAGGTCGAGGTGCTGGCCGTCGACGGTGACGGTGCGCTGCTCGGAGTCCACCACCAGGCCGGCGTCCGCGCTGATGACGGGTTGCCGGGCGGCGATGACGGGCTGCGGGGCGGGGACGGCGGTGCGCCGGGCGGGGGCGGCCGTGGCGGTGTGGTCCGAGAAGATGGCGTCGAGCCTGGGGTAGCGCACGGCCATGGCGGATGCTCCTTCGTCGGGTCGGTCGGGTCGGTCGGGTCGAGTCGGGGGCGGGCCCGGTCAGCGGCCCGGGCGCCAGGAGGCTTCCAGGCGGGCCGTACCGTCCGGTGCGGTGACGGTGCGCCAGCTGGCCCGCAGCCGGGTCGGACGGCCGGTCGGGCCGTTCGGGACGGTCGGGGCGGCGACGGCCTGGAGGACGGAGTTGTCCAGCGGGCTCGCTGCCAGGCGTCGGCCCACCGCGGCGAGGGCGGCGCGCAGTCGGCCGCGGTCGGTGGACGGAAGGGCGGGCCGGAAGGCGGCAACGATGGACATGGCAGGTCACCTCCGTGACGGGACAAGTGGACGTGAACGAATTCGCCGGCAGGAAGGGAAAGTGACGGTTCGTCAGGCCGCTGCGCCGACGCGCTCGGCGGCGGCGTGGGCCAGGCGGTGCGCGGCGGCCGGCGGGAGGTCCGCGAAGCGGGCGAGCCAGTCCGGGCGGTGGCCCTGGCGGGCCAGCAGGTAGGCCAGGTGAACGCGGGGCTCGTACGCGGAGGCCGGGGTGTTGGGCGTGCCCGAGAGGGGGCAGGAGCCGGGGTCGTCGAGGCGGTAGGCGCGCTCGACGCCGTCGTGCAGGGCGAGCCGGACGCTCGGGCAGCGGTGGAACGGCGTGGTGCCGGTGTCGATGGTGGTGCCGAGAGCGGTGTCGAGGGCGGTACCGGTGGGGCGCATGGCCGTACTCCCTTCCTGTCCCCGGGTGCGGGGCGGTCGAGGGTTCCGGGCGGGGCCGGGGGCGGTGGGCGGTCGTGCGCGGTCGCCGCCCCCGGTGTCCGGGTCAGTGGTTCAGGGCGGTCTGGACGACCTTGATGATGACCATGATCATCGCGATCAGCAGGTAGGAGCGCAGGGCGCCCATGCCGACCTTGCGGGCGGTGGACATGACCGGCTTGTCCAGGGTCTCCAGCGGGGGCATCCGCCAGTTCTCCCGGCCGGTGCGGTCGATCGGATCCTCCTTGGTGCCCTTGCGGCCGAAGGTGAAGAAGTACCCGGCGACCAGGACACCCGCCACGCCACAGCCGGCCATGATCCAGAGCAGGGCCTCGGAGCTGATGTCCGGCCAGACCACGGCGGCGGTCAGGATCAGCGACAGCATCACCAGGATGCCGACCACCGCGGAGGTGAAGGCGTTGGTCTTGGGGCCGTTGCGCCAGGGGCCGAGCACGGCCCTGTCGTTGCAGAGCAGCAGCAGGAAGACGGTCGCGGAGGGCAGCAGCACCCCGGCCAGCACCTGGACGAACTGGGTCATCAGGCCCTGCGCGTAGTCGGTGGAGAGCAGGGTGATGGCGGCGGCCACCACGACCACGCCGGCGTAGATGCCGTAGAAGCCCTTGGCGCCCTTGACGCCGCGGTGCAGCGAGTGCTTGATGCCGAAGACGTCGCCGATCGCGTAGGCGGTCGAGAGGGAGACCGCGAAGGCGCCGATGACCGAGGCGTCCAGCAGGGCGATCGCGAACAGCACGCCGGCCACGTGACCGGCCTTGTCCTCCAGCCCCTTGGCCACGCCGGCCGCGTCGGAGAACTGGCCGAAGCCGTCGGTGCCGGCGAACGCGGCGGCGCAGAAGCCCATCATGGCGGAGGCGCCGATGATCACGATGGCGATGCCGATCCACAGGTCGGCCTTCTCGTACTTCATGAAACGCGGGGTGATGCGCTTGTCGATGACGTAGGACTGCTGGAAGAACAGCTGCCAGGGGGCGACGGTGGTGCCGACGACGGAGACGATCAGCAGCATGACGGTCGCCAGCTCGCCCGAGCCGCCGGGCATGCTGGGGACCACGAAGTCGTGGGCCATCTGCGAGGTCTTGGGGTGGACCATGAAGTAGATCGGCACCAGCAGCAGCGAGCCGACGCACAGCGTCACGGCGACCCGCTCGAAGCGCTGGAAGGAGCCGGTGAAGGCCGACGCGATGATCACCGCGGCCGCCAGGACCACGGAGGCGACCTTCGGCAGGCCCAGGTACCCGGCCGCGAGTGTCACCCCGATGAACTCGGTGACCAGCGTCAGCGCGTTGAGCAGGAAGAGGTCGATGACGCTGAAAGCGCCCCAGAACTTCCCGAACCGCTCCAGGATGAGGCGGGCGTGGCCGACGCCGGTGACGGCGCCCAGGCGCAGCACCATCTCCTGGTTGACGTACAGGACGGGGATCAGCAGGGCCAGCGTCCACAGCAGCTGGGTGCCGTAGTTCTGGCCGGCCTGGCCGTAGGTGGAGAAGGCGCCGGCGTCGTTGTCGCCGACCATCACGATCAGGCCGGGGCCGACGATCGCCAGCAGGGTCCTGAGTCTTGCGCTCAGCCCCTGGCGCGGCGCTTCGTCATCGAGCCGGATGGTGCCGAGGGCGCCCTTGATGTCGCCGACGTGGGCGTCGTCGAGCACCGCCGAACGCGGCTGAGGGGCCTTGGAGTTGAGGGTGACATCGGTGGTCATGGTGTTCCTCCCGTGGGCCCCTGACAGGCGGGGCGGTTGGGGGCGTGCGGCAGTGGTTCCCTGCGTGCGGGCACGGCGCATCGGCGCGCGGCGGTGCGCGCCCGTACGGGCACGGCGGAGACGCGTGCATGGTGAGGTGATGCTGACGTGCCGTCAGTTTGACGCGTGGGGAAGGTCGTTACCGCGTGCCGGAGGTGTACGGGGCGTACGAGGACAGGCGGGGGCAGGGGCTACTGTGGCCCGGACTACTGCAATCCATGTCTCTCGCCCCCTCCCGGTCGGCGCACCCCGTGGTGCGTGTCATCGACGCGGCAAGGAGTTCGCCGGCGCGCGGAACGGCGACCGGTTCACCCCAACTCGTCAGAGCTTTGGCACTCCACGGCGTGTCCAACCCCCCTGGGCCGGAAGCCACTTCGGATCAACCCTTAGGTCGGGAGGATCTGTCCTAACCCTGGGCGTCTCTCGACGTCGTCGGATCAGTGGCCTGTGTCCGTGAAGAAGCCTCACCGAACGAGGTGCCTTCTTCAAACCTCCAGAAGCATAGACCGGCCGGAGCGCAATACTTGCGCAGTTGGTAGAACCTTTACCTTCCGGGTGGGTCCCGGGCGTGCCGCCACCCGGGTGACGCGGGTTTGACCGCCACGCGCCCACGGAACGACTTCCCGCCGTACCCGTAGCGGCACGGCACCGGCCCGTGCCCGGAACCGAGGGGTGGCATGGCGACCACAGGCTCCCAGGGGGCTCCCCGGCAGGCGAGGGCACTGGCGCTCGCCCGGAAGCCGAAACTGTGGCTCTTCCCGAGCATCCTGTGCGCCCTGGTGGCCGTGGTGCTCTCGCTGCTCTACATGGGGGGCATCGTCAACCCGAACGGGAACCTGCACCGGCTGCCGATCGCCCTGGTCAACGCCGACCGGGGTGCGCCGCCGCCCGGGCAGCCGGCGAACTTCGGCACCCAGCTGGCCAGGGCGGTGGTGGCCGGCACACAGGGCGAGACCGTCCACTGGAAGCAGACCGACCGGGCGGGCGCCCAGGACCTGATCTCCTCCGGCAAGGTCTACGCCGCACTCCTCGTCCCCGAGGACTTCACCGCCGCCGTCACCGGGCTGGCCACCGGCGGGGCCACCGAGCGGCCCACCCTCACCGTCCTCACCAACCCGGGCCTGGGCAGCCTCGGCGCCTCGATGGCCTCGCAGATCGCCCAGGGCGCCGCCCACCAGGCCTCGCTCGCCACCGGCAAACAACTCCTGGCCGCCGTACCCGCCTCCAAGGCCTCCGGCCCGGACGGCGGCGCCACCGCGCGGCTGCTGCTCGCCGACCCGTTCGCCGTCACCACCAAGGCCGGACCGATCGGCAGCCACAGCGGACTCGGCCTGAGCGCCTTCTACTACACCCTGCTGTCCGTCCTGAGCGGCTTCATCGGCGGCAACATCATCCACAACGGCGTCGACGGCGCGCTCGGCTACAGCGACAGCGAGATCGGCCCCTGGCACACCCGCCGTCCGACCGTGCCGATCAGCCGCACCCAGACCCTGGTGCTCAAGATGGTGATGACCGCCGGGATCATGCTGCTCACCACCTCCCTGGTGCTGCTCTGCACGGTCGGCATCCTTGGCATGGACGCCCCGCACACGGGGATGCTCTGGCTCTTCGCCTACTGCGCCAGCCTGGCCGTCGGCCTCGGGGTGCAGGCCATCAACGCCGCGTTCGGCGGGATCGGGCAGCTGGTGTCCATGTTCGTCTTCATCGCCCTGGCCCTGCCGTCCTCCGGGGCGACCGTCCCGCTGCAGGCGGTGCCCGGCTTCTACCGCTTCCTCGGCGCCTTCGAGCCGATGCGGCAGCTGAGCGACGGCATCCGGGCGATCCTCTTCTTCGACGCGCGCTCCGACGCCGGGCTGGCCCGCGGCTGGACCATGATCGCCGTCGGCGTCGTGCTGGCCCTGGCCTTCGGCTTCGGGATGACCCGCTACTACGACCGCAAGGGCCTGCACCGCTGGACACCCCAGCCCTCCGACTGACCGGGCCGGCCGACGACGGCCACGGTCGGCCCGGCCCGGCCCGCTACGGTCGGCCCGACCTGCTACTCGCCGTCCCGGGCGGCGTCTTCCGGGCCGGTGTCGATCCGGTCCGTGCGGGTGTAGACGTTCATCGAGTCGCCGCGCAGGAAGCCGACCAGCGTCAGCCCGCTCTCCTCGGCGAGGTCCGCCGCCAGCGAGGAGGGCGCGGAGACGGCGGCGAGCATCGGGATGCCGGCCATCACGGCCTTCTGGACCAGCTCGAAGGAGGCCCGGCCGCTGACCATCAGCACCGTGCCGCGCGCCGGGAGCAGGCCCTCGCGCAGCGCGTGGCCGACCACCTTGTCCACCGCGTTGTGCCGGCCCACGTCCTCGCGCAGGCAGAGCAGCCGGCCCTCGGCGTCGAACAGTCCGGCCGCGTGCAGGCCGCCGGTGCTGTCGAAGACCTTCTGGGCGGCGCGCAGCCGGTCGGGCAGTGCTGAGAGCAGCTCGGGGGTGACCCGCAGCCCGTCCTCGGCGACGCTCCACGGCGCGGTGGTGCGCACCGCGTCCAGGCTGGCCTTGCCGCACAGGCCGCAGGAGGAGGTGGTGTAGAAGTTGCGCTCCAGCGAGGCGTCCGGGGCGGGCACGCCGGGGGCGAGCACCACGTCCACCACGTTGTAGGTGTTGCCGCCGTCGGCGGTGGCCCCGGCGCAGTAGCGGATCCCGGCCAGGTGGTCGGCGGAGTGCAGCACGCCCTCGCTCACCAGGAAGCCGGCCGCCAGGTCGAAGTCGCTGCCGGGGGTGCGCATGGTCACCGTCAGCGGGCGGCCGCCGACCCGGATCTCCATCGGCTCCTCGGCGGCGAGGGTGTCGGGGCGGTGCGAGGGGGTGCCCTGGCGCAGTCGCAGTATCCTGCGCGGAACGGTCACTCGGCCCATCGTCGTCGGCTCCTCGGGGTTCGATCCGGTCGGTACGGATGAATCCTCCCTCCTGCCGACGGTGCGCGGTTCGGGCAGGTGGCGGCGGCAGGTGGCGGGGGCCGGGGGCGGCGACGACCGCCAGGCTGATGACGCCCACCGCGGCCGCGCCGTGGTTCATCGCCCCCGGGCGTCGAAGAGGTGGTTCCCGTGAGCCGACGGGCCGCGCCCGTCGGAGGCCGGGCGAGCACCCCCCGACGGGGAATTCCGCCCGTGGCCTACCGGCCGTTCCCCACCGCCAGCACGACCGCGCTCGCCGCGCCGCCCGGCGTCTCGTAGTTCACCGTCTCCCCGGCTCGGCGGCCCAACAGCGCCTTCCCCAACGGGCTGTCGTAGGTCACCAGGGTCGTTTCCCGCTCCTCCGCCAGCTCCGAGATCTCGACGGTCTCCTCCTCGCCGTCCGAGAACCGCACGGTGACGGTCGAACCCACCCCGATCACCTCGGTCGACGGTGCCCCGGCCACCTCGGCCTCCCGCAGCCGGCCCTCCAGCTCGGCGATCCGCCGGTCCAGCCGCGTCACGTCGGAGGCCCGCTGAAGTTCGTCGGCGGCATCCGCGGAATCACCCGCCGGACCGTCCCCCCGAAGCGTCGCGGCCACCTCCCCCCGCTCCACCCGCAGCTGTGCCAACTCCTCGCGCACCGCGCGCAGCCCCTCGGCACTGATCGGTTCCGGCCCACCGCTCATCACAGGCTCCCGGGTCTCTCACGGGACGTTGAAACACCGGCCGTCTCTCATTACCCCACCCCGCCGCGCCCCCGGCAAATCCTCCGCGAAGTCGCCCCGGTTTCGGTGAACTGGTTCGCGCAGATACGGCCGTCCGGCACAATGGCGCCCATGACCAGCGGCGACGACCCGAGTTCGAGCCCGCGGGACGGCGTCCCGGACCGAGCCGGCGAGAGGTACCGGCCTTTCGCGCACCTCACCACGGAGAGTTGTGAGCTCTACCGACAGGTGATGGGGGTGTTCGTCCGGGCCAAGCAGGAGTTCACCGTTCATCTGCGCCCCGAGGACGTCCACCTGGGTCTTCCGCCGGAGGGCCGGCCGCCGCTGGAAGCGGTCGCCGTCGCACTGGAACGGCTGGCCAGGTGGGGGAACCTGCGGGCTGATCCGGACACCGGCCGGGTTACGGCGCTGGAGGACTTCTACCGGTCCCGGTACATCTACCAGCTCACTCGCGAGGGCGAGGCCGCCGAGGAGGCGCTGGGCGCGTACGACGAGGCGCTCGGCCGGCGTGGTGAGTTGCAGGCGGTCGCCCTCGCCGACATCGTCGTGCAGCTGCGAGCCCTGTTGGCGCTGGCCGACCGGGACGAACCGGACCCGGCCGTGACACACCTCGCGATGCTTGCCCTGGTGGACCGCTTCTCGGGACTGGCCGACAACGCCCGCGCCTTCATGAACTCGCTCCAGCGGACGGTCGACCTTCACGAGGCCGAGGTCGAGGTGTTCCTCGCGTACAAGCAGCGGCTGATCGACTACCTGGAGCGGTTCATCGAGGACCTGGTGACCCGGGGTGCGGAGATCGCCGGGCTGCTGGAGGAACTCGGTACCCAGCAGGACGGGCGGATCGGGCCACTGCTGAGGCTGGCCGCCGAGCGTGAGGCCGCCGACGCCGCACCGGACGTGGCGACCGAGGCACTGGCAGCGGCGGAGCGGCGGTGGTCCGGTCGCTGGGACGGCCTGCGGGCCTGGTTCCTCAGCGTGCCGGGCCGTTCGTCCCAGGCCAAGTTGCTGCGTTCCGCCGCCCGCCAGGCGATTCCCCAACTGCTGGGTGTCATCCAGGCGTTGAACGAGCGTCGGGCCGGCCGTTCGGATCGTTCGGCGGACTTCCGCGAACTCGCCCGATGGTTCGCCGAAGCGCCCGACGACGACAGCCGGCACCGGCTGTGGCGGTCGGCGTTCGGGCTCCATTCAGCCAGGCACCTCACGATCGATCACGAGGCACTCGCAGAGCGCGAGGCCGAGCCGGTGTCCGCTTCCGTGTCCTGGCGGGACGCGCCGGGCGTGCGGATCAGTCCGCAGCTGCGTCGTACCGGCTCGTACGAACGCCGCGGCCGCCGCGCAGCGGTGCAGGACCGCGGCGAGGCCAAGGCGTACCTGGCTGAGCTGGCCCGGAAGCAGGCCGAACAGACGGTGGCGGTTCGGGCCGGGCTGGCGACCCGTGGTGAGGTGCGGCTCGGCGACCTGGAGGTGCTCGACCGGGAGGCGTTCCGGCTGTTCCTGCTGTTGCTCGGTGACGCGTTGTCGGCCTGGCGTCCGGGCGCGGAGTCCGTCTCGACCACCACCAACGACGGGACGATGGAGATCAGACTGACCAGGATTCGCGGTGGCGGGATCGCCGAGATCCGCACACTCGACGGCGTGCTGCGGGGACCGGACCACCTGGTCGAGATCGTCGACCTGGCACGGCACCCCGAGCCGGTGCGGGCCGACCATGAGTGACGACCGTCTGGGCGACGCCCTCGCCGCGCAGCGTGCCGCAGAGGTGCGGCGCGCCGCGCGCGCGTTGTTGCGCCGTCCCCTGCTCCGGGCGGGCGGTTCCCATGCCGACGACTTCCGCCTGGTGCGGCAGTACGCCACAGAACTGCGCACCTGGTTCGAGCGGAACACCGGCTGGGGGCTCCTGGTGGACTCCGAGGTGGCCCGGCTCCGCCGCATTCCCGGTCGGGCCGACGATTCGACGCACCCGGCCAGGGACCAGCGCACCGGCCTGCCGTTCTCGCGACGCCGTTACGTCCTGGTGTGCCTGTGCCTGGCGGTGCTGGAGCGAGCCGAGCAGCAGGTCGCACTGGGGCGGTTGGCCGAGCATGTCGTGCTGGCGGCCGCCGATCCGGCGCTCGATGCCGCCGGCGTCCGGTTCACCCTGTCCGACCGGGAGCAGCGCACCGATCTGGTGGCCGTGGTTCGGCTGCTGCTGGAATGGGGTGTCCTGAGCAAGGTCGCGGGCGACGAGGAGGCCTTCCTGAAATCGGCCGGAGACGCCCTGTACGACGTGGACCGCCGAGTGCTCGCCGTTCTGCTCGTCGCCCGGCGGGGCCCGAGCACCGTTCACGCGGAGGGCTTCGAGGAGCGACTGGCCGAACTCAACGCAGAGGTGCTGCCGGACAGCGACGAGCTGCGGAACCGGGCGTTGAGACACAGCCTGACCCGCCGGTTGCTGGACGACCCGGTGGTGTACGTGGATGGGCTGACCGAGAACGAGAGTGCCTACCTCACCTCGCAGCGTGGCGCGCTCACCCGGCGCATCGGTGAACTCACCGGCCTGGTGCCGGAAGTGAGAGCGGAAGGCCTGGCGATGGTCGACCCCGATGACGACCTGACGGATCTGCGGATGCCGGAGTCGGGCACCGACGGCCACGTGGCGCTGCTGGTGGCCGAGTACCTCGCCGGCAAGGGCGGTACGGTCACGCTGGCCGACCTGCATCAGCAGGTGGCCGACTGGGCGGTGGCGCATGCCGGCTTCTGGCGGCGCAGCGCGACCGTCCCCGGAGCCGAGGCGGAACTGGCCGGACAAGCCGTCGAACGGCTGGTCGCGCTCGGGCTCCTGGCACGTGCGGAGGGCCCGGACGGTGCCGCTTCGGTGCGGCCCAGACCAGCCCTGGAGCGCTACCGGGTCGGCGAGGCAGTGCTGCTGGAACCCGGTCAGAGCGCTGCCCGGAAGAACATGAAGGCGACGCCAGGCCGTACGAAGGGCACGAGGAACCGATGAACACCACCGTCGAGACGCTGCTGCCGCTACCTGGGCGCCTCCGCTGGCAGCCGCTCCGGATCGGGTTGGTCGACCTGTTCTACTACGACCAGGAGGAGTTCCACTTCCGCGACGGTCGGCTGCTCCTGCGCGGCAACAACGGCACGGGCAAGTCCAAGGTGCTCGCCCTGACCCTGCCCTTCCTGCTGGACGGTGACCTGTCCTCGCACCGGGTCGAGCCGGACGCGGACCCCAAGAAGCGGATGGAGTGGAACCTGCTGCTGGGCGGCGAGCACCCGCACTCCGAGCGGCTCGGTTACACCTGGATCGAGTTCGGCCGCCTCGACCCGGACGGTACCGCGCACTACACCACGCTCGGCTGCGGGCTGAAGGCGGTCAGTGGCCGGGGGATCGCCCGCCACTGGTACTTCGTGACCGGGCAACGCATCGGCCCGGAGCTGCGGTTGGTCGATTCCACCGGCGCGGCCGTCGGCCGGGACCGGCTGGCCGAGGCCCTGGGGGAGCGGGGCCTGCTGTACGACTCGGCGCGGGCGTACCGGCGCGCGGTGGACGAGGCGCTGTTCGGCCTGGGCGAGCAGCGGTACGCGGCCCTGGTCGATCTCCTGATCCAGTTGCGCCAGCCCCAGCTGTCCAAGCGGCCCAGCGAGAAGGCACTCTCCCAGGCCCTGACCGAATCGCTGCCGCCGATGGACCAGGCCGTGGTCGCCGACGTGGCCGAGGCCTTCCGCTCGCTGGACGAGGAGAAGGAACAGCTCGCCGTCATGGCGGCCGCTGAGCGCGCCGCGGGGGCCTTCCTCCAGCACTACCGCCGATATGCCCGGGTCGCCGCCCGGCGGAAGGCCCGTGCCCCCCGCGTCCAGCACTCCCGCTACGAGGCGCTTCGCGCCGAACTGAACACCGCTGAACAGGACTTCGAGGCGGCCGGGACCGCACTGGCCGAAGCCGAGACGCGACTGGAGGAACTGGACCGGCGGCGAACCGGGCTGCGTGCCAGGGAAGAGGCCCTCCGGGCCGGTCCGGAGATGCGCAGCGCCCGTGAGCTGGAGCAGGCTGCCGCCCTGGCCGAGCGTACGGCGAAGGACGCCGACCGTGCCGAGGCGGATCGGCTCCGGGCCGAGGGCGACCTGACACGGTTCGCGACCAAGCTGGGCGCAGCGCGATCGCGGACGGAGGCCGCGGAGCGTTCCCGGGACGGCGCACTGGACCGCTCGGGTGCCGCTGCGTCGACGGCCGGGCTGGGGCCGGGGCACGCCGACCGGGTGGCCCTTCCGCTGGCGGCGGGTGAGGCGCCCGAAGCGGTGCAGCGGAGTGCTGCCGATCTCATCGACCGCCGTCAGCGCTCGATCGGCCTGGTCGAGCAGCACCTTGAGACCGCGCAGGACGCGGTTCGGGAGTTGGACCGGACCCGCCGCCGACTGGAGGACGCGGACGGCGACCTGGCTCGTCAGGCGGAGCTGCGGGCCGAGGCCGAGGAGGGCACGGTGCAGGCGGCCCGGGACTACCTCGCTGCCGTCCGCTCGTACTTCGACGCGTGCGCGCTGCTTCGCCCCGACGGCATCGAAGGCGTACTCGATGAACTCGGCCAGTGGAGTGCGACACTGGCCGGTACCGACCCGTCCCGGTCGGCCGCGCAGCAGGCCGCGTCCACGATCGGGGCCGATCTGGCCCGCCGCCGGGTCGCGCTGGAGACCGAGCAGCGGGACGGGGCCGACCACCGCGATCGCCTCCGGGCCGAGCTGGCCGAGCTGCGGGCGGGTGGCCGGCGCGGGCCACAGGCCTCGTACACCCGCTCACCCGGGGCCAGGGAGGGTCGTTCGGGCGCACCGCTGTGGCAACTGATCGATTTCAGGGACGGCCTGGCGCAACGACAGGAGGCCGGTCTGGAAGCCGCCCTGGAAGCCTCGGGCCTGCTGGACGCCTGGGTCGCCCCGGACGGAACGGTGGCAGCCGCTGGTACCTGGGACGTTCTGGCGACCGCCGGTGCGCCGGTGGACGGTTCTTCGCTCGCTGCCGTGCTGCGTCCCGCGGTGGATCGCGCGGACCCGGCGGCAGCCGTGCTGTCCGACGAGCTGCTCCACCGGCTGCTCGGCGGCATCGGACTGCTGCACCCGGACGAGGAAGTGCCCAGCAGCGGCAGCTGGATCGGTCTGGACGGGCGCTTCCGTCTCGGCCCGCTGACCGGGGCCTGGTCGAAGCCTGCCGCCGAGTATCTCGGCGAGGGGGCCCGGGAGCAGGCCCGGCGTGCCCGAATGGCTGCCATCGATACGGAACTCGACCGGATCGCGGCGCAGTTGGAGGACGCATCGGCCCGATCGGAGCGTCTGGAGGCCGAGCTTCGCACCCTGGCGGCAGAACTGGCCGCCCTTCCGGACGACACAGCCCTGCGCGGTGCACACGCCACCGCGGTGGCCGCGCACCGTGAGCATGCCCGGGCCGTCGAGCGCCGCGCAGACGCCGAGCGGGAAGCCGCTGGGGCAGCGGCCGTCGCCGAACAGTCCACTGCCGAACTGCACGGCCTGGCCGAGGAACTCGGCCTGCCGGCCACGGGCGCCGGCCTGCGGGAGGCCCGGGACGACCTCGGTGCCTACCGTGAGGCCCTGGCCGCCCTGTGGCCCGCCGTACGGGAGGCCCGCGCCGCCCGCAGCGCACTGGCGGCGGAGGAGGCCGACCACGGCCGCGCTGCGGAACACGCCGCCGAGCTGGCCGAGCGCGCCCGCGACGCGGCGCGCGAAGCCGTCACGGCGGGAGAGCGCCATGAGACGCTCGCCGCCACCGTCGGTGCCGCCGTTGCCGAGCTGCAGCGCCAACTCGCCGAAGTGAAGGCCGCATCGCGGGCCTGTGAGGAGGACGAGCGGGCCACCCGCCGGGCGCAGAACGACGCGACCGGTCGCCGGGCCGCCGCGGATGCCCTCCGTGACCGGGTCCGTACCGAGATCGAGGACACCGCCCGTACCCGTGCCGAGGCGATCGAAGCGTTGCGCCGCTTCGCCGCCACCGGCTTGCTCGCCGTCGCCCTGCCCGACCTGGCCGCCGGACATGCCGCTGACTCCTGGGCCCCTGAGCCGGCGGTCCGCCTGGCCCGGGCCGTCGAGCGCGAGCTGGAGTCCGTCGACGACGCCGATCCGGCGTGGGAACGCGTCCAGCGCCGGATCACCGAGGAGCTCAAGGACCTCTCCGACGCCCTCGCCCGCCACGGCCACACCGCGACGGCCCGGATGCTGGAGGAGGGGCTGGTCGTCGACATCGTGTTCCAGGGGCGTGAGCGCTCGGTTCCCGAGCTGGCCGCCGCTCTGACCACCGAGGTCGCCGACCGGCAGCAGCTGCTCTCCGCCCGGGAGCAGGAGATCCTGGAGAACCACCTGATCACCGAGGTCGCCGGGACCCTCCAGGAGCTGGTCAGCGCCGCCGAGCAACAGGTCCTGCGCATGAACGGGGAACTCACCGGCCGTCCGACCAGCACCGGCATGCTGCTGCGGCTCGTCTGGAAGCTCGCCCGCAACGCTCCCGCCGGCCTCGCCGCCGCGCGCGAACGTCTCCTGCGTCAGTCCTCCGACGCCTGGACGGCCGCTGACCGGGCCGCGCTCGGCGAGTTCCTCCAGGCGCAGATCGAGCGGGCCCGCACCGACAATCCGTCCGGGACCTGGCTGGAGCACCTCACTGCGGCCCTCGACTACCGGTCCTGGCACGAGTTCGGCATCGAACGTCACCAGCACGGCAAGTGGCAGTCCGCCACCGGCCCGGCCTCCGGCGGTGAACGGGTACTCTCCGTCTCGCTCCCGTTGTTCGCCGCGGCCTCCTCGCACTACGCCTCGGCCGGGAACCCGCACGCGCCGCGTCTGGTCACCCTGGACGAGGCCTTCGCCGGTGTGGACGACGACTCGCGCGCCAAGTCGCTCGGCCTGCTGGCCGCCTTCGACCTGGACGTGGTGATGACGTCCGAACGCGAATGGGGCTGCTACCCGCAGGTGCCGGGCCTGGCCATCGCCCAGCTCTCCCGGGTCGACGAGATCGCCGCCGTCCTGGTCACCCGATGGGAGTGGGACGGTCACCGGCGTGCGCGGGTGGCCGACGGCGAGGTGCCCGGTCCACGGCAGGGGAGCGTGTTCTCCTGATCACGGACCTTCCCCGGCTTCGACGCCTGATCGGCTCCCCCGAACTCACCTGGCTGCTCGACCGCGCCCGCCGCCGGATGGAGGCGGGGCAGTCGCTCGACGGCACGGTCACCCTCAGCGGTGCTGCCGACGCCGAACGGGCCGCCGTGGCCCGGCTCCTGGGTCGCGCGCCTCGGCCGGGTCGTTCGTTGTCCGTGTCGTTGGCCGCCGTCGACCGGGTGCTGCGTGCCAGCGGCGCCAGCCCGGACGGCCTGGCCGCTGCGGTCGTCGCGCTCACCGGACCGGTCGTCCCGCGCCAGCAGACGGCCGATCGACTGGCGCGGGCCTGGGACAGTGCCTTCGGCCCGCTGGCCGCCACGGTGGCCGCCCGGCCCGAACTCGCCGGCTGGTACTCCTCCCTTCACGCCACCGGCCTGGTCCGGCGCCTGGCGTCCCACCCCGAGGCGGCGACGCCCCTGCTCGCGGACCTGGCCCGCCTGTTGCCGCACCTGCCCGTGTCGCCGCCGCGCTCGCTCAGCACTTTCGCCGCCGAACACGTCGGCAGCGCCCACGCGTTGGACCACGGCCCGCTCGCGACCCTCACCCTGGACGCCATCCGGGCCCTCACCGGAGCCCCGCCAGGCGACGGAGCCCAGGCGCGACGCGACACCTGGGCGGCGGCAGGGCTCCTGCTCGACGAACTCTCCTCGCAGGTCCTCACCCTCAATCTCCCCGGGGACCCCGACACTGCCACCGGGCAAGCCCTCGATGCGCTCGGGGCGGTCGGACAGCCGGCCGTCCTGACCCTCCGGCAACTCGTCCGCGACCCTCCCCGCCCGCGGCACGGCGGTACGGCGTACGTGTGCGAGAACCCGGCCGTCGTGCTGGCCGCCGCCGACCGGCTCGGCCCCGACTGCGCCCCCCTGGTCTGCCTCCAGGGCCAGCCCAGTACGGCCGCCCTGCGACTGCTGAGGCACTACGCCGAGGCCGGATGGACGTTCCGCTACCACGGCGACTTCGACTGGGGTGGCCTCAGGATCGCCACCCGCCTGCTCGCCCACGTCCCCTGGATCCCGTGGCGCTACACGGTCGCCGACTACCGAAGCGCCCGGGACACCCATCCCGACACCGCGCCCCTCACCGGAACTCCCACGGACGCCCCCTGGGACCCGGCCCTGGGCCCGGCACTGCTCGCCTCCGGCCGACGCATCGAGGAGGAGCTGGTCCTGGACGACCTGCTCGCCGACCTGGCGTCCCCGGCTGCTACCGCACGGGGACGCGGGCCCGTTGGTCCTTCAGCGTCTGCTGCGGGAGGACCGGGCTGAGGAAGCTGCTGGGCGTGCCGTGCCAGGAGACGGAGAGGGCCTGCGGCGTCAGCTGGCGTGGTGGTCGAACTCGCCTGCCTTGGCAGCTCGGAGGAACACGGCGAACCTGCCCGGGGCGGTGCGGACTATGACCTCGCCGTCGTCGGACTCGCGTAGCTCGACCAGTCCGCTGGTCTGACGCACTTCGACGCAGTTGTCGCTCGCACCGGAGTAGCTGGACTTCTGCCACGGAGAACTATTCACGCTTGCCTTCCATTTCCTTCTTGATGGATGCGATGAACTCTCGGGTCTCCTCCTCCGAGAGGGCGCGAGACTCGAACCGGGCGAGCAGGGATCGGAACCTGGCCATGTGTGCTGGGGCGTCGAAGATCCGGGCGCCAAGGCTCGTGTCCACCTGCGCCCTATCCAGCTCGGGGATCACTCCCTCGGCGCAGGTGAAGTTCTCGCTGGAGCTTGGCATCGCACCGACATCGAACGGGACTACTCGGATTCTTCGCCTGGAGTCCTACCACTCCGAGAGCTATTGATCCCCGCAAGCCAGTGACCTGCGGGTTTGTCACGAAAGTGCCACTGACCAGGCAAAACGACCTTCACGGCTGGACACCGGTCGCGAAGGAACTGCTACCGGGGCATCTCGCGGCGAAGGCGGAAGACATGATCCTCGGCCGCTGGACCGAGATCGATCTCCCGTACGGCGCGACGGCCGCCGACATGCCGCAGGGGGGATGGACGGAGACCGTTGCGTTGGCCGACCGTGGAATGGCTGAGCTGGTGAAGGATTTCGAATGGGCGGTGGTTGTGCCGGTGACTTCTGGCACGTGGCAGCCGCTGCGGGTGCTCCGCCAGCCGCTCGACAGCCCGGCAGGAGCCATCACGCCGGGGCCATGTGCCGCCTCACCCATCGCTCCTCATCCGTCCGGTCCCGCAGTGGAGCGATCAGCCAGGGCACGAGGCGCGGGGCCGGCACCGCGGCCACCTGTTCGACCGGGTGGAGGAGTCCCCGTTCGCAGGTCTCGGCCGACCAGACCGCGAAGCTGGCGTCCGGGTAGGCCGGGTTGATGCCGATCTCCCCTTTGGGAGTCGTGCCGTTGAACGGCGTCGGGATGCGCTCGGAGTTCCAGTAGCTCCACGCTTCCAAGGCCTTGGCCTGTTCGAAGCAGTGGTAGAGCTGTGGATAGCGGTCGGCAATCCGGATCTCCCGGAAGATGAGCTGGCCGAGGAGATGAGGGGCGGTGTCCGTCAGCGTGTCCAGGTCCGCCCGACGGAAGGTGATGACGGAGGCGTCCTGGTCCGGCGCCAGGGCTGTGGCGGCGAACAAGTGGGACATCCGGTGCCGCACGTAGCTGGGCAGGCCGGATGCCAGGCCGACCTCGATGCATTCGACGAGTTCGAGGAGTCGCGCGCAGTTCGGCGCGAACCGGCCGAGGTCGAAGAGAACACCCATGTCCTGCACTGCGGAGAACGCGAGCTTCTTGTAGAGGCGGTTGTTCAGCTCCCCTCGGTGGGCGTACTCCTTGGTTGTCCGGCTGGCGGAGTGGAGCATCAGGTACTCGGCGACTATTTCGAAGTAGAGGTACCCGAGGTACGGGAAGACCGGGACCGTGGCGGCGAGGACGTCGATGAACGACTCGTCCGGTGCCGCGCCGCCGGTCGCGTTGCGCAGGAGTGTGTCGAGGAACGGGGCCGCGACGTGCACGCGGTCCAGGACGGACCGGAGCACCTGGTCGTCCTCCGACTCGGTGAGGAAGTGCCGGTACGCCTGGTACGTCCTCAGGTGGATGCCGCCGAGACGCAGGTAGTCGAGGCCCTTGGCGGGCACCGGAGCGCTGGGGGTGACCTCGATGATCAGCGGAGTGCTGTTCTCCCTGCTCTCCAGCAGGTAGGAGCCGAGGTTGTGGGGCTGGAAGGCGCCACGAGTCGGTGTGAGAGGTGATCCATAGATGGCGCCGACCAGGCAGCCCGTGGAGGCGTAGAGGTGCCCGCTGCTGCGGACAGCACCCAGGTCGCGGGTCAGGTGAAGCAGGTGGATCGGGGCGCCGCTGGCCAGGCTGCGGAGCATGGCGTTGTCCCGCAGAAGCCAACCGTTCGGGGTCTCCGTCTCCAGTCGCCAAGCCCAGTCGGCTTCGCTCTCCGCGAGCCCGGCGGGTGACGGGCGCGAGACCGGCGCGTTGTAGCTGGTGTGGGCGTATTCCCAGTCGGCGTGCAACGGGTCCTCCTACTCGGGCAGGACGGTGTGGAGTGCGTGTCCCAGGGCTTCGCCGTGAGTGGCGCCGTCGAGGCGTGCCTGCTCGCTGTGCACCACCAGGTCGAACGCGACCGGCGGGAGCCACGCCGGCAGGGCTATGCGGAGGCGGCTCGGGTCAGGCCACCAGCGGCGGAGGGGCAGTCGGTAGCGGTCGAGTGCGTCGGCGGACTTGAGGAGGTCCACCAGATGCGGACTCTGCCGGTAGGCGCTGGCCTGGGTGTCGGTGAAGGCGTCGTGCGGGACGTCGTGGAGGGCGACTGCGGTGATCGTCTCGGTGGTGACCAGGTGGCCGAAGGTGCGGGCCACGGTGTCGAGGTTGCTGGCGAGCCAGCGTGCAGCGCGATCGCCGTGGCCGGGGTCGTCGCGGTCATGGTGCCGTCGGCAGTCGTGGCAGGCTGCTGCGGCGGCGAGGGCCAAGGCGTGATCGTGGTGGAGACTGCGAAGCTGGGCGAGGAACTGGACGAGGAGGCCAACGCGGGCGTTGTGCAGCGCGCCGTGGATGGAGTCGATCACGGGCGGGCTGGCGAACCATGAGGCATCGGGTACCAGCAGGGCCGGTCGGTGTGGCATCGTGGCCGGGGCACTGGGACCGGCGGGCCGGTTGCCGGCGATCCAGGTCAGGGTGTGCTGGTCCATGTGCTGGTGGTCCGGGAGCCTGCGGGTCTCGGCGAGTACGCGCAACGGCACATCGGCGGGTTCCGGTGTCGGCGAGATCATGAAGGGTTCCTCGATGGGATCGGGTGCGATGGGCGTCACACTGGGCGTGGTGGTGCTGACGATGGGCGACCGGCCGAAGGAGCTTCGTGCGCTCCTGGACTCGGTCGACGCCCAGGAAGGCGGCGGCAGCACGCGGACCGTGGTGCTCGGCCAGGGCGTGAAGCTGCCCGAACTGCCGGCGTGGGTGGAGGGGGTGGAACTGCCCGAGAACCTGGGCATCCCTGGCGGCCGGAATGTTGGTGTTGAGCGCCTGCGTGAACTCGGTGGTGTCGACGTCCTGGTGGTTCTGGATGACGACGGGCTGCTTCCCCGAACCGACACCTTCCGGTTGATCCGGGAAGCCTTCGAACAGAACCCGCGCCTCGGTGTGGTGTCCTTCCGGATCGCGGACGAGACCGGGTATACCCAGCGCCGCCACGTCCCCCGATTCGGCGCGAGTGATCCGCTGCAGTCCGGTCCGGTCACCACGTTCCTGGGTGGCGGGCACGCGATCCGCATGAGCGTGATCGACCAGGTGGGCCTGTTCCCTGCCGAGTTCTTCTACGCGCACGAGGAGACGGACTTCGCCTGGCGTGCGCTCGATGCCGGATGGGAGATCGACTACCGGTCCGATCTGGTGTTGCAGCATCCCCGCACCGATCCGGCCCGGCACGCCACCTACTACCGGATGACGGCACGCAATCGGGTGTGGCTGGCGAAGCGTCACCTGCCTGCCGTTCTGGTGCCCGTCTACCTCACCTCCTGGGCGCTGTACACGGTGGTGCGTCGGCCGCCGCTGTCCGGTCTCAAGGCGTGGTGGTCCGGCTTCTTCGAGGGCGTTCGTACGCCGTGTCCTCCGCGTCGGCCGATGCGGTGGAGCACGGTGTGGCGGATGACCAGGCTGGGCCGGCCGCCGGTCATCTGACAGTCGGCCCAGCGGCGTTGTGGGTCAGGACCAGACGGCGTGGATCGCGTCGATGACGCGCTGCGCGTCCGCGCTGGTCATGGCCGGGTAGCACGGCAGGGACAGTTGCCGGGCGGCGATCTGCTCGGTGACGGGCAGGTGGCAGTCGACGTACCGGTATGCGGCGAGGCGGTGGACCGGCTTGAAGTGCACGCTGGTGCCGATCCCATAGGCGTCGAGGAGCATGTCGGCCACCGTGTCGCGGCTCCGGCCGCCGACCGGTTCGATCAGGACGGGGTAGAGGAACCAGCCGTGCCGGACGCCGTCCAGGACGGTCGGCAGCCGCAGCCCCGGAAGGCCGGCGAGGGACCGGTCGTAGGAGGCGGCGATCTGGGCTCGGCGCGCGGTGAAGTCCGGCAGCTTCTGGAACTGCTGGATCCCGACCGCGGCCGTGATGTCCGGCATGGTGTACTTCAGGCCCGGCACGGTGACCTCGTAGTCGGCGGTGCGGCGCTTGCCATGGCGCTGCCACACGGAGGAGTCGATGCCGTGTCGGCCGAGGAGGCGTGCGGCCTGGACGAGGTCCGTGCGGCCGACGATCATCCCGCCCTCGCCGGTGGTCATGACCTTGTTGGCGTAGAAGGAGAACACCGCCAGGTCACCGACGCTGCCCGCTCGCAGGCCATCGCGCGAGGCGTGCAGAGCGTGGGCGGCGTCCTCGATCAGGACCAGGCCGTGGTCGTCGGCGAGCTTGCGGAAGGCCAGGAGGTCGCAGGGGTGGCCGCCGTAGTGCATGACCACGATGGCCTTCGTCCTGGCGGTGATCGCCTGCTCGGCCGCCTCGGGGTCGATGTTGAATGTGACCGGATCGACCTCGGTGAACACGGGTGTGCCGCCGGACTGGACGATGGCGTTCGGGGCCGCGCAGAAGGTGAGACTCGGGGTGATCACCTCGTCCCCCGGCTTGATGCCGGCGGCGAGGAAGGCCAGGTGCAGGGCGGCGGTGCACGAGGAGACGGCGAACGCGTCCTCGGCTCCGAGTGCGGTCTTCACGACTTCTTCGAACCGGGTTGCCTTCGGGCCATGCGTGAGCCAGCCCGAGCGCAGGGTGTGGATCACCTCGGCCTCCTCCTCGCCCCCGATGGACGGCCGGTTCCACGGCAGGAACGGTGCGGCGGTCGTCACTGCTTCCCCCAGGTGGCGGTGTACTCGGCCTGGTACCGCTGGCACGCGGGGGAGCGCAGGGATCGCACCTTGCCGGCGGTGAAGGCCGCCACCAGGCCCTGGTGGTTGTCGTACTGGGGCTGGTTCGGGTCCGTGATCGTGCGGGCCGCGAGGAGGTCGGCGATCTCCTGCACGCCGTCCTTGAGAGCGGTGGAGCACGCCCCGGGCATGTGGTGCTGGAGCCGGGCGAAGCTGACGCGGTAGTCGCGGGCGTCGGCTTCGTCTCGCTCCGGCCCGCGCTGGATCTTCGAGCCGGGCACGATGACGGCGACCGTCTCGGCGATGTCGGCGATGGTGTGGTTCTCCTGGTCGCTGCCGACGTTCCACGCCCCGGTCAGGTTGTCGTCCAGGACGCCGGCGAGGACTTCGGCGACGTCACCGACGTGGACGAGGGGTCGGCGCTGTGCGCCGCCGTTGAGCGGGATGCGGCCGGTGGCGACGGCGCGGGAAGCCATGGAGTTGACGACGGAGTCCAGACGCTGGCGGGGCGAGGAGCCGTGGACGGTCGCCAGCCGAAGGGTCGTGAACTTGGAGACTCCGGCGAGTACGTCGGGGAGGCGTCGTTCGGCGAGGACCTTGGTCCTGGCGTAGAAACCCAGCGGGTTCGGCTCGGTGTCCTCGTCCACGGTGCCCTCGTGCTTGCCGTAGACGCTGCAGGAGGAGAAGAACACGTACTGGCCGACGCCTGCGCCGGCTGCGGCCTCGGCGGCGATCATCGGGGCGGCGTAGTTCAGTTCGACGGCCAGCTCCTCGTCCAGCTGGCAGGCCGGCTCGCCGACGATCCCGCCGAGGTGCACGACGGCGTCGGCGCCGTCGCAGACCTCAACCAGCAGGTCGGGGTCGCGCAGGTCCCCGCCGACGAACGTGGCGGCGTTGGGCAGGAGCTGGCTCGGGTCGTCCCGGCGGTTGTAGATCAGGCCGTCCACGACGGTGACGTGGTGGCCGAGGGAGACGAGGTGGTGAGAGGCGACGGAGCCGATGTATCCGGCTCCGCCGAGCAGCACGACGCGCATGGAGGCGATCCCTTCGTTCAGGCGGCCAGAGCGGCAGTGGTCGGGGCGCTGAACCAGTCCGGGACGGCGCCCGGCGTGGTCCTGAGCCAGTTCACGTAGCGGTTCACGCCCTCGGTGAGGGTGATGGCGGGGCGCCAGCCGAGCAGGTCGGTGGCCCTGCGGGTGTCGGCGTAGCCTCCGCGAGGGTCGCCCTCGGGCATTGGCGTCTCGATGAAAGCGGCGCGGGGGTAGTGGGCGGCGACCAGCTCGGCGATCCGCCGGACCGAGGTGGGGATACCGGTGCCGATGTTGATGGTCTGTCCAGCGGCCTGGTCGGTGACGAGGGCGAGGATCGTGGCGTGCGCGATGTCCTCGACGTGGACCATGTCGCGCACCTGGTGTCCGCCGCCGTTGAGCCGCATCGGCTTGCCCGTGTGTGCGGACAGGGCCAGCCACGGGACCATCCAGGAGTGCGAGCCGGGCTTGGGGATCTGCGGGTCGCCGTAGACGGAGAAGTACCGGACGATCGAGTACTCGCTGCCGCTGCCGCCGAGCATCAGGCGCACCTGGTGCTCGCCCCACAGCTTCGTGTTGGCGTACACGGAGATCGGGGTCAACGGCTGATCCTCGGCGAAGCGCGCCACACTGTCCTCTGTGGGGGTGCCGTCGCCGTATACGGAGGCGGAGGACACGAAGACCAGCCGCTTCACCGACGACTCCATCACCGCGTCCAGGACGGTCTGGGTGCCGTGCACATTCGCGGCGAAGGCGGTGTCGGGCCGGCGGGTGCAGGCGGCGACATCGGCGTATGCGGCGGCGTGGATCACGTAGTCCGCGTGGCCGGCGAGCCACTTCACGGTGGCGCGCTCGCGTACGTCGCCGAGGACGACTCGGGCGCCGTGCTGGTCCACCCGGAAAAGGTCTCGCACCGGGTGCGGGTAGGCGTCGAACCTGTCCAGGACGGTCGGCTTGGCTCCGCAGGCGGCGAGCTGGGCGACGATGCGGCTGCCGACCAGACCACCGCCCCCGGTGACCAGGACGCTGGCCCCGGCCAACTCGCTTAGGCGCGGGTCGAAGTACACGTCGGCCATGAGGCATCGACCTCCTCTGAAGTGCGGGTTTGTGCACTCAGTGAACAGCCGGCCACGTCCAGGCGGTACGGTGATGGCCCGCTCATCCCGTTCAATCTGTTCAAGATCAGTTCTGGGGGTGTGAGTTGACTGGGCGTAAGGAGCCCAACCGGCAGCTGGCGAGCGTCATCGAGGAAGCCGGGTGTACGTACGAAGCCCTGGCCAGAACGGTCCGCACCGTCGCCGCGGAGGCTGGCGAGACCCTGCACACTTCACGGTCGGCCGTGCTCTCCTGGGTCCGCGGCGGAACCCCAACTGGCAGAACCGCGACCTACCTTGCCGAGGCTTTGACCAGAATGGTGAAGCGGAAGGTGACGGTCGCCGAGATCGGTCTAGGCTTCCCCGCAATCGGGGAGGTCATGACCCCTGATCCTCTGGCAACCGCTGCCGATCTCGGGAGACTTGTCATGTTCCACCGTCGCGACTTCCTCGCCCTCGCCTTCGGCACCGCCGCCGTGGGGCTTCCGCTCGTCTATGACCACCAGGCCGTCGCCGCTGCCCTGCGAACTGCGAAGGGCGGTCGCAGGGTCGGAGCTGAAGAGGTCTCCACCGTCCGGCAGCTCACCGAGATGTTCCGGACCGCCGACGAGAGGCTGGGCGGCGGCCACGGGCTGTCCACTGTGTCGTCCTACCTGGCGGACGCCGTTGTGCCGATGCTCCAGGCCACGTTCCCGTCCGAGGAGGTCCGCCGGAGTGCGTACGGCGCGGCTGCTGAGCTGGCGACCCTGGTCGGATGGAAGTGCCATGATCTCGGCCGCGAGGGCGCCGCACAGAGGTTCTACCTCCTCGCCTACCAGCTGGCCTGCGAGTCCGACCCCGCAGGTCACGGAGCCTGGATGATGCGAGCCCTCACCCACCAGGCCCTCGATCTGAACCAGACCACGCACTGCGTCGAACTGGCCGAGGCCGCGCTGTCGCGCGCCCAGGGGAAGGTCGACCGGAAGACAGAAGCCCTGCTGCTGGTGACGGCCGCGCGGGCGTACGGAGCGAGCGGCCAGAGCAAGGACGCCGCCGGGGCGCTCCTGGCCGCCGAGGACGCCATGCTCGCCGGCGACGACGGCGTCCCCTCCTACGCCGCCGCGTCCGGCCCGGTCGCGGCCACCGTGGCATCGCACACGGGTAAGACCTTGACCGAGATGAAGGACCACCAGGCCGCCGAACGGCACTACCGTGCGGCGTTGGAGGGCCGCGTCCCCGAGACGTACCAGCGGGTTCGTGGTCTGACCCTCGCGAACCTCGCCAAGTCCGTGGCCGCCCAGCACCGCCACGAGGAGGCCGTGATCCTCTGGGATCAGTGCCTGGACCTCATGGACGGCGTGGCGTCCGACCGGAACAGGAAGGAGCTGAAGACGGTGCGCTCGACCATGGCCGTCTACAGCAGGCGAGGGATCCCTGGCGCATCCGAACTCGCGCAGAGAGCTGGCGAACTCGTGTACCTGTGACGCCAGGTGAGTCCGCCGCTGCCCGCTGCTCGTGCCGGCGCGGCTTCGCTCATCAGTCCCAAGAGGTGCCAGCCAGTAGGCCATCGAACGCGAGTGCCCTCATGGCGCTGTCGAAGTCGTCCCATTCGTGTTCGGGTTCGGTGAAGTGCTGGTCGAACTAGGCGCGGGAGAGGTCGGGCTCGTGCCACGCGGCCGCGCAGCGGCAGCGGACGAAGACCTGATGGCGGACGTTCAGGAGGAGCCAGTCGCGGCGCGCGGCGCATTGCCGGCACGTGATGGGGATGCCGCGGGCGTCGAGCTCGCGGGGGTGGGGGATGGCGCGGATGACGGCTCGGGGCGAGGGTTGAGGTGCTGACACTCCTCGGCGACTTCACCGATCCCAGCGCGCAGCGCCTGCGCGACCGGTTGACGAGTGCCTCGGGTGGGGGCGCCTGAGTCAACCGGCGGAAAGCCAGATGTCGCGAGCCGGAGCGGGGACCGGCTCCACGATCCACAGCGGGGGCCGTCCGCGCGTGCGGGACCGCCGCCCGCCGACTTGAGAAACCACCGGGGCATGTTCTACCCGAGTAGACCTGGGTCGGTCGGGGTGGCGGCGATCACCTTTGTCGGCGGGGGTGCGGAAGAAGTCGCAGGTGGGAGGCCCGGGCGAGGTCGGGGAAGGGGGGACCGGCCGCTGGGGCGCGGGCGGGCGAAGCTACCATGTGGGCAACACCCTCAGCTCGAAAGATGGACTTGTGACTGTCAACGACGACGTGTTCACGGACTGGAAGAACCGCGAGGAGATCGCGGAGTCGATGATCCCGATCATCGGGCGGCTGCACCGGGAGAAGGACGTGACCGTCCTGCTCCACAGCCGTTCCCTGGTGAACAAGTCGGTGGTCAGCATCCTCAAGACGCACCGCTTCGCCCGGCAGATCGCGGGCGAGGAGCTCTCGGTCACCGAGACGATGCCGTTCCTGCAGGCGCTGACCACCCTGGACCTCGGCCCCTCGCAGATCGACCTCGGGATGCTCGCCTCGACCTACCGGGCGGACGACCACGGCCTGTCGGTGGAGGAGTTCACCGCCCGCGCCGTCGCCGGTGCCACCGGTGAGAACAAGCTGGAGCGCCGGTCCGCGCAGGACGTCGTGCTGTACGGGTTCGGCCGCATCGGCCGGCTGGTCGCCCGCCTGCTGATCGAGAAGGCCTCGGGCAACGGCCTGCGGCTGAAGGCTATCGTCGTGCGCAACGGCGGCGGCGACGACCTGGTCAAGCGCGCCTCGCTGCTGCGCCGGGACTCGATCCACGGCCAGTTCCAGGGCACCATCACCGTCGACGAGGCGAACAACAAGATCGTCGTCAACGGCAACGAGATCACGGTGATCTACTCCAACGACCCGAGCGAGGTCGACTACACGGAGTACGGGATCAAGGACGCGATCCTGATCGACAACACCGGTAAGTGGCGTGACCGCGAGGGCCTGTCCAAGCACCTGCGCCCCGGCATCGCCAAGGTCGTGCTGACCGCCCCGGGCAAGGGCGACGTGCCGAACATCGTGCACGGCGTCAACCACGACATGATCAAGCCGGACGAGCAGATCATCTCCTGCGCCTCCTGCACCACCAACGCCATCGTCCCGCCGCTGAAGGCGATGGAGGACGAGTACGGCGTCGTGCGCGGCCACGTGGAGACCGTCCACTCGTTCACCAACGACCAGAACCTGCTGGACAACTACCACAAGGCCGACCGTCGTGGCCGCTCGGCGCCGCTGAACATGGTGATCACCGAGACCGGTGCCGCCTCGGCCGTCGCCAAGGCCCTGCCGGACCTCAAGGCGAAGATCACCGGCAGCTCGATCCGTGTGCCGGTGCCGGACGTGTCCATCGCGATCCTCAACCTGCAGCTGAAGCGGGAGACCAACCGCGAGGAGGTCCTCGACTACCTGCGGAACATCTCGCTGACCTCGCCGCTGAAGCGGCAGATCGACTTCATCGACTCGCCCGACGCGGTGTCCAGCGACTTCATCGGGTCGCGGCACGCCTCGATCGTGGACGCGGGGGCGACGAAGGTCGACGGGGACAACGCGATCCTGTACCTGTGGTACGACAACGAGTTCGGCTACTCGTGCCAGGTCGTGCGGGTCGTGCAGTACATCTCGGGGGTTGAGTACCCGACGTTCCCGGTTCCGGCGGTCTGATCTTTCGGGTGTTCGGTGGGGCGGTGGCCGGGGTTGGCTGCCGCCCCTTCGGCGTTTGTGTGTGTGGTGCTGTGGGGGTTGCTGTTGGGGGTGGGGCTTTCGGGAGGGTGGGTGACGCCGGGGGCGGCGCCGCCCCCGGGGGGGGGGGGGGGGGGGGGGGGGGGGGGGGGGTGGGGGGGGGGGGGGGGGGGGGCCCCCCCCCCCCCCCGGGGGAGGGGGTGCCTGCGCGGGGCGGGCCCGTTTCCGCGGCCATTGCTCTGTCGGTCAACTCCTCCGCCCGCAGCGCGTCCCTCTCGCCTTTGTCAGGCGGGTGGGGGTGGGGCGGTTCGTGTGCGGGGTGGTCGCTATCTTGAGGGGTCACGGACAGGCGTAAAGGGAGTGGACGCATGGGGACGGGTGGTCGGCGGTTCAGTGTCGTGGTGGCGGGCGGGGTGCTGGCGGGGGTGCTGGTGGGGTGTTCGTCCGGGGGGTCGGGGGATGGCAAGGGGGTTGTGGGGGCGGGGAGTTCGGCTGTTCCGGTGAGTTCGGCGGGGGCGGCGGTGACGAGTGGTGCTGCTGCGGTGCCGACGGGGGGCGAGGGTTCGGCGTCCGCTGTGGCCTCGGCCTCGCCGGGTGGGGCTGCGACTGCCGGGGGGACGGGGAGTGCGGCGCCCGTGGTTGCGGCGCCGAGTGCGGATCTGGAGGGGGCGCTGCTGGACGACAAGGTGGTCGGGCAGGTGCTGCCGGATGCCAAGGTGATGGTCGGGTGGGACGAGGAGAAGCGGAAGGTCGACACCGCTGATCACTCCGTCACCTGTTCGGCGTCGGCGCCGTGTACGGGCAAGCCGCTGAGCGGGTCGGTGCGGTTCTCGTCGGGGGATCTGGTGACGCGGTTCCTGGTGGAGACCCTGCCCAGTCGGGACGCGGCCAGGAACCGGTTGAAGGAGACGTACGCGTCGTATCCCGTCGGGCCGTTCCACAAGGTCGACGCACCGGCGCTGGGGAGTGAGAGCCAGGTGTTCGTCGGGCCGTTGTCGGCGGGGGACGGGGTGAGCGTCGTGGTCCGGTCGGGCACCGTGGTGGCGAGTGTGACGACGGAGGGCGGGCCGGCGGACCCGGCGGCGGCGCGGCGGTTCGCGGTGATGCTGGTGAACCGGATCGAGCAGGCGCAGGCGGGGAGGACGCCGGACGCCGGGCTCGGCGCGGCCTGACGGGGTTCAGGTCACTGGCAGGCCGGGAGTTCGTGCAGGCCGAGGGCGAGCAGGGTGTCCAGGGCGCAGTGCGGCACGTCCCAGCCGGGCAGCGGTCCGGTGCGGCCGGTGACGGCGGCGCAGGCGGCGGTGAGGGCGGCCTCGGCGGTGAGGAGGTTGTCGGCGAGGACGAAGGCGATCCCGTCGACGGTGCCGGGGCCGGTCAGGATCCGGGCGTGCTCGATCCGGGCCGGGGCGGGCAGGCTTCGGGCCAGTCCGTCGTGGACGGCCTCGGGGGTCGCGGTCGGGGGGCCGTCGGGGCGGTCCGGGGCGCGCAGGTGGAAGCGAATGGCGTGCACGGGACCAAGACTGACGGATGGCCGGCCCGGACGGCGGGGTGCGCGGTGTCAGATAACTGTCAGGCAGCAAGATGCCACCGGTGACCGGGGGCTGGCGGGCTGGGCGCGGAGGGCCCTGGGCTGGGGGAAGCGGACTCGGCCGCCCGTGATATGTACTCACCTGGGGTGGCCGCAGTGGGGGCCATGCGACAGATGCCGATGATGTTCGAGGGGGCCACACATGCCGCTGTTCCGACGCCGCTCGGGCGGGGAGGGCGGGCAGGACCGGGCCGGTCGGCGCGGGTTCGGGCTGGGCCGTCGGGCCGTTCGGGCGGTCGAGCCGAGGCTCGATCCGACCTTCGGGGACGAGGCCGTCCGTGCGGCGCTCGGCTGGGCCGCCGCCGGGGACTGGACGGCGCTGCGCCCCGCGCTGGCCGCGGCGGACGGCGCCGAGCTGACCTGGCTCGCCGGGGCGGTCGCGGAGGTCGCCGGGGTCGAGGAGTGGACGGCCCGCGCGGTGGCGGACGCCCCTGAGGACGCGCTGCCGCTGCTGCTGTCCGGCGCCCGGCACGTCAGCTGGGCCTGGGAGGCGCGCAGCCGCGCCCAGGCCAAGTACGTCACCGAGGAGCAGTGGAAGCTGTTCCACCAGCGGCTGGACGTCGCCGAGGAGCAGCTGCTGGAGGTCGCCGAGCGGGAGCCGTCCTGGCTCGCGCCCTGGTACTTCCTGCAGATCAGCGCGCGCGGCGCCTCGCTCGGCCCGGAGGTCGCCACCTGCCGCTTCGAGGCCGCCGTGCGCAGGGCGCCCGGGCACCTCGCCTCGCACCGCCAGCGGCTGCAGCAGCTGTGCGCGAAGTGGGGCGGCTCGCACGAGGCGATGCACGGGTTCGCCCGCTCCGCGATGCTGGGTGCCCCCGAGGGCAGCCCGCTGGGCGAGCTGGTCGCGCTGGCCCACCTGGAGCGCTGGCTGGACCTCCCGGAGGGCGAGGACCACGCCTACCTGTCCGGCCCCGCCGTGGTGGCCGAACTGCAGGAGGCGGCGTTCCGGTCCGTCCTGCACCCGGACTTCGTGCCGGTCCGCGGCTGGCAGGCGAGCTTCAACACCTTCGCGATGGCCTTCTCGCTCGCCGACCAGCCGAAGACGGCCCGGCTGCTCTTCGACGCGCTGGACGGCTTCGTCACCGAGTCGCCCTGGCACTACCTGACCGGCGACCCGGTCAGGGCCTTCCGCGTCCACCGCGACCGCTGCGCCGCGAACTGACCCCCTTCCGCATCCGCGACCGAAAGAGCCTCCGGTGTCCCCATCCGACAACCCGACGAGTGCGCACACCTTCCAGGTGGACCTGCGCGGACTGGTGGACCTGCTCTCCCACCACCTCTACTCCAGCCCGCGCGTCTACCTGCGCGAGCTGCTGCAGAACGCCGTGGACGCGATCTCCGCGCGCCGTGCCCTCGACCCCGAGGCGCCCACCGCCATCACTGTCCGCGCCGACGACGAGCTGTCCGTCACCGACACCGGCATCGGCCTGACCGAGAAGGACGTCCACACCTTCCTCGCCACCATCGGCCGCAGTTCCAAGCGCGACGCCGACGGCCGGCTGGACGGCGCCGGACTGGCCGCCGCCCGCGGCGACTTCATCGGCCAGTTCGGCATCGGCCTGCTGGCCTGCTTCGTGGTCGCCGACGAGATCACCGTGGTGACCCGGCACGCCGGGAGCCCGGACGCGCCGGTGATCGAGTGGCGCGGCAGCTCCGACGGCAGCTACACCATCCGCACCCTGCCCGCCTCGGCCAAGCCCGAGCCCGGCACCACCGTCACCCTCGCCCCGCGCGCCGACGCCGCCGAGTGGACCCGCTCCGCCCGGGTGCTCTCCCTCGCCAGGGACTTCGGCAGCCTGCTGCGCCACGACGTCACCGTGGTCGACGCCAACGGCACCTCGCACCAGGTCAACCGCACCCCGCCGTGGGCCGCCCGGCACGGCTCCCCGCCGGCCCGGCGGGACGCCCTCGCCGAGTACTGCCGCGCCACCTTCGACTTCACCCCGCTGGACACCGTCGAGCTGGACCTCCCGCTGGTCGGCCTGCGCGGCGTCGCCTACGTTCTGCCGGACGCCGCCCCGCCCTCGCGCCGCAACGGCCACCGGGTGCACCTCAAGGGCATGCTGCTCTCCGACCAGGCCGACGAACTGCTGCCGGACTGGGCGTTCTTCGTCCGCTGCGTGGTGGACACCGACGGGCTGCGCCCGACCGCCTCGCGCGAGGGCCTGTACGCCGACGAGACGCTGGCCGCCGTCCGCGACGCGCTCGGCGCCCGGATCCGCGACTGGCTCACCGGCCTGTCCGCGAGCGACCCGGCGCTGCTGCACCGCTTCCTGTCCGTGCACCACCTGGCCGTCAAGGAACTCGCCCGCTACGACGACGAGTTGCTGCGGATGATGCTGCCCTGGCTGCCGTTCGAGACCACCGACGGTAACGTCACCCTGGACGAGTTCGCCCGCAGCCACCCGGTGGTGCTGGTGACCCGTACGGTCGAGGAGTTCCGGCAGGTCGCCCCGATCGCCGGCGCGGCCGGGCTCGGCGTGGTCAACGGCGGCTACACCTACGACCGCGACCTGGTGCACCGGCTGCCGGAGATCCGCCCGGGCGTCTCGGTCGCCGACCTCGACCCGGGCACCGTCACCGCGCACCTGGACACCGTCGACCCGGCCGCCGAACTGGCCGCCGGCACCTTCCTGGCGATCGCCCGCGAGGTGGTCGGCCGCTTCGACTGCGACGTCGCCCTGCGCAGCTTCCACCCGACCAACGCGCCCGCCCTGCTGCTCGACAACCGGGAGGCCAGGCACGAGCGGACCCGTGCCCAACTCGCCGACGAGGCCGACGGGTTGTGGGCGGACATCCTGGGATCGCTGCGCGCCGAGGTGCCCCGGGCCCAGCTGGTGCTGAACCACCTCAACCCGTTGGTGCGCCGCGCCGCCACCGTCACCGACCGCGAGTTGGCGGTGACCGCCGTCGAGGCGCTGTACGGGCAGGCCGTGCTGATGACCCGCCGCCCGCTGAAGGCCAGCGAGTCCGCGCTGCTGAACCGGTCCTTCATCAGCCTGCTCGACCACGCCATGCTCGGCCACGAGGCGGCGGGCGCGGCCGGTTCGGGTTCCGCCGGCGCCGGTGAGACGGAGGCGTGATGCTGGACACCCCCGACGCGGTGATGGCCGCGCTGCGCGAGAACGACGCCCGTCCGTACGGCCGGACCCGCACCGTCACGGCCGAGGAACTCGTCGACGCCGCCGAGCAGTTCGAGGAGACCGGGGTCCGCTCGATGGCCCTGCTCGAACTCATGGAGGCCTACGAGTACGACGGAGAGCGCAGCAAGAGCCCGGTGGTCTTCGCCCGGGTGCTCAAGCTCTGGGACCAGGACCCGGACGGCTTCGGCGAATGGGCCCGACGCCAGGTGTTCTGGCGCTTCAAGTGGGTGGCCACCGCGCTGCTGGACAACCCGGACGTCCCGCTGGCCGCGATCCGGCGCTGGCACACCGAGCTGCGCGACCGCTACCGGGCGGCCGGCTTCGACCTCCAGCCGTACTACGCCCAGCGCTACCACCTGGCCGCGCAGACCGGCGTCGACGTCCAGGACGCCTACGAGCTGTGGACGGCCCGCCCGCGCAGCGAGCTGAGCGACTGCCACGCCTGCGAGACCCGCGCCCGGGCCCGGCACTTCGTCGAGGCCGGGGACGACGAGCGCGCGCTGGAGATCCTCGCCCCGGTGCTGGACGGCCGCAGCGGCTGCGAGCAGGAGCCCTACCTCAGCCAGGCGGCCGCGCTGCTGCCGCTGCTGCGCCGGGGCCGGTCGGACGAGGCCCGCTCCGCGCACCTGGCCGGGTACCGCTACGCCCGCGGCAAGGCCGCGATGCTGGCCGCGGTCGGCCAGCACATCGAGTTCTGCGCGCTGTCCGGCAACGAGCCGCGCGGCCTGGAGCTGCTGGCCGAGAACCGCGACCTGTTCGCGGTGACCGGCGAGCCCGGTGCCCGGCTGGAGTTCCTCACCGGCGTCGAGGTGCTGATCGCCGCCCTGGCCGGGGCCGGGCACGGTTCGCTGGCGGTCAGTGGACCGGCCGGCACCGCCTGGACGGTCGACACCCTGCTGGTCCACCTGCGGGGCGAGGCCGACGCGCTGGCCGCCCGCTTCGACGCCCGCAACGGCACCGACGCGGTGGGCGCCGCCCGGCGCGCGCGGCTGGCCGCCGCGCCGCTGCTGGCCGAGCCGCTGGCCCTGGGCGTGCGGGCCACCGCCGCGCCGGAGCTCGCCCCGGCCCCGGCCGTCGCTCCGGCGGCGCGCCGGGAGGTCGAGCCGGAGCCGGAGGACTTCACCGCCCTGGTACTGCGGGCCCGCGAGCTGGAGGTGCTCGGGCATCCGGACTCCGACCGGCTCTGGCGGCGGATCGCCGAGCGGGCCGGCGCCGCGGACTTCGTGCACCCGGACAGCGCCGAACTCGGCGGCGAGGGGCGGCTGCTGGCCGAACTCGCGGAGCAGCGCGCCCACGAAGCCCTGCAACGCGACGACCACGCCGCGGGCAAGGCGGCCCTGCTGGAGGCCGCCGAGCTGTACGAGCGGGCCGGCCTGCCCGGGGCGGCGCTGATGTCCCGCACCCGGACGCTGATCGTCGAACTCGGCGACGTCGAGGGCGCGGTGGCCGACTGGGCGGCGCTGGACGCCGCGCTGGCCGAGGCCGAGGACCTGCGCGCCGCGGGTCGGATCCTCGACGACGACTACCTGATCGTCCTGCAGTCGCGCGCCTACGCCGCCCACCACGACCTGGTCGAGGCGCTGCCCGAACCCTCGGGGGAGACCGTCGCGCGCTTCGAGGCCGCCGTCGGCGGATACCGGCGGGCCGCCGTCGAGCTGGGCTCCGCCCGCCGCGCCGCCACCTCCCGCCAGTACACCGCCGACGCCGCCGCCCGGCAGGGGCGGCTGGCCGAGGCGACGGCCGAACTGCGCGAGGTGCTGGCCCAGTTGGACGTGGCCGAACTGCCCTGGCACACCCCGCGGGTGCTCGGGCTGCTGGGCCAGGTGCTGCTGCAGCAGGGCGAGCCCGGCCAGGCCGTCGAGGTGTTCCACCGGGCGCTGGCCGAGGCCGTGCGCTGGGGCGAGGACTCCTACCCGTACGCACCGACGTACATGATGCTCGGGCACGCGAGCGTGCAGGTGCAGGACTACGGCGGGGCGGTCCGGGCGCTGTCGGAGGCCGCCGCGCGCTACGACCGGCAGGGCGCCGCGGCCGTCGAGGAGGCGGCCCAGGTGCGGCTGCAGCTGGCCGACGTGCTGCGCGGCACCGGTCGGGCGGCGGACGCGGTGGCCGTGCTGGAATCGGTGCTGGACTCCTCTGCCGGGCCGTCCGGGGAACTGGACGTCCGGATGGTCGCCCAGGCCCGGCTGGACCTCGCCCGCGGTCTGGTCGATCTGGACGAACACCGGGACGCGGCCGAGGAGTTCCTGCGGCTCGCCGACCTGGTCGCCGACTGGGAGGACCAGGACACCCACACCATGGTCGCCTGCGAGGCCACCCTGGCCCTCGCCCGGGCGGACCGCTGGGACGCCGCCGAGGCCGCCCTCGGGCGGGCCCGCCAGGCGCACGGCAAGGCTCCCAAGGTCGACCAACTGGCCGCCACACTGCGAGAGTTGGCGCAGCTCACAATGCGCAGCCGGGGTGCCGAGGGGCTGGAGGCGGCGCTGGCGCTGCTGGCCGAGTCGGACGGGCTCGGCGAGGAGGCCGAGCGGGCCGGCCAGGAGTACGACGACTGGTACCTGCAAGGCGGTTCGCACTACGAGCGGGCCCGCTGCCTGGCCATCGCCGACCGGCACGAGGAGGCGCTCGCCGAGGTCGAGCGGGCGATCGCGGTGTACGGGCGGGGCGGGGAGCCGGCGGGCGGACCGCGGTCCTCCGGGTCGCCGCGGCCGGAGTCGCTGCGGACCGAGTCGCTGCGTTCCGAGTCGCTGCGGGCGGAGGCCGTCCGACTGGCCGCGCTGATCGAGGGCGGCGACCTGGGCCGACCCCGGGCCGCGGTGGACCGGCTGACCGCCGGGGCGGCCCGCTGCGAGGCGGCCGGGCTGCCCGAGGCGGCGCAGGTGCTGGCCGAGCTGCGGGCGCGGTTCGCGGCGGACTGAGCGCGGTTCGCCGCGGAGCGCGGTTCGCCGCCGAGTGCGGTGGAAGGGGCGGGCGTTGTGAGCGCCCGCCCCTGTTCACTCGCTCGCCGGGGTCAGCAGGGGCCGTCGTCGGCCCAGACGCCCCACTGGCCGCTGGCGCTCGGCACCTCGTTCAGGGTCCACCACTTGGCGTGGTAGTTGTGGCCGTTGTACGAGACCTTGGCGCCCGCCGTGTACGTGCTGCTCGCGCTCCACGCCGGGGCGGTGCAGGTGCCCGGGGTGCCAGTCGGCGTGCCCGGGCCGGTCGGCGGGGTGGTCGGGGGCGTGGTCGGCGGGGTGGTGGGCGGCGTCGCCCCGGCGAACTTCACCGTGTACTTGGTGAAGTCCCAGTCGTTCTGCGCGACGCTGGAGCAGGAGCCGGACAGTCCGGGGTCGACGTTGCCCGGGCACTGGCGGTCCCGGTTCACCGACCAGTAGGTGTAGCGGGCCAGGCCGTGCGCGGTGGCGAAGTCCAGTACGGCCTGGAAGTCGGCCTGGCGGAAGTACTCGGCGGCGTCGGTGCGGCCGTTCATCATCGACACGCCCTCGTGGGCGTACGCGGTGGACTCGTTCCAGCCGAAGGTGGTCTGGAGGATCTGGTTGAACTTCACCAGCGCGTCGGTCTGCGCGGCGGCGCCGTTGAAGCCGCCGTCGAACGGCATGATCGAGTAGTTGTTCGGCGTGAAGCCCTGCGACTTGGCCTCGTTGAGCATCTGGGTGCCGAACCAGCCGGTGCCCGCGGTGGTCCCGGCGGTGGTGATGGAGACGTACAGGCCGGGGTTGTTCTGCTGGAGGATGCGGGCGGCGCCGATCTCGTTGTGGATCGCGGCGGTGTTCTCGTACTCCGGCTCCTCCAGGTCGAAGTCGATCGCCTTGAGGTTGTACTTGGTGATCACCTGCTGGTAGCCGGCCGCGGTCGCCTCCGGTGTGCCGCAGACCTGGCCCAGCTTGGTGCCGCCGTAACCGCCGACGGACACCGAGACGTCGCCGCCCTTGCCGCGGATGGTCTGGATGACGGCGGGCATGGTGGTGTCGGAATCGATCGAGGAGGTGCCGCCCCAGGCGGGCGAACAGCTGTTGCCCTGGGCGAGGATGAAGGCCAGCTGGAAGGCCCGCTGCCCGGTCGCGTCCATCACGGCGGCGGCGTCCGGCGGGCTGTTGTCCTCGGGCATCAGGTAGGGCGCCGAGGCGTACCAGTTGCTGCCCAGCCCGCCGGCGGCAGCGGCGGTGGCGGCCGAGGCGGCCCCGGTGGCGGTCAGTGCGGCGACTCCGCCGGCGACCAGTCCGAGCACGCCGGCCACGGCGAGCGCGGTCCGGCCGGAGCGGCGTCTGCGGGGCGTCGTGGGGGCGGGGTGTGGGGGAAGAGCGCGTTCCATCGGAGGCCTTTCCAGGAAACGGCAGTGGGGGTGGGTCGACCGGTCACGCCGGGTGTGGGGGCGGCGGGACGGCCGAACGGACCTCCGGCGGCAGGTGGTTGCCGAAGGTCACCACTGGTATAGACCTGTTGAGGAACGGCGGTCAACCCCAGGAATGGTCAAGCCGTCCACGTCCTGACGGTTCGGACGGCTGGGCGCGGCCGAGCGGCTGAGCGCGGCGGGCTCGACTCGCCGGGGAGCCGCCGCTCAGACCGGAACGGTCACCCCCACCCCGGCGAGCAGGCCGGTGACCGTCGGGGACCAGGGGCGGCCGCTCGGCCCGGTGAGGGTCAGGGTCCGGTGGACGGCGGGCCGGATCGGGACCAGGACGCAGTCGGGCGGCAGCATGGTCAGCGCCAGCGCGGGCATCACCGAGACCCCGACGCCCGCGTGCACCATGCCGATCAGGGTGTTGAGGTCGCGGATGCGGTGCCGGGGCGTGAACCGGGTGCCGGCCCGGCGGTAGGCCTCGCGGATGTGGCGTTCGCAGCCGCCTTCGGAGAGCAGGAAGTCGTCGTCCTCCAACTCGGCCACATGGACGCTCTCCTGACCGGCGAGCGGATGGTCCCGGCGCAGGAGCGCGTGCATCGAGTCGGCACCGAGCGCGACCGCCCCCGGTGGCAGCCGGTCGGCGTCGACCAGGACCGCGGCGTCCACCGTGCCGGCCTCCAGCCAGGTGAGCAGCTCGGCGTCCTCGCCCTCGAAGACCCGCACGGTGACCTGCGGGTACGCCGCCTTCCAGTCCCGCAGCAACCCCGGCAACAGCGCCTGGCAGACGGTGGTCGGCGCCGCCAGCCGTACGGTGCCGGTCAGGCCGCCGGAGTGCCGGGTGGCGATGGCGCGCACCGCGGCGGCGGAGGCGACCGCGGTGCGGGCGTGCGGCAGGACCTGCTCGCCGAACGGGGTCGGCCGGCACGGGGTGCCGCGCCGCAGCACGGGCGCGCCGAGCGAGCGCTCCAGCGCGGCGACGGCGTGCGAGACGGCGGACTGGCTGATGCCCAGCTCGTCGGCGGCCGCGCCGAAGCCGCCGGTGTCGGCGACCGCGACCAGCGCCCTGAGCTGGGCGAGATTGACGTCCGAGGCCATGAGACTTCCTCATCCTTCCCGCACCGCCACTTGTTGGACTCATGTTCCGCGGCCGGGCCACCCTCTGTCCAGGACGCGGAAGAGGACGGACGAGCAACGGACGGGGAGGTGGTCGGGGTGCGGCGCTGGATGCCGGGCTTCGTGGCACTGTCGGCGATCTGGGGCGCCAGCTTCGCCCTGATCAAGGTGGCGGTCGACGCGGGCGTCCCGCCGGTGTGGGTCGCACTGTGGCGCAGCGTGCTGGGCGCCACCACGCTGTGGGCGGTTCTGTTGCTGCGCGGCGAGCGGGCCCCGCGCGACCGGGCGTTGTGGGGGCACTCGGCGGTGGTCGCGGTGCTGCTCAACACCGTGCCGTTCACCCTGTTCTCGTTCGGCGAGACCAGGGTCAGCTCGGTGCTCGCCGGGGTGATGAACGCGACCACCCCGCTGTTCACCATGCTGTTCGCGGTACTGACCGTTCCCGAGGAACGCCGCCCCGGCGCCCGACGGCTCTCCGGCCTCGCGCTCGGCTTCGTCGGGGTGCTCACCGTCCTGGGCGTCTGGCGCGGCCTGGGCTCCGGCGAGACCGTCGGCGCCCTCGCCTGCCTCGCCGCCGCCTGCTGCTACGGCGCGGGCTTCGCCTACCTGCGCCGCTTCCTGTCCGGGCGCCCGGGGACGGTCACCACCCTCTCCACGCTCCAGATCAGCTGCGCGGCGGTGGAGTTGGCCCTGATCGCCCCGTCCGCCGCGGGCCTCCCGCACTGGCCGGGCGGCCCGGCCGCCGCCGCCCTGCTGGTGCTCGGCGCCCTCGGCACGGGCCTGGCGTACCTGCTCAACCTCGGCCTGGTCCGCACGGCCGGCACCGCCGTCGCCTCGGCCGTCACCTACGTCATGCCCCTGTGGTCCACCGCGCTCGGCGCCGCGCTGCTCGCCGAGCCGGTGGGCTGGAACGCCCTGGCCGGCGGCGTGCTGGTCGTCGCCGCCGTCGCCCTCACCCGCCCCCGCACGGCCCCGGGCCCGGCGGCCGACCGGAATCCCGGGCGACGGCGGGGCGGCCCCTTCGCTACCGTTTCGCGTGATGCTCACTGACACCGGGACTGCCGACCTGCTCGCTTCCGCCGGACTGCGTCTGATCCATCGGGTCGTCGGGGAGGTCGAACTGCCCGGGTTGCCGCCGTACCACGGGCCCGCGAACGTCCGGCCGGGAGACGGGCGCTTCGACTCCGAGAGCGTGGACCTGGATGCCCCGGACCTGGCCGACCGCCTCAATGCGGACTGGTACCGGATGGCGACGGAGTACGGACTCCTCGACGAGAACGCCGAGTTCCTGCTCGCGCTCGACCCGGGGCCCGAAGGCGAGGCGGAGCGCTCGGACGAGCCGGAGCACTCGGACGAGCCGGAGCACTCGGACGAGCCGGAGCACTCGGACGAGGCGGAGGAGGAGCCCGGCCCGCTGTGGTTCCGGGTCCGGCTGATCGACGGCTGGGACCTGGTGGGCAGTGAGGTCAGCCTGCTGCGGAGCGGGTTCGCGACGCTGTTCACCGACCGCTACGTTCCGGAGTTCACGATGGCGTCGCTGGACGGCCGGATGATGCTGAACACCACCGTCTGGGGCGACGGCACGTCCAGCACGATCGTCATCCGGCCGTAGCCGTAGCCGTAGCCGTAGCCGTAGCCGTAGCCGTGGCCGTCTGTCGGGCGCGCCGGCGGCGGAGGGCCGAACCGGTCGGGCTGACGTTGGGTGGCCGGGGGATTACGGGTCGTGCCCGGAGGAGCGCTAGGGTGGCCACCGTGGTGAGGTCGTGGGACGAGGCGGTCGGGCGGGCGCAGGATCGGTTGGCGGCGGGGGTGCGGCTGCGCGCGGCCGTCGAGGGGGAGGAACGGCGTTTCGCCCGCTGGGACTTGGCGTCGCTGGTGGAGGGCGAGCTGGGCGGGCTGGTGGACCCGGACGGGCTGGTGCCGGCGGCCGAGCGGGGCTGGCGGGAGCGGCTGGGGGAGAGCGGCCGGGAGTGGCCCGGCGGGGAGCTGTACCGGCGCCGGTACTGGATCCTCGGCGAGCGCGGCGAGGTCGTCGGGACGGTCGCGGTGGACAACTGGACCAAGGGCCCGAGCCAGCTCGCCGTGTCCTCCCTCTACGTGCGGCCGCACGCGCGCGGCCGCGGGCTGGCGGCGGCCGCGCTGGACGAGGTGTACGCGGCGGCGACCGCCGAGGGCCTGCCGGGCTTCCGGCTGGAGGCGCACTGGAGCTGGCGGCCCGCCGTCCGCTACTACCTGCGCCGGGGGCTGTGGGTGGTGGGCTGGAAGCGGTCGCTGTCGTTCGCCCGGATGCCCCAACTCCCGCTCTACCGGGTGCACGAGGAGGACGGGCGGATGCTCCTGCTGGTCGCGGACCGGCAGCGCGGCTGGGTGCCGATACTGGCCGCCGGGCAGGAGGGCCGCTGGCTGCGGCTGGACGAGACCGCGGACTACCGGGCCTGTGACGGCTGGGTGCACGAGTACGCCCGTTCGACGCTGGCGCTCTACCTGGCGCTGGCGGGCCGTCCGCTGGTGCGCGGACCGCAGTGGTGGGCGGAGGCGTGGCGCTGGGCGGACGCGGGTGAGCCGGAGGGGCTGGCGGTCAGGATCGAGGAGTTCGAGCGGACCGCGCGCACCCGGGCCGACCGTACGGCCGTCGGCCCTGGCCCGTACCGTCCGGCGCCGCTGCCCGAGCCGGCCGCACTGCCCGATCCGGCCGTACCACCGGAGCCGGCCGCACTGCCGGAGCAATCGGTGCGGCCGGGGTCCCCGCAGCTGGCAGACTCGGGGGATGGCTGAGATCGAGATCGACGGCGCGCCCGCCGACCCGGCGCGGCTCGCCGCCCTGGGACTGCTCAACTACGGGCACTTCACCACGCTGCGGGTCGAGGCGGGCGGCGTCCGCGGCCTGGAGCTGCACCTGGACCGGCTGGTCCGGGACTGCCGAGCGCTGTTCGCCGCCGAGCTGGACCGGGCGCTGGTCAGGGAGCGGATCCGCGCGGTGCTGCCCGCCGACGGCGCACCGGTGATCGTCCGGGTCACCGTCTACGACCCAGCGCTGGGCCTGGAACGCCCCGCGGCCTCCGCCACCCCGGCCCTGCTGGTGACCACCCGCCCGGCCGCGGCCGCCGAGCCGGCCCCGCTGCGGGTGCGGACGGTGGCCCACCGGCGTGAGCTGCCCGAACTGAAGCACGTCGGCCTGTTCGGCCTGATCCACCACCGCCGCGCCGCCCAACTCGCCGGCTACGACGACGCGTTGCTCACCGACGACGACGGCCTGGTGACCGAGGGCGCGACCTGGAACGTCGGCTTCCTGGCCGGGAGGCTGCTGGTGCGGCCCGCGGGCCCCAGCCTGCCCGGCGTCACCGAGTCGCTGCTCGCCGGGGCGTACGGCGGCCCGCAGTCCCGCGAGCCGGTCCGCGCCGCCGACCTGGCGCGCTTCGACGCGGCCTTCGCGCTCAACGCGGGCGTCGGCCTGCGTCCGCTGGCCGCCGTCGACGGCACCGCCTTCGACCCTGCCCACCCGCTGCTCGCCGAGCTGCGCGCCGCCTACCTGGGGATCGCCGCCGACCCGGTGTAGCGGCGGGTGGGGTGGCCCGGCGACCCGGCGACCCGGCGACCCGGCGCGGCCGGCGGCCGGCGGCCGCAGACCGGGCGGAGCCGCGGGCCGGAGGGCCGCTCAGGCGCATCACTCGCACGGGCGACAAACCCCGTGCCGAACGGCCCAATGGAATGGCGGAACGGCCCCTGAGGTCCGCAAGTAGCTGATCATGACGAGCTATCAGCTACGTCCCCGCCCACCCGCCCGACCCGCCGAAGCAGAGAGTAGCCGCCGACATGAGCAGTCCACCTGCCGCCTCCGCGCCCCGCTGGCCGCTGATCCTGCTGCGCATCACCGCCACCACCCAGGCGCTGCTGGCCGTGCTCCAGGTCGTGCTCGCCGGTAGCTTCCTCGACGGCACCTACGACTCCCTCGGGGACCACGAGGGCAACGGGATGACGCTGGCCACCGTGGTCGTGGTCCAGCTGCCGGTGGCCTTCTTCGTGCGCCGGGCCGGGCGCGGCCCGCTCTGGCCGCTCTGGACCACCGCCGTGCTCGCCGTGGCCGTGAGCGGCCAGATCGGCGTCGGCTACGCGCGGGCGGTCAGCGTCCACGTCACGCTCGGCGTGCTGCTGGTCAGCGGCATCCTGTTCGGCCTGGTCGGCGCCTGGCGGCTGCCGCTGCCCGCCCGTGCGGGCCGGCGCGAGGAGGGGCCGGACGGCGGCGGAGTGCTGCCGCGCCCCGGCGGGCCGGTGGAGGTGAAGCGGTGAACCGCCGCCGGTTCCTGGGCATCGGCGCCTCCGTGCTCGGGGCGGGCGCGCTGGCCGCCGTCGCCGCCCCCTCCGCGGCCCGACTGTTCACCGAGGGCCAGCCCGGGCGGCTGCTCAGCAGCGAGCTCGACCTGCCCGCGGCCTTCCAGGTCCCGCTGCCGGTGCCGCCGGTGCTCAAGCCGGTGCGCACCGACGGCACCAACGACTACTACGAGATCACCCAGCAGGTCGCCCGGCTGGAGATCCTGCCCGGGGTGAGGACCGAGGCCTGGACCTACGGCGGCACCTACCCCGGGCCGACCGTGGTCGCCCGCTCCGGCCGGGCCGCGGTGGTCAAGCACCGCAACCAGCTGCCGGTGCCGTCCGTGGTCCACCTGCACGGCGGGCACACCCCGGCCGACAGCGACGGCTACCCGATCGACCTGCTGCTGCCCGTCGGATCCACCCTCCCTGCCGCCGGGTCGATGGACGGCATGCCGGGGATGCGGCACATGGCGGGCCACGATCTGGTCGGCGAGCGCACCCACACCTACCCGGGCAGACAGCGCGCCGCCACCCTCTGGTACCACGACCACCGGATGGGCTTCACCGGCCTCGGCATCTGGCGCGGCCTGGCCGGGTTCCACCTGATCCACGACGACGAGGAGGGCGCCCTGCCGCTGCCGCGCGGCGAGCGCGACCTCCCGCTGATGCTCGCCGACCGCGCCTTCGCCGCCGACGGCTCCTTCCGCTACCCGTCCACCGACGCCTCGCTCGCCGTGCCCGGCGTCACCGACGACTACATGAACGGCGTCCTCGGCGACGTCATCCTGGTCAACGGCGCGCCCTGGCCGCGCCTGGACGTCGACCGGGCGCACTACCGGCTTCGGCTGCTCAACGCCTCCAACGCCCGGCCCTACCGGCTCGAACTGGACCCCCAGCCCTCCGGCGGCGACGCGCTGGTCCAGATCGGCTCCGACGGCGGCCTGCTCGCCGCCCCCGTCACCCACGACGCGATCGAGATCGCCCCCGCCGAGCGCTTCGACGTGGTGATCGACTTCTCCCGCTACCGGCCCGGCACCCAGGTGCGCCTGCTCAACCGCTTGGGCAGCGGCCGCACCGCCGAGGTGATGCGCTTCGACGTCTCCTCCCGGGCGGTGAACGACGACGCCAGGGTGCCCGACAAGCTGGCCGCCGTCGAGGAGTTGGACGCCTCGGACGCCGTCGCGACCCGCAACTTCAAGTTCCGGCGCAGCCGCAGCGACGGCTGGACCATCAACGGCGACCCGTACGAGCCCGGGCGCAGCCTCGCCACCCCCGCCCTCGGGAGCGTCGAACGGTGGCGCTTCTCCAGCGACGTGCACCACCCCGTGCACCTCCACCTCAACCAGTTCCAGGTGATCGGGCGCAACGGCGAGGACCCGGGGGCGTGGGACGCCGGCTGGAAGGACACCGTCGACCTGCGGCCGGCCGAGGCGGTGGAGGTGCTGGTGCGCTTCACCGACTACGCGGGGACGTACATCATGCACTGCCACAACCTGGAGCACGAGGACATGGCGATGATGGCCGACTTCACGGTCGGGTGAGCCGGCTCACCCGGACGGCCGTACACCGGAGGGCGTTCACCGCGCCCTCCGGCACCCTTGTCCCAGCGCTGCGCGGAGCCGCAGCCCTCGAAGGTCACCTGGTGACGGACGGAGCCGCCGCATGACCACCCCCGCCGAACGCCGCCGCACCGGGCGGGCCGCCCGGGAGCGCGTCTCCCGCTCCGAGCACGGCCGGTGGATCCCCGCCGCGGACCGGCCCGACCCGCTCGGCGTCCTGGAGGCGCAGGGCGCGGACCGGGTCGCCCGGCTGCTGCCGATCCGGTACGGGCGGATGGCCGACAGCGCGTTCAGCTACCTGCGCGGCGCCGCCGCCGTGATGGCCGCCGACCTCGCGGCCGTTCCGAACACCGGGCTGACCGTCCAACTCTGCGGCGACGCCCACCTGGTGAACTTCGGGATGTTCGCCTCGCCGGAGCGCGCGCTGCTCTTCGACGTCAACGACTTCGACGAGACCTACCCCGGCCCCTTCGAATGGGACGTCAAGCGCCTCGCCGCCAGCGTCGCGGTCGCCGCCCGCGACGGCGGCCAGGACGACGGGCGTGCCCGGCGCGCCGCACGGGCCGCCGTCCAGGGCTACGCGAGCGCGATGCGAAGGCTGGCCGGGCTCGGCGAACTCGACGTCTGGTACAGCCGGATCGACACCGCCGAGCTGATCCCGCTGATCCGGAAGACCAAGCGGCGCAAGGCCGTCGAGGGCGAACTCGCCCACGCCCGGCGGCGCACCGGTCTGCAGGCCCTCCGCAAGCTCACCGAGGAACGGGACGGGCGGCGGCGGATCATCAGCGCGCCGCCGCTGGTCGAGGAGCTGTCGGAGAGCGAAATGCGCGGCCTGGGAAAGGTGTTCAGCGACTACCGGGCCAGCCTGGCCGAGGAGCGGCGGGTCCTGCTCGACCGCTACCGCTTCGTGGACGCCGCCATGAAGGTGGTCGGTGTGGGCAGCGTCGGCACCCGCTGCTACATCGCCCTGCTGGAGGGCCGGGACATCCGCGACCCGCTGTTCCTCCAGCTCAAGGAGGCCGGCCGGTCGGTGCTGGAGGACCACCTGCCGCCCACCCGGGTGGACGCCGAGGTCGCCGTCCACCACGGCGGACGGCGGGTGGTCACCGGGCAGCACCTGATGCAGGCCGCCGGCGACATCTTCCTCGGGTGGACCACCGGCCCCGCCGGGCGGCACTTCTACGGCCGCCAACTGCGCGACATGAAGGGCACGGTGGCGGTCGGGATGCTGACCCCCTCCGGCCTGCGCGCGTACGCCGACCTGTGCGGGCGCGCCCTCGCCCGGGCCCACGCCCGCACCGGCGACCGCCTCGCCCTGGCCGGCTACCTGGGTGCCGCCGACACCTTCGCCGAGGCCGTCGCCGACTTCGCGCTGCGCTACGCGGACCGTTCGGCGGCCGACCACCGGGAGCTGGTCGAGGCGATCGGGTCCGGGCGGATCACCGCGACCCGGGGCGTGTGAGCTCCGCAAGACGCTCCAACTGCTCGTACTGGTCCCGGAGATCGACTGCGCCGAGCCGGGCGACGACGTGCTCGGCGCCCGCCTCGCGGTAGCGGTGCAGAGCGGCGGCGACCTGCTCGGGGGTGCCCATCGCGATCGCCTGGATCCGCGCCACCTCCTCCAGCGGCAGGCCGTAGTTGGACTCGACGTAGGCGCCCATGGCGCGGCGGGCCGCCTCCGGGTCCTCGTCGATCCGGATGTTGACGAACAGCGCGGGGGTGACGGCCTCCCGGGCGCGCCCGGCCCCGTGGGCGGCCCGGCGGACGGCGGCCAGGCCGGTCGCGTAGTCGGCCGGATCCGGCGGGTAGGGCAGCCAGCCGTCGTAGTGGCGCCCGGTCCTGGCCAGTGCGGCCGGGGTCGCGCCGCCCAGCCAGACCGGTGGACCGGGTCGGGTGAACGGCGCGGTGGCGGGCGGGAGTTCTGGGAAGTGGTGGAACTCGCCGTGGAACCGCGTGGCCCCGGACCACAGCGCCCGCCAGAGGGCGACCGTCTCGTCCAGCCGGGCGAAGCGGCGCTCCCACGGCACCTGGGACAGCTCGTGCAGCGGCTGCCCGAAGCGCCCCGGGAAGCCCGCGCCGACCGCGACCGTCAACCGTCCACCGGAGAGCAGGTCCACCGAGGCCAGCGCCTGCGCGGCCTGCACCGGGCGGCGCAGCACCGGCAGCAGCGCGCCGGTGCCCAGCCGGATCCGCTCCGTCGCCGGGGCGACCGCCGCCAGCATGGTCAGCGGCTCGATCCTCGGGGTGAGCAGGGAGTCGTTGACGAACAGCGAGGCGAAGCCCGCCCGTTCGGCCCGGCGGGCGAAGCCGATCAGGTCGCGGGGGTCGCCGGCGGGCTGCCACTGGTCCTGGCCGGTGGGAAGGAAAACTCCGATGTCCATGCCGCCGATCCTTCGCCGCGGTGCGGTACGGGCTCAATTCCCCGCGGGGAATGGCGGGGTGGGCGGCGCCCGGGTAGAAGTGGAGGATGGACTTCCCCCGGGCGCTTCGCGAACGCCGCACCGACCGCCGGCTCAGCCAGCTCGACCTCGCCACCCGGGCGGGCACCACCCAGCGGCACCTGAGCTTCATCGAGTCCGGCCGGTCCGTCCCGGGCCGGGGCATGGTGGTGCGGCTCGCCGAGTCGCTGGACCTGACGCTGCGGGAGCGCAACGAGCTGCTGCTGGCGGCGGGTTACGCCCCCGCCTACCCGGAGAGCCCACTGGACGGGCCGCGGCTGGCGCCCGTCCGGGCGGCGATCGACCACCTGCTGGCCGGGCACCTGCCGTACCCCGCGCTGGTGGTCGACCGGCGCGGCGACGTGGTGGCGGCGAACGGGGCGCTGGACGTGATCACGGCGGGCGCCGACCCGCGCCTGGTCGGGCCCGGGACCAACGCCTACCGGCTCGCCCTGCACCCGGACGGGCTGGCGCCGCGCATCCTCAACTTCGCCGCCTGGGCCCGGCACATCGTCGAGCGCACCCGCCATCTGGGCGAGCTGCACGATGAGTTGAGCTCCTACGTGCCCGACGCGGCGGTGGACGAGCAGCACCTCGGATTCGCGGTACCACTGGAACTGCGGACCGGGCTCGGCGAGCTGCACCTGATGACGACGGTGACCACCTTCGCCACGGCAGTCGATGTCACCCTCGCCGAACTGAAGCTGGAGGCCTTTCTGCCCGCCGACGCCCGGACCGCCGAGCTGCTGCTCAGAGCCCGGGGAACTGGTAGTCGGCGGTGATCCTTCCGTCGGCGTCCAGGACGACGAACTCCACGCCACCTCCCGCGAGTTCGCCCGTAGCGACGGACACCATCTCCCAGCTGAACCGGACGACGGCGCGCAGCCGCACGGCGTCCTGCCCGGCCCGGGAAGGTGAACTCGCCGGGCGCCACGAACTCCTGGTACGCCCGGGCGACCCGGAACTCCAGCTCCCGGTGGCCGCGCGCCTCCAGCACCGGCTCCGGGAAACCGATCCGGTCGGCCTCGGTGCGGATCTCCTCCGGCGGGTGCACCAGGTGCACGCCATCCTCGGTCCACAGCCGTTCGATCGCCTTCCGGCGCGCTCCGGCGTCCGGTTCCGTCCACAACGCCGCGTAGCGGTCAGCGAGTTGCTGGGCGCTGGTGGTCATCATCGACTCCCTGGGTCTTGTCGGTCACGCTGCGCCCATCCTCGGAGGGGCGCAGCGGATGGGCAATTCCCGCGGGGGAATGGGCCGTTCGGAACTCCCTGTGCGGTCGGCCGGGTGGCCGCAGGCCGTAGGGGGCCGGCCGGAACAGGTGGCCGCGGTGCCCGGCCGGGGCGGGCTTCGGTGGCCGGTCCGGCTCAGCCCGTCGGCGAGGGCCGGACGGCGGCGATCAGCAGTGCCGCCGCGACCAGGGCCCCGGCCGCGCAGGCGGGCCCGAGGGCGCCGGCCGCGGTGCCGATCGTCGTCGCGGCGACCAGCGGGCCCACCGCGGCACCCGCGTTGAGGGCGGCCGTCGCGTAGGCGCCGGCGAGGGTGGGTGCGCCGGCCGCCTCGTACAGGACCCGGGTGATCAGCGTGCCGCCGACGGCGAAGGACAGCGCGCCGAGCAGGAACACCAGGGCGAACAGGGTGGCCGGCCGGCCGGCGGTGAGGGCGAGCAGCGGCCAGCCGAGCAGCAGCAGCGGCCCCGCCACGGTGACGACCAGGCCGGGGCGACGGTCCGCCAGCCGGCCGGCGGCCGTCACGCCGGCGAAGGACCCGGCACCGAACAGCACCAGGGCGACCGGGACCCACGGCCCGCCCGGTCCCGTGGCCCCGGTCACGACCGGGGCGAGGAAGGTGAAGCCGCCGAAGGTCGCCGCGTTCACCAGCGCGGCGAGCAGCATCGCGCGGAGCAGCCGGGGGCGACGCAACTGGCCGAACTCGGCGCCCAGGGCGGAAGCGCCGGACGCCCCCGCCGTCCCGGCCGTCCCGGGGGTGGCCGGGACCGCCGGCAGGCCCCTGGCGATGCCGACGGCGGCGGGCAGGCAGAGCCCGGCCACGGCCCAGAAGGCGGCGCGCCAGCCGAACAGCGCGCCGAGCACCGACCCGCAGGGGACCCCGGCGACCGTGGCCAGCGTGGTGCCCGACAGCAGCACGCCGAGCGCCCGTCCCTTGCGGTCCGGCGGGACCAGCGCGGTGGCGGTGCTCAGGGCGACGGCGAGGAAGCCCGCGTCGGCGAGGGCGGCGACGAGACGGCTCCCCAGCAGGACCGGGAAGCTGCCGGTGACCGCCCCCACGACGTGGGCCGCCGCGAACAGCAGGACGAACCCGAGCAGACTGCCGCGCCCCGGCCGGTTCCGCGCGAGGACGGCCATCAGCGGGGCGCCGACCACCATCCCGAGCGCGAACGCCGAGGTGAGACCGCCCGCGGCCCCGAGGGGGACACCGAGATCGGTGGCGAGGGCCGGCAGCAGCCCGGCGAGCATGAACTCCGAGGTGCCCATGGCGAAGACGGCCAGGGCGAGCAGATAGAGCGGAAGAGGCATCGAAAGGCTCCGGGAGGACGGGAATCGGGACACGAACGTCCGTCTCGTCATCGCGGCCGGCCCCGCGGGCACACCTGCCCGCCCGACCGGCCCTTCCCGGGCCCGCGGTCGGATCGTCAGGAGCGGATCAGTGGTCCAGGGGGCAGACGGCGTGACCGAAAGCCCCCACCCTGTTCGCCTCAGGACTCGACATGCCCCGCACGCTACCGGACCGTCCGCCCCCGGAGCACCCGGTTTTCCGTTCGTCCGGGGTGTGCGTCACCTAGGCTTCCCCGCAGGGGGGTTCGATGCCATGGACGACGCGACGTTCGCCGCCGCAGTGACCGAGGAGTGGCAGGCGCAGATCGACGGTGCGCGGTCCTCGGGGTCGCGCGACGAACACTCGCGTGCCATGAGCCGTCTGATCGAGACGGCCGCTGCCGAGCCGGTGCTGCGGGTGCTGTTCCCGTGGACCTCCATGGCCTGCCTGAGCGTCTCCCACTCGGCGGACTGGCGGGTGTGGGGCAGCGAGGGAATTCCGGGCATCGTGGCCTGGGGCACCGGCTTCACCGTGCTCGAACGGCACGGGCGGGACGTCGCGGTGCTGTTGGAGACGGACGACCCGGCGGAAGCCGTTGCGTACCTGGTCGGCTGGTTGCGGGAGCACCGGACGTGAAGTGCCTGGGCGCCCGGCGGATTGTCGGTGGCGTGTGCGAGGGTGACGGCATGCTGGCGATCGCGGTGCAGACGAACGACGCGCGGCACCTGAGGGTGACCGCCGCAGAACTGGCGGGGCTGGTCCGGCGCATAGGCGCGGGGGCCGACTCCTTCCTCGTCGTGCAGCGGATACCGGACCTGCCGGACGTCTACATCCAGGTGTGGCACAAGGACGGTGGCGACTACACGCTGGAGCACCGCGACGGCTCCGCCGCCCGGCACTTCGAGGTGCGGGTGGACGGGCCCGAGGCCGTGGTCGCGGCGATGACGGGGTGGGCGCGGTACGACCCGGGCTGGGGCGACGGGCTGGCGTGGGCGCCGATGGACTTCGGGCCGGATTCGGAGCCGGTGCCCCCGCTGGTGCTGGAGGCCGACGAACGGCGGCAGTTGGAGGACCAGCTGCGGCTGACCCTGGCCTGCGGCTACACCAACCGGGCCCAGCTCGCCGAGCAGGCGGAGGAGTACCTGGTGTCGGGCGAGCGCCGCCCGCTCTCCCGGTCGCAGGCCGAGCAACTCGCCGACCGGCTCTGGCTGGAGCGGGTCGGCGTGCAGAGCGGCTGGGTCGGCGAGACGGATCCGGAGCGCCTCGCCCGTGCCTTCACCGCCCTGGAGGAGAGCGGCATCACTGCGCGCGAGGACTTCGCCTGCTGCCGCTCCTGCGGGCAGGCCGAGATCGGGGCGGCGGGGGAGCCGGAGGCCCGGGGCTTCGTCTACTTCCACTCCCAGTGCACCGAGTCCGCCGCCGCCGGTCACGGTCTGAGCCTGCTCTACGGGGGCTTCGACGGCTCACCCGCGACCACCACTGCGGTCGGCGCGGAGGTCGTCGCCGCCCTCACGGCCGTTGGCCTGCCGACGGTCTGGAGCGGCGACCCGTCGGACGCGATCGAGATACGGCCGCTGCTCTGGCGCCGCCGGCTGGTCGGATGAGGCCGGGCGGGCGGACGGGTCGCGGAGGTCGTCGGCGATGAGTGATGACGTGCTGTCGGTGATCCCGACCGACCCCTCCTGGCAGCCCGAGCCGGTCGCCGCGGCGCGGGCGCGAGCGGTGCTGGCCGAACTGCTGGGGGAGGACGAGGACGCCGAGCTGGAGGTCACCTGGCACGAGCGGACGGCGGCGGTCGACTGCGGGGAGAACCTGGAGCGGATCGGCTGCCCGCACTGCGGCGGCTCGATCACCCTGGGGTGGTGGGGCGCTCTGCTGGAGGAGCACGCCGAGGACGGTTTCGCCACGCTCGCCGTGACGGCGCCCTGCTGCGGGGCGGCGACGACGCTGGACGCGCTGGAGTACGACTGGCCGTGCGGCTTCGCCCGGTTCGAGCTGGAGGTCTGGAACCCCGCGCAACCCTGGTTCACCGAAGCGCAGTTGGCGGCGGTGGGCGCCGCGCTCGGCCACCCGGTGCGGCAGATCAGGGCGCACCTGTGACTTCCTCCCCGTCCTGCGTGACGGGGGCTCTCCGACCGCGTGCACGGGGCTCAGGGCCCGGGGTTCCGCCGTGGGTCGAAGCGGCCGGCAGCTTCGAGTCCGGGGAGCCGGGCGGCGACGTGTGCCGGCAGGCGGTGCGCCCGGGCCGGTAGGGGATCCCCCCGCCGAGGTCACCGGGCCGGTAGGGGTTCACGCCCCGCCGAGGTCACCCGGACCGGGCGGGGCGGAGGCCCCCGAGCGGCCGCCGCCGCCCGGGGACCGGCTCAGGGCACCAGCAGTCGCAGTGCCTCCCGCCTGACCGCGACCTCGACCGGGAGGGCGGTGATGAACTCCCCGTCGGCGTAGGCGGTGATGCCCGGGGACTCGATCCGCAGGGATTCGGTGCGGAGCGTGGTGACCTCGGGGTGGTCGATGTGGGTGCCCTTGAAGAGGGTGGGGAAGAAGCGGGCGATCCGCAGGCGGGGCATCGCGTCGACCAGGGTGAGGTCGAGCAGGCCGTCGTCCGGAAGGGCCGCGGGGCAGATCAGCATTCCGCCGCCGTAGCTGCGGGTGTTGCCGACGGCGGCGAGGGTGAGCTCGCGTTCGATGACGGTGCCGTCGGCGAGGGTGATCCGGAACGGCAGGGGCCGCAGGTTGGCGAACTCGGCGAGGATGGCGAGGTTGTAGCGCATCCGGCCGCGGGGCCAGCGCAGCCGGTTGGCGCGGTCACTGACCAGCGAGTCGAAACCGGTGGCGAGGACCGAGCCGTACCAGCGGACGGCGCCGTCCGGGCCGGTGATCCGGCCGAGGTCGACGGTGCGGGTGCGTCCGGCGGCGATGACGTCGGCGGCGGCCTCGGGGTCGCCGAGCGGCAGCCCGTACTCGCGGGCGTGGTCGTTGCCGGTGCCGGCCGGTATGACGCCGAGCGGGACGGTGCCGCCGGCGAGGGCCTGGAGGGCGAGGTTGATCACGCCGTCGCCGCCGACCACCACCACCGCGTCCGCCCCGTCGGCCGCCGCCTCGCGGGCGAGGCGGACGGCGTCGTCGGCGGAGCGCCCGGCCTGCGGTTCGACCTCGACGCCGAGGGCGCGCAGCCGGGCGACGGCCCGCTGGGCGGCGGGTTGGGCGTGGCCGGTGCCCGCCGCCGGGTTGGTGAGAACGGCGACCCTGCGGACGGTTCTCGGGCCGGTCACGGGATCAGCTTGCCGGGGTTGAGGATGCCCGCCGGGTCGAGCTCGGCCTTGACGGCGCGCAGGATGCGCACGCCCAGGTCGCCGACCTCCTCGGTCATCCAGGGCCGGTGGTCGGCGCCGACCGCGTGGTGGTGGGTGATGGTGCCGCCCGCGCCGATGATGGCGTCGCCGGCGGCCCGCTTGGCGGCGCCCCACCGGGTGAGCGGGTCCTCGCCGAGGGCGGCGACGACGGTGAAGTAGAGCGAGGCGCCGGTCGGGTAGACGTGCGAGATGTGGCACAGGACGAGCGCGCCGGGCAGGGCGCCGGTCAGGGCCTCGGTCACGGCGGCGCGGAGCCGGGCGAGGTCGCTCCAGCCGGCCGCCGTCTCCAGGGTTTCGCACAGCGCGCCCGCGTTGAGCAGCGAGTCGCGCAGGTAGGGGGCGCTGAACCGGCCGTGCTCCCAGGCCCGGGCGGGCGCCTCGCCGAGCGAGGTGCCGCCGGCCGCGAGCAGCGCCTCGCGGGTGAGGTCGTGCCGGGCGGCGACCTGCTCGGCGTCGCCCTCGAAGACGGTGACGGCCAGGCAGCCGCTGACCGCCGGGGAGCCGCCGATCTGCTCGGTCATGGCGAGGTTGACCATGGTCTCGGCCTCGTCGGAGAGCCGGATGACGGTCGGGCCGGTGCCCTGCTGCTCGACGGCGCGCAGCGCCGCCGTCCCGGTGGCGAAGTCGGGGAAGCTCCACGCCTCGTAGGCCTTGACGGCGGGCAGCGGGTGGACCCGCAGGCGGACGGCGGTGATCACGCCGAGGGTGCCCTCGGAGCCGAGGAAGAGCTGGCGCAGGTCGGGGCCGGCGGCGGAGGCGGGGCCGCGGCCGAGTTCGAGCGTCCCGGCGGGGGTGACCACGCGCAGGCCGCGGACCATCTCGTCGAAGCGCCCGTAGCCGGCGGAGTCCTGGCCGGAGGAGCGGGTGGCCGCGAAGCCGCCGATGGTGGCGAACCGGAAGCTCTGCGGGTAGTGGCCGAGTTCCCAGCCGCGTTCGGCGAGCAGCGCCTCCGCCGCGGGGCCGGTGAGTCCGGCGCCGAGGACGGCCTCGCCGGAGGTCTCGTCGAGCGCGTGGAGGGAGTCGAGCCGGCGCAGGTCGAGCGAGACGACGGCCTCGAACGGACCGCGTTCGGGGTCCAGGCCGCCGACCACGCTGGTGCCGCCGCCGAACGGCACGACGGCGATCCGGCGTTCGGCGCACACGGCCAGGACGGCGGCGATTTCGGCCTCGTCGCCGGGCACGACCACGGCGTCCGGCGCGTCCTGGGGCTCGCGGCTGCGGCGGCGCAGCAGGTCGGGGGTGGACTTGCCGCCGGCCCGGGGCAGGCGGTCGCCGTCGGCAGCACTGACGTGCGCCTCGCCGACGGCGGCGGCCAGCGCCTTGAGGGCGTCGGCGGTGATCCGGGAGGGGCGCAGCACGACCTCGGCGGCGCTCGGCCCGGGGGCGGCGTCGCCGGGGACACCGAGGGCGGCGGCGAGCAGTCCCTTGATGTCGGCGGACAGCTCCTTGGCGAGGGCCGGGTCGCCCCAGGCGTCCCACTTCATCGGGGGGAGCGGCAGCGCGGCGTCGGCTGCCCCTGCTTGCGTCTCAGGTGCCATGCGTTACAGTTTCACACATCATGTCAAGTAGTAACGCCACGGCCGGAGCGCCGCGCAGCACCGACGACGCGATCCTGGACGCCGCCGCCGACCTCATCGTCCACCTCGGCGTCCGCCGCACCCAGTTGGCCGAGATCGCGCGCCGCGCCGGGGTCAGCCGCCCGACCGTCTACCGGCGCTGGCCGGACGTCCGGGCGGTGATCGGCGCGCTGCTCACCCGCGAGATCCTGGCCACCCTGGAGGACACCTCGCTGGAGGTGCACGACCGGGAGACCTTCGTGGACCGGGTCGTCGAGGTCGCCGTACGGCTGCGCGACCACCCGGTGATCGGCGCGCTGCTCCACTCCGACGACTCCGACCTGCTGCTCCAGTACGTGGTCGAGCGGCTCGGCGCCAGCCAGCGCGGCCTGCTGGAGGCGCTGCGCACCGGCATCGAGCAGGGGCAGGCCGGGGGATCGATCCGGGCCGGCGAGCCGGCCGAACTGGCCGCGATGGTCCTGCTGATCGCCCAGTCCACCGTCCAGTCGCACCGCATGGTCGCCTCCCTGCTGCCCGAGGCGGCCTGGCGGCGTGAACTGGCCAGAGCGCTGAACGGATACCTCGCGCCATGACGCCCACCGCAGGACCGTACGCCGGAACCGCCCGACTCGACGCCCGGCGCCGAGCGATCGAGCTCGACGCGCTCGCCGACGACCCGCGCGTCGACCTGCTGGTGATCGGCGGCGGCGTCACCGGCGCCGGGGTGGCGCTGGACGCCGCCGCCCGCGGCCTGCGGACCGTCCTGGTCGAGGCCCGTGACCTCGCCTTCGGCACCAGCCGCTGGAGCTCCAAGCTGGTGCACGGCGGTCTGCGCTACCTCGCCTCCGGGCGGGTCAAGGTGGCACGGGAGAGCGCCGTCGAGCGTGACGTGCTGATGACCCGCACCGCCCCGCACCTGATCCGCGCGCTGCCCCAACTGGTGCCGCTGCTCCCGGACCTGCTGCGCCCGGGCCAGGCCTCGCTGATCCGGGCCGGCTTCCACGCCGGGGACGCGCTGCGGCTGAGCGCCGGGACGCCGGGGGCCCTGCTGCCCCGGGTGCGCCGGATCGACGCGGCCCGGACGCGCCAACTGGTCCCGGCCGTGCGGACGGACGGGCTGCGCGGGGCGCTGGTCGCCCATGACGGCCAACTCGTCGACGACGCCCGGCTGGTGGTCGCCCTGGCGCGCACCGCCGCGCAGTACGGGGCGAGCGTGCTGACCAGGGTGCGGGCGCAGGAGGTGACCGGGACGTCCGCCCGGCTGGTGGACGCGCTGAGCGGCCAGGAGCTGACCGTCACCGCGGGCGCGGTCGTCAACGCCACCGGGGTGTGGGCGGGCGAGGTGGACACCTCGATCAAGCTGAGGCCCAGCCGCGGCACCCACCTGCTGGTGGATGCCGCGAGGCTCGGCCACCCGGTGGCCGCGCTCACCGTGCCTGTCCCCGGCTCCACCAGCCGGTTCGTCTTCGCGCTGCCGCAGCAGCTCGGCCGGGTGGCGATCGGGCTGACCGACGAGGACGCCCCGGGCCCGGTCCCGGACGAGCCGCAGCCGACCGACGCCGAGCTGTCCTTCCTCCTGGACACCGTCAACGCCGCCCTCGCCACCGCTCTGACCAGGGCGGACGTCCGCGGCGCCTACGCGGGGCTCCGCCCGCTGATCGACACCGGGGGCGGCAGTACCGCCGACATCTCGCGCGAGCACGCGGTGCTGGAGTCCCCGTCCGGGGTGATCACCGTGGTCGGCGGCAAGCTCACCACCTACCGGCGGATGGCCGAGGACGCGGTGGACGCCGCCGTCCGGCTGCACGGTCTGCCCGCCCGGGCCTGCTGGACGGCCCGGCTGCCGCTGGTCGGCGCCCCCGGCCACCGTGACAGCCGCCCGGCCCCGGCCGGCGGGGTGCCCGCCTCGCTGCTCGCCCGGCACGGCGGCGCGGCCCACGAGGTGCTGGCGGCGGGGGAGTTGACGCCGCTGGTGGAGGGCCTGGACGTGACCCGCGCGGAGGTCGCCTACGCGCTCAGCCACGAGGGCGCGCTGGACGCCTCCGACGTCCTCGACCGCCGCACCAGGATCGGTCTGGTGGCGGAGGACGCCGAGCGGGCCCGGCAGGCGGTCGGGGAGGTGGTGGCCGGAGCCACTGGCGGCTGACCGTCAACCCGGCGGCGTGCTACGGCGCACGGCACCCGGTCGCGGCGGCGCCTCCGCCGGGGCGGGCGCGCGCAGTAACGCGTCGTCCCCGCCCCGGCCGGTCGTGCTACTGGACATGGTCGGGCCGCTCCGGGGCGGGCCGGTCCCCGGCCGGTGCCTGGAGGCTCCAGAGGCGGCCGTCGGGGTCGCGGACGGTCGCCAGCCTGGTCCCGAAGTGGGTGTCCTCGAACGGGGTCACCACCTCCACGCCGTCGCCCGCCTCGAACGCGTCGGCGTCGGCCACCTTCAGCACCAGCTGCAGCGGCGTCTCCCGGTCCGCGGGGACCTCGGCGATGAAGACGGTGGGGCCGGAGCCGTTGCGCAGCTGGCCGGAGTTGTGGTCGGTCTCGAACTCCAGCTCGTAGCCCAGGCTCTGGAAGAACTTGGCGGCCTTGCCCCAGTTGTGGGTCTCCATGAACACGGCTTCGATGCCTTGGGTCGTCATCTCAGTCCTCCTCGGTCGGTTCAGCGGATTCGTCGGACGGCTGCTCGGGGGCGGGGGTGGCGAGGTAGGCGCGCAGCGCGTCGGCGACCAGCGCCGAGAGCGACTGCTCCTCCTCGATGGCACGGAACTTGACCTGCTTGATCAGCTCGACCGGCAGGTACACGTTGAACTGCTTCACATCCTCGTTTCCCACACCAAGGATGCTAGCAGCTTAGTTTGCTAGCAAGCTAGCCATGGAGAGGAGCCGCAGGGAGGGGTGACGTGTCAGCGCGCGGTGCTTTCGGGCATCGGGTGCTCGGCGCCGGCGACCTCCAGCACGCAGGTCAGCGGGTGCTCCGGCAGGCCCGTGCGGTCCAGCCGTACGGACAGCGGGCACGGCGGTTCCTCGGCGAACTGCCCGGACAGCGTCAGCGGGTAGCTGCCGTGGCCGTGGACGCGGTGGAAGGCGCACTCCTTGCCGTCCACCAGCAGCTCGGTCTCGGTGATCCAGCCGGAGCGGACGTTCACGGTGACCGAGTGCCCGCTCCGGTCGAGGTGGAAGCTGTACCGCTGGCGCATGGGAACCTCCCGCGAAGCCTCGGGACGGGACGGGCCAGGGATCCACCGCCAGTCTAGGGCGGCCCTACCCCGCGCGGCGCCCCGGCGGTACGGTGATCGGTGTGCGCCGGGATCCGGGATCCGGGCCGGGGGCGATCGGTTCCCTCTCCCGTCCCTGAGAAATCCCCGGGACGGGCCCTGCCCGCAGGCGGATTCTCGTGATCTCTACAGTGCTGTAGATTCGTCCGCAGGGAGAGATCCGAGGAGGGCATTGTGGGAGTTTCGCTGGCCAAGGGCGGCAACGTCTCGCTGAGCAAGGAGGCGCCCGGTCTGAGCGCCGTGATCGTCGGCCTCGGCTGGGACGTGCGCACCACCACCGGGGCCGACTACGACCTGGACGCCAGTGCGCTGCTGTGCAACGCGCTCGGCAAGGTGGTCTCGGACCAGCACTTCGTCTTCTTCAACAACCTTCGCAGCCCCGAGGGTTCGGTCGAGCACAGCGGCGACAACCTGACCGGTGGCGGCGACGGCGACGACGAGCAGATCAAGGTCGACCTGGCCCGGGTGCCGGCCGACGTCGCCAAGGTGGTCTTCCCGGTCTCGATCTACGACGCCGACGCCCGGCTGCAGAACTTCGGCCAGGTCCGCAACGCCTTCATCCGGATCGTCAACCAGGCCAACGGGCAGGAGATCGCCCGCTACGACCTGAGCGAGGACGCCTCGACCGAGACCGCGATGGTCTTCGGCGAGCTGTACCGCAACGGCGCCGAGTGGAAGTTCCGTGCGATCGGCCAGGGTTACGCCTCCGGCCTGCGCGGCATCGCCACCGACTACGGCGTGAACGTCTGAGCCACCCGGCTCAACGGGCGGACCGGCTCGGCCGGTCCGCCCGTTCGCGTGTCCGCCTCACCTGTTCCGCGCGATCGCGTGCCCGCCGAAGCCGCCGCTGCCGGTGAGCTGGTCCCGCCACCAGGCGGCCATCCCGGGCTCGTCCATGGCCGCCCAGTCCGGCGCCGCGGTGACCTGCGCCCGGCCCAGGGTCCGGCCCAGGTTCACCAACTCCAGGCCCGCCGCCGTCCGTTCGCGGTCGTAAGCGGCCAGCAGGGGCGACCACGAGCCGCCGCCGAGGCGCCGTCCGGCCTGCTCGAAGGAGTGCGCGTCCTGGAGGGCCTTCACCGCGCCGCTGGTGTTGTGCGGGCGGACGACGGTCGCCGCGTCCCCGCCGATGAGCAGCCGCCCGGCGGTGCGGTGCGGGGTCGCCAGGTCGTACACGGGCTGCAGCAGGGTCCGCTCGCGCGGGGTCAGCGCGATCACGCCGGCCCAGTACGGTGGCAGCTGCCGCTCGGCGAACTCCCTCATGCCGTCCAGCTGTTGGTCGGTGAGGGCGCCCGCGGCGACGGCGGTCGGGCCGTCCAGTAGCAGCCAGTCCGGGGTGGGCGCGTAGAAGACCCAGTTCACCTGGGTGGTGCCGGGGGTGAGCCCGGGGATGCGGTAGATCACCACCTGGCCACCGCGGTAGCAGACGGTGATGCACTCCTCCTCCGGCCAGACCCCGGCGCCGCCCGGCAGTTCGGCGAGCAGCGCGGAGTCGAAGCTGCCGCGCCAGCACACGTACCCGGCGTACTCGGGCACGGCCTGGGGGCAGACGGCGGCGCGGACCACCGACCGGTAGCCGTCCGCGCCGATCACCAGGTCGTACGGGGTGCGGGTGCCGTCGGACTCCTCGGCCCAGGCGCCGGTGCTCCCGTGGCCCCGGCCGCCCTCGTCGCCGTCACCGGTCCCACCGTCGTCGTTGCCGACGGCCGTGACCGTCGTGCCCAGCCGGTACTCCACCGCCGCGGGCGCGCTCTCGCGCAGGGCCTGCCAGAGCACCGCCCAGTGGTGGGAGTGGAAGGGGAAGGGCTGGGCCCAGAGCAGCCGCCCGCGCCCCCGGGGGTCGTCGCCCGGCCCGTCGCCGTGGCCGGCGGGCTCCCGGGTGACCCAGCTGCGCACGGTGAGCCGGTGGCGGCGGGTGTCGGGGGCGAGATGGCCGGCGTCGACCAGTTCGGCGAAGCGGTCGTTGTGGGTGCAGATCCCCAGTCCGCGGTCCTCCAGCCGGCCGGGGCTGCGTTCCAGCACCACGACCCGTTCCGCGCCGAGCCGGGCCGCCGCCCCGGCGAACGCGCTTCCGGCGATGCTGCCCCCGACCACGGCCACCGAGCCACCCCGCACGGCCGCCCCCTCTCCCCGAGCCCGTGATTGCGGCGCTGTCCGGCACGACGATACGCCGCCGGGCCGGGAGGCGCGGCCGGTACGGGATCCTCGCCGGGCGAAGCCTATGCAACTAGTTGCATAGCACGGCGAGCGTCCCCTACTCTGCGGTAACAATCCGGGAGACACCTCCCACCGGCCGCCCCCTCAGGAGACGTCGATGAGTGCGACCCCCGGCAGCAGCCGCTACCCCCACCTGCTCAGCCCGCTCGACCTCGGCTTCACCACCCTGCCCAACCGGGTGATCATGGGCTCGATGCACGTCGGCCTGGAGGAGGCTCCCGGCGGCTACGAGCGGATGGCCGCCTTCTACGCGGAGCGCGCGCGCGGTGGCGTCGGCCTGATCGTCACCGGCGGCATCGCGCCCAACGAGGCCGGGCGCCCCTGGGAGGGCGGCGCGATGCTGACCACCGAGGAGGAGGCCGACGAGCACCGGGTGGTCACCGACGCCGTGCACGCCGCCGGAGGGAAGATCGCCCTGCAGATCCTGCACTTCGGCCGCTACGCCTACCACCGCGACCTGGTCGCCCCCAGCGCCCTCCAGGCCCCGATCAGCCCCTTCGTGCCCAACGAACTCACCGCCGAGCAGGTCGAGCAGACCGTCGAGGACTTCGCCCGCTGCGCCGAACTCGCCCGCCGCGCGGGCTATGACGGCGTCGAGATCATGGGCTCCGAGGGCTACCTGATCAACGAGTTCATCGTCGCCGCGACCAACCGCCGCGAGGACGAGTGGGGCGGGCCGTACGAGCGGCGGATGCGCTTCCCGGTGGAGATCGTCCGCCGGGTCCGCGAGCGGGTCGGCGAGGACTTCATCATCGTCTACCGGCTCTCCATGCTCGACCTGGTTCCCGGAGGCTCCACCCTGGACGAGGTCGTCCAGCTCGCCCAGGCCGTCGAGGCCGCCGGGGCCAGCATCATCAACACCGGCATCGGCTGGCACGAGGCGCGCATTCCCACCATCGCCACCTCCGTGCCGCGCGGCGCCTTCGCCTGGGTCACCGAGCGGCTCATGGGCAAGGTCGGCATCCCGCTGGTCACCACCAACCGCATCAACACCCCGGAAGTCGCCGAGCAGTTGCTCGCCGATGGCAACGCCGACCTGGTCTCGATGGCCCGTCCGCTGCTCGCCGACGCCGACTTCGTGGCCAAGGCGCGCGAGGACCGCGCCGACTCGATCAACACCTGCATCGGCTGCAACCAGGCCTGCCTGGACCACACCTTCAACCTCCAGATCACCTCCTGCCTGGTCAACCCGCGCGCCTGCCACGAGACCGAACTCGTCCTGGCACCCACCAAGTCGCGCAAGGACATCGGCGTCGTCGGTGCCGGACCGGCCGGCCTCGCCTTCGCCGTCTCCGCCGCCGAACGCGGCCACGCCGTCACCCTGTACGACGCCGCCGAGAGCGTCGGCGGGCAGCTGAACATCGCCCGGCGCATCCCCGGCAAGGAGGAGTTCAACGAGACGCTGCGCTACTTCCGCACCCGGCTCGCCGAGTTGGACGTCACGCTGCGGCTCGGCGCCCTGGCGACCACCGAGCAGCTCGCCGGGGCGGGGCACGACGAGATCGTCCTCGCGACCGGCGTCACCCCGCGAACTCCCGCCAACATCCCGGGAATCGACCACCCCAGCGTGCTCGGCTACCTGGACGTGCTGCGCGACGGCGCACCCGTCGGCGAGCGGGTCGCCATCCTCGGCGCGGGCGGGATCGGCTTCGACGTGGCCGAGTTCCTCACCGACCAGGGCGACGAGGCGAGCCTCAACCCGGCGGTGTTCCAGGCGAAGTGGGGCATCGACCCGGAGTACCGCGAGCGCGGCGGCCTGCGCGCACCCGAGCGGCCGAAGCCCCCGCGCAGCGTCCACCTGCTGCAGCGCAAGACCAGCAAGGTCGGCGCCGGACTCGGCAAGACCACCGGCTGGATCCACCGCACCGAGCTCAAGCACCGCGGCGTCACCATGGTCGCCGGCGCGACGTACGACCTGATCGACGACGCCGGGCTGCACTTCACCGTCGACGGCGAGCGCCAACTCCTGCCCGTGGACACGGTGGTGCTCTGCACGGGCCAGGAACCGCGCCGCGACCTCGACCGGGCGCTGCGCGAGCGCGGCCTGTCCGTGCACGTGATCGGCGGCGCGGACGTGGCGGCCGAACTGGACGCCAAGCGGGCCATCAAGCAGGGGACAGAACTGGCCGCGACCATCTGACGTCGGGTGGCCGGGGGGCTACCCGGCGCACCGGGGCCCGCAGCCGAGCGATGCGGGCCCCGGCCGCTGCCCCCTTCCGCGCCGTGCGTCCGCGCCGTCCGTCCGCGCCGTCCGTCCGCGTCGTCCGTCCGCGTCGTGCGGGCACGTCGTCCGTCCGCGTCGTGCGTCCGCAGGTAGGCGCTGACCTGCGACGATGACCGCCCGCGCGCCCCGCCCGGCCCCCGGTGGGAGACTGGTGCCCTGTCCCTGCCCGAACTCTCGACCGGGGGCCAGCATGTCCCTCCCGAGGCCTCTCCGCGCCCTCACGGCCGCGGTCCTGCTCGCGGCGGCCACCGTGGGCCCGGCGGGATCCGCCGCCGCCGACCCGGCTCCGCCGCTCCCCTCCGCCGACCAGCTGAAGTCGGCGCTGCTCGGCGAGGACGACCTCGGCCCGGACTACACCGAGGCGCCGGCCACCGAGAGCCCCAGCCCCAGCCCCAGCCCGAGTCCCGACCCGACGCCGGTCACCGGCTGCGACGCGCTCAGCGCCCTGATCAACATGCACCCCATCGCTCCCGGCCCCGCGACCCCGCACGCCGAGACCGAACTCGACGGCCCCGACGGCAACCCGATGGTGACCGAGTCCCTCACGGCCGAGGACCAGTCCAGGCTCACCAGCGAGTTCAACACCTCCACCGACGCGTTCAAGAACTGCCACACCATCACCTTCAACGCCGGCACCGAGGACTCGGTGACCTTCACCGTCACCCCCGTCACGCTCGGCGACCGCCAGGACGCCCCCGCCGTCCGCCTCGACGGCACCCTCGCCGGTGTCCAGCTCAACGCCTTCGTCGGTATCGAACGCTTCGGCACCGTCGGCATGGTCTACGGCTTCTTCCAGCGCCAGTCCGCCGACGCCCAGGCCGCCTCGATGCAGTACCGCACCGCCGTCGCCAAGGTCGAACGCACCCTCGGCACCACCGCGGGCAGCACCACCCCGCCCACCGCCTCCGCCGCCCAGGACATGTCCGTCTGACGCCGGCGGCACCGGGTGGGAAGGAGACGGGCGGCCGCACCCCCGTGGCGGCCGCCCGCTGTGGGGGTCACGCCAGGAACCTGACCTCCGGGAAGCGCGGCGACGGGCCGTCGAGGAGGGAGCCGCGGCGGTGGCGGAGGTGGAGGTCGAAGAAGGCGAGCGGGTAGGCCTGCTGGATGCGGACCGAGCGGTCGGCGGGGAGGGTGCCGACCATCTGCTGGACCTGTTGCGCGGGAAGGCCGAGGAGCGCGGCCACCTGTGGCATCAGCGGCGAGGCGTCGGAGTACGAGGTGTGGCGGACGCCGTCGGCCTGGATGTTGAGCCGCCAGCCGCGCAGATGGTTCCAGAACGTGACGGCCGCGGGGTCCTGGTCGCGGCCGAACTCGGCGGTCAGCATCAGGAACGGACGGTCGAGGTCGGTGACGGTGATCCCCTGCATCGGCCCGTCGATGGCGAGGCCGGCCCGGACCCGGCGGTCGGCCATCATGGCGGCGGCGGTGGCCGAGCCGCCCTTCGACCAGCCGAACATGCCGATGTCGAGCGGGTCGGGGGCGCCGAGCAGGCCCTCGGGCAGGGGCTTGCCGTCGACGTCGGGGTTGCACCCGGCGGCGATCTCCTCGACGCAGTCCAGTACGAAGCGGGCGTCCGCGGCGTAGTCCCGCGGGCCGAGATTGGGCGCGCCCTCGACCCAGGGGGTGAGGACACGGCCGTCGGGGAACTCGGTGAAGGCGTCCCAGGTGTGGTCGACGGTGACCACGAGGTAGCCGTGGCTGGCGAGTTCCTGGACGGTGACGGTGTTGATGGCCCGGTGGGCGTGGGCGCCGTGCGAGTAGACGACGACGGGCAGCCGGTGCCCGGTGCGGTGGACGGGCGCGCCCAGTCGGGCCGCGGTGAGCGGGGTGGCGGAGGGTGGGAGCTTGAAACCCAAGTCGTCCAGGTAGGCCTTCATGGCGCCGCCGCTCATCCAGGGTGCGAGCGGCAGCTCGTCGGCCTGCCTGGCGGGGTACCAGACGCTCGCCATCAGCTCGCGGTAGCGGCCGGGCCCGGCGAACGGATCCGGCCGGGAGGTGTCGCGCAGGTGCAGGGCGACCGTGCCGACGCGGTGTGGGCCGGTGGGCGCGGGCAGGGTGAGCCGCCCGGACCCGGGCGCGGGCGTCGGGGCGGGGGAGGGGGCGTCCGCCCGGGCGGTGGAGGCCAGGCCGAGCGGGGCGGCGGCGCCCAAGAGCAGGGCGGCTCCCAGCATGCGACGACGGGTCAGTTCGTTGGGGCTAGTGAACGGCGTGGTGTCCATGCGCCGAACGCTGTCACGCGGCCCGGAAGCCGGACATCGGCCCGCCGGTTGATCTCCTGGCCGCCCGCATTGGCCCACGGGTTTACATCCCGGGGCTGATGCGCGCCCGGTGGTACCGGGACGTGCGGAAGCCCGGGTGCGCGGTGGGTTCCGCGGGCCCGGGCTTCGGGTGCCGGTGGGTTCTCCGGCCTTGCGCGTCAGATCAGTTGAAGACCAGGACGTCGGTGCGCATCGGCAGCGAGCTGCCCCAGTCGATGTTGATCTTGAAGGTCACGACGCCGTTGCCGGGGGCGATGCTCGACACCTGGAAGGCGGCGGCGCCGACGAAGCGGTTCCCGTTGGAGTCGATCTCGGAGGCGGTGATGACGACGGTCGAGTTGGTCCCGATGACGTTCCACGGGAGCTGGAGGTTGAAGATCCCGTGCGCCGGGGTCCACGTCCACCAGGCGCGCCAGACGGCGCCGACGTTGCCGCCGATGGCGAGGTTCTCGCTGTGGATGGTGGGCTGGGAGTGGCCCGCGATCTGCGGGATCCCGGAGGCGGAGGATTCGGTTGCGGTCATAGCGGCAACTCCTTGCGCCGGGAGAGCCTCAAGAGCTCTCCGAATACTCCGAGTGTCGGTCAGTATGCGGAGCGTCGCAATCACTCGTGCGGGTGAAGCTGCGGCGTGTCGCCGGGACCCAGCGGGTCGTCGCGGCGGTGAGGCGGGTGTGTCGGCGCGGCCGGGGCGGGCTCCGCCTGCTACCAAAAATCCCATGTCCCATCACCTCAGCGGCCCCGACCTCCGCTCCCCGCGCAGCGACGCCCGCCTCGACATGACCGACCTGTTCGCCTTCCCGGCGGCCGACGCGCCCGACCGCACCGTCCTGATCATGAACGTCAACCCGTACGCGCCCACCCGGGCGGCCGAGTTCCATCCCGACGCCGTCTACCGGATCAACGTCGACAACGACGGCGACCACCGGGCCGATGTGGCCTACTCGTTCACCTTCTCCGCCCCCGAGCGTGGCTCCGGCGCGCAGCGCGTCACCGTCCACCGGTCCACCGGCAGCGCGGCCCGGAAGCACGAACCGACCGGGGACGTGCTCTTCTCCGACGCCCCGGTGGCGTTCGGCGACGCGCCCGACGTGATCGAGGCGAACGGCTGCAAACTGTCCGTCGGTCTGCGCAGCGACCCGTTCTTCGCCGACCTCGAAGGCATCGTCAACGACTTCACCTGGACCGGCAAGGACGCGATGGCGGACGCCAACGTCTTCGGCATCGCGCTCGAAGTCCCGGACGCCGACCTCGGTCCGGACCCGACCATCGGCGTCTGGGGCCGGGTGAGCCTGCGGCAGGACGGCCAGCTGGTCTCCGTCGACCGGGGCGCCCACCCGTCGCTCACCGCGTACTTCAACGTCGAGGAGGTGAAGGACGCGTACAACGCGGGCGAGCCCGCCGACGACTGGGACACCTACCGCGAGGCCTGGACGGCCGTCCTCCAGCACACCGGTGACTACACCACCGAGGCCGCCACCGAGACGCTGAAGCTGGTCCTGCCGGACATCCTCCGCTACGACCGCTCCCGCCCGGCCGGCTACCCCAACGGCCGCACCCTGGTGGACGACGTGACCTCGACCCGGCTCACCATGGTCTCCGGCGGCAAGATCACCAGCGACCACATCGGCCCGCACACCGACCTGCTCCCGACCTTTCCGCACCTGGGGCACCCGCACCCCGTCAAGTAGGCCTTCCAGCGGTCGAGCCGACCGGCCCGCCGCCGCGATCACAACCCGCGTCGGGCCGGTCACGTCCGCTCAGGCGTCGGCTTCCGCTCCGCGCGCCGGCACGGCGCGGCTGGAATGCCGGAACTACTCTCCGCCGGTGCCGCCCTGGCGTTCCTGCCCGGTGTCGAAGTACCGGTCCACATAGGCGTCCCCGTCGAGCCGGCTCTCCCGCAACAGCGAGAACACCTCATCCCCGTCGCCCGGTCGCCCGTCGGTGGCCAGCCGGTACGACTGCGCGAACTCCAGGTACTGCAGCCCGTTGTCATCCGCGTAGCGGCGCGCCTCGTCCTCCGCCCGTCCGATGGCCTCGTCCGTCGATCCGGCCAGCCACAGGGTCAGCCGCTCCTCGTAGACCGGCCCACCCGAGGCGTCCCACCGGAACACACACCGAACCGCGTACCAGGACGTCTCCGTCGCTGCCATCATGATCTCCTCGAACGGCACATCGAGTTGGCGATCCTCGCCGGTGGGACTGCTGTCGGCCTCGGGCCGGGTACTCGACCCCCGGGCCCGGAACCTCAGGCGCCGGCGCGTGCGGCGGCCCGCGCCCTCTCCAGGTCGGCCACCAGGGTTTCCACCCTCTTGTTCACCTTCGAGCCCCGGCCGTACCCCGCCAGCAGCGGCAGCTGGTCGGACCTGCCGCCGGCCAGTGCCAGTTCGGGGAGTTCGGAGGAGAAGAGCGTGCCCGGGACCGTGGCGCGCTCCACCTTCTCGACCTCGGACCAGCTGTACGAGCGGGCCCGGAGCAGTCCGGAGTACTTCAGCCCGGTCGGTCCGAACGACACTCCGTACATCGGGGCGCGCAGCGTCAGGGCCAGCCCGGGGACCCCGGTGAGGACGATCGGAATCAGGTCGTCGACCCTGGTCGCGTACGCCGCCGTGGAGACCGCGACGAGGACGCACACGAGCCCGATCAGGAAGTAGGCGATCACCCACGGGCTGCGCCGCTTCTGTGCGGTGCCCCGGGGCGGGGCCTGGGCCGGTGTTGACATCGGGACTCTCTCAAGGGATTGCCATGACTGGGGACCGTTTCGGTAAAGCCCCATGACAATCTCTCATTCCCCGCGGAGTCCCGGTGACCGGTGGGGATGAAGATTCCGTAACGGTGGCGCCGGTCGCGCCCTGTTACACCGGTTCGTACGTCGCCCGGCGGACCAGGGCCTGGGCCCGCGCGCCGTCCATGGGGTGGGCGAAGAGGTAGCCCTGGCCGAGGGGGCAGCCCATGGTGGCCAGCAGGTCGCGCTGGTCGGGGTGTTCGATGCCCTCGGCGATGACCTGGACGCCGAGGGTGTCGGCGATCCGGGTGATGCCCTCGACCAGGGCGTACTGCTGGGGGGAGTTGCCGAGTCCGTCGATGAAGGACTTGTCGATCTTCAGCAGGGAGATCGGGAACTCCCGCAGGTAGGAGAGGGAGGAGTAGCCGGTGCCGAAGTCGTCGATGGCCAGGCCGATGCCGAGGTCGCCGAGGGTGTCCATGTCGGCGCGCAGCCGGTCGTCGCGGCGCATCAGGACGGATTCGGTGAGCTCCAGGACGAGGGTGCGCGGGTCGATGCCGGAGGAGGCGAGGGAGCGGCGGACCACGTCGACGAACCCGGCGTCACGGAACTGGCGGGCGGAGACGTTGACGTTCACCCGCAGCGGGGGGCGTCCGGCGGCGGCGCGGGCGGCCGAGCTGGCGGCGTGCCAGGTGGCGGCCTCCTCGGCGGCGCGTTCCAGGACCCAGGCGCCGAGCGGGACGATCTGGCCGCTCTCCTCGGCGAGGGCGATGAACTCGTCCGGCAGCACCATGCCGCGCCGGTCGTGCGGCCAGCGGACCAGGGCCTCGAAGGCCACCAGGTCACCTGTCCGCAGATCGACGATCGGCTGGTAGTACAACTGGAAGGCCGATTCCGCGATGGCGGAGTCCAGGTTCTCGTTCAGCTCGTGCCGCTCCACCAGTCCCGCCTGCAGCGCCGGTCGGTAGTGGCACCACTGGCGGCGGCCGGCCGCCTTCGCCGAGTAGAGCGCGAGGTCCGCGTGGGTGAGCAATTCGGCGGCGTCCACGCTGTCCTCGGTGGTCGCCACGCCGATGCTGGCGCTGACCCGGACGGCGCCCGCGCTGAGCTTGAACGGTTCCGTGAACACCGAGAGCACCACGCCCGCGATGGTGTCCACGTCGGTCGGGCACACCGCGTCCTCGACCAGGACGGCGAACTCGTCGCCGCCGAGCCGGGCGGCGGTGTCCGAGCTGCGCAGTGCGGTGGAGATCCGCAGCGAGACGGCGACCAGCAGTTCGTCGCCCACCGCGTGGCCCTGGGTGTCGTTGACCACCTTGAAGTCGTCCAGGTCGATGAACAGCACCCCGGTGACGGCCCCGCTGCGCTCCCCGCGCGCGAGCGCGTGGCCGACCCGGTCCTGGAACAGCACCCGGTTGGCGAGGCCGGTGAGCGAGTCGTGGAAGGCCCGGTGGGTCAGCTCGCGCTCCATCTGGCGCTGCTCGGTCACGTCGCGCAGGGTGAGCACCAGTCCGCCGACCGTCGGGTCGTCGCGCAGGTCGGTGTAGCGGACCTCGGCCTCGATCGGGGTGCGGTCCTGGCGCAGCAGCCGCCAGTGCTCGCGCGGCTGGTCGCCCCGGGGCGGGTCGGCGGAGCCGCGCATCCGGGCCAGCGCCTTGCCGACCTCCCGGCTGTCCTCGGGCGGGACGAGGTCGGTCAGCCGGGTGCCGTCGAGGTCGGGACGGCCGAGCACGCGCTCGGCGGAGGAGGAGGCGTAGCAGATGCCGTCGTCGGCGTCGAGGATCAGGATGACGTCGCTGGCGTTCTGCACCAGGGTGCGGAAGTACAGCTCGCTGTCACGCCGGGTGATCTCCTGGCTCAGCACCAGGCGTTCGACGGCCAGGGCGGCCTGGGCGGCCAGGATCTCCAGCGAGCCCCAGAGGCTGGTCAGTTCCTGCTCGGTGCCGGTGACCACGAGTGCGCCGATCAGCGGGTCGCCGGAGAGGCGTTCGGCCAGCATGAGGGGGCAGACCAGAGCGGCGGGCATGCCGCCGAGGTGGGCGGGCAGGTCGACGGAGCCGACGGGCAGCAGGCGGGTCTCGCGGTGGGCGGCGAGGCGGGCGAGGACCTCGTCCTCCTCGGGCGCTGCGGAGCTCACGCCGGAGTCGGGGTCCTCGCCGTCCTTGCCGTTGCCCGCCCGCCGGACGTGCAGCACCCCGGACTCGGTGACCGCGAGCAGCGCGACGTGCCCGCGCTCGGCGGGCATCAGGGTGGAGGCGGCGGACTGGACGGCGTCCGCGACCTCCGCCACCGTGACGGCCGCGGTCAGCCGGGCGCCCGCCTCGCGCAGCGTCCGCTCGCGGGCCACGGCCTGGCGGCGGGCGACCACCACGACGGCCAGCCGGGCCAGCACCAGCAGGTAGAGCAGGGCGGAGAAGGCGCCGATCACGCCCGCGTTGGCGGTGTTCCCGGCCAGCGACTCGATGATCAGGATGGCGGGCGCGATCAGCGAGGCCATGGTCAGCAGGGCGAGCCGGCCGGCGGAGAGGTCGGGCTGCTGGGTGGGGACGGGCCTGGTCAGCTCGACCATCGAGGGGTGCAGCGCGGCCGCGCCCCAGGCCGCGTAGAAGGCGGCCCAGCCGAGTTCGATGCCGGTGCCGATCCGCCAGGTGCCGTGCAGCTGGATCAGTCCGTAGAGGACGTCGGAGGTGAGCAGGCCGAGGGCGCCGACGGTGAGCAGTTGCAGCGAGCGGGAGTTGCCGCCGCGCGGCGTCAACAGCCGCAGCAGCAGGGCGAGCACGACCACGTCGCCGAGGGGGTAGGCGATGGAGACGGCCTTCTGGAACCAGGTGAGGTCCGGGTTCAGGGCGTACGGGAGGATCAGGTAGATCCAGACGAGCAGGGCCAGGCCGAGGGTGATGATCAGGGCGTCGAGCAGTCCGGCGCGGTCCTGACGGGCCGTGCGCCAGCGGATGAAGCCGAGCAGGCCGATGGCGTAGAGCACGAACTCGGCGAGGTAGAAGCCGTCGGCGACGGAGGGGAACGGGTTGTGCAGGTGCAGGATGTCGAGTTGGAGGGCCTGCACCGCCTCACCGGTGGTGAAGCTGAGGTTGGCCAGCGCCAGTAGGTACCAGAACAGCGGGTGGCGGGGGTGGTTGAGCCGGACACCGACCACGATGGCGGCGACGCCGCCGAGGCCCATGCCCGTCCACCAGATGATCCGCAGCCCGGGGTCGGCGAAGTAGATGCCGGTGAACAGCACCATCCAGCACAGGTAACACACCATCAGGCGTTGTCGCCGGAGAGTCAACGAGGCTCCCTCCTCCGCACCGCCACCCCGCCGCAGGAGCGGGGGAATTCGGTCGGGGACGGGTCTGTCGGGACCGTTCCACCCATGGACCGGCGGCGTCCGGCGGGCTGAGCGCCGGACGTTGTCGGTGTGCCGTGAGTGCGTATAGTCGGGAATGTCGCACCTCCCAGCATTCTGCCGCTTCAGCAAGAGGTCAAGCCGGTGGACGACGCAGCCGACAGCGCGAGGGGCGTGCGCCCGGATGTGAACTCCGGGCGTCACGCCGTGGTACGGAACGACGACGGTCAGTACGCGATCTGGCCCGGTGACTTGACGCTGCCGGCCGGGTGGCGGCAGGTGTACGGGCCGACCGGGCGGGCGCAGTGCCGGGCCTGGGTGGAGCGGAACTGGACGGGGCGGGGCCCGTCCGGGCGGGACCGGTCGGATCGGGACCGGACGGAGCGGGACCCCTCCGGGCGGGACCGGCAGCAGGCGCCGGCCCGCGGCGCCCTGGCCGGGTCCGCGGAGACGGTGCACGGACTGTTCCGGGCCCGGGCCGCGCACCATCCGGCGGTGGTCGCGGTGGTGGGGGAGCGCGCCACGCTGAGCTACCGCGAGCTGGACCTGCGCAGCGACCGGCTGGCCGCGGTGCTGCGGGCCCGGGGGGTGGGGCCGGATCAGGTGGTGCCGGTGTGCCTGCGGCGCGGCGTGGAGCTGGTGGTGGCCTGGCTGGCGGTGCTCAAGGCGGGCGCGGCCTTCCTGCCGCTGGACCCGGCGCACCCCCCGCGGCGGCTCGCGGGGCTGGTGGCGGACTGCGGGGCGCGGGTGGCGGTCACGGACGGCGCCGGGTTCGACGGGGTGGCGGTGGTGGAACCCTCGGAGGGGGCTTCGGCGGACGTCCCGGCCGCCGTGCCGGAGGGCGCCTCAGGGCCGGACGACGGGCCGGACAAGGGTCCGGACGAGGGTCCGGACGGTGTTCCGGAGACCGCCTCCGCGCCCGACGACCTCGCTTACCTCATCTACACCTCCGGCACCACCGGCCGCCCCAAGGGCGTGCCCGTCACCCACCGTTCCCTGGTGTTCACTCTGGAGCGGGTCGTCCGCGCCTACGGCCTCGTCCCCGGTGAGCGGGTGCTCCAGCTGGCCGCGCTCGGCGCCGACACCGCCCTGGAGCAGGTGTTCGCCACGCTGCTCGCGGGCGCGACCGTCGTCCTCGGTGGCCGGGACACCTGGGCGCCCACCGAACTGGTCCGGCGGCTTCCCCGGCTCGGCCTGGCGGTCGCCGACTTCACGCCCGCGTACTGGCACCACGTGCTCGACCTGTTGCCGCCCCGCGGGCCCGCCCCGACCGGGCTGCGGCTGGTGGTGGTCGGCGGGGACGTGGTGCACGCCGACGACTGCCGGGCCTGCCGGGACCGGCTGCCGGGGGTCCGCCTGCTGAACGCGTACGGGGTGACCGAGGCGGCCGTCACCTCCCTCCACTGCGAGGTCGCTCCGGAGCTGCTGGACGCCCCCACCGCGCCGGTGCCGATCGGCCGCCCGCTGCCGGGGGTGCGGGTGCACGTGCTGAACGAACGGCTGCGGCCGGTGCGGCCCGGCGAGCGGGGCGAGATCCACCTCGGGGGACCGGGCCTCGCTCGCGGCTACTGGCGGCAGGCCGGACTCACCGCCGAATCGTTCCTGCCCGACCCGTACGCGCCGCTGCCCGGCGAGCGGATGTACCGTACCGGCGACGCCGGACGCTGGCGGGCGGACGGGCAACTGGAGATCCTCGGGCGCTTCGACGACCAGGTGAAGGTGCGCGGGCACCGGGTCGACCCGGCCGAGGTCGAGGCCGTGCTGGCCGACCACCCGGCGGTGCGGCAGGCCCGGGTCGCCGCCGACGGCAGCGCGCCGGACGGCAGCCGGGTGCTCACCGCGTACTACACGCTCGGGGAGGCCACCGTACGGCCCGAACTGCTGCGCGCCTTCCTGGTGGAACGGCTGCCGGAGTACCTCGTCCCCGCCGAGTTCGTGCCGCTGGAGGCCATGCCGCTAACCGCGGCGGGGAAGATCGACCGGCGTTCCCTGCCACAGGCCCCGGTGCGGACGGCCCCGGCACGGACGTCCGCGGCCGGCGGAGCCGTCGGGCCCGGAGCCGTCGGACCCGGCGTCGTCGGACCCGGCGTCGTCGGACCCAGCGCCGTGGAGGCGGCCGTCGGGCACCTCTGGGCGGAGCTCCTCGCCGCCGAACACGTCGGCCCCGAAGACGACTTCTTCGCCCTCGGCGGCACCTCGCTGCTCGCCATGGAGATGCTCGCCCGGGCCCGGATGATGTTCGGCCTGGACGTCGGCCACGTCCGCACCCTCACCCGGGCGCTGCTTCGTTCACCCGTGCTGCACGACTTCACCGCCGCCCTGCAGGCCGCCCGCACCGGCGTCGCCCAGGGCGAGGCCGCCGTCGACTGGCACGCCGAGGCCCAACTCACCCACGCCGTGGGCCAGTCCTGGAGCCCAGCGCCCTCCCGGGCCGATCCCGCCGAAATCCTGCTCACCGGCGCCACCGGCTTCTGCGGTGCCCACCTGCTGGACGTCCTGCTCGCCACCACCCGGGCGCGGATCCACTGCCTGGTCCGCGCGCCCGACCGGGAACACGCGCTGGAACGGCTGCGCGCCAGCCGGCAGCGCTTCCTGCGACGGGACCTGGCGGACGCCCGGGTGGTGCCCCTGGTCGGCAACCTCGCCGCCGAGCGGCTCGGCCTGACGGAGCGTCGTTTCACCTGGCTGGCGGAGCATCTGGACGCCGTGTTCCACCTCGGTGGGGAGGTCAACTTCCTCTATCCGTACCACCAGTTGCGCGCACCCAACGTCGGCGGCACCCGGGAGGTGGTCCGGCTCGCCGGGCACAGCCGGGGCATCCCGGTGCACTACCTCTCCACCCTCGCCGTGCTGGCCGGATTCGGCGCGGCCGGCGTCCGGGAGGTCACCGAGCGCACTCCGCTCGCCCACCCCGAACGGCTGGGCGTCGGCTACGTCGAGAGCAAGTGGGTCGCCGAGCAGCTGCTGCACAACGCGGCGGCGGGCGGACTGCCGGTCACCGTGCTGCGCACCAACGACGTGACGGGGGACCTGGCGGCCGGAGTGATGAACACCGGTACCGAACTCTGCGCGCTGATCAAGTACTTCGCCGACAGCGGCACCTGCCCGGACGTGCAGCTGCCGCTGGACTTCGTCCCGGCCGACCGGTTCACCCGTGCGGTCGCCCACATCGCCGCGCACGCGCCCGCCGACGGGGAGGTCTACCACCTCACCTCGCCGAACCCGGCCGGGCTCCCCGACCTGGCCGACCGGCTCCGGGCTCGCGGCCGCCAGGTCATCGAACTCCCCTACCGGGAGTGGGTGCAGCGGCTGGTCCGGTTCGCCGCCGGGCACCCGACGCACCCGATCACACCCTTCGTCCCGCTCTTCGTCGACCGGGCGCCCGGGGTGGACCTGTCCATCAGTGAGCTGTACTTCCAGCCGGTGTTCCCGCGCTTCGACCGGCTCAACGCGGATGCGGCGCTGGAGGGCAGCGGGATCGAACTCCCAGGCGTGGACGGCGCGTTGCTGGACCACTACCTGGCGCGGCTGGCGGACGAGGGGTTCCTGTGACCGTGACCGGCTTCGACGCGCTGGACCTCCGGCCCGCGGACGGCGAACGGCCGGTGGCCTTCGGCGGGGAGCTCGGACCGGAGCAGCTGCTGACGGCCTACCGGCACGGACTGTTCCCGCTGCCCGCGGCCGACGAATACGCGAGCGCCTACAACGAGGCGCTGCACGGGGACGCCGTCGACGCCGGGGAGGTGGCCCTGCTGCCGGGCGCGGAGGACCCCTACGCGCTGGCGTGGTGGTCGCCGGACCCGCGGCCGGTGCTGCGCCCCGGCGAGGTGCGGCTGCCCCGCAGGCTCGCCCGCCGGCTCCGAGGCCCGCTGGAGTGGTTCACCACCGCGGACGCCGCGTTCGGCGCGGTACTCGCGGCCTGCGCCGACGGGCGCCAACCAGTTTGGCTCACAGAGGAGTTGAAAGTAGCGCTGATGGAGCTGAACGTGCGCGGTGCGGCCCACAGCGTGGAGGTGTGGGAGGGCGAGGAACTGATCGGCGGGGCGTTCGGGGTGGCCGTCTGGCCGGTGCTCAGCCTGGACTCGATGTTCCACCGGCGGCCGGACGCCGCCCGGGTGGCCGTCGCCGACCTCGGTGCGCGGTTCGGCGCCGCGGGCGGGCGGCTGCTGGACGCCCAGTGGGACGGGCCGTACGTGCGCAGCCTCGGGGCGGTGCCGATGGCCCGCTCCCGCTACCTCGACGAACTGGCCGGGGCCCCTACGGCGGGCACCTTGCCCACGGACCGGCTGCCGGTCGCACGACTGGTCTGACCTGCGGTTTCCCGCCCCCTCCGGCCCCGGGCCGGCCCGTCTTCGACAAACTTATTCCTCGTCAGTAACATGACGCTGCGTGTTCAAGCCCTCGATAGGCCGGGCCGCTCCCGCGGCCCTGCTCACCCTCATCCTCGCCGGGACGGCCGCGTGCGGGCCCACCAGCCCCGGCAGCACCTCCCGGGCGGCCGGCGAACCCGCCGCCGCCACCGGCACCACCGCCGCCGCGACCACCGCCGGGGGCAGCCCGGCGGACACCGCGACCACCCCCGGCGCCCCGCGCGCCCGGGCCGGCGTCCCGGCCTCCGGCCGTCCGACCCCCGGCAGTGGCAGCAGCGCGAATGTCGCGGTCGCTCCGGCCGACGACAAGCAGGCCGCCATCGGCAGTCCCGGCAAGGACGGCGGCGCGGTCACGGCTGCGACCAAGGCCCTCCAGCTCACCGCGTACGACCCGGGGAAGGGCACGGCCGTCCTGACGGCCTCGGGCCCGAGTGCCGCGCCCGGCGCTTCCCCGACCGCCTCCGCGAGTGCCTCCCCGAGCACGGGCGCGAGCGCCTCTCAGAGCGCCTCCGCGACCGCCTCCGCGACCGCCTCCCCCAGCACGGCCGCGAGCGCCGCGGCCGCGGTCCAGCCCGGCCAGCTGATCGCCAGCCCGCCGACCGCCGCCGCGCCGCAGGGCGCGCTGGTCGCCGTCACCGGCGTCAAGCCGGGGGCGGGCAGCACCGTCAACCTCACCACCCGGCCGGCCACCCTGTCCGAGCTGCTCGGTGGTACCGAGGCGGACGGCCGGCTCCCGATCGACGTGCACGGCATCCAGGTGACCCCGCTGGTCAAGGACCTCAAGTGGAACGTCGGCGCCGACGGCAACGGCGTGAAGGGCGATGCCTCCGGCACCCTGGGCGTGAACGTCAACGCCCCTGTCCCGCTGCCCGAGGGCGCGAGCCTGAACGCCTCCGGCTCCCTCCAGCTGCACCCGGCGGTCCACTTCGCCTACCACGGCGCGCAGGCCACCAGTCCGCGCACCGCCTCGATCGGTTTCGACCTGGGCGCCGAGGCGCACTGGAAGGTCACCGGCGACGTCGCCCGCAACACCGGTGCGGCGCCGATCCGGGTGCCCTTCGCCAAGCTGCAGGCCAGCCCGGTACTGACCGTGGCGGGTCTGCCCGTGGTGGTCAACCTCGGCCTCACCTGCTACCTGGAGGTCAGCGCGGACGGGCAGGTGCACCTGGAGACCGAGCAGGACGCCACCGGCACCTGGGCCGTGCGCGCCGACTACTCCGGTGACAAGGGCTGGACCTCGGCCACCAACGCCGATACCAAGGTCTCGCCGGTGCACGTCAGTCTCAACGGCAAGGCGTCCGTGCGGGCCGCCCTGGGCGTCGACGCCAGCGTCGGTCTGTACGACACCGTCGGCGTCGAGGCGGCCGTCGCCCCCTACCTGAGCGCCAGGGCCGGCGGTTCCCTCGCGGTCGACCTGCCCGGCAAGGGGCCGCAGGCGCAGGGCAGTTGGTCGCTGGTCGGCGGCGTCGACCTCACCGGTGCGCTGACCGCCCACCTGAAGATCTTCGGCACCCCGCTCTTCGAGAAGCAGATCCCCTTCCCGCCCTTCCACAAGGAATGGCCCCTCCTGGCAGGTTCGGCCACCTTCCCGGCGGCGAAGCCCGCCGGCTGACGCGACGCCCGGGGTCCCGGCTGCCGCTCGGCGGTTCCCAGGGGTCGTGGCAGCACGTGGTTCCTTTGATCAGGCGGCGATGAGCTGCCGCAGAACGCCCGGCCGGGGTTTCCCGGCCGGGCGTTCCGCGTGGGCGGCCGTCGAGTTCGGCGGGTCAGTCCTCGATCGCCTGGTAGACCGTGGTCCAGAAGTCGTGGATCAGCCGTGCCGAGGACGGCACGGACATCCCGGTCTGGGTGAGCACGATGCCGACGAGCCCGTTCTCCGGGTCGGCGTACGTCGAGGTGCCGCTGCCGCCGTCCCAGCCGAACTGGCCGACGGGGGCGTAGTCGCCGCGGTAGGTGCGCACCGCCATGCCGAAACCCCAACCGCCCTGCTGTCCCTGGCCGTACGAGATGTGGACGTTGTCGGCGGCCAGGGCGCGGCGGACGGCGGTCTGTTCGGGCGTCATGCGGTTGGTGGTCATCAGCCGGACGGCGGGCCGGGACAGGATCCGCTCGCCCTCGTGCACGCCGTGGTCGAGCAGCATCCGGAAGTAGGCGTGGTAGTCGTCGACGGTGGACACCAGTCCGCCACCACCGCCGGGGAACGCCGGCGGCTTGCTCCAGCGTCCGTCGGCGGGTTCGTCCCACACGGTGAACGCCCCGGTCCGCGGGTCGGGGGCGTAGAGGGGCGGCAGCCGGTCGATCTTGGCGGCGGGAACGTGGAAGCCGGTGTCCTCCATGCCCAGCGGATCGAGGATCCGTTCGCGCAGGAAGGACTCGAAGGGCCGGCCCGTGACCCGGGCGACGAGCACGCCGAGGAGGTCGCTGGCGATGTGGTACTGCCACTGCTCCCCGGGCTGGTGCATCAGCGGAAGCGTGCCGAGGCGGCGGATCCACTCGTCCGGCTCGGGCATCGGCGTCGGCAGGTCGGGGGTGATCCCCTGCTCGAAGACCGCGTCCATGATCGGGGTGCCGAGTGCGGTCAGATCCATGCCGAGACCGAAGGTGCTGGTCAGGACGTCCCGCACGGTGATCGGCCGCTTGGCCGGGACGGTGTCGTCCAGCGGTGCGTCGATCCGCTTCAGCACCCGCCGGTCGGCGAGCTCCGGCAGCCACTGCTCCACCAGGTCGTCCAGCCGCAGCCGGCACTCGTCCAGCAGGACCATCGCGGCCGCCACCGAGAGCGGCTTGGACGTCGAGGCCATCCGGAAGATCGTGTCCCGGCGCATCGGCGCCCCGCCGTCGTGGCTCATCGTCCCGAGCGCTTCGACGTACGTCTCGTCGCCGCGGCTGACCAGTGCGACGACGCCCGGGATCCGGCCGGAGTCCACGTGACGCGCGAGCACGTCGCGAACCTTGCGCAGACCTGCCACGGTGAAGCCGCCGCTGTCGGTTCCCATTGCTGGATCTCCCCCTGAGTGAGTGTTCGGGATTCACTGAACGCTCCCGAAGCTACATTGCGTTCAGTGAATCGTCAACGCGTTGAGCTTGCTGGTAATCCCCACCGCATAAGGCAAGTTGGGCTTTCATTGCAATGGGCTTGATGCCGAACGCAATGGCTGCAGGGCCGAGCATTGCAATGGGGAGGCGGTGAATGCATACTGCCCGGGGAACGGGAACGGCGTGGACCGAAGGGGGAGCGATGCCCGGACACAGGCTCACCGGCGAAGACCGGGGACTCATCGCCGAGGGGCTGGCCGAGGGGCTCGGCTACGCCGAGATCGGGCGGCGCCTCGGGCGGCCCGCCTCGACCGTCCTGCGGGAGGTCACCCGCAACGGCGGGCCCGAGGGGTACCGGGCGAACGGAGCGCAGGAGGCCACCCGGGACCGCGCGCGGCGCCGGAAGCAGGCGGACCGGCCTCCGGCGCCGGTCGTTCCCGGGGCCGGCGACGGGCGCGACCCCCGGGAGGTCCAGGAGTTCACGGACTTCTTCACGCTCCTGCTCGAACAGCAGGGGCTGCCCAGGATGGCGTCCAGGGTGCTCGTCTGCCTGTACGTCACCGATTCCGGCGCCGTCACCGCCGCCGAACTGGTCGGGCGACTCCGGGTCAGCCCGGCATCGGTCTCGTCCGCCGTCAACTTCCTCGAACAGCAGGGGATGATCAGGCGTGAGCGGACGCCCGGTGAGCGCCGCGAGCGCTACGTCATGGACGGCGACATCTGGCGGCGCTCCACCCTCGCCGCGCTGCGGATGAACGATGCCCTGATCGCGGCGTCCCGGCGCGGCGCGGAGGTCCTCGGCGCCACGAGTCCGGCGGGCACCCGCTTCGGCACCTCCGCGGAGTTCCTGCTGATCATGAGCGAGGCCCTCCGGCAGGTGATGGAGCGGTGGGAGCGGCGGGCGTCCCCCGGCGAACCGGACCCGGCCTGACGGCGGGTCGGGATCCGGCGTCAATCCGCGCCAGGGCCGGTGCCGCCAGATCCAGTTCCGGTCCCGAGCCGTCGGCGCGGCCCGCAAACGGCCGTTGGCGTTCTTTCGGCCCGAAATGCCCTACCCTTCCGCCATGCTCTCTGTTGTGGTTGCCCCCTGGGCGGGCGAGGCGGAGCCGGTCTTCATGCGTGCGCCGGATGAACTGCACGACGCCGCGAGCACGATGAAGATCGCGGTGCTCGCCGCACTCACCCGCAGCGGGGCGAACCTCGATGCCGAGGTGCCGGTGGTGAACCGGTTCGAGTCCGTCGTGGGCGGGGAGTTCGGCAACGATCCCGACTGGGACAGCGATCCGCTGCCCTGGGAACTGCTCGGCACCCACGTGCCGCTGCGCCTGCTGGCCGAACGGATGATCACCCACTCCTCCAACCTGGCGACCAACCTCTGCCTGGCCCGTACCGACCGGCGTTCGGTGGCCGAGGTGTGGCGCCGGGCGGGGGCCACCCGCAGTGCCAGCCCGCGGGGGATCGAGGACCAGGCGGCGCGCGCCGCGGGCGTGCACAACCGGGTGAGCGCCCGCGACCTGGTCCGGCTGCTGCACTCGCTCGCGGACGAGCCCGAACTCCTCGCCCTGCTGGAGCGCAACGACTTCCGGGTGGACCTCGCGGCCGGGCTGCCGCCGGGCACCCGGATCGCGTTCAAGAACGGCTGGGTGCCCGGCGCCCGGCACTGCGTGGGGCTGGTCCACCCGCGCGACTGCCCGCCCTACCTGATCGCCGTCTGCTACACCGGCCCGCTCGCCTCCGGTGCGGACCGGGGCGACCCGGCGGCCCGGCTGCTGGCGCGGATCTCGGCGGAGGTCTGGAGGCGCCGCCGCGCCATCAGCCCTTGCTGATCCCCGGCATCGACGCGCCGCCCGGGTGCCAGGTGGCCAGGAAGCCCGACTTCCTGGCGGCGTCGACGAGTTCGATGTGCGTCCCGAGGCTGTCCATCCGGTGGTGGACGAACGCGTGCCCGTGCGGGCGGCCCGGGAACTCCCGCGCGGGGTGGCGGGATCACGGCACCGGCGTCAGTACGGCTTGACCAGGACGTGGGCCGCGCCGGGGATGCCGATCTTCAGCAGCTCGTCCTCCTCCGGGGTGGTCGGGGTGCCGGTCTCCTGCTTGAGGACCGCCCGGGACAGCGCCTGCACCCACATGGCCCGCGGGCGGCGCCGCTCCTCCCAGGCGGTGAGGGCCGCCGGGACGTCCTCGGCCGCGTCCAGGCTCTGGGCCAGGACGAGGGCGTCCTCGACGGCCATCGCGGCGCCCTGGGCGAGGTGCGGGGTGGAGGCGTGGGCGGCGTCGCCGGCGAGGACGACGCGGCCGACGTGCCAGGGCTCCTCGACGGTGACCTGGGAGATGCGGGAGTAGACCACCGCGGCCGGGTCGGTGATCTGGGCGAGGGCTTCGGCGATCGGGCCGCCGAAGCCGGCCAGCCGCTCGTGGAGCTGCTCGTGGGCGGTCGCCGGGTCCGGGCGGAAGTCCTCGGGCTCGGCGAACACCGAGCCGAGGTACATGAGTTCCTCGCTGATCGGGGTGAGCAGCGCCTTGGCGTGGAGGTTCCCGGCGGACATCACCACGCCCTTGACCTCGGGCGAACGCGGCAGCGTGACACGCCAGTTGGCGAAGCCGGTGTACTCAGGCGCGTACTTCTCCCCGTACAGGTGCCTGCGCAGCGGCGAGCCGATGCCGTCGAAGCCGACGACCAGGTCGTAGCGGCCGCGGTGGCCGTCGGTGAGGGTGACGTCGACCCCGGAGCCGTCGTCGGTGAGCTCCGAGACGGAGGTTCCGAAGCGGACGGTGGCGCCGACCGAGGTGGCGGCGTCGGCCAGCACCCGGGCCAGGGCGGGGCGCGGTATGCCGTTGTTGGAGGGGGCGTCGCCCATCCGGGGCTGGGGGATCTGGGCGAGGGTGGTGCCGGCCGGGTCGCAGATGGTCAGCACCTCCCACTCGAAGCCGACGGCCAGGCACTCGTCCAGCACGCCGATCTCGCGCATCACGTGCAGGGCGTTGGAGGGCTGGATGATGCCGACGCCGAGGGCCTCCAGCCGGTCGCGCAGCTCGGCGACCTCGACGTGGTGCCCGCGCCGGGCGAGGGCGGTGGCGACGGTGAGGCCGCCGATGCCGCCGCCGTGGACGAGGACGCGAAGGGGGGTGGTCATGAAGGCTCCAAAACGGCTCGGCCGGCGGGGGCGGGAGAGGAGGCGGGGGCGGCGGCGAGGTCCATCAGGTGGTCGACCAGGGCGAGCAGCAGGTCGCGGCCGAAGCCGCGCTCGCGCACGTCGCCGATCAGCATCGGGACCTGGGGGTCGAGATCGAGGGCGGCCCGGATCTCCTGCGGGGTACGGGTGTTGTGGCCGTGGAAGCAGTTGATCGCGACCACGAACGGGATGCCCCGGCTCTCGAAGAAGTCGATCGAGGCGAAGCTGGTGTCCAGCCGCCGGGTGTCGGCGATGACGATCCCGCCGAGGGCGCCATTGACCAGGTCGTTCCACATGAACCAGAAACGTTCCTGCCCGGGCGTGCCGAACAGGTAGACCACCAGCTCGGGGCTGACGGTGATCCGGCCGAAGTCGAGGGCGACGGTGGTGGTGTCCTTCTGGTCGACGCCGGCCAGGTCGTCGACGCCGACGCTGGCCGTGGTCAGGTACTCCTCGGTGCGCAGCGGGGTGACCTCGCTGACCGAGCCGACCAGGGTCGTCTTGCCGACGCCGAAGCCGCCCGCGATCAGGATCTTGACGGCGGCCGGGGCGGCGGCGGGCTCGTCAACGGCGCTGCGGGGGTTGGGTGTTGCCATCGGACCTTCTCTTGGGGGCCACCGACTCGGCCGGTGGAGGGAATCGAAACCGGCCGGTCAGGTCGACAGTCTCCGGAGTCCTTCGCGTACGGCCGTGAGCAGGCCGAGATCCACGCCCCCGGCGGCGCGGGCCACCGAGAGCGGCGCCCGGGCCTTCAGCAGGCCCTGGGCGACCAGGTCGCCCAGCAGGATCTTGGTGACCGAGACCGGGAGGTCCAGGCCGGCCGCCACCTCGGCGACGGCCGCCGGGCGCCGGCAGCGGTCGAGGATCAGCCGGTGCTCGGGCTGGAGGCCGCGGGCACCGGCGCGGCTGCCCCGCGCCAGGGCCGCGTCGGCCTCGGCCTCGGCGGTGGTGAGCACGGTGATCAGGGTGAGGTCGTCGCGCTCGGGGGCGGTCCGGCCGCGGGTGATGGTGTACGGGCGCACCATGACGCCCGTCTCGTCCTCCGCGTCCGGCTCCTCCAGCTCGCTCCAGTGCGGCACCCGGCCGCGCGTCCAGGCGTCCCCCTCACCGCCGGCGGGGCCGCCGCCGTACGGGCCCATCCCGGTCAGCCCCGGTTCCGGGAGGCGAAGGCGTCGAAGGACGCGGGGGCGCCCTCGGCGCGGGCCGGGGTGGTGAGCTTCTGGCCGACCTGCTGCACCAGGGTGTGCATGGCGACGGACATCACCTCGGCGTCCACCTCCTGGGAGGCGACCACGGCCAGGTGGGTGCCCTGGGCGGCGGCGATGACGAACAGCCAGCACTCGGCGAGCTCGACGATCACCTGGTGCACCGGCCCGCCGTCGAACAGCTGGCCGACGCCGCGGGCGAGCGACTGCTGTCCGGTGGCCACGGCGGCGAGGCGCTCGGCGTCGGCCCGCTCGATGCTGCGGGAGTGGCTGACCACGAGGCCGTCGTCGGAGAGCAGCACGGCGTTGCGGGTCCCGGGCACCGAGTCGACGAGTCCGTCCAGCAGCCAGTCCAGGTCCTGGTGGGTGGCGGTCGTGCGGTTCATGACTGGTCATCCGTTCGTGTGGTTCGGGGTTCCGCGGCGGGCAGTGCCCAGGGGGAGGGGGCGGACGCGGAGACTGGGGGGCCGGCGGGCAGAGCGGGGGGAGCCGGCGCAGTGGTGGGGGCGGGCAGCGGGTGTTCGCCGCTGTCCTGGGCCCGGGCGGCGCGGGACTGGCGCTGGAAGGCGCCGATGGTGGCGCCCGAGCGCCGTACGGGACGTCCGTTGTCGGGCTGTGCGGCCTGGTGGCGCGGGCCGGCGGCGGGCTGTTCGGCGCCCGGCTCGACCCACTGCTGACGGGCCGGCGGCGGCACCCGCAGCTCGGCGGCCAGGCTGGCCTGCCGGACGCGCTGCGGCAGCGGCGGCTGTCCGCCCTCGACCGGGCTCACCGGGACGGCGGAGGGGTACTCGCGCCCCCGGCGCCGTTCGGCCAGCCGGTAGTGGTCGGCCGGGCGGTACTGCTCGTCGGCGTACGGGGCCTCGGCCTCGGTGACCCTGGCGTAGGCGATGTCCGGGTAGGCCGGGGCGGGGGCGTCCGGCGCGGGGGCGCCGGGGACGGAGGCCGGTGCGGCGCCCCCGCCGTGCGGCGCGACGGCCGGGGTGTCCGGGAGGGCGGGCGCGCCGCACCCGAACGGGGTGGCCGAGTGGACCGGCGGCGGGTCGGCGGGGGAGCTGTGCTGGATCGGCTGCTCGGCGAAGCCGGGCTGGTACGGCTGCTCCTGGTACGGCTTTTCCCGGTACGGCTGCTCCTGCCGGTAGGCCGGGTCCTGGAACGCCGCGGCGACGCACTCGACCGGCCCGCCGCCTCCAACGGCTCCGGCGCCCCCGTAGGCCCCGGCCTGCCCGAAGGCCTCCACCGGCGCGACCGGCGGCGCGGGCGGCCCCACCGGCGGCGGGGCCTCGTCGGAGGCGGAGCGCACCGCTCGGCGTGAGCGCCGGACCAGCGGGATCGGCTCGGCGGGCGCGGCGTCCGGCAGCCCCGCGTCGCCGTCGATGACCAGCTCGTCCGGCACGAGCACGACGACCCGGGTGCCGCCGAAGGCGGACGGCCGGAACTCGATCTTCAGGCCGGTGAGCGCGGCGAGCCGGGCGACCACGTAGAAGCCGAGCCGGATGTCGTCGGCCCGGGCGAGCACGTCGGTGCGCGGCGGGCGGCTCATCAGTTCGTTGGCGGCGTCGTACTGTTCCGGGTCCATGCCGAGGCCGCGGTCCTCGATCTCGACCGCGAGCCCGCGTCCGACCATGGCGGCCCGGACCTCGACCGGGGTGGGCGGCTTGGAGAACGTGGTGGCGTTCTCCATCAGTTCGGCGAGCACGTGGGCGACCGGTCCGACGGCCCGTTCGGAGAGCCACGGGTGTCCCTCGACGTCGATCACGATCCGCCGGTAGTCCTGCACCTCGCCCTGGGCGGAGCGCAGCACGTCCAGCAGAGGTACGGGCTTGCGCCAGCGCCGCTGCGGCTGGCCGCCGGCCATGATGACGAGGTTCTCCTCGTAGCGGCGCAGCCGGGCGGTGAGGTGGTCGAGGTCGAACAGGCCCTCCAGGACCTGCGGGTCCTCGTGCTTGCGCTCCAGCTCGTCGAGCTTGCGCAGCTGGCGGCCGATCAGCAGCTGGGTGCGGCGGGCGATGCGCTGGAGGAGGCGTTCGAAGCCGCGGTGCTGTTCGGCCTGCCGGACGGCGGCTTCCAGGGCGGCGGAGCGGGCCAGGTTGAGGGCCTGGCCGAGGCGGGCGAGTTCGTCGGTGCCGTTGCCGTGCTCGCCGGCGGTGACCTCTCGGCTCTCGGTCCCGGCGTCGACCTGTTCGCCGCGGCCGAGGCGGTCGACCACCTCGGGCAGGGTGCGCTCCATCTCCTCGGCCTGGCTCTGGAGTTCCTTGATCCGGCGGCGCAGCGAGCGGCTGATCCGCCAGGAGGCGACGACCACCGCGACGACGGTGATCAGGCCGATGACGGTGGTCAGCACCACGCGGGTGAGCAGGTCGAGGATGGTGCCCTTGCCGACCTCGACGATGGCGCTGGTGCGGGTCTCGATCGCCTTGACCAGCTGGGGATTGAGCTGGTCGACGGCCTGACGCCACTGGTCCTGGGCGGCCGGCAGTCTGACCGTGCCGTTGGACTCGGCGGCGGTGGGCCGGGTGAGCTGCTGCTCGACGGAGGCCTTGGCCTGCCAGGCGGGGCCGTTCATCAGCTCGTGCCAGGCGGTCGCCTCGCCGTCCGGAACATAGGGGACGACCTGGACGGTGAACAGGTGGTCCTCGGCGCCGATCAGCTGCTGGACCTGCTGGTAGTCGGCGGTGCTGAGCCGGCCGCTGGGCCAGCCGCGGGCCAGCACGGCGTCCTCGCGCGCCAGCATCTCCTTGGCCCAGAAGGAGTTGACCAGGGTCTTGGACACCCAGGTGACCTCGCCCGCGTCGACGTGGCTGAGCGCGGTGAACAGCCGCAGGTCGACGGCGATCAGGTCGGTGTAGTACGTGAAGACGGTCTGCTGGTCGACCGAGCCCTTGTCCACGGCGGCGCGCTGCTCGGCGAGCCTGCCCATCGCCTGCCGGGCCTCGGCGACGGCGCTGCGGACGTCGTCGGGGGCGTTCTCGGTGCTCTCCCCGGAGAGGGCCTGGAACTGGCGCACCGCGTCGTCGGTCGACTGCCGCTGGCGGCGCAGCTGGTCGGTGTTGGCGCCGGGCCGGGCGAGCGCCTCGGCGCTGAGCCGGCGCTCCTCCTGGAGGTTGTAGTAGACGATGTTGGACGGCTGGCCGGCCTTCTGGGCGAGCATGCCCTGGGCGGCCTGGCGCTGGAAGTCGAAGACGGTTTCGCCGCTGGTCACGGCCCAGAGGGCGACCAGGGCGAGACTGGGGACGACGGCCAGGACGAGCAGCGCCGACCGCAGGGACAGGCGTGGACGCCTGCGGGGGCCCGTCGGCGTCGGGGGCCGCCGATTCGCACGCGCGCGCAGAGCAGACTCCTTGGGGCTGGCGGCCGACCGGTGAGGCGCGGGCCGTCCGGGCACGGGCTTTTGACGTAGCGATATTAGTCATACCGTGTGATTGGAGTGAAAGCCCGTTCGCCGCCTCGGCCGTACTTGCGCACGAACCGGACACAATGTCACCTGCACGTTGACCGTTTGTGTCCGAAGCAGTCTGGCTCCGCCTCGCCTGACACAGTGTCGGTCCCGCTCGCGGCTGGCGGATGACCGCCGTGTGAAAACTGTGTGACGCCCCCTCCGGTCCGTCCTCCGATGCGCTCCGGCCGCGGTGCTCAGGGGCTGAGCAGCCGCGACCGGGTCGACTCCAGCTCCGCCGCCAGCACCCGCCCGGCCGCCGCCGGATCGCCGTCGTGCAGGGCCCGGACGAGCTCGGCGTGCGAGGCGTAGCCCTGGTTCGGATCGCCCTCGCGCAGGCCGAACAGGCCCACCAGGGCGACCAGGTGCTCCCGCAGGACCGGGGCGAACTGGGCGAACAGGTCGTCCAGCACGGGGTTGTGGGCGGCGGCCACCACCGCCGTGTGCAGCGCGATGTCGGCGTCCACGAAGGCGGTGTCGTCCGCCCCGCCGGCCGCCAGGCGCGCGGCCAGCGCGGCGTCCACGGCGGCGAGGTCGGCCGCCGTACGGCGCTCGGCCGCCAGGCGGGCCGCCTGCACCTCGACCATCGTGCGCACCTCGTAGACGTGCGCCAGCTCGGCGGCGCGCAGCCGGGTGGTCCAGTCCCCGGCAGCCGGGCGGTCGGCCGTCACGAACACCCCGGAGCCCTGGCGGCTGTGCACCATCCCGGCCGCGGCCAGCGTGCGCAGCGCCTCCCGGACGGTCGAGCGTCCGACGCCCAGTTCCTTGGCGAGCGCCACCTCGCCGGGCAGCTTGCCGCCGACCGGCCACTCCCCGGACCGGATCCGCTCCTCGATCAGGGTGGCGGCCTGTTCGGCGAGGGGGGAGGGGCGGAGCGGGGGCATCGTCGTCACCTGTCAGGTTGTCTGAGTACTTCTGTCGTGGTTACTCTACCCGGCATGCAGCCGTGGAGCGCTCTCCTTCTTGGTGGCCGCAGCGGGGCGTGACCGGACCGGCACCCCACTGCGGGGCGCCGTCCTGCCGGTCTCCGGTACCCGAGTTGAGGACATCCCGATGCGGTTCCCGACCCTGCACGCCCCCGCCGGCCCCGTCCCGGCCGACGCCCCCGCCTGGAACCCCCAGCGCGGCGGCGCCATGCCCTCCCACCGCTACCGCCCCGCCCACGAGCGGGTGCACGTCCCCGCGCTGCTGCGCCGCTGGCCCGGCCGCCGGATCGAGCGCGCCCCGCTGTGGGTGCCCGTCGACCTGCGGGACGGCAACCAGGCGCTCGCCGAACCGATGGACCCGGCGCGCAAACAGCGGATGTTCGACCTGTTCCTGGCCATGGGCTTCAAGGAGATCGAGGTCGGCTACCCCTCCGCCAGCCGCACCGACTTCGACTTCGTCCGCCGGCTCGCCGAGCAGCCCGGGGCGGTGCCGGAGGACGTCACCGTCGTCGTCTTCACCGCCGCCCGGGCCGACCTCATCGACCGCACCTTCGAGGCCGTCGAGGGCCTGCCGAACGTCGTCGTCCACCTCTACACCGCCACCGCGCCGCTGTGGCGGGACGTCGTCCTGGGCAAGGACCGGGACGAACTGCGGGCGCTGATCACGGCGGCGGCCGAGCGGATGGCCCGGCTGGGGGAGGGGCGGGACGGCCTGCGCTTCCAGTTCTCGCCCGAGGTGTTCAACCTGACCGAGCCGGACTACGTGCTGGAGGTCTGCAACGGCCTCACCGGGCTGTGGGACGCCTCCCCCGACCGGCCGGTGATCCACAACCTGCCGGCCACCGTCGAGATCGCCACCCCCAACGTGTACGCCGACCAGATCGAGTACGTCGACCGGCACCTGGACCGGCGGGAGGCGGTGATCCTCTCCGTCCACCCCCACAACGACCGCGGCACCGGCGTCGCCTGCGCCGAACTCGCGGTACTGGCCGGCGCCCAGCGGGTCGAGGGCTGCCTGTTCGGCAACGGCGAGCGCACCGGCAACGTCGACCTGGTGACCCTGGCGCTCAACCTCCACACCCAGGGCGTCGACCCGATGCTCGACCTCTCCGACATCGACGAGATCCGGCGCACGGTCGAACACTGCAACCGGTTGCCGGTGCACGAACGGCACCCGTACGTCGGCGACCTGGTGCACACCGCCTTCTCCGGCACCCACCAGGACGCCATCAAGAAGGGCTTCGCCCAGCACGCCGCGACCGCCGCCGAACTCGGCCTGCCCGAGCGGGAGGCGCCCTGGTCGGTGCCGTACCTGCCGATCGACCCGGCCGACCTCGGGCGCGACTACGAGGCGGTGATCCGGGTCAACAGCCAGTCCGGCAAGGGCGGGATCGCCTACCTGCTGCAGACCGGCGCCGGACTGGAACTGCCCCGGCGGCTGCAGATCGAGTTCGCCCGGGTGGTGCAGGAGGCGACGGACGACAGCGGGCTGGAGGTCACCGGCGAGGAGCTGTACGGGCTGTTCCGGGCCGAGTACCTGGATCCGGGGGCCGGGCGGGAGTGGCGGGTCGGCGACGACTGGGCCGAGGTGGACGGCCGCCGGGGCACCGGCGCCGGGCCGGTGGACGCGGTGGCGGCGGCGGTGGGGGTGGAGATCCTGTCGTTCAGCGAGCACAAGGTCGGCGGCAGCTCCGACGCGGTCGCGTACGTGGAGGGCCGGGCCGACGGTGAGGTGGTCTGGGGCGTCGGGCGGGACGCCTCGGTGCTCACGGCGGGCGTACGGGCGGTGCTGAGCGCCGCCGGTCGGGCCGGAGGTGGGCGGGCCGGTTCCTCCGGTCGGGCCGGCTTCTCCGGGCGGGCCGGCTCCTCCGGGCGGGCCGGCTCCTCGGGCCGGGCCGGCTCCGGGCGAAGGAAGGGCATGATGGGGCGATGAGTCCATCCCTTCCCGTGCGCAGCCTCGCGGTCGCCGAGGCGCTGGCGGCGGCCGGCGTCGCCGGTGAGATCGTCGTCCTTCCCGACTCCGCCCGGACCGCCGCCGAGGCCGCCGCCGCCCTCGGCTGCGAGGTCGGCGCGATCGCCAACAGCCTGGTCTTCAGCTGCGACGGCGAGCCGTTGCTGGTGATGACCAGTGGCGCCCACCGGGTCGACACCGCCTTCCTGGCCCGGCAGTTGGGCGCGGGCGAGATCGCCCGCGCCTCCGCCGCCCAGGTCCGCGAGGCCACCGGACAGGCCATCGGCGGTGTCGCCCCCACCGGCCACCCGGCGCCGCTGCGCACGGTCGTCGACACCGCGCTGCGGCAGTACGAGGTGCTGTGGGCGGCGGCCGGGCACCCGCACACCGTCGTGCCGATGACGTACGAGGAACTGCTGCGGGTCACCGGCGGCGCGCAGAGCGCCGTGGCGCCGACGGACTGAGCCGCTCCGCGTTTTTCGGGGCGTGGGCCGGAGTTGCGGTTCGGGGCTGCGGATCAGGGCTGCGGTTCTGCGCGTGACTCAGGGCCGTGGTTCAGGGCCGTGGTTCAGGGCCGTCGCGGGTTCGGGACGTCCCTGGGGCGAGGTCACCGTCCCAGGGACGCCGGGAACGCTAGAGGGACGCCGTCCGGCTCTCCTAGCGTCTCCCCTCGGCGGCCGGTGCGGCGGACGGGCAACGCTCCCGCGCCCGTGCCTCCGCCGTCCCTCTCCCGCGCTCAGTCCCACCAGTGAGGAACCGTCATGAAACGCATCCCGGCCCTCGTCGCCGCGATGTTCGCCGCGCTGCTCGCGGCCGTGCTCGTCGCCCCCGCCGCCCAGGCCGCGAGCTGGCCGATCGTCCGCAACGGCGACCGCGGCGACAACGTGACCACGGTCCAGTACCTGCTGTCCGCCCGTGGCTTCGCGACCGGTGCCGACGGCGCCTTCGGTCCCGGGACCGAAGGCAAGGTCAAGAGCTTCCAGAGCGCCAACGGCCTGACCCCGGTGGACGGCGTGGTCGGCCCCGACACCTGGTCCAAGCTGATCGTCACCGTCCGCAGCGGCGACAACAGCGATGCCGTCAAGGCGCTCCAGGTCCAGCTGAACGCCCACGGCGCCGGCCTGGCCGTGGACGGTGCCTTCGGCCCCGGCACCGACTCCAAGGTGCGCGACTTCCAGCAGTCCGCCGGCCTGAACCCGGTCGACGGCGTCGTCGGCCCGGCCACCTGGGGCGCCCTGCTCGGCGGGGGCGGCAGCACCGGCGGCTCGGGCGGCTCCGGTGGCGACACCCTGAGCCAGTCGCAGGCCGCCTCGATGCTCTCGGCCGCCGGCATCACCTGGTCCTCCTCGGGCAACTGCTCCGACCGCACCAACAGCAGCTGCACCTCCTTCGACGGCCTGCGCCGCGCCTCGGTCGACGGCGCCGTCAACCTGAAGCACGCCGTCGGCAGCTGCCCGCTGAACATCACCGGTGGCACCGAGACCGGCCACGCCGGCGGCACCTACAGCCACGGCAACGGCTACAAGCTGGACTTCGGCATGATGAGCTGCCTCACCAACTACATCCACGGCACCTTCACCCACAGCGGCACCCGCGGTGACGGCGCCGACCTGTGGACCGCCCCCTCCGGCAACATCTACGCCAACGAGGGCAGCCACTGGGACGTCACCTTCATGAACTGACGCCCGCCCGTCGAGACGGCAGCCCGCAGCCCGTTGTCATGGCTGCGGGCTGCCGCCCGTTCCGGGGGATGCCGCTGCGGTGCTGCCGACCCGGATCGCCGAGCCGGCGGACGAGCCGCTCGCACCGGAACCGGGCGGCCGGCGGGTGGAACGGAAGGCCGGCGGGCGGATTCGAGTCCGTCCGACGACCGCTCCGCCCACTCCCAGGCCCCGCGGCGGGACCGGGTGCGGGCGAAGACCAGAGGCGGGGCGCTGCATCGGCCGTAACCTCTCCCGCCGCGGTGACCCGGACGTTCAACTTCGTACCACCGGGAGCCGGATGGCGGTACCGCAGGCGGCCCGTGTCCGGGCAACCGCCCGGCAGAACCGTCAAGCGCTACGAAGACACCGCAGCCCGGTCGGACTCGCTGCGCAGCACGCAGAACTCGTTGCCCTCCGGATCGGCGAGCACCGCCCACCCCGAGCCGTCGGGGTTCCGCAGATCGCTGACCATCGACGCCCCGAGCCCCAGCAGTCGGTCAACCTCCTCCTCCCGCGAGGTCTGCGGCCGCAGGCACAGGTGGACGCGGTTCTTGACCGTCTTCGGTTCCGGCACCTGGTTGAAGTACAGGACCGGCCCGTCCGGCAGCGACACCGCGACTTCCCGGTCCCCCGGACCGTCCTCCGGGTCCAGCGGACGGCCGGTCACCCGGCTCCAGAAGAGGGCCAGTTCATAGGCGTCCGTGCAGTCGATCGCCACGTTCTGCAATACCGAGACCATGAGCCCGAGCCTTCCCGATTTCCGCTCCGGACGCCACCGCCTTTCCGGACGCCACCGCCCTTCCGGACGCGATCGCCCTTCCGGACGCGATCGTCCGAGCGATGACACCGGACCCGACGAACACCTCGGGGGCGCTCGCTGTCGTCCCGTCGCCCGTCGCCCGGTCGCGGCTACCGGGCGGTGCGGTAGGCCTCCAGGCGCTCGGCCAGTTCCCTCGGGTGTCCGAGCATCGGCATGTGGTCCCCGGGCATCTCGTCGGGCCGGAAGCCGAGCCGATCGGCCACCACCCGCCGCATGAACTCCACCGGGAAGAACCGGTCACCGGCGGACAGCAGGGCCCTGGTCGGCACCTCGGGCCAGGCGGTCAGTGGCCACGGCTGGTCTAACGGCGTGGCGGCCTGGTCCCGCTGGTGGTCGGCGAGCAGTTCGGCGGCGAGGGCGGCCGGGGTGTCGTGGAGGTAGAAGGAGACCGGGTCCTCCTCGGTGCCTTCGGGGACGCCCCGGCGCCGGTCGGCCTCCTGACGCGCCGGCCCGTACCCGGTGTTGTCCCACCACCGGCCCGGCGACTCGCCCGGTGCCGGGACCTGCGCCTGGAGCATCACCAGCAGGTCCACCGGCACCCGGTCGCACACCAGCGGGCCGGTGAATCCACCGAACGAGTGGGCGACGACGACGAGTCGCGTCCGGTCACCGATCGCCTCGACCACCGTGTCCGCGTACTCCGCGAGGCCGGCCGACTCGTTCTCGCAGGGCAGGTCCGGCGCCACCACCTCGTGCCCCCGGTCGCGCAACTCGGCGGCCAGCGGCCCCCAGTACCACGCGTCGGCCGCCGCGCCGTGGATCAGTACGTACGTCGCCACCGTGCCCCACCTCCGCCGTCCGGAACCCGCCGCTGGCAACCTACTCGGCCGCAGTGACAGCCGCCGGTCCTCCCGGTTCGTCGGCGCGTCTCGTGCCGGCTCGCCGCGGGGCGGATCGTTCGCTGCGCCCGGCCCGCAGCCGCGACCTCCCCCGGGACGCGACCTCCCCCGGGAGGGGGAGCCGATCCGTTCGCAGGGCGGAGGTGGAGCCCCGGCCGGACTGCGATCTTCGAATCGGCAAGGCACCGCACCGACCGGACCCCGGACCAGGAGGACTCCCCATGACCACTCGCGCCACTCCGGCAAGGCTGCACGGCCGCACTGCGGCGGGTGTACCCCGCTGGGCGGTGTGGGCCGCGTACGCGACCTCCCTGACCGCGCTACCCGCCGGCCTCTGGCGGATCCTGAGCGTCGACCTGCGGCTACCGCTGATGGAGGCCCCGGCCGACGGCCGGCCACCCCCGGACTGGTTCGGCGCCGAGTGGTGGTACGTCATCGCGTTGAGTCTGGTCAGCGAGGCCCTGGCGTTCCTGGCGGTCGGACTGGTCAGCGAGTGGGGCGAGGTGTGGCCCCGGTGGATCCCCCGGCTGGGCGGCCGACCGGTCCCCATCCTCGCCGCGGTCATCCCGGCCGGCCTCGGCGCGACCGCCAACACCCTGCTCTGGCCCTACTCGATGACCATGATCAGCCTCGGGCGCATGGTCACGGGCGAGGCCAACCCACGGGCGGGCACCCACGGCTGGCAGGCCGTGGTCTTCTACGGCGCGTACTGGCCGCTCGCCCTCTGGGGGCCGCTGCTCGGGCTGCTCACCGTGCACTACTACCGTCGTCGCCGCCGCGCCGCCGACTCCACGGCGGCGCTCCTGCGGCCAACCCGACGGCGCGCCACCAGTCCCGCTGAGGCGGACTGAAGCGGGATTCGTCGGACGTGACGGCGGCAGCTGTTCCGGACGCTCAGGAACGCGGCCGGTCCGCGGCGGGTGACACGGCGGGTGACACGGCGGGCGTGGCGGGCCATCGAGGCGACCACCGGTCCGGTGCCCGCGCGGGCGTGGCGCGTGGGCGTGGGAGTGGCGTGCGGGCGTGGCGCGTGGGCGTGGGCGTGGGCGTGGCGCGTGGGAGTGGCGCGTGGGCGTGGGGTGTAGGGACCGCCCGGGAGCCCACACGCCCAAGGGTGCGACGCCGGTGTGGAGTGGGGGGGGGGGGGGGGGGGGGGGGGGGGGGGGGGGGGGGGGGGGGGGGGGGGGGGGGGGGCGCCGGCCCCCCCCCCCCCCCCCCCACGCCTCCTTCGCGTCCTCGGCCTGAGGTACGCCGCCTCGGGGCGCTACCCGGGGAGGGTGCCCGGGTCGGTGCCGGTCAGGTCGCGGCTGGCCTCCCACAGGCGGGCCGCGACGGTGGGGTCGGTGAGGTTGGCCCACACCGGTTCGAGGTGGGGCTCGCCGCGCAGGCCGAAGGCGCGTGGGCCCCACAGCTGGCCGCCGCGTACGGCCGGGTCGAGTACCGCCCGGACGGCGGGCCAGGCGCCGGCGTGCTTGCCCTGGAGGAGGAGGCCCGCGGGTGCGGCCCCCAGACGTGCGGTGGTGGTCCGCACGTGGACCGGCGGGCGGGAGGGGGTCAGGGAGTCCAGTGCGCCGCCGGGGTGGACCACCACGCTCGCCACCGTGCCGGCGGCGGTGCTGCCGGCCGCGCGGAGTCGGCGGTCGAGTTCGAGGCCGAAGTGCATCTGGGCGAGCTTGGAGCGTCCGTAGGTGCGCTTGGGCCGGTAGTCCTTACGGGACTGGAGGTCGTCCAGGTCGAGGCGCTCGGACTTCGCCGCGAAGCTGCCCATGGTGACGACGCGGGCCGCCGGGGCGGCGGACAGCAGCGGCATCAGCCAGTGGGTCAGGGCGAAGTGCCCGAGGTGGTTCGTGCCGAACATCAGCTCGTGACCGTCCCCGGTCTCCTGGCGCGGCGGGTCGTCGAGCGCCACGCCCGCGTTGTGGACCACGGCGTCCAGGCGGTCCACCCCCAGTGCGTCCGGAACCGTCCGCAGCGAGGAGAGGTCGGCGACGTCCAGTCGTACGGCGCTCAGCTGCGCACCGGGGACGCGGGCCCGGATCGAGGCCATGGCGTTCTCGGCCTTGGCGGGGTTCCGGCTGCCGAGCACGACGGTCGCCCCGGTCGCCGCCAGTTGCTCCGCGACGAAGTACCCGATCCCGGCGTTGCCGCCGGTGACCAGGAAGACGCTGCCGTCGGCGCGCGGCAGCCGTCGGACGTTCCAGGGTGAGGTGGGGGATGCGGACGACATGGCGGCGGGACTCCCTTACTGGTCAGGACGGCTGCGGCTGCCCGTGGGCGGCTCGGAACCGATGATTCCGGCAGCCGCCTGCACGCCGCTCACAGATCACTGCCAGCCCTGCCGGGAGGCCGACATCCCGCCGACATCCGGTCGTGGACGCGGAGCGCCGAGGCCACGGCCCTCCGCGCGTGCTGCCGGGTGGGGAGTTCGAGGTCGACGGTGTAGAGGTCCGCGTACGGCAGGGGGGCGTCGCCGGGGGTTTCCGCGTCCTTCCTGATCTGCTCGTGGACCTTCGCCTCGGGAACCGCTGCCAGCAACTGCCGGAGGTGACCCCGGCTCGACGCCTTGGCCCGGAGCACGGTGCCACCGTGGGCGGCCACCTCGGCAAGGGAGAGGAGCCGGTCGGTGAGCGAGAAGACCGCATCGAGGTCGGGGGTGCGGAGCAGGGGAAACGCGAGGTTGTGGGGCACGGGCGTCAGTACCATCGCCCAGGCTGTTGGAGCACCATCTGATCTTCCGGGCGGGCGTTCACTGCGGCGGCGGGTACTACGCCTGTCGTTACGACGCCTGTTGTAACAACAGGTGTCGTAACGACAGGCGTAGTTGCTGCGGGTGTAGTTACTACGGACGCAGCAACTACACCCGCAGTCCCGCCAGTTCCTCCGCCGACAGCGCCAGCCCGGCCGCCGCCGCCGAGTCGCGGATGGATGCGGGCCGGCGGGCGCCGGGGATCGGCAGGAGGAGCGGGGACTGCGCCAGGTGCCAGGCCAGGCAGACCTGCTGCGGGCTGACGCCCCGGGCGCGGGCCAGGGCGTGGAACGGGGTGTCCGTCGCGGGTGCGTCGCTGCCCGGGTCGTCGACGGCGCTGAGCGAGATGCCGCCGAGCGGGCTCCAGGGGAGGAAGGCGAGGCCGAGCCCGGTGCACAGGTCGAGGGTGTCGCGGGTGGCGGTGTACGCAGGGGAGAAACGGTTCTGCACGGAGACGAGGCGCGGCCCGAGGATCTCCCGTGCGGTCCGGATCTGCTCGCAGTCCACGTTGGAGAGGCCGACCATCCGGATGGTGCCCGCCTCGGCCAGCTCCTGCAGCGCGCCCACGGACTCGGCGAACGGCACGGCCGGGTCCGGCTTGTGCAGCTGGTAGAGGCCGATTGCCTCGACGCCGAGCCGGGCGGCCGAGGCCTGGGCGGCCCGCCGCAGGTGACGCGGGTCGCCGTCGACCGTCCAGCTGCCGTCGCCGGGACGGCCCCGGCCGCCCTTGGTCGCCACCAGGACGCCGTCCGCGCCGCGCCCGTAAGCCGCCAGGGCGCGGGCGACCAGGTGTTCGTTGTGGCCGACCTCATCCGCGTGCCAGTGGTAGGAGTCGGCCGTGTCGATCAGCGTCACGCCCGAGTCCAGGGCGGCGTGGACGGTGGCGATCGCCTGCTCCTCGTCGGGGCGGCCCTCGACGGACAGCGGCATCGCACCGAGGCCGACGGCGCTGACGGTGAACCCACCGATGGTGCGGGTGAGGGCGGTCGCCCCGGCGGCGGTCACGCGTGGACCTCCTTGACGGCCTGGGGCAGCCAGTCGGTGACGGCGGAGAAGCGGAAGCCCAGGCGGGCCGAGCGCCCCGTGTCCATCGCGTAGCAGCGGTCGAAGGAGAACGGGGAGGCAGGCTCGCCCCCTCCCGTGGCCAGCCGGGGCTCGGTGCCGGTCACCAGGCCCACCGCTGCGCACAACTCCCGTACGTCCAGGGAGCCTTGCGAGGCTGCGTTGACCGGTCCGGTGAAGTCGGCCTCGGCGGCCCAGGCCAGGAAGCGGGCGATCTCCGCCTCGTGGACGAAGGACGCGCGCTGCGGTGCGGCGTGGACGGCCACCGGCAGGCCGCGTCCGATCCGGTCCACGTAGTGGGCCAGCCGGCCGGTGAAGTCGGCGCCGCCGAGGACGTGCGCCGTACGGACGGTGACGAGGTCGAAGACTGCCTGCCGGGTGAGCAGTGCCTCCGCCTGGCGCTTGCCCTCGGCGTAGTGATCGGCAACGAACTGGCCGTGACTCCAGGGAAGTCGCAGATCCACCGGCTCGGCCGGCAGGTCGAGCGCCGATTCGGTGAGCGGCGGGCCGTCGGGCCGGCCGAGGTGGGCGTAGACCTCGACGGTGGAGGTGAGCACGTAGCGCGGGGTGCGGTCGGCGAACACCCGGGCGGCGACGGCCGCCTGGACGGGCGTGTAGCAGACCTGGTCGACGACGGCGTCGAACTGCCGGTCGGCGAGCGCGGCGCGCAGCGCGGCCTCGTCGTCGCGGTCGGCCCGCAGGTGGGTCACCCCGTGCGGGGCGGGGGTCGAGCCCCGGTTGACGACGGTCACCGCCGCACCCGCGTCGCGGAGTTCCTCGACCACCCGCCTGCCGAAGTAACGGCTTCCGCCGATCACACACACGTCCACGCCCTCGATCCCTTCCCATCGCTTCCGGTGGGGTCAGCCTGCCGGGGATCGGTCGCCAGCAGTAGTGTCGAGGTCGAGGGCCCATCATTAGGAGAACTGTTGATCGACGTCCAGCGACTGGCGGTACTACGGGAAGTCTCCCGCCGCGGCAGCTTCAACCAGGCGGCCCTGGCGCTGCACTGCACCCCCTCGGCCGTCTCCCAGCAGGTTGCCGCACTCGAACGCGGCCTCGGCGCGCCCGTGGTGGAGCGCTCCACCCGCGGCGTCACGCTCACCGACGCGGGCCGACTGCTGGTCGAGGCCGCCGACGCCATCGCCGCCGAACTCACCGACACCCAGCAGCGCATCGCCCGGCTCACCGCCGAGCGGACCGCCCTGACCGTCGCCACCTTCGCCAGTGGCGGACGACGACTGCTGCCGGCAGCGCTCGCCGGCTTCGCCGCCGACCACCCGGAGGTGGAACTGACCATCCTGGAGGCGGAACCGGAGGACAGCCTGCCCGCCGTCCGCGAGGGACGCGCCGACCTCGCCCTCGCCTACCACCTCGAAGGCCCGCCGCCCGCCCGGCCCGGTGACCGCTCCGGACTGGACTGGACCCACCTCGGCGAGGATCCACTGCGCGTCGTGCTGCCGCGCCACCACCCCGCCGCCGCCCGCCACCGGGCCCACTCCGAGGCACCGCATCTGGCCGAACTCGCCGACCAGCGCTGGATCCTGGGCTGCCGCAAGTCCGCCGGCCAGCTCGCCCGCTACGCCGACCTGGCCGGCGTCGAGCTGCGGATCTCGTGCACGGCGACGGACTACGAGTTCGCCCAGTCCCTGGTCCGCGCCGGGATCGGCATCGCGCTGATCCCGGAGATCGGCCTGGCCAGGCACCCCGAACTGGTCGCCCTCCCACTGGCCGAACCCAGCCCTCGCCGCCACCTCGGGCTGGCCCTCGCCCGCCGCCGCCGCGGACGGGTCGCGCGGCTGGCGGAGGAACTGGCATCCCGGCTGACCGGGGGAGCAGCAGGGGGCGAGGAGGCGGTGCCGGGTTCGAACTTTTTTGGGTGACCGAGGGATTGACGAACCACCGGGCACCTGTCGGCCGGGGCAGGACCGGCAGCAAGCATCACCTGATCGCCGACGCGACCGGGCTCCCGCCCGCCGTCGCGCAAACCGGCGGCAACCGCAGCGACGACACCCACGAGGCGCTCCTCGGCCTCGGACGCTCCCCCGTTTGCCGGCGGAAGCTCTGTTCAGTCCTGGGACAGGTGGTCACCCCAAGCGGCGAGTACGGCGCTGAGCAGGTGCCGATGGGTCGCGATCCAGTCGGGCGGCAGGTCGATCGGCACTCGCACGGTCACCATCGAAAAGAGATCGTCCTCAACCACCACCTCGGGGCAGCCACGCTCGCCGTCGAGCTGGATGAGGACGGACGCACCGCGCTGGGCTTGCAACCAGGCGATGTCCTCGCCGGCCTCAAGGCGATCCAGGGCCTCGCTCCACGAAGTCAGCCGTGACCGCCACAACGAGAGCTTCACGCGTCCGGTCACGAACGGCGTGTCGACGACGATCTCCGCGTGGAGTCCTCCGGACACTCCTTGCAGAGGGCCGAGTACCGTGATGCGAACACTGTTGCCTTCGTCATCACGGAACAGAGCCAGATCCAACTGCCCAGCCATTGCCAAGATCGCCTCCCACAACGATGAGGTGATCTTGGCGCACGTCCGGTCAGTTGGCCAGCGACTTCGGTCTCTGTCGAGGTCATGTCGAGTTCATGGTGTCAGGCGTTCCACGAGGAGCTGGTGCCGGAGCAGGGAACCTTTGCCCCGTTCCTGACCGAGCGGCGGCGGCTCGTCGGCGGCGTGCTCGCGGGATGCTACCGCAGTGCTGCTTTCAGGCGGGCCAGCTGCGCCAGCAGTTCGGCCGGGGAGAGCGGGCGGGCGCCGGTGAACGCCTGGTCCGGGAGCATGGTGCGCGGTCCCGAGTCGTCCAGGTAGCGCGGCAGGACGTGGGTGTGCACGTGGGCCACGGAGTTGTTCATGCACTGGTAGTTGATCTGCGCGGGCGCGTAGACGCGATGAATCGCAGCGCCGACAGTCCGAACCGCGGACCAGTAGCCCGTGACCTCCGCGTCGGTGAACAGTGCGGGATCGGGCACGTGCCGACCCCGGAACACCACCACGCTGTACCCCGGGCTCGCCGGCCGCTTCAGCAGGTAGGCGTCGGCGAACGAATCGGCGTACCAGCGGACGCCCCACTCGTCCTCGTCCGGGCGACCCTGCGCGCACTTGGCGCACCCCTCGCCCGCCCATTCCGCTTCCCACGAATCCGCCCATGTCCTGGCCACGGACCAGAGGTTATGGCATCGCGGCAGCAGGGAACGGGTGCCGGACTTCGTGCGGCCGACCGCTCCGACCCGCCGTGGAGCCCGAATCCACTGGCCCGGCGCCCGCCCGGGCGCCAGACTTCCCGTCATGCAGGCGATCGACGAACACATCGAGACCATGGCGGCCCGACTCGCGGACGTGCCGGGCGTGGTGGGCGTGATGCTCGGCGGAAGCCGGGCGCGCGGGGAGCACCGGCCGGAGTCCGACTGGGACCTCGGCCTCTACTACCGCGGTGAGCCGGACCTCGCCGCGCTGCGGGCGCTGGCCGGGCCGGGCGTGGAGGTGGCCGGTCCGGGCGGCTGGGGCCCGTGGGTGAACGGCGGGGCGTGGCTGCGCGTCGACGGGGTCGCCGTGGACTGGATCCTGCGGGACCTCGACCGGGTCGAGCGGGTGTGGGCGGACTGCCGGGCCGGCCGGTACGAGGTCGGGGTGCAGGCCGGGCACCCGCTGGGCTTCTGGTCGCCCTGCTACCCCGGCGAGGTCGCGCTCGGTCGCGTACTGGCTGATCCGACAGGCGAGTTGGCGGCCCTTCAGGCGCAGACCGCCCGGTACCCCGAGCCGCTGCGCGAGGCCCTGACGGGTGCGGTGTGGGAGGCGGAGTTCCTGGTCGGCGGCGCGGCGAAGGGCGCGGCCCGGGGCGACATCCTGTACGTCGCGCTCTGCCTCTCCCGGGCGGTGGGCGTGCTGGTGCAGGCGCTGTACGCGCGGGACCGGCGCTGGTGCCTCAACGAGAAGGGTGCGCTGGCGGTTGCGGCCCGACTGCCGGGAGCACCGGCGGACTTCGAGTCCCGAGTGGGTCAACTGCTGGGCGCGACAGGGGAGTCGCCAGAGGCGCTGGCCGCGACGGTGGACCGGGCGCGAGTCCTGGTCGGAGAGGTGATGGCCGGACTCCGCGGATGACGAGCGGATGGCCGAGTCGGATGAAAGGCGATGGCGAGCGGATGGCGACATGCTCTTCCCGCCGGTCTCAACGTGTAGCGCAAGGGGGCCCTTGCCGCAAGGCCCCGGTTCGCCCGCACAATCGTCAACTCCAGGGCGGGCCTTGGGTGGAACGGGAGGAATGACGACATGCGAGTGGTGCTGTCCACGTACGGGTCGCGCGGCGACGTCCAGCCGCTGGCGGGTCTCGCGGTGAAGCTGCGGGAGCTCGGCGCGCGGGTGCGGGTGTGCGCTCCGCCGGACGAGGAGTTCGCGCAGCGGCTGGCCGCCGCCGGCGTCGAGATGGTGCCGGTCGGGGACTCGGTGCGGGCGCTGGTCGGGGGGAAGCCGCCGGCGCCGGGGGACTTTCCCCGACGGGTGGCCGCGCTGGTCGCGAGGTTCCACGAGGCGGTCGCCTCGGCCGCCGAACCGGGCGGCGCGGTGGTGGCCACCGGCCTGTTCCCGGCCGTGGCCGGTGCCCAGGCGGCGGCCGAGGTGGTGGGCGCCCGCTTCGCGTACGTCGCCCTCCAGCCGACCGTGCTGCCCTCCCCGCACCACCGGCCGTTCGAGTACCCGAACCAGCCGTACCGGCCCGGACTGACCGGCAACCGGGAGCTGTGGGAGGACAACGTCCGGACCATGAACGCGCTGTTCGGGGAGCAGGCCAACGCCCATCGGGCGTCGGTCGGACTGCCGGCCGTGGACAATGTGCGCGACCACGTCCTCACCGACCGCCCCTGGCTGGCCACCGACCAGGTGCTCGACCCCTGGCCGCAGTCCGCGGACCGCGAGGTCGTGCAGACCGGTGCCTGGCTGCTGGCGGACGGCAGGCCGCTGCCCGCCGAGCTGTCGGCGTTCCTGGAAGCGGGCGAGCCCCCGGTCTACGTGGGCTTCGGCAGCATGCCCCTGCACGGCGCCCCCGACGCCGCCCGCGTTGTCGTCGAGGCGGCCCGGGCGCACGGACGACGCGTCGTGCTCGCGCGGGGCTGGGCGGAGTTGGCTCCGGCCGACGCCACGGACGACTGCTTCGCCGTCGGCGAGGTCAACCAGCAGGCACTGTTCCCGCGGGTCGCCGCCGTCGTCCACCACGGTGGCGCGGGCACCACCACCGCGGCCGCGGTGGCCGGCACCCCGCAGGTCGTGGTGCCGCAGATGGTGGACCAGCCGTACTGGGTCGAGCGCGTCGCCGAGTTGGGCATCGGAGCCGCCCACGAGGGGGCCGTCCCGACGGTCGAGTCGCTGACCACGGCCCTCGGGCGGGCCCTGGCGCCGGACGTCGCCGCGCGTGCGGCGGCCGTCGCGGGCGAGATCCGCACCGACGGCGCCGAGCTGGCGGCGAAGCTGCTGCTGGGCTGACGCGCGCGCCCGCCGCGCCCGGCGCAGAGGGAAGTGAGGGCCGTGGACCGCGGGTGCGGAGCGGTGGGAGTAAGAGGTCGGCGCTACCGACTTCCCACTCCTCCGGCCCCGCCGCGTGCACGCAGGGCGAGGCGGGTCAGCCGGGCCGGGCCGAAGGCGAACGGCGCACGGCGGTGCCCTCGGCCGGACCGCCCACGGCGCCCGCGTCCTCTGACCCGTCATCCCTCCACCGGAGCACCGGCAGGTGAAGTCAGCGGGTCAGGAACTGCTCCCCGGAGTCGGGGACCGTACGGCCGTCCCTGTCGAAGTACTCCCAGAGCCTGGCCGTCTTGCCCGCCGGCCGGGCGACCACGGCCGCGCGCATCGGCGAGTCGCCCACCGTGACCAGCGGCGGCTCGGTGACCGTGCCGTCCGTCCACGTCACCTTCACCCGGGCGATGTCGGGGCCCAGGGTCAGCCCGACGATCTCATCCGGGGCCACCGTGTCGCCCTTTCCCCGGGCGCCCAGCAGGCCGCCGGCGATGTACGTGCCCGCGCGGGGGTCCAGCTTGCCCGGCGCCGGGCTGGTGCCCGTGGCGTCGTGGCTCAGGCGGACCCCGTCCACCGTGAAGTAGGTGTTGGTGACGTCGGCGTTGGGATCGTAGTACTGGTCGACGAACTCCTTCGTCGGCTTGTCGACCGCCGAGTCGTACGGGCTGCGCTCCTGCCACAGCGCCAGCGCCTGCTCGTACGCCCGCTCCCTCGGGGCCGTCGGCCACACCGCCCGCCACAGCTTCCACTGCTTGCCGTCGGGCGTGGTGCCCTCACCGACCACTGCCCGCACCGGGGTGAACGGATCCCGTACGGGCGGAGCGGCGGCCGTCGTCGCCGGGGTCGCCGGGGTCGCCGGGGTCGCCTGGTTCGCTGCGGTCGTCGGCGGGCCGCCGGTGCCGGAGCCGTGACCGGCGCCGGCCGGGACCAGCGGGTGGGAGGCGACCGGCCCCGGCCGCAGCTCGGTGACCGCCCCGCCCGCCAGCACCACCGCCGAGGCCAGCGCCAGCGCGCCGACCACCGTTCGACGGCGGCGCCGGATCCGCCGCCCGCCCGCCAGGATCTCCGCCACCGGCGCCGGGCCGACCCTCGCCGTCGATGCCGCCTCGGCCAGGCCCAGCCCGACCCACAGGTCGGCGCCCTCGTCCGCGTTCGTGCTCATACCGCCCCTCCGATCTCGGTCCTGTCCTTCAGCTCCACCAGCGCGGACACCTGCCGCAACCGCCCGATGCCCTTCGCCGCGTGGCTGCGCACCGCGCCCACCGAACAGCCCATCGCCGTCGCCGTCTGGCTGTCGCTCAGGTCCTCCCAGTACCGCAGCACCACCGCCTCCCGCTGGCGCGGCGGCAGGGTGGCGAGCGCGGCCAGCAGCGCCCCGCGCTGATCCGAGCGGGCGAAGCCGTCCTCCGATCCCGCCGCGTCCGGCACCGCGTCCACCAGCAGCTCCGGCGGCCTACGGCGCCAGCGGCGGGCGTGCTGGTTCACCAGGATCCGCCGCACGTAGGCGTACGGATCGTCCGCCCGGCGCACCTTCGACCAGGCCGCGCACGCCTTCTCCGCGGCCGACTGCACCAGGTCCTCGGCCGCGTACTGCTCCCCGGCCAGCAGGAACGCCGTCCGCACCAGCCGGGGCCAGGCGGCGACGATGAACGACTGGAACCCTTCGTCCCGAGCGCTCTTCGCTTCTCCCATGAGCACCTCCTCACCCACCCAGAGCCCGGGAGGTACCGGAAGCGCTTACTCCACCCTGTCCCCCGACTGTTCCCCGCCTGCTTCCGGTCCGCTTCCGGTTTCAGAGGTCCAGACCGCGGAGGTAGCAGTCGTGCAGCGTCCCGTGCCCGTCCCGCACCCGCCCGGCAGGCCGGAACCCCGCCCGACGGGCCACCGCTGCCGACGCGGCGTTCTCCGGTTCCACCCGGATCACCGCCTCCCGGGCACCGGCCCGCGCCGCGTAGCCGGAGGCCAGCAGGACGGCCCGGGTGGCCAGTCCCCGGCCACGCCAGGACGGGTAGAGGCCGTAGGCGACGTTCACCTGGCCGGGGGCGAGGTCGCTGTGCTCGAAGCGGAGGTCGACCGTCCCCGCCAGTACGCCGTTCCCACCGCCTCCGACCCCGCCGTCCGCGTCGTCCTCCTCGTTCCCTTGGTCCGCCCTGATCCCGAACGCGCGCAGCGCACCGGCCGTCTCCCACTCCTCGCGACAGTGCCGGAAGTACGCCGCGACGCCCTCCGGAGTGCTGGGACCGCCACCCAGCCACCGCGCCAACGCCTCGTCCTCCCCGGCCAGATGGGCCGCCGCGTCCTCCGGGCGCAGCGGGGACAGCGTGATCACTCCGTCGGACAGCTCAAGTTCGCGCATCCGGGCATTCTCGGCACGCCGCCGTCGGCCACGCCATCGGATTCCGCCGGAACCGCCTCGCGCCCGACCGGCCCCGCTGGCTACCATCCGCCGAATGATCCTCTCTCATGACGACGCAGGTACCGGACCGGCTGTTCTCCTGCTGCACTCCTCGGTGTGCGACCGGCGGATGTGGGACCCGCAGTGGCAGGCACTCCTCGACGCCGGCCACCGCGTCGTCCGCTGCGACTTCCGCGGCTTCGGCGACACCCCGCTCCCCGACGGGCCCTACGGCGCCGCGGCCGACGTGCTCGCTCTCCTCGACCACCTGGGCATCGAGACGACCGCCGTGATCGGCGCCTCGTACGGCGGCCGGATCGCCCTCACCGCAGCCGCCCTGCGACCCCACGCGGTCACCGCACTCGCCCTGCTCGGCGCCGGCCGACCGGGCCACGAACCCTCGGAGGCCGTGCTCGCCTTCGGCGCCCAGGAGGACGAACTGCTGGAGGCGGGTGACATCGAGGCCGCCGTCGAACTCAACGTCCGTACCTGGCTGGGTTCGGAGGCCGACGAAGAGACCCGCGAGTTCGTCCGGCGGATGCAGCGCCACAACTTCGACGTACAGCTGGAGGCCACGGGCGGCCCCGGGAAGGAGGAGGTCGACCTCACCCGAATCACCGCCCCCACCCTCGCGATCGCCGGCGCCCACGACCTCCCGGACTTCCGCCACATCGCCGCCGAACTCCCCACCGTCCTCCCCAACGCCCGCCACCTCGAACTCCCCTGGGCCGGCCATCTCCCCAGCCTGGAACGCCCCGCCGAAGTCACCGCACTCCTCATGGACTTCCTGCGGGCGCCGTCGCCGCGGGTCTGAGCACCGGCAAGTCGCCCTGCCCGACCTCCCGGCGCGGGGCTTCGCGCCGTCGGGGTGCGCGAGCCGACGACGGCCGTAGTGGCCGCTGCCGGGCGCCTCGCAGAGGAGAGCAGCCCGCCGAAGTCCGGCCGCTCATCGGGGAGTTCGCCGCCGGTGGAGCCCAGATGGAGCCCAGGTGGAGCCCAGGAGGAGTCCATGCGGGGCCCGGGCAGGGCCCGGGAGGCCGTGCGGGGATCGGCCAGGCCGGGAAAAGGCCGGACTCGAACGTGTGTCGGGAGCCATGATGGGTGGGTGCACTTCACTTCGGAGACCAGCGCGGACGGCGTCACGGAACGCCTCTTCGTCCATGACGGCGTGCCCGGCGCGCTCTGGCACCCGGCCGGATCGGCACCCGGCGGAAGGCCGTTGGTGCTGCTGGGGCACGGTGGCGGTCAGCACAGGCTGGGGCCGCGGGACCGTGCCCGACGGTGCGTGGCACGGTACGGGTGGGCGGCGGTGGCGCTCGACGCGCCCGGGCACGGAGAGCGGGAGCGCACCGCGCAGGACGAGCGGTTCGTCACCGAGATCGGGGAGTTGCTGGCGGCCGGGCGGCCGATCAGCGCGTGGGTGGCGCGGTACACGGCGGCGCTCGCGGAGCGGGCCGTGCCCGAGTGGCGGGCGGTGCTGGACGCACTGGAGGGCCCGGACGGGACGGGCGGGGGCCTCGGGCCGGTCGGGTACTGGGGGTTGTCGCTCGGTACGGTGATCGGCGTCCCGCTCGCGGCGGCCGAACCCCGCATCGGCGCCGCCGTGTTCGGGCTGGCGGGCCACACCTCGCTGATGGAGCCGGCCGGGCGGGTGGCCGTACCGGTGCAGTTCGTCCTGCAGTGGGACGACGAGCTCCAGCCGCGGGAGGCGGCGCTGGCGCTGTACGGCGCGCTGGGTTCGCGGGAGAAGACGCTGCACGCCAATCCCGGGGGCCACCTGGGGGTGCCCGAGTTCGAGTCGGCCGCCGCGGAACGCTTCCTGCTCGGGCACCTCGGACGGAGAACCCCCGGGGGCCAGGCCGGACCAACACCCCACGCAGGCCCGGAAGCGGCCTGACCGCCCGCGCGGAGGCCCCCGCCGCATATTCGGGTGCGACCGCACCCGAAGTGATCACATTTCCGCCACGTGGACCCCGTGACTCACAGCATCCTCACAGCATTCCCGCAGCTTCATGTGTCCGTATTGCCGGGATGGCAGGATTTTGTCGTGGATTGCTTGGCGCGGTCGCATTCCAGTGATTGTCCGCAGTGAGTAAAACTTCGCAAAGAATTGCCCTCTTCAACCACTTCGCCACACCGAAGTTTCAACAGAATGTTGCAGATCAGGGGCCCTGTGGTCACCCTCGGTCGATTTGACGTAACGCCATGTGCCCATCCCGCTCGCGAATCCGCAGGAGTACGGTTCCCCACGAATCGCCGAACGGGCTCCCGAGCAATCTCCCGAGCCCCCTCGGCCGTACCGGGGAATTGGTGCGCCGTATGGGCCGTATGGGTCAACAAATGGGTGGGGAAGGGACCCCGGAAGGGGCTTCCGCAGCCGCTCGTCCGATATCCGTCGAGTTAGCCGTCGAAGTCCTGCGCGGTGTCGCCCAGGTCGATTTCATGCCGTCCGCCGTGTGCGGGCTCTTCTTCGTCGCCGCACTGTTCGCCGCCGGCTGGCAGTACGGCCTCTACGGCCTGCTCGGCAGCGCCGTCTCCACGGTCGTCGCGTACGGTCTCGGGCTGCGACGGGACACCGTCGAGGCCGGGCTGACCGGGTACAACGGGTGCCTGGTGGCGCTCGGGTGCGCGGTGTTCCTCGGCCCGGGCCACCCCGCCACGGTCGTGGTCGCGGTGCTCGGCGCCGCCGTCGCCGTGGTGGTGACCGCGGGGTTCGGGGCGCTGCTGGAGGGGCGGGGTCTGCCCGCGCTGACGGCGCCGTTCTGCCTGGTCGCGACGGCCGTCACGGCGGCCACACCCCGTTTCCGTCGGCTGTGGCACGGGGGCCCCGGTCCGGCCGAGCTGCCCTTACCGGCCGCCGGGGAGGCCGGGCTGAGCTGGGAACAGCTCTGGCGCGGGTTCTTCGCGAACATCGGCCAGATCTTCTTCATGCCCCAGTGGTACGTCGGCCTGCTGTTCCTGGCCGGACTGTTCGCGGCCGGCCGGCTCGCCGGGCTGATGGCCTGTGTCGGCAGTGCCACCGGACTGCTCACCGCCTGGGCGCTCGGTGCGCCGGGCGAGTCCGTCGGGCAGGGGCTGCTCGGCTACAGCGGCGTGCTGGTGGCGCTGGCGCTGTGCGGGGTGTTCGTCGTCCCTGACCGCTGGAGCGCGGCCTACGCCGTGCTCGGTGCGGCCGCCGCGACCGTGCTGACCCCGGCACTCGGCGCGATCACCGAGCCGTTCGGCGGCCACGCCTTCACGTGGCCGTTCGTCCTGACCACCATGCTGTTCCTGGCCGCGGTACCGGCGATTCCCCGGCTGCGCCGGGTCTGATCCGCAGGCACTCGAACCCGGTATTGCGCCGCCCAACTGCCTTTCATTTCGTCGGACTTGCATGACGTCGGTTTCTCGGAAAGGAGGAGTGGTTCCCGTGAATCTCTCCCCGCGTGAGATGGACAAGCTCTACATCTACGTCGTGGCCGATCTGGCCCGCAAACGCCGCGACCGCGGCGTCAAGCTCAACTACAGCGAGGCCTGCGCGCTGATCAGCGAGGCCATCATGGAGGGCGCCCGGGACGGCCGCACCGTCGCCGAGTGCATGGAGATCGGCAAGCAGGTCGTCAGCAACGCGGACGTCATGCCCGGCGTGCGCGAGATGCTGCCGCTGCTCCAGGTCGAGGCCGCGTTCCTGGACGGCACCAAGCTGGTCTCCTGCCACGACCCGGTGGGTGCCTGAGCGGTGACCGCACCTCAGCCTGCGGTGGTCGTCCTGGCCGGCGGGCACGAGAGCGACGGCGGCCGCGACCTGGCGGGCCTGGTCACCCCGCTCCACGGCGCGCCCGCCGGGCACGGCCCGCTCGTCCACGCCGCGGCACCCGCCGGGCGGCCGCTCGCCGAAGCCGTCCGCTCGGCCCTGGCGGGGTGGGAGGACGCGCCGGTCTGCGTCGTACCGATGACCCTCGGACGGGACCCGAAACTGGTCGCCGACACCGCCCGCGCCCTGCACTGGCTCGCCGCCGGTGAGGGCCGCGGACGGCTGGCGCTCACCGCGCCCTTCGGCGCGGCCGAGCACCTGATCGGCTGGCTGCGCGCCGCCGCGGGCTCCGCCTCCGGGACCTCGGTCGCCACGACCTCCGCCACCCCGACCTTCGCCACCCCGACCTCCGCCACCCCGACCTCCGCCACCACGGCCCCGGCCGACAGCGGCGAGGCCATCCTCGTCACCGCCCCGGCGGCCGGCCCGTTCGAGGACGCCGAACTGTTCCGGATCGCCCGCCTGGTCCGCCAGCACGGGCGGCACCGCCTGGTCGAGGTGGCCTTCGCGGGCGGCGACCCCGGCCCGGCCGAGGGCGTCGAACGCTGCCGCCTGCTCGGCGCGGACCGGATCACGGCCGTCCCGGCCTCCTTCGGTCCGGCGCTGCCGGAAGGCCTTCGGGACCTGGGCCTTCGGGACGGCGGCCTTCGGGACGGCGGCCCGCTGCTGCGGCCGTCCGCGATCACCGGCGTGGTCGCGGCCCGCACGGCGGCGGCGCTGCACCTGCTCGGCCATGGCGAGGACGGCATCCTGGCCGGCCTCGACGCCGAGCACGGTCACGGCTACGCCCACAGCCACGGCCCGGGCGAGGACCACCACGGCCGCCACGGCCACGGCCACGGCCACCACGACGGCCATCACCACAGCAGCAGTCACCTTCACACCCCCACCCCCTCAAGCACCCCCGCACACGCCCCCCACTGAACCGGCAGAGAGGAAGCCCGACCATGTCTGGTGGCGCCGCATACCTGTACGGCGACGACCCGGTGGAGATCAACGCCGGCCGAGCCAAGGCCACGATCACGGTCAGCAACACGGGCGACCGGGCGATCCAGGTCGGCTCCCACTACCACTTCTTCGAGGCCAACCGCGCCCTCGACTTCGACCGCAACGCCGCCTTCGGCAAGCACCTCGACATCCCGGCCGGCACCGCGGTCCGCTTCGAGCCCGGCGACACCAAGGACGTCACGCTCGCCGAGTTCGGCGGCCACCGCCGCCTGGTGGGCTTCAGCAACCTCGTGGACGGCGGCGTCACCGCGCGCGACACCCGCGCCCGCGCCATCGACCGGGCGATCGCCCGCGGCTTCAAGGGCACCAACCTCGACCACAAGGACGACGAGCCCTTCGCGGGCTTCCGGAACGAAGGCGACCGCTGATGGCCATCCTGTCCCGCAAGCAGTACACCGACCTCTTCGGCCCCACCGTCGGTGACCGCTTCCACCTCGCCGACACCAACCTGGTGGTCGAGGTCGAGCAGGACTTCAACCAGGGCCACTACGGCGACGAGGCCGTCTACGGCGGTGGCAAGGGCATCCGCGACGGCATGGCCCAGGACCCGGCCGCCACCTCCGTGCAGGGGGCGCTCGACCTGGTCATCACCAACGTCGTCGTGCTGGACCCGGTGCTCGGTGTCGTCAAGGGCGACATCGGCGTCAAGGACGGCTTCATCACCGCCGTCGGCAAGGCCGGCAACCCGCACACCCAGAGCGGGGTGCACCCCAGGCTGGTGATCGGCCCCGGCACCGAGGTGATCTCCGGCGAGCACCTGATCGCCACCGCCGGCGGCATCGACACCCACATCCACTTCATCGCCCCGCAGCAGGCGCAGGAGGCGCTGAGCAACGGCATCACCACCCTGATCGGCGGCGGCACCGGCCCGTCCGACGGCACCAACGGCACCACCTGCACGCCCGGGCCCTGGAACATCGGCCGGATGTACCAGGCGGTCGAGGACCTCCCGGTGAACGTCGGCCTGCTCGGCAAGGGCAACGGCTCGCTGCCGGGCGCGCTGCGCGAGCAGGTCGAGGCGGGCGTGTGCGGCCTCAAGGTGCACGAGGACTGGGGCAGCACCCCGGCCGCGATCGACAGCGCGCTGAGCGTCGCCGACGAGTACGACGTGCAGGTGGCCATCCACACCGACACCCTCAACGAGTCCGGCTACTTCGAGGACACCCTGTCCGCCATCGACGGCCGCACCATCCACACCTTTCACACCGAGGGCGCGGGCGGCGGCCACGCCCCCGACATCATGCGGATCGCCGGCGAGCCCAACGTGCTGCCGTCCTCCACCAACCCGACCCTGCCCTACACCGTCAACTCGGTGGACGAGCTGCTGGACATGGTGATGGTCTGCCACCACCTCAGCCACGACATCCCCGAGGACGTCTCCTTCGCCGACTCCCGGGTGCGCGCCGAGACCATCGCCGCCGAGACCGTGCTGCACGACGAGGGCGTCATCTCGATCTTCTCCTCCGATTCCCAGGCCATGGGCCGGATCGGGGAGTCCTTCACCCGCGCCTTCCAGACCGCCCACCACTGCAAGGAGCAGCGCGGCAAGCTGGCCGGCGACAGCGAGCGCAACGACAACTTCCGGGTGCTGCGCTACCTCGCCAAGCTCACCATCAACCCGGCGATCGCCTCCGGCACCGCCGATCACATCGGCTCGCTGGAGCCCGGCAAGCTGGCCGACATCGTGCTCTGGCCGATCAACTCCTTCGGCGCCAAGCCCAAGATGGTCATCAAGGGCGGCATCATCAACTGGGCGCTGATGGGAGACCCGAACGCCTCGCTGCCCACCCCGCAGCCGGTCTACTACCGCCCGATGTACGGCGCGCTCGGACGGGCCAAGCAGGCCACCCGGATCAGCTTCATGTCCCAGGCCGCCGTCGACCTCGGCGTTCCCGCCCAACTGGGCCTGGACAGCCGAGTGCTGCCGGTTCGGCACTGCCGCTCGGTAGGCAAGCAGCACATGCTGCGCAACGACGCCCTGCCGAAGATCGCGGTCGACCCGGAGACGTACAAGGTCACCCTGGACGGCGAGCCCGCCACCATCGAGCCGGCCCGCGAACTGCCGCTCAACCACCTGTTCTACCTCACGTGAGCAGCCCCACGGGAGACGGGCTGGACGCCCTGCTGGTCAGCCTCCAGCTCACCGACTCCGCCTTCCCCAGCGGCTTCTACACCCTCTCGCACGGCCTGGAGGGCTACGCCCAGGCGAAGGCCGTCACTCCCGACACCGTGCCCGAGCTGCTCGCCGACCTGCTGCGGCACAGCGTCGGACCGTCCGACGCGACGGCGCTGGCGCTGGCCCACCGGGCCGCGTCGGAGAGCGACTGGGAGTCGCTGGTCGAGATCGACCAGCGGCTGCACGCCACCAAGCTCAACCGCGAGCTGAGGCTCGCCGCCACCCGGACCGGCCGCCAACTCCTGGACATCGCCCGGGAGTCGGTGGGCGGCGAGCCGCTGGAGCGGTACGCGGAACTGGTCGCCGACAAGCGCGCCCCCGGCTGCCAGGCGGTGGCCGCCGGGGTCGCGTACGCCTCGGCCGCCGTGCCGGTCGAACAGGCCGTCGCCGGCGACCTGTTCGCTTTCTGCACCAGCTTCGTCGGCGCCGCGCTGCGACTGCGGCTGACCGACCACCGCAGGGCGCAGGTGGTGCTGCGGGCCGCCGCCCCGGTCATCCGGGAGGTGGTGGCGGCCGCACTGGTACGGGATTCGGCCGACCTCGGGGGCTGCGTACCGATCGCGGACGCGATGTCCGGGCGGCACGAGCGGGCCGAGGCCCGGCTGTTCGCGAGCTGAACACACCTACGATCGAAGGGAATCGCATGACCGACAACGTGCTCCGGGTGGGCATCGGCGGACCGGTCGGCTCGGGCAAGACGGCGCTGATCGAGGCGCTGGTGCCGGTGCTGATCGCGCGCGGCCACCGCCCGGCGGTCATCACCAACGACATCTACACCCAGGAGGACGCCCAGCACGTCCGCCGCACGCTCGCCGGGGTGCTCGACCCCGAGCGGGTGGTCGGGGTGGAGACCGGCGCCTGCCCGCACACCGCCGTACGGGACGACCCGACGATGAACCTCGCCGCCGGGGCCGAGATGCTGGAGCGCTTCCCGGATGTCGACACCCTGCTGTTCGAGTCCGGCGGCGACAACCTCACCCTGACCTTCAGCCCGGTGCTGGTCGACCTCTTCCTGTTCGTCCTCGACACCGCCGAGGGCGAGAAGATGCCCCGCAAGCGCGGCCCGGGCATCACCGAGTCGGAGCTGCTGGTGATCAACAAGATCGACATCGCCCAGTACGTCCGGGCCGACCTCGGCATCATGGAGTCCGACGCCCGGCGGGTGCGCGAGGGCCGGCCGGTGGTGCTCACCAACTGCCTGACGGGGGAGGGACTGGAGGACATCGCCACCTTCCTGGAGACCTTCCGGAAGGTCCCGGCGTGACGGCCGCGCCGGAGGCCGCCCCGCCCCGGCTCGACCCCCGGCACTACGAGCCGGCCCGCGTCCCGCAGCAGGTCCGCCGGTACGCCGGGACGCCCGACACCCTCGCGGTCGGACGCCCCGGCAAGGTCGGGCTGCTGGAACTGGCCTTCGAGCGGATCGGCGGGCGCACCGAACTCACCGGCCACTACCAGAAGTCGCCGCTGCAGATCATGCGCCCGCTCTACTTCGACCCGGCCCGCCCCGACCTCGCCGTCACCCTCCTGATGTCCACCGGCGGCGGCATCCTCCAGGCCGACCGGCTGCGCACCGACATCCGCTGCGGCGCCGACACCGCCGTCCACCTGACCACCCAGGCGGCCACCAAGGTCTACCGGATGGAGCACGACTACGCGACGCAACTGGTCAACCTGGAGGCCGGGCCCGGCGCCTACGTGGAGTACCTGCCCGAGCCGGTGATCCCCTTCGTCGACTCGCGCTTCTACCAGCGCACGGTGCTCACCGTGGACCCCGGAGCGACGGTGCTGGCGGGCGAGACGGTCCTGGCCGGCCGCCTCGCCCGGGGCGAGCGCAACGCCTACCGGGTGTTCGCCTCGGACCTCGAAGTCCGTCGGCCGGAGGGGGAGTTGGTGGCCCTCGACACGGTGCGGCTGGAGCCCTCGGACGGCGGTGTGACCGGCCCGGCCGTGCTCGGCGGCCACGACGTGATGTCCAGCCTGTACGTGCTCAGCCCGCTCGCGCCGGCGGCCCGGATCGCCGACGTGCTGCACGAGGCCCTGGCGGAGCGCGGGCTGCTGTACGGGGTCAGCGTGCTGCCGCAGGACAGCGGCGCCTGGCTGCGGTTGCTCGACTCCGACACCCGGGCCTGCGCGGCCGCGCTGCGGGCGGCCTGGGACGCGGTGCGCCGGCTGTTGATCGGGGTGCCGGCGCCGGACCTGCGGAAGACCTAGCTAGGACCCGCCCTGGAGGCCCTGGTCGGCGAGCCGGGCGATCTGTCGGTGGCTGAGCTCGACCGTTCGGTTCATGTGCCGTAGCAGGAAGGCGAGTTCGTCCTCGCTGTCCTCGGCGAAGACGGCCGCCCAGTCGTTGCCGAGGCTGCGCCACACCTCCCCGAAGCGGGTCAGTGCCTCGGGGAGGACGGCGACCAGGACCCGGCGGCGGTCGGCTTCGTCCCGTTGCCGGGTCACCAGGCCGGCCTTCTCCAGCCGGTCGACCAGCCGGGTCGCCGAGCCGCTGGTGAGCCCGGTCAGCTCGGCGATCCGGCCGGTGGTGACGGGGCCGTCCTCCAGGGTGAGCAGGTTGAGGCACTGGACGTCGGTCGGGTGCATGCCGAGGTGGTCGGCGACGGCCTGGTTGAACAGCACGTAGGAGGCCAGGTACCGGCGCGAGACCGGCCACAGCCTGGCCATCAGTTCGTCGCGGGTGGGCGTCATGGGGCCAGGGTAACCGGCCTCGACAAAAAGGTTGCTCCACGCAGAAATCTCTCCCACTATTTGCTGCATGACGCAGATGACTGATCGTGCCCAGCTTCCCGTCGCCGTCACCGGTGCCACCGGCGCCCAGGGCGGCGCGACCGCCCGCGCCCTGCTCCGCGCCGGACGCCCGGTCCGCGCCCTCACCCGGGACCCGGGCGCCCCGGCCGCCCGCCAACTCGCCTCGCTCGGTGCCGAGTCGGTGCGCGCCGACTTCGACGACCCGGCCTCGCTCGCGGCCGCCCTCGACGGCGCCGGCGCGCTGTTCGCCATGTCCACCCCGTTCGGGACGGACCTCGACACCGAGGTCCGCCAGGGCAGCGCCCTGCTCGACGCGGCGGCCGCCGCCGGCGTACGGCACGTGGTGTTCACCTCCGCCACCAACGCCGACCGCTCCACCGGCATCCCGCACTTCGACTCCAAGCAGCGCATCGAACGGCACCTCGCCGGTCTCGGCCTGCCCTGGACCGTCATCGGCCCGGCCGCCTTCCTGGACAACTACGCCAACGAGTGGACCCTCGAATCCCTGCGCGAGGGCGTCTTCCACCTCCCCATGCCGCCCGGCGTCCCGATCCCGGTGATCGCCGCCGAGTCCATCGGCGCCTTCGCCGCCCATGTCCTCGCCCACCCGGACGCCTACGCGGGCCGGCGCATCGACATCGCCTCGCAGTGGTGCACCGGCGAGCAGATCGCCGCGGCGATCGCCGCGGCCAGCGGTCGCCCGGTCCGCTGCGAGGAGGTGCCGCTGTCCGTCGTCGAGACCTACTCCGCGGATCTCGCCGCCATGTTCCGCTACTTCCAGGAGGTCGGCCTCGACATCGACACCGCCGCCCTGCACGCCGAGCACCCGACCGTCGACTGGCGCACGCTGGAGGACTGGGCCGCCGGGCGGACCTGGACCCTCCGAGACGGCCCGCGTGAGGAGGTCTAGTCTCGTTCACGAGGGGGTGACCACCATGCGGCTTCCACGCTCAGCCCACACCCGACAGCCCTGGCGGATCCACGAGTTCACCCGGGACTTCCGAATCGAGGACGTCTGGTCCTTCCGCACCCCGGGCGCCGGGCCCGACGACTTCCCGGTCATGCTGGCCGCCCTGCGCGCCGCACCCGACCCGGCGTCGCAGTCCGTCCCGACCCGCGTCCTGTTCGCGATCCGCCGGAAGATCGGCGCCCTCCTCCACTGGGACGACCCCGCCACCGGCCTCGGCGCCCGCGTCCCGTCCCTGCGCGACCGCCTCCCGCAGGACCTGTGCGACACCGTCCACCCCGCCGACGGCCTCGGCCTGCCGTTCACCCCGGTGTACGCGACCGGCACCGAGTACCTCGGTGAGATCGCCAACCGCACCGTCCACGGCCTGATGCACCTCGGCTGGACCGCCCTCCCCGACGGCCGTCACGAACTGCGGATGGCCGTCCTGGTCAAGTGCAACGGCCGCCTCGGTCGCCTGTACATGGGCTTCATCGCGCCGTTCCGGCACTGCATCGTCTACCCGGGCATGACCCGCCAGTTCGAACGCGCCTGGCGGGAGCGTGCGATGCCCGCCGAGCACTGAGCCGCAGGCGTATCGTCACCGGGTGAGATCTCGGACACCGCGCCGCATCCGTGTCGACGACCGCGACTACCGCTGGGTGGTCCGCCCCCGGGACGGCGCCCACGTGGACATCCGCATCTGGCTCGACCGCCCCGGCGGGCCGTACCGGCCGCTCGTCACCACGCGCCGCTTCGACGACCCGTGGCTGCACTACGGGATCCTGCTGACGGCCCCACCCGAACGCGTCCGCGAGGTCCTCCAGTTGGAGCCCGTCAGGCCGGCCCGGATCGCCGACCTGATCCGGGCGGGTCTCGCCGCCGGCTGGCAGCCGGAGGAGAAGGGCGCGGCCCTCTACACGGAATCCGACGGTGGGTCGCAGGACCGGACCGGCCCCTGAGCCGACCGCTCGACGAACTTCCGCTGCCAGGGCGTCTCGACCGCGTGCCGGCTGTAGTGCTCGCGGACGTACGCGACGGCCTGCTCCGGCGGCACGCCGTCCAGGACCGCGATGCAGGCGAGTGCCGTGCCGGTGCGGCCGCGGCCGCCCGCGCAGGCGAGTTCGACGCGTTCGGTGGTGGAGCGTTCCCAGGCCTGACGGAAGGCGTCGGCGGCGTCCGCGCGGTCGGCGGGCAGCCGGAAGTCCGGCCAGCGGACCCAGCGGCTCTCCCAGGGGACGGGGTCGGGCTCGCGCCCCAGCAGGTAGATGCCGAAGTCGGGGGAGGGGCCGGGCGGGAGCGGATTGCGGACGCCCCGGCCGCGCAGGAGGCGTCCGGAGGGGAGGCGGAGCACGCCGGGGGCGGCCGGGTCCCAGGTGGTCGGAGGCGGTCGGTCGGTCATGTCACCTCTCAGATGCCGGCGTGGCCGACGAGCTCCAGGCTGCGGTCCCACAGCTCCGCCCGGGCCCGCAGGTCGTAGGCCTGGGGGTCGGCCCGGGCCTCGCGCGTGCGGTCGTAGTAGCGGCCGGTGACGCCCGCGAGGGCCGGGTCGGTGACCAGCCGGTGGGTGGCGCTGACGCCGTCCTCCAGGCTGTCGACGCTGTAGCCGATCTCCTGCAGCACCATCTTGGTCGGCATGTACGTCGACGGATGGAGGCTGTTGACGGTCACCTCGGCGGCCGGCACCCGCGCGGCGAGTTCGAAGCCGCAGGCGATCTGGGCGAGCTTGCTGCGGCAGTACGCGCGGGTGCCGTCGTAGCCGCGTTCCAGCATGAGGTCGTCGAAGTCGACGGCCTGCTGCCCGGCCGAGGCGACGTTGACGATCCGGGCGGGGGCGGAGGCGCGCAGCAGTGGCAGCAGTTCGAGGCTGAGCAGGAAACCGGCCAGGTGGTTGACGGCGAAGCGCAGTTCGTGGCCGTCGGCGCTGGTGCGGCGGGTGCGGCCGTCGGGTTCGCCGCTGCCGACACCGGCGTTGTTGACCAGCACGTCGAGCCGGTCGGTGGTGGCACGGACCTCGGCGGCGAGGGCGCGGACCTGGGCGAGGTCGGCCAGGTCCGCACACAGGGTGACGGGGCGTTCGATGCCCTGGGCCTCGGCGATCTCCCGGGCCGTGCGGTCGAGCCGGGCCCGGTCCCGCCCGTGCAGCAGGACGGTGTCGCCCTCGCCGGCCAGGCGGTGGGCGAGGGCGCGGCCGAGGCCGTCGGTGGCGCCGGTGACGAGGACGGTCCGCGGCGTGCTGGGCGGGGTCATCGGGACTCCTGTGGCCGAAGGTGCGGGGCGGAACCGGTTCAGGATGCCACGTGCAGGCGCGCGGGGCCGGGCATCCCGGCACGGTGGGCGAGGGCGGCCGCCTCGCCGCGCGAGCTGACGCCCAACTTGGCCAGGATGTTGGCGACATGGAACTTCACCGTGGATTCGCTGATGTGCAGCGCCGCGGCGATGTCCCGGTTGCGGCGGCCCTGCGCGAGCTGGTCGAGGACCTCCAGCTCGCGGGGCTGGAGCCCGTCGAGGGGATCGGTCGCGTCGGCGGGCGAGCGCAGGCCGAGCGGCAGTTCGACGGTCACGGTGGTCCCCCAGCCGGGGACGGACTCGACGTCGTAGCGGCCGCCGAGGGCGGCGATCCGCTCGGCGGTGCGGTGGACGGTGAGGGCGTCGGCGGCGAGCAGGCCGAGGCCGTCGTCGCGCACCACCGCGCGCAGCCGGCAGTCGGCGGTGAACTGCCAACTCACGTGCAGCCGGGTGGGGTTCTCCTGCTCCAGCATCAGCATCACGGCGACCCGCAGGGCGTCCCTGGCGGTGTGGGCGGTGTCCGCGGGGACGGACCGGGCGGCGTCCGCCGGGGGCGCGAGGTCGAGCCGGACCCGGGTGTGCCGCAGCAGCGGGCGCAGTTCGCGGCCGAGCCGGGCGAAGGCGGCGTCCGCGGGTTCCTCGCTGAGGGCGCGGTCGAGGTCGGCGGCGCGGCGCAGGTCGAGCAGGGCGGTGACGGCGAGTTCGGTGGCGGCGCGGCGGGCGGCGGCGTCGTCCAGGTCGGTCGAGCGCAGCGGGGCGAGCACGGCGCTGAGCGCCGCGCCGTGGGTGCCGGTGAACTCGGCGATCGTCCGGGCGCGGGTGTTGGCGGCGGCCCGGGAGACCGCCGCGTGGGTGGGGGCGGCGTCGGTGGCGCGGTGGTCGGAGTGGGCGACGGCCAGCTCCCAGAACTGCTGGAGCACGGCGAGCGCGGGCTCGGGCACGGGGTCGGAGTGCGTCCGGACGAGGACCAGGACGGCGCTGTCGCTGCCCGGGGCGTTCGCGGCGGTCACCACCGCCACCGGCCGGGTGGCTCCGGCGAGTTCGGCCTCGCCCTGCCAGGGGCGGCCGGTCGCGCTCGCCCCTGCGGTGCGCTCGGCCAGCCGGGAGAGGTCCAGGCCGGTGATCCGCTCGGCCAGTTCGGGCCGGCCGTGGGCGTGCGTGGGGCAGAACGTGCAGATGCCGTTGAGCTGTGCGATCACCTCGAACGGCACGAGGGTGGCGATCACCTCACCGATCCGTTGCAGCAGCTCGGGCCGGGGGGCGCGCAGCACTTCCACGGCCCGCGCCAGCGCATGCTCGGGGCGGCCCCACTGCTCCTGCCAGGTCTCGTCCATGGTGTCGACCCTATCCCTCGGCGGGTGCCCGCGGCCTGTCCCTTCGGCCAGGTCGAACCCTCCGAAAGACCGGCCGGGTGCCCGGCCGCGGCGCCGCAGCATGGAAGGCGTCGGAAGTAACCGTCTCCCGGGAGAACTCCCGGAAAGCCCAGAGGATTCCTGCCATGACCAAGGCGATCGCCTTCTCCGAGTACGGCGGCGCGGACGTGCTGCGCACCATCGACATCGAGCTGCCGGCCCCCGGCTCCGGCCAGGTCCGGGTCGCGGTCCGCGCGGTGGGCGTCAACCCGATCGACCGCAAGCAGCGCAGCGGCGAGCTGGACGCGCTCTTCCCGGCCGTCTTCCCGGCCGTCCCCGGCTACGAGGTGTCCGGCGTGGTGGAGGCCGTCGGCGCGGACGTGACCGGATTCGCGCCCGGCGACGAGGTGTTCGGCGGCCTGATGGGCGGCGGTTACGCCGAGCACGCGCTGCTCGACGCCGACCTGCTGGCGCACAAGCCCGCCACGCTGAGCTGGGAGGAGGCCGCCGCGATCCCGGTGGCGGCCGAGACCAGCGAGCGGGTGCTGGGGGTCCTCGGCGTACGGCCGGGGGAGACCCTGCTGGTGCACGGCGCGGCCGGCGGGGTCGGCACCGTGCTGCTGCAGTTCGCCCGGGCGCGCGGCATCACCGTGGTCGGCACCGCGAGCGAGGCCAACCACGCGTACCTGCGCGAGCTGGGCGCGATCCCGGTGACGTACGGCGAGGGACTGGCCGAGCGGGTGCGGGCGGTCGCTCCGGACGGCGTGGACCGGGCGCTGGACGCGGTCGGCAAGGGGGACGTGCTGCCGCTGTCCATCGACCTGACGGGCAGTGCGGAGCGGGTGCTGACGATCGTGGACTTCGCCAACGCGGAGCGGTACGGCGTCCGCTTCAACGGCAGCACGGGCGAGGGCGAGTCGTACCACGAGCGCGCCTACGCGGCCGCGCTCGCCCTGCACGAGGCGGGCACCCTGCGGCTGCCGCTGCACCGGGTGCTGCCGCTGGCGGAGGCGGCGGAGGCGCAGCGGATCAGCGAGCAGGGGCACCTGCGGGGGAAGATCGTGCTCACCGTCTGACGTCGGGCCGTCGGGGGTGACCGCGGGCACGACTCGGGCGCCGGGCGCGGCGCCGAGCGAGGTGATCCGCAGGCCCAGGGCGTGAGCCGGGGGGAGAGGGCGGGGACGGAAAACCGCTGGCGCGCAGCCATGGGACGTGCTGAGGTGGCCGGATGGACCGTGATCACGTACTCGCCCTGTTCGACCAGCGGATCCGGCGCGGTGCGCGGTCGGACGGCCCCGGAGTCCGTGTCGAGCACGACGGCGCCGTGGTGCGCCTGGTGGGCGGGGAGCACGCCTGGAACGGCATCGTCTGGTCCGGTCTGGACGAGGCCGGGGCGGCCGCCGTGATCGCCGCGCAGGTGCGCCACTTCAGCGAGCTGGGGCTGGAGTTCGAGTGGAAGACCTACGCCCATGACCGCCCCGCCGACCTCGGCCGGCGGCTGCTCGCGGCCGGGTTCACCGCCGAGCCGGACGAGGCACTGATGATCGCCCGGATCGAGGACCTGCCCACCGATCCGGTGCTGCCCGAGGGCGTCCGGCTGGAGGCCGTGACCGACCCGGCCGGGGTGGATCTGATGGTCGAGGCCCACGAGCAGGCCTTCGGGAGGGAGATGCCCAGCCTGCGCGAGCGCATCCTCGACCACCTGCGGCACGACTCGGACACCCTCAGCCTGGTCGTCGCGATGGCCGGCGACCGGCCGGTGAGCGCCGCCCGGATGGAGCTGACCCCGGGCACCGGGTTCGCCGGCCTGTGGGGCGGCGGCACCGTCCCCGCCTGGAGAGGCCGGGGCATCTACCGCGCCCTGGTTGCCCACCGCGCCCGCCTCGCCGCCGAGCTCGGCTACGAGTACCTCCAGGTCGACGCGAGCGGCCAGAGCCGGCCCATCCTGGAGCGGCTCGGCTTCGTGCGGCTGAGCACCACGACGCCGTACGTGTACCGGCCCTAGCCGGCGGCGGCCGGCGGCGGCCGGAGGGTGGCCGGAACGGCGGCCGGAAGGGTGGCCGGAAGGGTGGCCGGAAGGGCCTTAGGCTCTCGGCCATGTGGAGACGAGCGGTTCAGGAGATCTTTCCCGGGGCGGGCTTCAGGGCGCCGGTGGCGGCTTCCGCGATCGCCGAGGCCGAGGAGCGGCTCGGGCGGCGGCTGCCGACGGAGCTCGGTCAGGTGCTGCTCGAAAGTGACGGGGTGACCGGGCGCGGCTCGGTGGACACCGTCTGGGCCCTGGAGCGGATCGTCGAGCAGAACCTGCTCCTCCGGTCCGACGAGTCCTTCGCCCGGCTGTACATGCCGTTCGACCCCTTCCTGTTCTTCGGGGACAACGGCGGCGGTGACCTGTTCGCCTTCGTGCGGAAGCCCGAACGGCCGGACGTCTTCGTCTGGGAGCACGAGAGCGACAGCCGCCGGTGGGTGGCCAACGACCTGCGGGACTACCTCGGCCGTTCGCTGCGCACCGGCGGGGACGACTGGTACCAGGGGTAGGCCGCTCCGGTCCCCGGGCGCCGTCTCCCTCCGACGCGGGAGCGACTGCTACCGGAGCCGCTCGACCACGACCATCGCCGCGTCGTCGTCCAGCCGGTGGCCGACGTGGGCGAGCAGGTCGCGGCGCAGGTGGTGCAGCAGGACGGCGGGGCGCTCGGTCTGCCAGGCGGTGACCCGTTCGGTGAGCGGGTAGAAGCGGCGCTGGGCGTCCCGGGCCTCGATCACGCCGTCGGTGTAGATCAGCAGCCGGTCGCCGGGGCGGAACGGGAAGGTCTGCACCTCGTAGGCGACCGGGGCGAGCTCGCCGAGGCCGAGCGGCGGTGCGGGGTTCCGGGTGGAGAGGGTGGCGAGGCCCTCGGGGCGCAGCAGCAGCGGGGGCGGGTGGCCGCAGTCGATCAGGTGGACGAGTTCGCCGTCGTCGGGGATGTCGAGCAGGACGGCGGTGATGAAGGACTCGCCGCCCTCGTCCGGCGCGCCCTCGGGCGGGGACGGGGAGGGGCGTTGGGGCCGTTCGGGGTGTCCGGGCACGGCGCGGCGGCTGCCGCTGTGCCGGCTTTCGACGCGCCGGGCCTCGGCCAGCTGGGCGAGGTCCCAGGAGACGCTGCCGTCCAGGTACGCCGCCAGGCTCGGCAGGTCGGTGTGCAGGTGGGCGGCGGCGCGGAAGGCCCCGAGCAGCAGGGCCGCGTCGCCGAGCGAGGAGAGCCCCTTGCCGCGGACGTCGCCGACCAGCAGCCGGGTGCCGGTGGTGGTCCGCGCGGCCGCGTACAGGTCACCGCCGACCTGGGCCTCGGCCTCGGCGGCCAGGTAGACGGAGGCCAGGTGCAGCGGCCCGATCCGGTCCGGCAGCGGGCGCAGCAGCACCCGCTGGGCGGCCTCGGAGACGGAGCGCACCCGGGCCAGTTCGCGTTCGTGTCGCTCGCGGAGCACCCGAAGGCCGACGATCAGCGCCGAGACGATCAACTGGGCGCCCAGCTGGCTCTGGATGTTGATGCTGGTCAGGCTCTCCCGGAGGGAGCCGATGACGGTGAGCGCGGCGAGGGCCAGCAGAGCGACCCCGGCGGTGGCCCGGGGCCCGGCGAAGGAGGCGGTGAGGGCGGGGGCGACGATCAGCAGCGGGCCGAGGTGGACCGTCGGCGGGGAGAGCACGTCGACGACGGTGATCAGGATGATCAGTGCGAGCGGCAGCGCCGTCATCACGCGGGGATCGGGCCGCCACGGGCGGGGGCGGGCGCGCGGACGCGGCTCATCGGGATGCTGCCGGAGGGGCACCCCTCCTCTGTACACCGTGGTGGTGCCGGGGCGCACCCCGAGCGGTCCCGGGGCGCACCCCGAGCGGACCCGGGTTGGTCAGCCCTCCTCGCCGTAGCGGGCGAGGTACGCGGCGAAGCGGGCGACGTCCTCGTCGGACCAGTCGGTGAAGCGCGTGGTGAAGGCCATCCGGCGCTGCTCGTTGGCGTCCCGCAGCAGGGTGAGCCCGGCCTCGGTGGCGCGCAGGATCTGGCCGCGCTGGTCGTCCGGGTCGGCCTCGCGGCGGAGCAGCCCGAGCCGCTCCAGGGCGGTGACCTGGCGGCTGACGGTCGACTTGTCGAGCATGAAGTGCGCGGCCACGTCGGCGGCCCGGCAGCCGCCGCGCTCGGTGATCAGGTCGAGGATGCTGTAGGTGACCAGCGAGAGGTCGGGGTGCAGCTGGGAGGCCTTGTGACGGGCACGGCGGGCGAAGGCGGTCAGCTCGCGCTGGATGGTGTCGATGGACGACTGGCGGCCGGGCACGGCGTTCCTACCTCCTTGGGGCTGGTTGCACCGTCCGGGGCACACGGGCGCACCCCAAATTTGTTGCACTATACAACGGATTCGCCTGGAGTGGTGCGCGTCTCCGCCGCGGGCCCGCCGGCCGAGGCGTTCGCCGCCCGTTCCCGGTCGGCCTGCCAGGCGCGGGCCGCCGCGATCCGGCGGGTCGCACTCGGGTGAGTGGCGAACAGTAGCTCAAGCACCCGCGGCGGGTCGACATCCGAGACGTTCACCACGGCCAGTCTGCGCTGCATCGCGGCGAACTGCTCGGCGTCCCCGGTCAGTTCGAGCGCGTGCCGATCCGCCCTGGCCTCGATCCGGCGGCTCACCGCGCACTGCACCGGGCCCGACAGTGCACCGATCAGCGCCGCCGACGCGGCCAGCAGCGGCAGGGCCCGCGGATCGGACGCGTCCGAGGCGCCGGCGGCCGACAGCAGCGGCTGCCAGTCGGCCAGCAGGCCCAGCACCGCCACCGCCACCGCTGCGCCCACCGCCCCGAGCGCCGTGCCGACCGGCACGTCCCGGTGCTTGACGTGCCCCAGCTCGTGCGCCACCACCAGCTCCACCTCGCGCGGCTCGGCCGCTGACAGCAGCGTGTCGTACGCGACGATCCGGCGGGTCGCGCCGAACCCGGAGACGTACGCGTTCAGCGCGGTGGTCCGCCGGGAGGCGTCCGCCACCAGGACGTCCCGGACCCGCACGCCGTCCCGCTCGGCCAGGGCCAGCAGGGCGGAGCGCAGCTCGCCCTCGGGCATCGGCGAGAAGCGGTTGAACACCGGCTCGATCAGCAGCGGGTGGAGGAAGGACAGGGCCGCTGTCAGCAGCGCCGCCGCGCCCGCGGCCGGGAACCACCAGTGCCGGGGCGACCAGGCGGTGAGACCGAACAGGCCGAGCACCAGCGGGAGGACGAGCAGCAGGGTCAGCGCGAGCGACCGGACGGCGTCCATCGCCCAGCCGGCCCAGTCCTGGGTCACCAGCCCGTACCGGGCCCGGACCGCCCGCGACCCGGCGCCGAAGGGCAGCTGCAGTGCCTGGCCCAGCAGCACCAGGGCTGCGCCGCCGGCCAGCACCTCGGCCGTCCGGGAGCCGCCGAACCAGCGGCCGGTCGCCGTCACCAGCGCGGCACCGGCCGGGGTGAGGCCGAGCACCAGGGTCAGGGCCAGGCCCGCCAGGCGGCCGCCGAGCGCCCAGGGCAGCTGGGCGCGGCGCAGCGCGCGGCCGCGGGCGCGCTCGGCGGGGGTGAAAGCGTCGTGGGCGGTGTCGGGGTCGGGCGTGTTCATCGGCGGGTGGGCTCCGGCGAGGCGCGAGGGACGAGGGACGAGGGGCGAGCGCTGAGCGGAAGGGGGCAGGCTGAGGGACAGGCGGGCGTCGCGGTTCAGCATCTCCTACCGCGCAGGGCCCGCGCCCACTCAGGCCGCTCATTCCTCCGCCGGGTCGGTGGCGCCGTGGACGCCGGCGCGCAGCAGCTGGTGGCCCAGGTCGACCAGGGCGCGGCCGACCGCGAAGTCGTCGCCGACCGCCGGGGCCGGGGTGTCGCGGGGGTTGCGGCGGGACAGCGCGTCGCTGTGCAGGACCTTTCCGTCGGCGTCCAGCACGGCGTGCACCCGGGTGGTGTCCCGGTCCTCGACCACGTGCAGGCTGAGCTGCCAGTCCTTGGTCCGGACGGCCTGCGGGGCCTGCGCCCCGGCCGTGGCCGTGCTCGTGCTCGCTGGTGTGCTCGTGGCCGTGCTCGTGCCCGTGCCCGTGCTCGTGCCGGCGGTCGCCGGGGGCGGAGGGGAGGAGGCCGTACCGTCCGAGCGGACGATCACCACCGGGCAGCCCCCGTGCACCGCGCAGCGGGTGGACACCGAGCCGAGCAGGGTCCGGGCGAAGGTGCCCCGGCCGCGGCTGCCCAGCACCAGCAGGTCCGCGTCCTCGGAGGCCTCCAGCAGCACCTCGGCAGCGTGCCCGAGCACCAGGCTCTCCCGGATCACCACCGGGCGCTCCGGCCCGATGACCTCGTCGACCTCGGCCGTCAGCGTGCGGCGGGCGGCCTGCTCGAAGCCCTCGTCCACCATCGGCGCGAACCAGCCGTACAGCGAGGGGTACTCCCAGGCGGCCACCGCGTGCACGGTGGCTCCGGTGAGGACCGCCTGGTTGACCGCCCAGCGCAGCGCCGCCTTCGACGGCTCCGATCCGTCGATGCCGACCACGATCCGGTGCCCGACGCCGGGGGCGGGTTGGTCACTGGCCATCACGTGCCTCCTCCGGCGCGCAGGCGCGACCTCACCGCGCGACCTGCCGCCTCCCCTCCACGCTGCGCGCCGGCCGGCCGGGGCGCCAGGGACACGGTGGCCGGGTGGGGCGGGGGATTGGGACGGGCGGGCCCAGTGGGGGGTGCTCTTTCCGCCCGGCTCGGGGCCGCAGCTCTGTGCCGCCGCTCCGCGCTACGGGCTCCGCGTGCGTCCTTGTGTCCGGAATGTTGCGGGTGCGGGCTCAAGTGGTGGTGATTCGGTGGCGTAGGCTGACCGCTCTTGCATCGACATCCGGGGGGAACCACTCATGCGCCGTGCCGCGGCCGCCGTCGCCGTGTTCGTCGGGCTGACCGCCGTCGCCGCCTGCGGGCCGGACGACCCGGCGCCCGCTCCGGCGAGGTCCGCCCCGCCCGCCGCCGCACCCGCCTCCTCCGCCGCACCCTCCGGCACCGCCGCCCCAGCGCCCACCAAGGGCGGGGCGCCCCGCCCGGACGGCACCATCACCGTCGCCTTCGCCGGGGACGTCCACTTCGAGGGCCGCACCCAGTCCCGGCTGTCCGTCCAGCCGCCCGAGACGGCCCTCGGCCCGATTTCCCGCAACCTCGCCGACGCCGACCTGTCCGTGCTCAACCTGGAGACCGCGATCACCGGGCGCGGCGCGCCGGAGCCGAAGACGTACACCTTCCGTACCTCGCCGCAGGCACTGTCCGTCCTCAAGGACTCCGGCGTCGACGTCGTCTCGATGGCCAACAACCACGCCGTGGACTTCGGTGCCGACGGCCTCGCCGACACCCTGGCCGCCAAGGACTCCTCGCCCATCCCGGTGCTCGGCGTCGGGCACAACGCCAAGGAGGCGTACGCCCCGTACGTGACGACCGTACGCGGTGTGAAGGTCGCGGTGGTGGCCGCCAGCCAGGTCGAGGACATCACCAACCAGAAGTGGCGGGCCGGCGCCAACAAGCCCGGCATCGCCTCGGCCCTGGACGTCCCTGCGCTGGTGTCGGCGGTACAGGCGGCCAAGCAGCAGGCCCCGGTGGTGCTCGTCTACCTGCACTGGGGGGAGGAGGGCAAGGCCTGCCCGACGGCCGCGCAGACCACCGTCGCCAAGAAGCTCGCCGCCGTCGGAGCGTCCGCGGTGGTCGGCACCCACGCCCACACCATGGTCGGTTCCGGCATGCTCGGCAACACCTACGTCGGGTACGGCTTCGGCAACTTCCTCTGGTACGGCACCTCCAACTACGCCTTCTCCAACGAGACCGGCGTCACCACCCTCACCCTCTCCGGCGACGGCAAGGTCACCGGCGAGGCCTTCGCCCCGGCCACCATCGACGACAAGGGCATCCCCCAGCCCGTCGCCGGCGCCGCCGCCGAGGCCGCCCTCAAGCGCCGTGACGGCCTGCGCGGCTGCGCCGGGCTCACCCCGCCCCCGGCGGCGCACTGAGGTCCGTCCGGCGCCCGTACTATCAACGGGTGAGCGGACACGAGGAACTGACCACCCGACGGCTCTCGCTGCGCCGCCCGACCGAGGGCGACGTCGACGCCGTCCTCGCCGTCCACCGGGACCCGGCGGCCTGCCTCCACAACCCCTCGGACGCCCTCGCCACGCGCTCGGAGGCCGAGGAGCGGTACGGCCGCTGGGACGCCCTGTGGCAGGCCCGCGGCTTCGGCTACTGGACGGTCCGTGCGCGCGGGGCCGCCCCGGTGCTGGGCTTCTGCGGCGTCAAGCCGATGGAGCTGGCGGGCCGACCGGTCCTCAACCTCTTCTACCGCTTCGCCCCCGCCGCCTGGGGCCGGGGCTTCGCCACCGAGGCCGCCACCGCCGTGGTCCGGTGGTCCGCCGCGAACGTCCCCGGGCTGCCGCTGATCGCCCGGGTCCGCCCCGACAACCTGCCCTCCCAGGGCGTCGCCCTGCGGGCCGGCCTGCGGAGGGCCGAGCACCTGGACGGACCGGGGTGCGACGGCCTCGACTGGATCTACGTTGCCGAGGGCGGCGCGAGGCTCATGGCGCGAGGCTGACGGCGTGAGTTTGACGGTCTGAGCCTGACGGTACGTTGCCCCGCCCGGCGGATCTGAGGAGGAACCCGAGGCCGCCCGCCCCTGAACCAGGCGCCGGCGGCCTCCGTGCGCACGCGGCGAGTTGACGGCCGTACGGGCCCTCGCCTCAAAGGTCCGGAGGCGCGTCGCCGCCAGCCCCGCCACCCGCAGCGGAACGGCCGCCGCCGTCGGCAGCGCACCCGCATCGGCCTCGACGAAGACGAGCCCGAAGCCCGAGCCGATGAGCCACCCAAGTTGATCGCCGGTCATGCGGGTCAGCATCCAGGCCGAACGCCCGTTCGGGCCAGCGGGTCGGCCCCCGGGCTGCCGCTACTGTCGTACGGTGGCAGGAGTAATGGAGGAGATCGCATGGACCCCGAGCACTATCGTCTTCTCGAAGAGGCCCGACGGAGCCTTCCGGATGGCTTCAAGGTTGAGCTGTCCGGCGACGTGATCGTCATGCAGGCGTCGCCGTCTTCGATCCATCAGCTCAACCTCGCGATCGTCCAGCGCCAGTTCGAGGCGCACTGTCCTTCGGGCTATTTCCCCACCGGGAACAGCGACCTCTCGTCGCCCGAGATCGGCTCCGTTCGAAACCCCGATCTCACCTACCTGCCCGAGGACGTCATCGAGCTGGGCCGCGAGATCCCCGCCGAACTGGCGCTGATCGCGGTCGAGATCGTCTCGCCGTCCAACCCTGACAACGACTGGAACGGGAAGGTCCGCGACTACCCTCGCATGGGCTTCCCGCTCTATCTGATCGTGGACCCGCGGCAGAAGACGGTGACGCTGTTCTCCGAGCCCAACCGCGACCGGTACCACACCAGGAGCGAGCGGGAGTTCGGCGAGACCATCCACATCCCCGAGCCGTTCGGCTTCGATCTGGACCTGTCGCGCCTCGTCCCCTACCGGGACTGAGCCGCCTCAGTCGTTCGGCCAGAGGATGAGGTCGTCCAGCGGGTATCGGCGCGGCCGGTCGCCCAGTTCGGCGACGCCCGCGCGGATGCGGTGCAGGTGGTCGACGGTGAGCTGGAGCGGGGGCTCGTCGGGCTGGTAGGTGGTGCGGATCGGGTAGTCGACGCCGGGGGTGCGGGTCATCTCGATGTGGCAGCCGAGGACGTGCGTCACGGGACGGCTCTCGGCGAAGGCGACCAGGCGCTCGACGGTGCGGCTGAAGGCGGGCCAGTCGTTGATGTAGAGCCGGCCGGGGTAGACGGTGTCGCCGGTGAGCAGGAAGCCGGTCCAAGGGTCGTAGTAGGTGACCGCCGCCTCGTGGTGTCCCGGGGTGGCCAGGCATTCCAGTACCCGGCCGCCGCCGAGGTCGACCCGGGCGATGGTCTCGGCGTCCCGGTCGAAGCCGAAGTAGGCCCAGGCGGTCTCCAGTTCCGCGCTGACGACGGTGGTGTCGGGACGGTCGGCGAACTGCCCGTCGCCCGCGATGTGGTCGCCGTGCGGGTGGGTGTGGAGCACCAGCAGCGGGTAGTCGTCGCGGGGGCCGTGGGCGAGCCGTTGCGTGACCAGCTCGTCGACGACGGCGCGCAGCGGGAAGTACTCGGGCTCCGCCGTCGCCCCGGTGTCGATCAGTACGGCCCGGTCCGTCCCGAAGAGCAGGAACAGGAACGGCGCCTCGTAGTTGACCGCCTTGTTCTGCCGGAGGATGACGGTGTGCTCGTCGTACTCGTGGACCTGGATGTCCGGGTCCGTGTTGTGCTTCGCGGACGGCGAGCCGTGGATCCACCGCACGTCGAGCGGACGGGCGATGGGTGTACCGACAGCAGCCATGACGCCTCCCTGGGTGCGTCGTCTTGGCGGGCCGGGTACGGCGCACATCTCGTCCGGGGCGGCGCGCCGACGCGCTGCCCCGGGGACGCTAGCACGGACCGGCCGACGGCGGCCTGTGCGGTGGCGTCAGCCCACGGCGGGAGGATCGATTCGGGTGAACTCGACGAAGTCGGCCCAGGCCTCGGCAGTGAAGGCGAGCTGGGGGCCGGTTGTGTCCTTCGAGTCGCGGACGCGGACGGTGCCGGGGCTGACAGCGATCTCTACGCAGTTTCCGCCTTCGGTGCCGCTGTGGCTGGACTTGAACCAGGCCAGTTCGGTGCTCATAGTTCCTCCGCGAGCTTGCCGATGAACTTTGTCGAGGCCTCGGGGCTGAGAGCCTGCCGAAGGATCATTGCATGCCGCTGGGAAAGCTGGTTGACCTTGTCGGGCTCCGAGAAGAGCAAGCCCATCGTCTGACCCTCCTCGTACGCGAGACGTTCATGCTCGGGCGTCTCAAGCAGAACGAAGGGCCCGTTGAGGCCGGGGTGGGCTCCTACGCTCGGCACTACCTGGATCGCGACATGGCGAGGTTTGCCCATGTTCAGGAGGTGAAGGAGCTGGCGCTGATGTTCCTCGATGCCGTGGAGCGGGCGCCGCAGGACGTGCTCCTCGATCAGGAAGTTGAACGACCTGGTCTGGATCTTCAGCAGTTCCTGTCGCTGAAGACGGGCAGCGACGCGTTCCTCCACCGTTTCGTCGTCCATGGGCGGCCAGTGTGCGTGCAGGAGTGACCGGACGGTCTCCTCGGTCTGAAGCAGGCCTGGGATGAGCTCGTTCTCGTAGGAGCTGTGGACGACGGCGACGGCCTCGTATCGCATGAAATCCTCAGCGAAATGCGGGTACTTCTCCGGCTTCAGAAACGGTGCTCCCGCCACCAGGATCCCCTTCGCGCCGCACATCTCGTCCGCCACCTGCAACAGGTGCAGCGAGGGCTTCCGCCGTCCTGCCTCCATCGACCGCAGGCCCTCGTAGCTGTACCCGGCCGCCGCCGCGAGATCCTCACGGCTGACTCCGGCGCGGGCGCGCCAGAGCTTGATCTGGTCGCCGCAGTACTGCCACGACATCGGCGGCGGCGTGGCGGACGAGGACGCGTTCATCGCTGACCCCCCAAGGTCATCGGGTGTGGACTCCCGACGTTAGGCATCCGATGGCTCGGGGGTGTGCGAACCGACCGAAACCGTCCATGTGGGTGATCCCAGCAGGTGCGCCAGCCCGTCGGCCAGGCCGCCGCGCCGGCAGGCGTAGTCGTGGCCGCCGTTGAACTCGCGGTACCCGACGTCGTAGCCCCGGGCGGTGAGGACATCGCGCAGGTGCCGGTTCTGGGTGAGCGACATCCGTTCCTGGAGGCCGACTTCGAGGTGGAAGCGGGCCTCGCGCCGTGGTTCGGCGGCGAAGCGACGGGTGAGCCACTCGCTGGCGGAGTCGAACTCGGTGCCGTCCGGCCACCAGAAGGAGCCGGACTGGGAGAGTGTGTTGCCGAACCGCTCGGGCCGTCGGTACACGGCGAAGGCAGCGGTGAGCCCGCCCGCGCTCTGGCCCGCGATCACGGTGGCGCGCGGATCGGTCGTGACGCCGAACTCGGAAGCGGCCCAGGGGAGGAGGCGGTCGGCGAGCAGGTCGACGAAGACGGGGTTGCAGCTGGGGTTCCCCGGTCGACCCGGGCCCATGGTGTGCACCAGCAGCGCCACCGTGGGCGGGATCGCGCCGCCCGCCGTCGGGGATCGATCGCTCGTTCGAGTGGTTTCAACTCCGCTGCTCAGCGCCGGCCTCCCCCCGCCCGCCGAGTTGTCAGTACCGCTCGCTACGTTCCTCGCATCGCTGGTCAGCACGTGATCAGCAGGTGGTTCCCGGTGGGAGGAGTACGGCCGTGGCATGGGTGGAGACGGACGCGGGAGGGTACCGCGTCGCGCTCGACGAGGACGGCAGGGTGGTGTGCCGCAACGCCGCGGGGCGCGCGCTCAAGACGCTGCCGCCGAAGCTCGGTGACGACCCGGTGGTCACCCAGCTCAAGCAGCTCTCCGAATGGCTCGCCGCGCACGAGCGCCGCTGTCAGGAGGACGTCGAGCGGTGGATGGTGCGCTCGCTGCCGGTGCCCGCCGCCGTGCTCGCCGCCGTCTGGCCCGACGACGCGTGGCGGTCCGTCCTGCGGGACGTCGTGGTCACCGGACCGGACGGTGCCGTCGCCGGCTTCCTGCGCGACGCGGACGCCGAACGCGGGCTCGGCCTGGTCGACCTCGACGGCGACACCGTCCGCCTCACCGACGGCGAGGTCCTGATACCCCACCCGGTGCTCCTCCCGGACCTCGACGACCTGCGCGAGTTCGCCGTCGAACTCGGCGTCTCCCAGCGCGTCCAGCAGCTCTACCGCGAGGTCTGGCACCGGCCCGACGGACCGTCGGCCGGCACCGAGGTCACCACCTACGCCGGCGGCCGCTACCGCGAACTGCGCGAACTGGTCGGGCGCTGCACCCGGCTCGGCTGCCGGGTCCGCGGCGGCTCCGCGGTGCAGCCGATCACCGAGGGCGGCCGTACCGTCGAGGCCCGGGTGTGGGTCGGCGACTACTACGAGTACGACGCCTGTGAGACGGGCGCGCTCAGCTGGGCCGGCCCCGACGGCCGCGCCCTGCCGCTCGCCGAGGTCGGACCGGTCGCCTGGTCCGAGGGCATGAGGATGGCCGCCGCCCTGTACGCGGGCCGCACGATCGAAGGGGAGGACGCCGCATGACCACCACCGTCCCGAACCCGGGCGCCGCGACGCCCGAGGCGCTGCTCGACGCCGGCGCCGTCCTGCCGCCCGGCACGCTGCCGGGTGCCGGACGCCCCGACAGCGCCGCCGACGTGCTGACCGCCCGCGGCTACGCCCACCCCGCCCTGGACGGCCGCCGGATCGTCCGGCTGGTCCCCGGTGCGCTCGGCCCCGCCGAGGACCTCGCCCTGGAGTTCCTCGGCCTCGCCCCCGAGGGTGATCCCGCCGAGGTCGGCCAGGTCCGCCAGGAGGCCCTCGGCTTCCCGGCCTGGGCGCTGGTCCACGACCCCGCCAACGGGCACCACGCGCTCGCCCTGGTCAAGGACCTGGAGCGGCTGGCCCGCCAGGCCCGCTCCAAGCCCGGCGCCGCCAAGGACGGCTTCGACGCGCTCGCCACCCGGCTCGGCCGCGCCGTGCCGCACTTCCTGCCCACCTTCTGCGAGGAGGTCGGCCGGATCTTCCTCGCCCACGACAACCGGACGTACGCCGCCGCCTGGTTCGGCAAGGCCCGCGAGGCCGAGCGCACCCACAACCTGGCCGTGGACGAGGAGCGGCTGCGCGCCGTCTTCCTGGAGTTCGCCCTGGCCGGCGCGCTCACCGTCAAGTCCCTGCGCCAGTACGTCAAGGAGCTCGCCCAGCGGCTCGACCCGCTGACCGCCTGGCAGCGCTTCCGCCAGCTGTGCACCGAGCGCTCCGCCGCCGGCATGGCCCCCTACGCCGGGGTCGCCGAGGACGCCCGCGTGCTGCTCCGGGCCGCCGGACTGGACCGCACGGAGCACGAACGGGCGCTGCTCGCCGAGCTGCTGGACTCCCCGGCGGTCAACCGGGCGCCCGCGGCGTTCTGGAAGTCCTGGCACGGCGCGCTGATCGACCTGGGCCGGAACGACGCCGCGGTCCGAACCCGCCTGCTGGAGCTGCTGCCCGACCCGACCGCCTCCGGCACCGACTCCGCGCCGCACGACACCGCCTGGCTGGCCGTCCTGGCCGAGACCGGCGCGGAGGAACTGCTCACCGGCCCCCGAGCCGAGGGCGCCGAGCCCGCCGCCGCCTGGCTCCAGCGCTGGTGCCACCACCTCGGCCGCGGCTGGCGCAGGCGCCCCAGCTGCCCGGCCACCCTCGCCCTGGCCGGGCGGATGGTCGAGCGGCTGCGCGCCGACGCCACCCCGGTCGACCTGTTCACCGGCATCCGGGTCAGCCACACCCGACTCGACCTGCTGAACCTGCTGCTCGCCGAGGGCGTCCCGGTCGCCGACCCGCCGGCCGGCCTGGGCTTCGACCTGCGCGAGTGGGTCGGCCAGAGCGGCCAGGACGCCGCCGCCCTCGCGGCCGTCGCGGCCGACGAGCGCTTCCGGCCGCTGCTGCGCCGCGCCGCCCCGGCCGCCTGGGAGCCGGCCGTCCAGCGCGGGGCCGCCGTCCTGCCGCTGCTGAACGAGCTGTTCACGGAGTGGGCCGAGGAGCGCGCCGACGAACTCGCCACCGTCCGGGGCCTGGCCGGCGCCGACGACCTGGTCCGCTCCCTGGCGCAGTTCCGCACCGCCATCCGCACCGTCGCCCCGGCCGCCGCCGAGCGGATCGCCGCGCTCGACGTCACCGGGCTGCTCACCCGTGCCCTCGGCACCGGCATCCTCGACGAACTCGGCTGGCCCGCCCTGGAGGAGGCGCTCGGCCGGCTCGCCGACCCGCCCGCCCCCGACGCCCTCCCGGACACCGCCCCCGGACACCGCCCGCGCGGCCTGGACGACCTGACCGTCGAGGACGCCTGGCCGTACCTCATCCTCGCCCGCCACGACCGGGCCCTCGTGGTCGGCCCCCAGGGCATCGTGCTGGAGCACACCCTGCGGCTGCCCACGGCGGACCGGAACCGGAACCGGAACAGGCCCCGGCTGCGCTTCGTCGACGGCGAACTCCTCGTCGTCTGGTACCAGGAGGGGAAGCAGCAGGCGTACTGGTCCGGCCGACCGGAACAGACCTTCGAGCTGGAGGGCCCGAGGATCGCCGGCTACTACTACGGCGAACGCCACCCGGAGGCACCGTCCCTCCCCGTGGCCGGCGGCGGCCGCACCACCGGCACGCGCCCGCTCCACCCCGGCGACACCCGGCTGCCCGAGGAGCACCCCGTCCTCGGCGACGGCACCGGCCACTGGACGGTGCGGCACGCCCACGACGGCCCCGTCCTGCGCGAACTCGACCCGGCCACCGGCGCACTGGGCCGCACCGCCGAGCCGCCCCTGATCGCCGCCACCGCCGAGGCCGGCCGACTCGTCCTCGGCAGCACCCGGCTGCTGCCGCTGCAGCCCGGCCTGGAGAGCACCCCGCTCGGCACCGACGGCACCGTGCTCGGCAGCTGGGTCCGCACCGAGCCCGGCCGCGCCGCCACCACCTTCACCGCCGACGGGCAGCGCATCGTCCTGCCACTGAACGGCCGCGACGACACCCACGTCCTCCCGGTCGGCCGGCTCGCCCTGCCCGGCGCGCACGGCCCGGTGGTCAGCCGCACCGGCGAGCACCTCGCCCTCAACCTGCCCGACCTCGCCGACCGTTCGGACCGCACCACCGAGCTGCACTCCTGCCGGGCGGGCGGCCTCGCCGCCGCCGGTACGGCGCTCGTCCCGCCGTACGACCACTGGCACGCCCTGCGGCCCCGCGACGAGGCCGGCTCCCGGGTGCTGCGCGCCCTGACCACCGAGCAGGCCGCCCGACTGATCGACCTCGCCTGGCCCGTCGACACCGAACCCGTCCCGGAGGACGAACAGCGGTGGCTGACCGTCCAGGGCGTCCGGCGCCCGCTCGCCCAGCGCGGCGAGGCCCGCAACAGCCTCCCCGTCGAGGCGGTCGGCGCCGCCCTGCCCGGCGTCACCCACCCGCTGCTGCTGGCCGGCGTCGCCGGTCTCGCCCGCGCCGCCGCCGACCTGCTCGACCGGGCGGCCCGGTTCCTCCCGCAGCCCGACGCCGAACGGCCCGCCGAAGCCGAGGCCGCCGAGTACCGGCCCGAGCGCGGCCGCGACCACGAACTGCGCGCCGCCGTCGACGCCGTGCTGCCCGGAACCGGTGGCTTCGGCGGCTGGGGCAGCGCCGACCGCTACTGGACGCTCAACAACCTGCGCGCCGTCAGCGCCGTCCTCGCCGATCCGCCCCCCGCTAGCGGCGAAGGCTGGAGCACCCCGGCGACCGTCACCGTGCGGGGCGGCGACGCCAACCACGGCTGGCTGCACCTGCTCGGCCGACTGGACGTCCTGGCCCACGCCGCCGCCGCGCCGCTCACCGATCCGGCCCACCGCTCCTCGCTGGTGCTGCTGCTCGGCGAACTGACCAAGGGCCCGCTCGCCGAGCGCGGCGCCACCCTGCGCGAGATCGTCCTCGCCGAACCGGCCGACAGCACCAGGGACAGCCGGCCGGCGGGCCACCGCGCGGGAGAGGTGCTGCGCCGCGGCGACCGCACCGTGGTCATCCTCGGCCACCGCCGCCAGTACACCGACGGCACGGTGCACTGGCTCGCCGTCGACCACGACCCGAGCGGCGAGTTCGGCCCGGTCGCCCACTTCACCACCGTCGTGGAGCGCGGCACCGAGGAGCGGCTCAGCGCCGCCTGGACCGCCAAGTTCTGGCGGCTCGCCGTCCTGCGCCGGGCCGTCCCCTGGGACCAGGCCCGTGCCGCCGCCTTCGCCGAACTCACCGGCATCGGCACCGCCCGCGCCACCCTGCTGCTCAGCCCGCCGCCCGGCCTCCTGCAGTGGGGCAACGCCCAGCTGCCCGCCGAGTACGGCCTCAAGCCCGCCGAGGTCAAGGCCGCCCAGCACTGGCTGCGCGGACACGACCACGACGGCATCGCCGCGGTCTGGGGCGCCCTGGTGCCCGCCGACGACCCCAAGCGGCTGTGGACCGAGGGCCCCGACCTCGCCGCCGGCGCCGAGGCCTGGATCCGCCACTTCGGACGCCTCGTCACCCTCCCCGAGGACGCGCAGGCCACCGTCCAGGGCGTGCCCATCACCACCATCGAGGCGGTGCTCAACCCCGGCCACACCCCCTGGCTGACCGGCACCACCACCTTCCGGCTCATCGACGAGGGCCACGGCACCCCCCGACTGGCCCCCGAGGACGCCTCCGCCGTCCCCGCCTCCGGCGCCCTGAACACCACCATCCGCGCCCTGCGCTGGCTCGCCTACCACCTGCCCGCCGACAGCCCGCTGCGCCCGCTGATGCCCCGGGCCGCCACCGCGCTGCGCGAGCGGCTGGCCGATCCGGAGCTGCTGCTCGACCTCGACCTCGTCCGCACCGCCAAGGGCACCTCGCTGGCCGCCGTGCTGCGCCCCCACTTCGGCCTGCCCGCCGAGGGCGGTGCCGACCCGGACGGCCTGGTCCGCTGCGGTCCGGCGCTCGTTCTCACCCCGTACCACAACGAGTTCGAGCGGGTCTGGCTGCGCCCGGCCGCCCTCACCGGCCCGGACGACCCGCTGCTCGAACTGCTCGACGGGCTCTCCGACAGCTACTGGTTCGGCACCGAGCGAGCCTCGATCCAGTCCGTCCTGCGCGGCGAACCGGAGCGCCTGGCCGCCTCCGCCGCCGCGGTGACGGCCACCGGCGACGGCCCGGCCTGGCTGCAGAACCCGCAGCTGTCCGCCCCCGAGCTGGTCACCGAAGCGGCCCGCACCCACGGCCTCGGCGAGGACGCGGCCGCGCTCCACCTCCAACTGCTCGCCCTGCCCGACCCGACCGACCGCAACACCGCCCGCTGGACGGGCTGGAAGCCCGCCCGGCTCAAGCGCGCCCGCGCCGAACTGGCCGCCTCCGGCCTGGTGCTGGAGGCCAAGCGCTCCCGGGCCGGCCGCAGCCTCTTCCTGCCCGGCGGCTGGCAGGAGGCCAAGTCGCCCGCCCTGCCGGTGGAGACCTGGAAGGCCGCCCTCTACGAACTGCCCACCCACCAGCCGGCGCTGCCGCACCTGCCCGTCCCGGAGCTGTTCGCCCTCGCGTGGCAGCGCACCGTCGACGGCGACGCCCCCGGCTACGAAGAGCTCCAGACCGGCAAGCGCAGGAAGGCCCGCCGATGACCACCACCGCCATCACCGCCATGACCGCCACCACCGACTCCCCGGTACGGCAGATCGTCCCGCCCGAGGAGAAGTACGCCGCCGAACTGGAGTTCCTGGCCGCCCACGACGGCGGCCCGCGCCCGCCCGGCTGGCGCCTCACCCCGCGCGCCGCCGTCACCTTCGTCATGGGCAGCGGCGGCGAGAAGCTCAAGGCCGGTCGCCGCAGCCTGGTGATCGAGCCCAAGTTCGTCGGCGAGCGCGCCCTGGTCGAACGCTGTGTGGTCACCCTCGCCGGGGAGCGCGGCCTGCTGCTCGTCGGCGAGCCCGGCACCGCCAAGTCGATGCTCTCCGAGCTGCTCGCCGCCGCCGTCTGCGGCACCAGCGCGCTCACCGTCCAGGGCACCGCCGGCACCACCGAGGACCAGCTCAAGTACGGCTGGAACTACGCCCTGCTGCTCGCCAAGGGCCCCAGCCGCGAAGCCCTCGTCCCCTCCCCGGTGCTCACCGCGATGACCACCGGCGCCGTCGCCCGGGTCGAGGAGGTGACCCGCTGCCTGCCCGAGGTGCAGGACGCCCTGGTCTCCCTGCTCTCCGAACGGCGCATCGCCGTCCCCGAGTTGGCCGGTACCCCGGACGGACAGCTGCACGCCGCCGCGGGCTTCACCCTGATCGCCACCGCCAACCTGCGGGACAAGGGCGTCAGCGAGATGTCCGCCGCCCTCAAGCGGCGGTTCAACTTCGAGACGGTCGGCCCGATCAGCAGCCTCGCCGCCGAGGTCGAACTGGTCCGGCGCCAGTCCACCGCCGCCGTCGCCCGGGCCGGCGCCGGCTACGCCGTCGACGACGCCGTCCTGGAAGCCCTGGTCACCGCCTTCCGCGACCTGCGCACCGGCCGCTCCACCGAGGGCTGGGACGTCGAGCGCCCGTCCACCGTGATGAGCACCGCCGAAGCCGTCTCCGTCGCCACCGCGCTCGGCGTCACCGCCGCCTACCTCTCCGACGGCGGCGACCTCCTCGGCCGCCTCCCCGGCCAACTCCTCGGCGTCGTGCGCAAGGACGACCCGGCGGACGCGGCCCGGCTGCTCGGCTACTGGGACGGCCCGGTCCGTCGCCGCGCCGAGCAGGGCGCCGCCACCTGGCGCACCCTGTGGGACCTCCGCTCGGCGCTGGAGGCCTGACGATGACGAGCAGCGCGGTGAAGCCCACCCCGGACGGCCCCCTCGGGGCCGGCGGACGACCTGCCACCGACCTCGACGTCCGCGCCGAGACCGACCGGCTGGCCGGCTCCGGCACCGACCGTCCCGGGCCCTACCTGATCGGCGTGCGCCACCACGCGCCGTCCCTCAGCGCGGTCCTCCCCGCGCTGCTCGACGCCGCCCGTCCCGAGGCGGTCCTGGTCGAACTGCCCGCCGAGTTCCAGCCCTGGCTCGACCGGCTCGCCGACGAGGCCACCGAGGCCCCGGTCGCCCTCGCCGCCGCCCCGGTCGCCCTCGCCGCCGCCCCGGCCGGCCCGGACGACTCCGGCCGGCTCGCCTTCTACCCCTTCGCCGACTTCTCCCCGGAGCTCGTCGCGTTGCGCTGGGCCCGGCGCAACGGCGTCGAGGCCATCGCCTGCGACCTCCCGCTCGCCCACCGCACCGGCCCCGGCGGTCCGGGCGGCGCGGACGGCGCGGACGGCGCGGACGGTGCCCGCGACCGCCGTCAGGGCGAGGGGCCGAGGGCTCCGGGGGTGGCGGACGCCCTGCGCCACCGTCTCACCGGCCGCGACTCCGACGAGGACCTCTGGGACCGCCTGGTCGAGACCGCCGCCCCCGGCTCCACCCCGGATGCCGTCCGGCGCGCCGCCCTCCTGGTCGGCTGGGCGCTGCGGCACGACGCCGAGACCGGCCCCGGAGTCGACCCGTACGACCTGCGCCGCGAGGCCTGGATGCGCGCCCGCATCCGGGCCGCCTCGGCCGACGGACGCCGGGTCGCCGCGGTCGTCGGCTCCTTCCACGCCCCCGCCCTGCTGGACGGGCCGATCGCCCCCGAGGCGCCGCCCCGCCCCGACGACGCCGGGCACGTGCTCTCACTGATCCCCTACACCTACCCGCTGCTCGACGCCCGCTCCGGCTACCCCGCCGGCATCCGCGACCCGGAGTGGCAGCACACCGTCCTCGACGCCGGGGGCGACCCGGAGCGCCTCACCGAGGCGCTCACCGCCACCGCCGTCCGGATCTGCGCCGCCCTGCGCACCCAGGACCACCCCTCCGGCCCGGCCGACGCCCGCGAGATCGTCCGCCTCACCGGCGACCTCGCCCGGCTGCGCGGCCACTCCGCCCCCGGCCGAGGCGAACTCGTCGAAGCCGTCCAGACCGTCCTCGCCCAGGGCGAACCCCTCGGCCGAGGACGGGCCGTGGCCCGCGCCCTGGAACAGGTCCTGGTCGGCACCCGCACCGGGCGCCCCACCCCCGCCGCCCCGCGCAGCGGACTCGCCCCCGCCGTCGAGACCCTGCTCGCCGAGCTCGGCCTGCCGGGACCCGCCGACCCGGGCCCGCGCGAACTGCGCCTCGACCCGCTGCGCAGCCCCCTGGACCGCCGCCGCGAGGTCCTCCTCCACCGGCTCACGGCCTGCGGCGTCCCCTACGCCGAGCCCCTGGCCACCACCGGCCCGGGCGGCACCGAAACCCTCGGCACCCGCTGGCGCCTGCACTGGACCCCGGCCGTCGCCGCCATGCTCACCGTCGCCGGCACCCGAGGCGTCACCCCGGCCCAAGCCGCCGAGGGCACCCTCCGCACCCGACTCGGCGACGACCCCACCCCCCGCGAGATCATCGACGGCCTCGCCGCCGCCGCCTCCTGCGCCCTCCCCGATCTCACCACCACCCGCCTCACCCAACTCACCGCCTCCCTCCCCACCACCGCCACCCTCCCCGACCTCCTCGACGCCCTCACCCTCCTCGACCGCCTCACCGCCGGCCATTTCCCCGGCCTCACCGAGGGAACGGTGCCCTCCAGCGAGCCGACGGCCGTCTCCGGCGGGGCAGACCCAACGCTCGGGTCCAGCAGTGTCGTTGTCGAAGAGCGCCCCGCCGCCCCCCTCCACGCCGCCGTGGAGCTGCTGACCGCCGCCGCGGTGCGGCAGGTGGAGGGGTTGGGCGGGTCGGACGAGCCGGCGGACGCGCGGGCACTGGTGGAGCTGGCGCGGCGGGCGGATCGGCTGGGCGGGCTGCGGCTCGCGCACGTGCTGGGCGAACTCGCGGAGCGGGGCAGCCCGTTGGTGCGGGGTGCGGCCGGGGCGGTGCGGGTGCTGCTCGGGCAGGAACCGGCCGGGGTCTTCGGTGGCAGGGCCGCGTCCTGGGTGGACGGGGCGACCGACGTACGGGCGCGGCAGTCGCTCGGGCGGGCGCTGGTCGGGTTGTTGACCGCCGCCGAGGGGTTGTTCGACAGCGCGCCCGAGGCGCTCGAACCCGTGCTGGAGCGGGTGACGTCACTGTCCGACACCGCCTTCCTGGACCGGCTGCCCGCGCTGCGCGGCGGTTTCGACACGTTGAGCCCGGCCGCCCGTGACCGGCTGCTGGCCCTGGTCGAGGAGCGGCTCGGCACCCGCGTCGCCGCCCTGCCGGAGGCCACCGACCCCGCTGTGGTGGCGAGCTGGGTCCGCGCGGACCTGGCCGCCCGCGCGGTCCTCGCCCGTCGGGGGCTGGCGCCACAGGCACCCACGGACCAGACCCCAACCCCCCAACCAGCGTCCGCACCCACCCCTCAACCAGCGTCCGCACCCACGCCCACGCCCGCACTCACCGCCCAGCCCCTGGGCACCGGCCCCCACACCCTCGCCCCCGCCGAGCGCTGGCGCCTCCTGCTGGGCCGCCCCGGCACCGCCGGCCTGTCCGGCCGCAGCGCCCGACTCGCCACCGCGCTCGACGAGTTGTACGGCGGCGGGCACGGCGAGGGATCCGGCCCGGGCCTCGGTGACCGGGGCGGTCGCGAGGCACCCTTCCCCGGGGTGCGCGAGTGGGCGGAGGAACTGGAGGCGCTGTTCGGCCCCGGCCTGCGGGAGGAGGTGCTCGCGGCCGCCGTCGCCCACGGCCGCACGGACGTCCTGGAGGCGATCGACCCGTCCGCCGTCCGCCCGTCCGTCGACCTGCTGCGGACGGTGCTGGACCACGCGGGAGGCCTGCCCGAGGCCCGGGTGGCGCGGCTGCGCCCTCTGGTACGGCGGCTGGTGGACGAGTTGAGCCGAGAGCTGGCGACCGCCCTGCGCCCGGCGCTGACCGGGATCAGCGTGCCGCCCCCCTCCCGGCGTCCTGGCGGCGGGCTGGACCTGCACCGGACCATCCGGGCCAACCTCTCCACCGCCCGTCCCGCCCCGGACGGCTCCGGCACGCTGATCGTGCCGGAGCGCCCGGTGTTCCGGACCAGGGCGCGGCAGGCCCACGACTGGCGACTGATCCTGGTGGTCGACGTGTCGGGGTCGATGGAGGCGTCCACGGTCTGGGCGGCGCTCACCGCCTCGATCCTGGCCGGGGTGCCTTCGCTGAGCACTCACTTCGTCGCCTTCTCCACCGAGGTCCTCGACCTGACGGAGCGGGTGGCGGATCCGCTGAGCCTGCTGCTGGAGGTGCGGGTCGGCGGCGGTACCAGCATCGCCACCGGGTTGCGCTACGCGCGCGAGCTGGTGACGGTGCCGTCGAGGACGCTGGTCGCGGTGGTCAGCGACTTCGAGGAGGGCGGCCCGGTCAACGGGCTGCTCGCCCAGACCCGGGCGCTGGTGGACTCCGGCGTGCACCTGCTCGGCTGCGCGGCACTGGACGACACCGGGACGGCCCGGTACTCGAAGGCGGTCGCGGAGCAACTGGTCGCGGCCGGCATGCCCGTGGCGGCGCTGAGCCCGCTGGAACTGGCCCGCTGGGTGGGGGAGAAGGTGCGATGAACGCGACGACGCAGGAGAACGGCTGGCCGGGCGTCCGGCCCGAGGTGGTCGCCGAGGTGGTGTCCGGCCTGAGCGCCCGGCTGCAGAAACGGCTGGACGGCGCGGCGGCGAAGCTGGCGCAGCGGCCGCTGTCCCGGGAGGGCGACGAGTGGCGGGTGCAGGTGGACGAGGAGGCCCTGCTCGTCCTGCACGCCCCGGGCGGGGTCGTCGCCGGGCCGGCCGACGTCCGGTGCGGCTGCCTGCTGGCCCCGGCCTGCGTCCACCGCGCCGCAGCCGTCACCCTCTGCCCGCTGGCGGAGCCGACCGAGGCCGACGTCGACCCCTCGGACGCGCCCGGAGCCGGAACCGCCGGAGCCGGAGCCGGAGCCGGAACCGCCGGAACCGCCGGAGCCGCCGGAGCCGCCGATGCCTCGGTACCCGAGGGCCCGGCAGAACCGGATTCGGCATCCCGACCCGAACCCGCCGCCCTCACCCCGCCCGAACTCGCCGCCGCCCGGCACCTCCACCGGGCCGCCTGCTCCCTGCTGGCCGCCGGGGTCAGCGGTGCGGGCGCCGTCTCCCAGGCCGAACTGCTGCGCGCCGCGCACCGGGCGCGCGTGGCGGGGCTGTACCGTCCGGCCACTGCGGCGGTCACGGTGGTGACCAGGCTGCGCGCGGCGCGTTCCGGCGCGCCCGACCACCGGCTGGCGGACCTGGTGTCGACCCTGCGCGAGCTGCTCGGTCTCACCGTGGCCCTCAGCGCGCCCCTCGCCGCCCCCGACCCCACCCCGCTCCCCGCGCTGCGCGGCACCGCCCGCCAGGCCTACGCCGAGGAGGGCGGCCTGCGGCTGTACGGGCTGTTCACCGAGCCGGTGCTCACCGCGACCCACGCGGGCGCGGTGACGTGGGCGGTGGAGGCAGGAGGCCGGCTCAGCACGGTCGCCGAGGTGACCCCGCACGGTGACGCCGCGACCGCCGCCCCGCTGGCCGTCGGGGCGGGCAACCGTACGGTGCGGCTGGGGGACACCGCGCTCAGCCACCGCGAGTTCAGCCGTGCCGGGCTGGCCGTCCAGGGCGCGACGCGGTCGGCCACCGGACGGCTGGGCGCCGGAGCCTCCGTACGGGCGGTCCGCGCGGCCGGGGCGGACTGGACGGCGGAGCCGGTGGCCCGGCTGTGGTCCGAGCCGCCCGCCACGCAGGTGGCGCGGGCCCTCGCGGCGCAGGAACTGCCGTACGAGAGCCGCCCGGCCGGGAGCGACCTGCTGTTCCTGGACGTCGCCCTTCTCGGCACCGCCCCGACCGGCCCCGGCGGAGCGCCCCAACTGCTCGCCCGTGCCGCCGGGAGCGATCTGGTGATCGCGCTGTGCCCGGGGCACGAGCACCCCGACCTGGCCTTCCGGGGCAACCTCGCCCTGCTCGCCACCGCCCCCGGCCTGCGGCTCCGGTTGATCGGCCGCCTGGAGCGGGCGGACCGCCCGCAACTGCGCCTGCTCGCACTCGGCACACCCCCGGACACCTCCGACCAGCCCGCCTCCGACCGGCCCGGGCCCGTGCGCCTCGCCCTCGCCGCCGACCGGGCGGGCCGGGCCAACCTCGGCCTGGAGCGCCTGCAGACCGCCGACCTCCGATCCGCCGACCTCAGATCCCCCGACTTCCAGCCCACCGACACCCCGGCCGATCACCCGGCAGGGGCCCCGTCCCCACTCCCCACCGCACCCCCGGAGGGCCCGCCCGTGCACGTGCTCGGCCGCCGGGTGGCGCAGACGGTGACCACCGGCAGGTCCGCCCTCGCCCCGAGCGCGACCACGGCGGCGGCCGACCGGAGCCTGCTGCGCGCCGCCGGGCTGGCCACCGCCGCCCAGCTCCTGGACGGCCTGCGGGCGGCCGCGGTGGACCAGCAGCGGGACGTGTTCGGCCGGATCGTCCCGGATGATCACGACGCCTTCGCCACGGCCTGGCTGGCCGCCGCGGACTACACCGAGGCGCTGGCCACCGCGCTCTGCTCGGCCGCGTGGGGAGCCGACGGAAGCGCTGACCGGGGAGCCGACGGAACCGCGACCGAGGAGGCCCCGCAGACCGCACAGCTGTAGGAGGAGCTGACGGCACAACGCGGTGGCCATGTCCGGCCGTCCATCGGCTCGTTGGCGCTGCGTGATCACCGACCGGCGCGTCCGAGCCCTGTAGCGGCTCCTCCAGTCGAAGTATTTGCAGAGACCGGTTATCGGCGCCAACTGGCATACTTGTGGGAGAGGAGACACCACAGGGCACACGGAGCAGGGCGAAGGGAAGGCGAGCCATGTCCATCCGCGACGACGCGGCCGAGGTTCGGGCCAGTGGCTGGCGGACGCTCGCCGCACTGCACGGGTTGATCGATGCCGCGCTGGAGAAGGCGCTCCAGGCGGAGCACAGGCTCTCGGTGGTCGAGTACACGGTGCTGGAGGCGCTGTCCCGGCAGGACGGCTGGCACATGCGGATGCAGCAGCTGGCCCGCGCGGCAGCGCTGAGCAGCAGCGCGACCACCCGGCTGGTCAGCCGCCTGGAGGACCGCGGCCTGCTGGGCCGCTACCTCTGCGCGGACGACCGGCGCGGCATCTACACCGAGCTGACGCCGGAGGGCCGCGCCCTGCTGGAGGCCGCCCGCCCGGTGCACGACGCCACCCTGGAGGCGACCCTGACCCAGGCCGCCGAACTCCCCGAGCTGGCCCCGCTGGTGGACGCGCTCGCCGAACTCACCCCGGCCAAGTCCTAGCCCGGGCGCCGGGTCACTGCCGCCGGGCCCGGCGCGGCCTCACCGCCGTCCGGCGGTCAGTGCGTCCCGGTGCACCCGGTCGAGCAGGGCGAGCAGCAGTTCCTTGCTGGACGCCCGCTCCCGGACGTCGCACAGCACCACCGGCACCTCCGGCCCGAGGTCGAGGGCGCGGCGCACGTCCTCCGGGGTGGCCTCGCGGCGGCCGTGGAAGCAGTTGACCCCGATGGCGAACGGGATGCCGCGCTGCTCGAAGAAGTCCACGGCGGCGAAGCTGGATTCGAGCCGCCGGGTGTCCGCGAGGACGATCGCGCCGAGGGCGCCGAGCGCGAGGTCGTCCCACATGAACCAGAACCGGAACTGCCCCGGGGTGCCGAAGAGGTAGAGCACCAGGTCCTCGCGGACGGTGATCCGGCCGAAGTCCATCGCCACCGTGGTGGTGGACTTGTCCTGGACGCCTTCGAGGCTGTCGATCCCGATGCTGGCTCGGGTCATCCGCTCCTCGGTCTGCAGCGGTTCGATCTCGCTGACCGAGCCGACCATGGTGGTCTTCCCGACGCCGAAGCCGCCGGCGACGAGGATCTTGACCGCGCCCGGCACCAGGCTCTGGGTCGTCAATTCGGGTCTCCTGGAAGGGAACTGGGAGTTTCGAGGAGGGCGGGGGAGGGGGAGGGCGGATCCGGGCCGTCGCCGTCCTTCAGAGCCGGCGGACGCCCTCGATCACCGCCTGGATCAGCGAGATGTCCGGCGCCTCGGCGAGCTGGACCGGGGCCCGGGTGAGGATCAGCCGGGCCTCCGCCAGGTCGTCCAGCAGCACCTTGACCACGCTCACCGGCAGGTCCATGGTGGCCGCGATCTCGGCGACGGCCAGCGGGCGTTCGCGGCACATGTCGAGGATCGCGGCCGGCTCGGGGGTTAACCGGCTGGTGTCGGTGCGCGGGTCGGCGGTGACCACCAGGGTGATCAGCGCGAACCCGTCACGGACCGGGCCGGTGCGCCCGTTGGTGATCGCGTAGGGGCGGACCAGGTGGCCGGCGTCCTTGTCGTAGAACCAGCCCTCGTCGGCGTCGGCGATGGTCACGCACCGCCACCCGCGCCGACCTGGCCCGCGTCGCTGCGCGGCGCCGCGGTGAGGTACTGGCCGACCTGCTTGACCAGCATGTTGATCTCGTAGGCCATCAGCCCGGCGTCCACCTGCTCGCTGGTGAGCACGGCGAGCCGCGCGCCCTGCCCGGCGGTGGTGACGAACAGGAACAGCTGGTCCATCTCGACGACGGTCTGGCGCACCCGCCCGCCGTTGAAGCGGTGCCCGGCGCCGCGGGCCAGGCTCTGCAGGCCGGAGGCGACGGCGGACAGGTGCTCGGCGTCGGCCCGGTCGAGGCCCTGGGACGTGCCGACCAGCAGACCGTCCTCGGAGAGGACGATGGCGTGGCGGGTCTCGGGTACCCGCGCCACCAGCTGGTCCAGCAGCCAGTTGAGGTCGCGCTGGGTGTCGGTCTGCTGCTGCGTCATCACTGCTGTTCCTTGGCTTCCTGAACGGCGGAGGCTTCCGCGGCTTCCTCGGGGGCGGAGGCCGCGGCCGGGTTGGGGGCGGTGGCGGGCGCGTCCGGTGCGGACCCGGCCGCGCGGGCGCTCCGGGTGCCGCGCTGGATGGCGGCCATGGTGGCGCGGGACCGCGCCGGCGAGGGGTCGTCGGCCTCACCGAACCGCGGACCGGCCGGGGCGGCCTGGGCCCCGTACGGCGCTTGGGCCCCGTACGGCGCCGGAGCGGCGGACGGTGACTGCGGCGGGGCCGGCACGGCCGACGGCGGGATCATGCCGCCGGGCGCGTTGGCCTCGCGGAGCTGCTCGGCGAGGCTGGCGTTGCGGACCCGCTGCGGCAGGACCCGCGGGGTGCGCAGCTCGCCGTCCGGGCCGTGCTCCACGTGGTCCTCCTGCGGGCGTTCGTGGGTGGGCGTCGACCGGTCGGCGGGAACTCCGTCGAACCCGGCCCCGGAGTCCGCGAGCGACCCGGTCGCGTCGCCATGGGCGCCGGCGTCACCGGCGGGCCCGGTTACGGGTCCCGACGCGGCTCCCGATCCCGATGCCACTCCCGGAGCCACTCCCGGCGCCCCTCCCGATGCGAGCCCGGCGACGAGTTCCGCCGACGGGTCGGTCGGCAGGTCGTACGGACGCGGCAGCGCGGGCCGGGGGACCACCACGGCGCCGGGCAGTCCGGGGATCTCGGCGCCGACCGGCAGTCCGGCGTTCTCGGGGGCGGTCCCGCCGACCACGCCGTCCGGCCGCCCGAGCAGCTCACCGGTGATCACTCCGCCGCCGTCCGCACCGGAGGCGAAGGACGCCGGCGCCGCGCCATCAGCAGCCGCAGCCGCGTCATCAGCAGCCGCGGCCGCCGCCGCATCGGCGCCGGTCGCAGTCCCCTCGGGACCGGCCGGCCCGCCGCCGAGCAGCCCGCTGAGCACTCCCGCCAGCGCGCCCGACAGCTCCCCGTCGATGTCGTCCGGGTCGCCGTCCGACGGCCGCGGCTCGGGCGCCGGGGTCCGGGTGACCCGGGCGCCGGACGGCAGCCCGGGCACCGCGGCCGGCTGTTCGGCCTGCTCCAGCAGTACCGAGGGCACCAGCACCACGGCCCGGGTGCCGCCGTACGGCGAGGGCCGCAGGGTGACCTGGATGTCGTGCCGGGCGGCCAGCCGCGCGACCACGAAGAGGCCGAGCCGCAGGTCGTCCCCGAGCGCGGAGACGTCGAGCTCGGGCGGGTTGGCCAGGTACTCGTTGAGCCGCTCGTACTCCTCCTCGGTCATGCCGAGGCCGCGGTCCTCCACCTCGACGGCCAGGCCCTTGGGGACCTCCTGCGCGGAGACCTGCACCTGGGTGTACGGCGGGGAGAAGGTGGTGCCGTTCTCGATCAGCTCGGCGACCAGGTGGATCACGTCGGCGACGGCCTGTCCGCTGAGCGAGGCGCGCGGCACGCCCTGGACGACGACCCGGGCGTAGTTCTCGGTCTCGGAGACGGCGCTGCGCAGCACGTTGACCATGGGCACGGCGTTGCGCCAGCGCCGGGCGGGCAGCGCGCCGCCGAGGATGACCAGGTTCTCGGCGTTGCGCCGCATCCGGGTGGCCAGGTGGTCGACCGCGAACAGTTCGCGCAGCAGCTCGGGTTCCTCGTGCTCGCGCTCCAGCGCGTCGAGCATGCTGATCTGCCGGTGGATCAGGATCTGGGTGCGGCGGGCGATGTTGAGGAAGACCTTCTTGGTCCCCTCGCGGCCCTGGGCCTGGTGGACGATGGCGGCGACGGCCGCCTGCCGGACGGCGGCCAGCCCGTCGGAGGTCTGCTGGACCTCGTCGCCGACCCGCCGCGACGGCGTCCAGGTGGGCGGGGTGGGCACCGGCTCCCCGGCGCGCAGCCGCCCGACGACGTCGGGGATCTCCTGCTGGGCGAGGGCGAGGGTGTCGCTGCGCAGCCCGGCCAGCCGGGCGGACAGGGTCCGGGCGGCCCGGACGCCCCGGATCAGGCTGATCAGCAGCACCACCGCGACGACGGCGGTGCCGGCCACCAGCGCGGTGCGGTTCCCCGCGTCGCGCAGCTGGTAGGCGGCGTAGCCCCAGGCGGCGGCGAGGCCCAGGCTGGGGACCAGCACGAGGGCGAGGAGCGAGCTGCGGAGGGAGCCGGACCGGCCGGCGCGGTGGCCCGTGCGGGGGGCCGATATGCCTGGCATCTGATTCCTTGTTGCAGGGCCGAGTTGCAGGCCGGGTCTCGGGTCCGAACGGCGGATCGGCCCGAGCGGCCCGGACGGGCTTCAGGGCGCCGTGGCCGGGGTCGCCGGACTCGGTGACGCGGTGTCACCGTCCGGGCGTGGTGGTGCAGCGCGGCCGCCGACGGCAGGAAACCTATCAGTCCCAGGTGGCCTCATCGCAACATCAACTGACGATATGTGAACGGCTGATGGCAGTGCGGGCAGGTCGCGAGCGGAGTGTTCGCCGACGGAACGCCGCAGGTCAGTGCGGGTGCCGCCAAGCGGAGACGGCTCCTCGGGAGGCCGGGCGGGCCTCCCGAGGAGCCGTCAGGAACAGGTCAAACCACCACCGTGCCGAGGATTCGCCACTGTCCCGGCGGCGGTTCCTCACGGTGGATCAGCTCGCCGCGGAGAGCGGCACCACCCGGCCGTACCGCTCGTACCGCCCGTCCGCCGCGGAGGTCACCGAGGTCGCGGGGCCCGCGGAGGCCGCGGGGCCCACGAAGCCGGTGGGGAGCGCGGACGCCGAGGCGGCCTCGGACTCCAGCTGGTTGAGCTCGGTCCACGCCCAGCTCGCCAGGTCGGACAGCTCGGCCGACCACTGCTTGCCGTACGTGCCCGCCGCCACCTGTCCGAGCCGCAGCTTCTGCACGTCCGAGGTGCCGGCCGGGGCGTAGATGTGGGTGGCGTCCCGCAGGTAGCGGATGACGTTGTGCTCCTCCTGGGTACCGCGCGCGGCGAAGATCTCCATCGCCTGGCGCGCCGAGTCCATCGCGTACTCGGTGTTGATGAGCTTGGCGTTCATCAGCTCGGCGTCGCAGGCCTTGCCGTGGTCGAGCAGGTGCGAGGCGTGGTAGGCCGCCAGCTTGGCCGTCATCAGCCGGGACTGCATCTCGCCGAGCTTCAGCGCGATGCTGTTCAGCTGGCTGATCGGCCTGCCGTAGAGCGCCCGCTCCTCGGCGTAGCGCACGGTGTCCTCCACCACGGCGACGTGGATGCCGAGCGCGACGGCGCCGAGGTTGAGCCGCCCGTACAGGGTGGAGGAGGAGTACGCGACGTCGAGGCCCTGGCCCTCCTCGGCGAGCCGGTTGCCGACCGGGATCCGGCAGTCCTCGAAGACGAGTTCGCCGAAGCTGAAGCCGTGGAGGCCGCCCTGGGTACCGATCGCGCCGGCGCGGAAGCCGGGCCGGTCGCTCTCGACCAGGAAGGCGGACAGGCCCTTGCTGCCCTTGTCGGTGCGGAAGACCACCCCGTGGACGTCGCCGATGTGCGAGTTGCCGACGAACACCTTGCGGCCGTTGAGCACGTACTCGTCGCCCTCGCGGCGGGCGGTGCCGGCCATGCCGAGCACGTGGCCGCCGGACTCCGGCTCGGTGACCGCGATCGTCGGCAGGGATTCTCCGGACGCGAACTTCGGCAGCCAGGCGCGCCGCTGGGCGTCCGAACCGAAGTGGATGACCTTGGCGACGCCGAGCTGCGAGGCCTGCGCCATCGCGCCCATCGCGCCGCTGACCCGCGCCAGCTCCTCCACGATGATGGTCTTGGCCAGGTGCCCCAGACCCAGGCCGCCGAACTCGCGCGGGATCGTGACGCCGATCCAGCCGCGGCGGGCGATCTCCCGTGAGAGCTCGAACTCGATCTCCCGGTCGGCCTCCATTCTGGCCACCTGAGGACGCACCTCCTTCTCCGCGAACTCACGGACCTCCGCCCGGAGGCTCTCGTGTCGCTCGTCGGTGAAGTAGTCCATCGCCATGCTTGGTCCTCTCGTTCCGGTGGGTGTCGTGCCTCCGTTCACGCCGTAGATGCCGCTCCGGCCGCTCCCCCGGCGAGATGAGGGTGGGGGTGTGGAGGTGTGGCGGTGCCGATCGCGTCGAAGCCATCGGTGCATGCGGACCTTGGACCGGTGCCTCCCGTGGGGCTGGGAAACTACCGTCCGTGTCTTCGGCAGGGCTCATTGTCATATGTGCACATGGGCCCCACACATAGTTGATCTTGGATTGGCGGGATTCGGCCCGTCCTGTCGGCGACGGGTTTTACCACCGCGTCGGGTGGGGATTGACCTTGCCCCGCTCCGGCGGTGTGCCGCGAGGTCGCTCACATGCCGCTTTGACTGTGCATCAGCAAGGGGGGCGATCGGTCCCGATAACACCGTGGCGCCCGGATGTCTGATTACATGTGCGCCATGACTGATGTGATGAGCACTCAAGGCCAGTTCCCGGGTGCTGCCGGGGAGTCCGAGCGGACCCGCAGGCTGCGCAGCCTGGGTCTCAACGAACCCTCCGCGGACGAGGCCTTCGACCGCTTCGCCCACCTGGCAGCCAGCATCACCCGCGCTCCCATCGCGATGGTCAACTTCATCAACGACGAGCGCCAGATGTTCCGGGGGCTCTACATTCCGCCAAACTCGGCCGACGTCGCGGCCGAAGAAGGCGCCTCCTGGGCGGATCGGGGCATCGCCTTCGACCTTCCGACCCGGCAGATGCCGATGAGCCACGGCTTCTGCCCGCACGTCGTCGCCCAGCGTTCGCCCCTCGCGCTGGACGACATCCTCGCCTACCCCCGGTTCGCCGGGAACCCCGTCGTGGACGAACTGGGCGTCCGGGCCTACCTCGGAGCCCCCCTCGTCGACGACACCAACACCGTCATCGGCACCGTCTGCGTCCTCGACCGGGAACCCCGGCAGTGGGGGCGCGAGCGCCTGCGCGACATCCAGCACCTCGCCGAGGCGCTGCTCTCCGAGATCCGGCTGCGCGACAACCTCCTCGCCCAGCAGCAGGAGATGTTCGCGGCCTTCGACGGTTCCCCGTTCCCCATCATGCTGACCGACGGGCCCGGCCAGGAGATCCGCTACGCCAACGCCCAGCACGCCGACACCTTCGGCGCCCCGGTGGCGTACGGATCGATCGGCACCGCCTACCCGCAGCTCGGCGCGGCCGGCCTCCAGCAGGCCGTCTCGGAGGCGTACCACACCGGCCGCGCCACCGTCCTCAACGACGTCCGGGTCCAGTCCGGCCGTCCCGAGGCGCAGCGCATCCAGCAGATCTTCAGCTTCACCTGCACCCCGCTGCGGATCGCGCGCACCGGCCAGGTCAACGGCGTCCTCACCGTCGGCATGGACGTCACCGCCCAGTCCCGTACCGAGGAGGAACTCGGCACGCTGGCCGCGCTGCTGGTCGACCGGCTCCAGCAGAGCGGCGCCGCCACCCCGACCGGCCGGCCGGGCGTCGCCGGCGGGTCCGGACTCGTCCTGCCGAGCTGAGCGGCCGACCGTCGCCCGTGCGCGGCAGCGCGGCCCGCGGGGGCACCAGCCGTCCGCACCGTCCGTACCCGCAGTTCCGTCCGTTCCGTCCCCATCGTCCCCACCGTCCGTACTGTCCGTACCGTCCGCCACCGTGGCGGGGCGCCTCTCACCCCCGAGGAGAGGCTCCCCGCCACTCTGTCGTCCGGGACCGCACCCGCCGCCCGCCGTGCCCGCGCCCGCCGCCCGGGCCGAGCGGGTGAACCGTCCGCCGACCCCGCCCCGGCCGGGCCCCGCAGCCGGCCGCCGATGGTAGGCATGGGCCGCATGGACTGGATGGACTGGTTCGCCGCCCCCGACTACTGGCTGAGCCGACTGCTCGTCCAACGCCTGCTCGCCGGCCTCTACCTCATCGGATTCCTGGCCGCCGCCGCGCAGTTCCGCCCCCTCATCGGCACCGACGGCATGCTGCCGGTGCCCCGCTTCACCGCCCGGGTGCCCTTCCGCCAGTCACCCGGGATCTTCCACCTCCACTACAGCGACCGCTTCTTCGCCTCCGTCGCCTGGAGCGGCGCCGCGCTGTCCGCCGCCGTCGCGGCCGGGCTCGCGGACGCCGTCCCGCTCTGGGCCTCGATCCTGCTCTGGGCGGCGCTCTGGCTGCTCTACCTCTCCATCGTCAACGTCGGGCAGACCTGGTACTCCTTCGGCTGGGAGTCGCTGCTGCTCGAAGCGGGCTCCCTGGCCGTCTTCCTCGGCAACGCCGACACCGCACCGCCCACCCCCGTGCTCTGGCTGATGCGCTGGCTGGTCTTCCGGGTCGAGTTCGGCGCCGGACTGATCAAACTGCGCGGCGACACCTGCTGGCGCGACCTGACCTGCCTGCGGTACCACCACGAGACCCAGCCCATGCCCGGACCGCTCAGCTGGTTCTTCCACCACCTGCCCGACCCGCTGCACCGGGTCGAGGCGGCGGCCAACCACCTCGTCCAACTCGTCGTCCCGATCGGCCTGCTGCTCCCGCAGCCGGTCGCGACCTACGCGGCCTGCGCCGTCGTCGCCACCCAGCTGTGGCTGATCGCCTCCGGCAACTTCGCCTGGCTCAACTGGCTGACCGTCGTCCTCGCCCTCGCCGCCGTCGAACCGTCCCGCCTCGGACTGCCGCGCCGCGCCCACGACTTCCCCGGCGCCCCCGTCTGGTACCAGGCACTCGTGGCCGCCGTGACCGGGGCCGTCCTGGTGCTCAGCTACTGGCCGGTGCGGAACATGCTCTCGCGCGGCCAGGTGATGAACCGCTCTTTCAACCGGCTGCACCTCGTCAACACCTACGGCGCCTTCGGCAGCGTCAACCGCCTCCGCCAGGAGGTCGTGGTCGAGGGCACCGACGAAGCCGTGCTCACCCCGCACACCGTCTGGCGCGAGTACGGCTTCAAGGGCAAGCCCGGCGACGTGCGCCGCCTCCCGCGCCAGTACGCCCCCTACCACCTGCGGCTGGACTGGCTGATGTGGTTCGCCGGCATCTCCCCGGCCTACGCCCGCCCCTGGTTCCTGCCCTTCGTCGCCCGCCTGCTGACCGGCGACCGTGCGACCCTGCGGCTGCTGCGCCACAACCCCTTCCCCGACGCCCCACCGACCCACGTCCGGGCGACCCTCTATCTCTACCGGTTCACCGGATGGCGCGAACTGCGGGAAACCGGCGCGTGGTGGCACCGCACCGCGCTCCACGAGTACCTCGCGCCGGTCGACCTGCCCACCCTCGGGCGGGCCGGCTTCCGTCCGCCGCTCGGCCGCCCGGCCCGCGGCGTCCGTGACGTCCCGCTGGACCGGCTGCGGCGCCCGCGCCCGCGCCGGGCGGAACAGCCGGGCGGACGGCCGGGCGGACAGCCGGGCGGACGGCCGGGTCGACCGTCCGCCCCGCCGTCCGACCACCCGTACGGACCAGGGCCGGACCACCCGGGCGGACCTCCCGGGTAGCGGCCACGCGAGCGGTATGGCACACGACACCGGCCCGTCCGGCGGTGGGTGCGTGCAAGGCTCGAACGGGCACCCGTATTCTGGGCCTCCACAACCGGCAGCCCGTCCGCGTGCCCCCGTGTCCCGCCCCAGGGGCACCCCGCGCAACCGGTCCGCCGCCCCCTCGCCGCCAGCCCCGCCGTCGTCGCCCAGAACCGGACCTCACATGACAGTGCTTCACTCGCGCAACGCCGACGCAGCCGACCCGGCGGACGTCGCCGACGCCGCAGACGTCAAGGACCCCCAGGACGCCGCTGCGGAGCCCGACCTCCGCGAAGACCTCGGCCGCTACGCCGAACTCGGGGCCTTCACGCTCAGCGCCGACACCCACGCCTGGTACGCGGCCGTCGACACCGTCGCCACCCCGGAGGACGCCCGCGCCGCCTCCACCGCCCTCGCGGAACTGCGTGGCCGCGATCTGCAGCAGACCTGGGAAGCCGTCACCGCCCTGGCCGCCGAGGCCAAGCTGGACGAGCCCGACACCGTCGCCAAGGCCGCGCTGCTGGTCGAGATGCTCCAGCGCGTGCACCGCACCTCCGCCACCCTCAGCACCGCCGCGTACGACGCCGACCTCGTCGCCCTGGCCGCCGCCACCGCCGACAGCACCTGGCGCCGCGAGAACGGCGTCAAGCTCTCCTGGCTGCGCGGCCGCTCGCTGCGCAAGCAGGCCGCGGCCCTCGCCCACGACCGCAAGGTCCGCCGCGAGGACCTGCACGAGGCGCTGACCTCCGCCGAGATCGAGCGCCGCGCCTGGGCCGCCCTCGCCCCCGCCGGCAGCCTCCCGAGCGTGCCCGCCGACGGCGACCTCGTCGAGCGCACCGCCCAGGCCTTCGAACCGATCAACACCGGCCTGCGCGGCCTCGCCCGCCTGCTGCCCGACCACGACCTGGACGGCCTCGCCTTCACCGAACTGGCCGACCTGGTCGAGCGCCTCGCCGCCGACGAGGGCACCCTCTACCGCCTGCCCACCATCCGCAGCCTGCGCGCCACCCTTGAGGAGGCCGGCCTGGCCGACCTGCTCGCCGAACTCACCGCCGCCAAGGCCGACCGCCGCGCAGCCGAGGCCGCGTACGCGGCGCGCCAGGCGCTGGCGGGCGGGCAGCGGGACGGGCTGGCGGCGGAGCCGGTCGTCGCGGAGACGGAGGCCGAGGTCGACGTCGACGTGGATGCCGACGCCGAGGCTGAGGCCGAAGCCGCTGCGCGTCAGGCGCTGGCCGGTGGGCAGCGGGACGGGCTGGCGGCGGAGCCGGTCACCGAGACCGCCGAGACCGCCGAGACCGCCGAGACCGCTGAGACCGTTGAGGCCGCTGAGGTAGCTGAGGCCGCTGAGGTAGCTGAGGCCGACACCGAGGAGCTGGCCGCCGAGACGGCTGCTGACACCGAGGCCGACGCTGAGACCGAGGTCGAGAGCGGTGCCGAGACGTCGGACGCCGAGCTGACCGAGGGCGGGGCCGAGGCCGTTGAGGCGGCGTCGGGCTCGGACGTCGACTCCGCCGAGAACGAGCCGGGTTCGGTTGCGGTTGCGGTGGAGGAGGTGACGGAGGAAGCCCCGGCCACCGTGGTGTCCCTCCCGGCGCCCTCCCCGGCCGCCGACGACCTGGTCGCCGCCGCGACGGCCGCGCTGGTCGAGGCCGCAGCGGTGGACGAGTCGGCGGAGGAGGCCGACGAGGTCGAGGCCGAGGAGCCCGTCGCCGAGGTCGAGCTCGAAACCACGGCGGACGCCGAGGTCGAGGCCGCGGTTGAGGCCGAGCCGGAGGCCGTCGAGGTCGAGGCCGCTGTGGAGGCCCCTGCCGTTGAGGCGGAGCCGGTGACCGAGGCGGAGGCCGTCGAGGAGGCTCCGGCCGCCGAGGTCGAGGAGCCCGAGGCCGTCACCGAGGAGCCCTCCGTCGAGATTGCGGAACCGGTCGAGGCCGTGACCGTCGAGGCGGAGACCGCCGCTGAGGTCGAGGAGCCCGTCGCAGAGTCGGAGGACACTACGGAGGCTCCCGCCGCCGAGGTCGAGGGCACCGTCACGGAGCCCGAGGCCGTCGAGGAGCTTCCCGCAGCCGACGCAGAGGAGCCCGCCGCAGAGCCTGAGGCGGTCGTCGAGGCCTCCGTCGCTGCCGACGAGCCCATCACGGAGGAGTCCACCGCGGAGGAGTCCACCGCGGAGGAGTCCACCGCGGAGGAGCCCGTCACCGAGGCCCAAGCCGTCGAGGCCCCCGTCGTGGAGGCCCCCGCCGGCCGTCCCGCGAAGCCGGACTTCACGCCCGGCCGCCCCGTGACCGCCTACTCCGCCGACGAACTGCTCGCCGTCGTCCGATGGATCGACGCCGACGGAACCGAGCGGAGCGACGAGGAGCTGCTCCGCGCGGCCATGAAGGAGCTGGGCTTCGCCCGTCTCGGCCCCCGGATCAAGGAGGCGCTGGGCGCCGCCGTCACCACCGCGCGCGGCTGACGCCGGCCGGCAGCCGTACGCCGCAGGGCCCGGGACGCACTCGCGTTCCGGGCCCTGCGTCATGCAGCGGCCGTAGCGGCCGCAACCACCAGGAGCACGAAGGGAAAAGGGGTCAGCCGGCCTTGTTCCACGGCTGGCCGGCCATCAGCGCCTTCACGTTGGAGACGTACTTCTGGTTGGGGATGTCCAGGCTGCCGACGACCTCGCCCGTGGTCGGGTCGGTGACGGCGTTGTAGTGCACGTTGCCGGCGCCCGCGTTGTACGCCGAGATGACCAGGTCGAGCAGCGGGGTCTTGCCGGTGGCCGGGTCGGGTGAGAGGTCGTACTTGCCGCCGAAGGAGGAGTCGCCGTAGTAGGCGACCAGCCAGTCGAGCAGCTGGGTGCCGAGCTGGACGTTCCCGTTGAGCGTCTTGGGGTCGGAGTTGGTGCCGTACTTGCCGTTCATCCAGCTGACGGTGTTCTGCATGATCTGCATGGTGCCGATGCCGCCGTCGCAGGCCAGGATGCCGGACTGCCAGCCGCTCTCCTGCCAGGCGATGGCCTTGACCAGGTTGGCCGGCAGCGGCGGGAGCTTGTCGGTACCGCCCGAGCTGAGGGTGAGCACCCGGGACTGCCCGGCCGCCGCGGTGAGGGCCGCGCCGACGGCCGCCTTGGGCTCGTCGGGCTGGGGCTTGCTGGGCTGGCAGCCGCTCTGCAGCGGGGGCACGTGCGGGACGGGCGGCGCGGGCGGCGGCGGGAGGGCCACGGCGCCGGGCTTGGCGGTGGGGACCGGCGCGGGGATGGCGGGCTTCTCGACCGGCGGCTGGGTGGCGGGTGCGCCGGCCGCGCTGCCGCCGCCGCTCCTGGCGTTGCCGCCCTGGGCGCCGGGCGTGGCCTTCGCCGACTTGCTCGGGCCGGCGCTCGGGCTGTGCGAGGCGCCGGCGGACGCCGAGCCGGTGGGCGTCGGGGTGGCGCTCGCGGACGGGCCGGCGCTCGCCGTCCCGCTGGGTGTGGCGTCGGCGGCCGTGAGCGTGGTGCTCGCCGCCGCGTTCGGTTGCTTGTCGGCGCTCTGGGTACCGCAGCCCGCCAGGACGGCGGTCGAGACGGCGACGGCGGAGACCAGGACGGTCGTCCGCCGGGTGGTGCTCAACTTCATGGTTCGTCCCCCCACTTGCCCCCGGGAATCCGATGATCCCGGCGAGTGGCGGTCATCCTACGATGTGGTCCCTCCGCCCGGTACGAACGGGTGGTCGACCGCCTGCCGGAGGACGGACGGAGCGGTCACGAGGGAGGGCCCGTACCAGGTCAGGTGCCGTCCGCTGACCAGCGCGACCGGGATGCCGGGGAACGCTTCCGGGCCGTCCCCGGCGGTGAAGCGGTACGGCTCGTCCGGCAGCACCGCCAACTCCGGTCGGACCGCCAGCAGTTCGGGCAGCGGCACGGCCGGGTAGCGCTCGGGGTGGTCGGCGTGGACGAGCCGCAGGCCGAGGCGGTGCAGCAGGTCCCCGGCGAAGGTGTCGCGGCCGAGCACCATCCAGGGGCGGCGCCAGATCGGCACGATCGCCCGCGGGCCGTCCGCCGCCGGCCGTACGTCCCCGGTGGCCGCCGTCGGCCGTACGTCGTGCCAGGCGGCTTCCGCCCGGTCCAGCCAGGCCGGGCGCGGCAGTCGGCAGGCCACGGTGAGCAGCCGGTCCAGGGAGCGGAAGGCACCGTCCAGGGTGCGGATGTCGGTGACCCACACCGGTACCCCGGCGGCCCGCAGCGCGTCCAGGTCGGGGCGGCGGTTCTCCTCGTCGTTGGCGATCACCAGGTCCGGGGCCAGCGCGAGGATCCCCGGGAGGTCCGGGTTCTTGGTGCCGCCGATCCGGGCCACGGCCAGGTCGGCGGGGTGGCTGCACCAGTCGGTGGCGCCGACCAGCAGACCGGGTGCGGTGGCCGCGACGGCCTCGGTCAGCGAGGGCACCAGCGAGACCACCCGGCGCGGTGGGAGCGGACCGAGCGGTACCGGCAGGTCGAGGTCGTCGCGCGGGGCGGTGGGATCGGCCATCCGGCCACCCTATGCGTGCTCCGCCGGGTGGGCCGTCGGAGGACCGCGAATCGCAGGGTGATCCCCGGGAACCCGGCGCGACCCCGGCCCGACTACCTGATCCGGGTCCGCAGCGCGGACCCCCGGCACGGTCACCCCACCAGGAGAGTTCTCATGCGCCCTCGCGTCGTCTACGGCATCGCGGCCGCCGTCGCCCTGTTCGCCACGGCCTGCGGAAGCGGCGGCGGGGGCAGCGCCTCCGTCACCGTCCGGCCCGTACCGGCGGGGGGCTTCCCCGTCACGGTCACCGACTGCGCGGGCAAGGAGACGACCGTGGCCAAGGCCCCGGCCAGGATCGTCACCAGCAACGCGGCGAGCCTGGAGATGCTGCTCCAACTCGGTGCGGGCGACCGGGTGATCGGCACCGGCTTCCCGCCCGGCAAGGGCACCCTGCCGTCGGCGCTGGCCGAACAGGGCGCCAAGGTGCCGGTGCTCGGGGACAAGGCGATTCCCAAGGAGAAGCTGCTCGGCTCCGGCGCCGACCTCTACGTGGACACCTTCGGCGCGATGCCGATGATGGGCGGCGGAGCCACCGGTCCCAGCGAGGCGGAGTTCGCGGCGGCCGGCATCCAGCACGTCTTCCTCCTCTCCACCGCCTGCGCCGGCACCCCGAAGGCCGCCAAGGCGCCGCGCACCGACCTCGCCGGGATCGAGGAGGACATCCGCCGCCTCGGCGCCGTCACCGGCACCGCCGCTCGCGCCGAGGAACTCGTCACCGGGATGGAGAAGCGGGTCGGCGAGGTCCGCACCGCACTCGCCGGCGTCCCGGAGGACAAGCGGCCCGGCTACTTCGTCTTCGACTTCGACGCCGGGACGAAGCAGCCGGTCGCGGTCTGCGGCCGGCAGGTCGCCAACGCCGTCATCACCCAGGCCGGGGCCCGCAACGTGTTCGCCGACTGCGACGCCGACTTCAAGCCCGGCTCCTGGGAGGACGTCGTGGCCAAGAACCCGGACTGGATCCAGCTGGCCGTGCGCAACCGGGGCAGCGAGGAGGCCACCCGCAAGGCCTACGACGACGCCGAGGCCTTCCTGCGGGGCTTCCCGGCGACCCAGGGCCTGAAGGCCGTCCAGGAAGGGCACTTCGTGCGGCTCGGCTCCGAGGTGACCACCATCGCGGGGGTGCGCAACGCCGACGCCGTCCGGCAGATCGCCGCCACCGTCCACCCCGAGCTCGTCAAGGGCGGGCAGTAGACGGTGACTTCGGCCCTTCACGCCGCGCGTGACCGGGAGACCGGCCGCCCGGCCCGCACCCTGCGGGCCGGGCGGCTGGCCGCCGCGCTGGCCGTCGCCCTGCTGCTCGCGCTGACCGCCGCCGTCTCGCTCGGTCCGGTGGACCTCCCGCCCGGCGAGGTCTGGTCGGTGGTCGTCCACCACCTCACCGGTCGTGCGCCCCAACCCGGCACCCGCGACCTCATCGTCTGGCAACTGCGCGTTCCGCGAGCGCTGTTGGCCGCCGTGGTGGGTGCCGGACTCGGCCTGGTCGGCACCGCCGTCCAGGCCCTGGTCCGCAACCCGCTCGCCGACCCCTACCTGCTGGGCATCTCCTCCGGCGCCTCCCTCGGGGCGGTCGCCACCATCGTCCTCGGCACCGCCTTCGGCCTGGAACTCTCCTTCGGCAGCGCGCTCGGCCTCACCGTCTCCCTGGCGGCCTTCGCCGGCGCGCTCGCCGCGTTCTCCCTGGTCTGGCTGATGGCCCGGCGCGGCGGCGGCTTCTCGCCACTGCGGCTGGTGCTGGCCGGCATCGGCATCGCCCAGTTCCTCGGCGGCATCACCAGCTACCTCGTCCTGCAGACCAGCGACGAGCAGCAGACCCGGGGAGTGCTGTTCTGGCTGATGGGCAGCCTGGGCGGCGCCGTCTGGGCCCAACTCGCGGTCCCCGCCGTGGCGGTGGCACTCGGGTCGGCCCTGCTCCAGGCCCGCGCCCGCGGCCTCAACGCGATGCTGATGGGCGACGAGACGGCCGCCGGGCTCGGCGTGGACGTCACCCGGCTGCGCCGGGAGGTCTTCGTCGTCACCAGTGTGCTCACCGGAGTACTGGTCGCCGTCTCCGGGGCGATCGGCTTCGTCGGGCTGATGGTGCCGCACGTCTGCCGGCTGCTCGTCGGTGGCGACCACCGGCGGCTGCTGCCGCTGTCCGCCCTCACCGGGGCGGTGCTCCTGGTCGTGGTCGACACCGTGGCCCGCACCGCCCTGGACGGCCAGGAACTGCCGATCGGCGTGGTCACCGCCGTACTCGGCGCCCCCACCCTGCTCTACCTGCTGGACCGACGACTGGAGCGCAGTTGAGGATCGCCGTCGAGGACCTGAGCGTCGCCCTGGCCGGGCGCACGGTGGTGGCCGGGGTCCACCTGGTCGCCGAGGAGGGGGAGATCGCCGGGCTGGTCGGGCCCAACGGCAGCGGCAAGTCCAGCCTGCTGCGCACGGTCTACCGGCACCTGCGGCCGAGCGCCGGGCGGGTGCTGCTGGCCGGGCAGGACCTGGCGGCGCTGCGGCCCGCACAGTCCGCCCGGCACATCGGCGCGCTGCCCCAGGAGCGCAGCGGCGATTTCGAGTTGAGCGTGCGCGAGGTGGTGGCGATGGGCCGCACCCCGTACAAGCGGGCGTTCGCGGCCGACGATCCCGAGGACCACCGGATCACCGCCGAGGCCCTGCGCCGGGTCGGCATGGCCGACGCCGCGGAGCGCCGGTTCGCCCAACTGTCCGGCGGCGAAAGGCAACGGGTCCTGCTGGCCCGGGCGCTCGCCCAGCAGCCGGACGTCCTGGTGCTCGACGAGCCGACCAACCACCTGGACGTCCGCCACCAGGTCGAACTCCTCGCCCTGCTGCGGGAACAGCGCCGCACCACACTGGTCGCGCTGCACGACCTCAACGCCGCCGCCTCGGTCTGCGACCGGCTGCACGTGCTGCACCGCGGCGCGCTGGTGGCCTCCGGGGCGCCGCGCGAGGTGCTGACCGCCGACCTGCTGGCCGAGGTCTTCGGCGTACGCGCCGCGGTGGTCGACCACCCCCTCACCGGCGACCCGTTGATCGCCTTCGACCACCGCTCCCCGGCCGTCGCCGCCCCCGAGCCGCTCCGCCGGCCCGGCCCTCCGCCCGGGGCGGTCAGGCCTCAGCTGCTCTCGTAGTGGCTCGGCCGGCCGTTCCGCTCCACCGGCCGGCCGAGCCGGGCGGCCTCCTCGTTGCGGAGCAACTCCCAGCGGCCGTCCGGCCGGTGGAGCACGGCCGAGTGCCACGGCGTCATCCAGGCGTCGGCCGCCGCCAGCAGCCGGATGCCGAACTTGGCCGCACCGGCGGGCTGCGGGTGGATGGACAGCCGGACCGCGCGGGGGTGCCGCTCGGCGATCAACTCACCCCACGCCCTGCTGCGTTGGATCACCGCGTAGGCGCGGCGGCGGCACTCGCGCTGCAGGGCGGACCGGGTACCGGGGAAGCCCGTGCTGTCCTCGGTGAGGAAGCGGGTGATACCGCGGTAGAGCCGCAGGGTCTCCTGCTCGGTCAGCACCTGCTCGCGCAGTTCCTCGACGCTCGGCGCGTAGCGCTCGTGCACCCGGGCGCGCTTCTCGTCGTACGGCAGGTCGCCGAGCACCGCCCGCAGGTCGAAGGTGTCGAGGTGTCGCAGGCCCTCGCGCTCGATCATCGCGGTCAACTCGTCCGAGTACTCGTCGATGTGGTCGTCGGGGACGTTGATCAGGTCGCCGAAGATGTGGCCGTCCGAGCAGATCAGGATGCGTGCGCCGGGCGGGTGGATCCGGCCTATCCGGGTGCAGAGCTCGTCGAGGAAGGTCAGGGACAGTCGCTCGCCCTCGTCCGGCAGGTGGCCGAGCACTTTCGCCGGGTTCGGCGACTTGCACGGGAAGCCCGGCAGGGTGAAGACGATCGGCGCGCCCGCGTCGATGAAGTCGGCCAACTGCGCGAGCTGGAAGGGAAAGTGCTCGGGGCGGGCGTCGAACTCCGGGTCGGCGGCGCGGCGGTGCGGGAGCAGCATCCCGAGGACGCGGGCGGCGAGCCGCTCCGTCGACCGCTGCTCGGGGGTGCCGGTGATGCTGGTGACGAAGGGGGTGGCGGCGGTGGCGGGGGCGGTGCCGACGGGCGGCATGATGGATCTCCTCCATGGACGGGCGGGCGTACGGGCTTCGGGCAGGCGGAGCCGGGGGTGGGGCCGGTCGGGCGGCCGGGCGGGCGGCGAGCTCGTCGTGTTCAGTCGCGCCGGTCGTAGGCGACCGGCAGCCGGTTGACGCCCCGGGCCAGGACGGCGGGGATCCAGGCGAGCTCGTCCAGGCCGTCCCCGGGCGCTACGGCCGGGCGAAGCCCGGGCAGCCGGGTGAGCAGGGTGCCGACGGCGATCTGGAGTTCGGCCCGGGCCAGGGCCGCGCCGGGGCAGTAGTGGATGCCGTGGCCGAAGGCGAGGTGGGTGTTCGGCGTGCGGTCGAGGTCGAGGTGGTCGGCCCCGGCGAACTGCTCCTCGTCGCGGTTGGCGGCGCACAGCGAGACGATCACCGAGTCGCCCGCCGGAACGGTGGTGCCGAACAGGTCGCTGTCCTCGGCGAAGAAGCGCCAGGTGGTGAGCTCGAACGCGGCGTCGTGGCGCAGCAGTTCCTCCACCGCGCGGGCCAGGCGGCCGGGATCGTCGAGGCCCGCGCGCAGTTCGGCGAGTTGTTCGGGGTGGCGCAGCAGGGTGACCAGCATGGTGGTGATCTGGTTGGTGACCGGCTCCTGTCCGGCGACCAGCAGCTGGAACACGATCGAGTCCAGTTCCTCGCGGCTCAACTCGCCCGCGTCGTGGGCCGCCACGAGCCGGCCGAGCAGGTCCTCGCGCTCGTCCAAGCCGGGGGCGAGGTGGTCGGTGCGCTTGCGGGCGACCACCTCGGCGATGTACGTCTGCAGGCCGCGCAGCCGCGCCTCGTACGCCGGACGCCCCGGGTCCTGGGGGCCGACCGGCTGGACCACCTTGCCCCAGTCGCGGTCGAAGCGGGCCGCCAACTCGGCGGGCAGGCCGATGACTTCGGCCAGCACCCGGAAGGGGTAGTGGGCCGCGAAGCCCGCCACCAGATCGGCGCCGCCGGTGGCGGGCAGCCCGTCCACCAGGGCGTCGGCCAGCTCCTGCAGCCGGGGGCGCAGCGACTCCACCCGGCGCGGGGCGAAGGCGTCCAGCACCAGGCGGCGCATCGCGGTGTGCTTGGGCGGGTCCTGGTGCAGCAGGTGGACCTGGAGCTGGGAGTGCTGGGGCTCCGGCATGATCGAGGCGAGTCGACGCCAGTTGTCGTTGCCGAGGGCGTGGTTCTTGCCGAGCCGCGGGTCGTTGAGGGTCGCGTGGGCGGCCTGGTAGCCGGTGACCAGCCAGGCGTGGATGCCGCTCGGGAACTCCACCCGGTGCACCGGTCCGGCCTCGCGCATCCGGCGGTAGAGGGGGTACGGGTCGGTCTTGTAGTCCGGGCCGTACAGCGGGACGGGGGTGGGCAGCCGATCGTGGCCGTACGGGCAGCGCGGTGCTCCGGCCGTGGGATCGGTCGCGGGTCCGGCCGTGGTCGTGGTTGTGGCGGTGATCGTGGCCGTGGTCGTGACCGTGGTCGTGAACGTGGTCGTGGTCGGGTCGTCGGTGTGGGTTTCGGGTTCGGGTTCGGCCTCCGCCGGGGGCGGGGTGCGGACGGGGTCGGTCATGTGGGTCCTCCAGAGGGGCGGGAGCGGGATCTCGGGCGGCTGTCAGGACTGCGGGCGGCGGTACCGGGCGAGCAGGACCACGGCGGTGGCCGCGATCAGGGCGGCCAGGGCTGTGCCCGCGCGGGTCCCGGCGCCGGGCCGGTCGCCCGCCAGGGCGGCGGCGGTGGCCAGGGCCGGACCGAGGGCGAAGCCGAGGCTGCGGGAGAGCTGGACGGCGGAGCCGGCGGTGGCGAGCCTCCCGGGCGGGGAGGCGGTCATCACCAGCGCCTGGGTGGGGCCGCCGTTGAGGCCCATCCCGGCACCGGCCAGGGCGAGCCGCGCGGCGACGTCGAGGGTGGACCAGCCGGCGTCCACCGGGACGAGCAGTGCCAGACCGCAGGTGGTGAGGACGGCGCCGGCGAGCGCGGTCGGCCGGGCGCCCCAACGGTCGGCCAGTCGGCCGCCGACCCGTCCGGCCAGCACCATGCCCAGCGGAAAGGCCAGCATGGTCAGCGCGGTGGCGGTGGCGCTCTCACCGCGCGGGCCGCGCAGGTACTGGACGAGCAGGTACTGGCAGGCCGCGAAGCCGGCGGCGAGCGCGAGCACCGAGGCGTTCACCCCGGCGGTCCCGGCGGCCCGCAGCACCTCCGCGACCGGCCGGCCGCCCGGGCGGCGCAGCCAGAGCCGCACCAGCGGCGTGGCGGGCAGCGCGAGCAGCAGCCACGGCGGGGCCTTCGGTGCCAGGGTGAGTCCGAGCAGGACGGCGGCGACCGCGGCGCCGATCAGGGCGGCGTCGCCCAGCGAACCCCGGTCGGGCAGGCGCAGTCGGCCGCTTCGCGGGGCGTTCCGGTGCACGATCAGGACGGCGGCCAGGCAGACCGGCAGCTTGACCAGGTAGATCGCCCGCCAGCCCAGGTGGTCCAGCAGCAGGCCGCCGACCACCGGTCCGGTGACGGCCCCGAGCGGTCCCAGCGTCGCGGGCACGCTCATCGCCCGCCCGCGCAGCTCGGGCCGGACGGACGTCGCGGCGAGCACCGGCATCAGGACGAACAGCACGGCACCGAAGGAGCCTTGGAGCAGGCGTGCGGTGATCAGCCAACTCGCCCACGGCGCAAGGGCGGCCAGCACGCTGCAGGTAGCGAAGCAGCTGACCGCGAGCAGCAGCGCGGACCGGGTTCCGACCTGGTCCAGCCATCGCCCGGCCGGCAACAGTAGGGCGACCAGGGGCAGTTGGTAGCCGAGAACGGCCCACTGGGCGACACCGGCGGAGACGTGCAGGCCGGAGGAGATGTCGGTGAGCGCCAGATTGACCACGTTCATGTCGAGCATCGCGACGAACGAGAGCAGCCCGGCAGCCACGACCAGGCTCCATCGGTCGACGTGGCCTTGCTGACTTGTCGTCAGGTCGCAGATGCGTGACTGGTTCCGCGCCCGCACGAAGGTCCTCCGCTCCCGCTGTTGTACCGGGCGCCGCCTCGGCGGCGGCGTCCGGTACAGCAGTCGGAGGCGCGGGGGCCCTGGTTCCGAACACTTGGGGGAATTTTCCCGGGCGAACAACTTTCAGCGAACGGATGACAGATGACAGCTTTCGAAATCTGTTATCCGTTCGCTGTCATCTGTTAGCCGTCAGCCGTCAGCCGTCAGCCGTCAGCCGTCGTCTGTCCTCCGGCCCCCGGTGCTCAGCACGCCGTCGCGAGTTCCCCGGCCTCGGCCGCCCGCAGGCGCGCTATCAGCTCCTCGCGCGCCCGGGCGACCCGGGAACGGACGGTGCCGACCGGGCATCCGGCGACCTCGGCCGCCTCGGCGTAGCTCAGGCCGACCACCTGGGTCAGCACGAAGGCTTCCCGCCGCTGCGCCGGTACCCGTTCGAGCAGGTCCCCGAGGGCGATTCCGTCCTCGAACCCGGCCGCCGGGGCGCCGCCCTGCCATTCCGCCGCCTCCTGCCAGTCCGGCAGCGCCGCGCAACGCGGCCGGGCGGCGGCCATCCGGTAGCGGTCGATCACGGTGCGCCGGGCGATCGACAGCAGCCAGGTGCGGGCCGAGGAGCGCCCGGCGAAGGCCGGGAGGCCGCGCAGCGCCCGCAGGAAGGTCTCCTGGGCGAGGTCGTCGGCGGACTGCACGTCGGTCAGGTGGGCGACGAAGCGCCAGACGTCCCGCTGGGTGGCCCGGACGAAGGCCTCGACGTCGGCGGCCCGCCCCGACCGGGCGGTCAGTGCGAGCGCCGTGAGCTGGTCGTCATCCACGGCGGCCTCCGACCCTGACGATCCCGATCTCGCGAGCTTCCCCGGAGGTGACCCGTCCGGTCCCGGCCCGGCAGCCGTGCGGGACGATGGTCGTATGAGATGCGCGCAGTTCCGTACCGCTCTGTCCGCCCGGCTCGACGGCGAACCGAGCGGTCTGCCCGGCATCCGGCTGGACAAGCACCTGACGCGTTGTACCGGCTGCCGGGAGTGGCTGGAACGGGCCGAGCGGCTGCGCGACCAGGTGTCGGCGGTCACCGCCGACGGTCCGTCGGAGGCGTGGACGGCCGGGCTGCCGGCCCGGCTGGGTGTGGACGCCCCGGTCGGTCACGCGCCGGAGGGGCCGCAGACCGCGGAGCGGTAGGACGGTGGCGCCGGTGCGAACCGGTGCGCCGTCGAAGTGAGGCATGGGAAGGTCCCGAGAGGAAGGCTGGGAACGGCGCCGCGCACGGCGGCACCGCAGGCGTCCATGGGCCGACCGCGCGGCACACCGCACCTCCCGCGGAGGAGGTCGGCGGACGCGGACAGCGGCCCGGGCCCTGACGGCACGGCGGCACGGCGGCGCGAGGTGCGACGGCACTGGACGTGACGGCGCTGGGCGCGGCGCGCGGCGGCGCGGCAGGGCGACCTGCCCGACGCGGAGGTCCCAGGGGCGGCCGGAGTCCGGCCGGACGGGGAGGAGCGCGGCGGGCGCGTCAGCAGGCGGGCGCGAACGCCGGCGGCCCCCGCCGGACGACGGCATGAGTGAGCAGGACCGACCGAAGCGGCCGGGCCGACCGGTCGGCGGGCCGGGGCGAGGCAGGTGGCCGGTACCCGAGGGGGCGGGCGAACAGTGCCAGCAGCGGGAGCAGCAGCGCCCCCGCGACCACCGTCCCGAGCGCGGCCAGCAGCTCGAAGACCCGGACCAGCGCGGCGTCACCGCGCCAGAGCAACAGCGCACAGGCGAGCGCCGCCACGACGTGGGCGAGTGCCATCCCGGCCGACATGCCGTGCGACATCCCGCCGGACATCCCTCCGGACATCCCGCCGGCCATCTGACCGGAGATGTGGCCGGACATTCCGCCGGACATCTGGTGCGGCACGCCCGGGGGCATGCCCGGCATTCCGGTCATCCCCGGCATGCCCGTCGCCCCCGACAGGCCCATGTCCACGGCCGTCCCGTCGACCGGTCCCGCCGCCCCGTGGTGCATCCCCGCCATGGGCCGCAGGCTGCCGCCGGCCGGCGCGACGTCCGGGTCGATGCCCGCCATCCGCGCCAGCTCGACGGGCGAGATCCCGCCGCCGGCCCGGTCCGGGTTGCAGAGCAGCAGGGCGGCCCAGTCCGTGCCGGCGAACCGGGCGAGACCGGCGCCCCCGCGGCCGACCGTCCCGGCCTGTTGGAACAGCAGGTGCAGCGCGCTCTGCGCCGCGACCATCCAGACGCCGATCACACCGATTCCGCGCCGCTTCCCGGCCAGCAACCAGGTCAGGCCGAGGACGGCCCCGAACGCGCCGAGCAGCACGGGCGGCGACACTCCGGCCCCGGCCATGGTGACGTGCGCCGTGGCGGCCATCGCCACGCACAGCGCGGCGAAGACCGCGGCGCGCAGCAGGCGGATCCGGTCGGTCATCACGATGGCACTCATCGTCGCACCCACCGCCTCCCGGCCGGACCGCACCCTCCGGTCATGGCCGGATCCGGCCCGTGAGACCATGCCCGGCCCGTCAGGTCGACCGATCAACGGCTTTTAGCACGGTTCCACCCGGTCGCCCAACCGGCTTGACACGCGCGCCTTCCGCTCACTACATGTGCACACTCCAGCACAGAACGTACGTGTCAAGACGATCCGATCGGAAGCAGGAGGCGCGGCCATGAACACTCCGACGGAGGTCCCGGCCCCGGCCGCGGACACCCCGGACCTCGCCGACCCCCGCTTCTGGCGGTTGCCGCCACCCGACCGCGCCGCGGCCTTCGCGGAGCTGCGCCGCCGCCCCGCCCCGGTCTACTTCGGCGACCGCGCCACCGGCCGGGGCTTCCACGCCCTGGTCCGGCACGCCGACGTGGTCGAGGCGAGCCGGACCCCCGCCGTCTTCCGCTCCGGCCCCGGCGTGACCACCCCGGAACCGCCCCGGTGGGTCCGGCTGCTGTTCGGCGACTCGATGGTCAACCTGGATGACCCCCGGCACTCCCAACTGCGCCGGATCGTCTCCCGGGCCTTCACCCCGCGCCTGCTCGGCCGGATCGAGGAGGACGTCCGCCGGATCGCCGCCGCCCTGGTGGACGAGGTCGAACGCGACCGGCCCGAGGACTTCGTCGGCACGGTGGCCGCCGAGCTCCCGTTCCAGGTGATCTGCTCCATGATGGGCATCCCCGAGGGGCCCCGCCGCACCATCCTCGACCTGGTCAACCGCACCTCCGAGGGCACCGGCGTGGCCCGGACGCCGCGCGGCCGGATCCGGGTGCCCGGGCGCGGGCTGGCGGCACTCGCCCGGATGCAGGGCATCGTGGCCGCGATCGGCCGCGAGCGCCGCCGCCGGCCCGCCGAGGACCTGATCTCCGCGCTGGTCACCGCCGACGTGGACGGCCGCCGGCTGACCGGCCGCGAGCTGGGCGCATTCTTCAGCCTGCTGCTGGTCGCCGGGGTCGAGACCACCCGCAACGCGCTCGCCCACGGTCTCCACCTGCTGACCGCCCACCCCGAGCAGCGCGCGCTGCTGCTCGCCGACCTGGACGGACGGGTCGACGGCGCGGTGGACGAGATCGTCCGCCACGCCACCCCGATCGTCCAGTTCCGCCGCACCGTCGCCGTCGACCACGAACTCGGCGGCCTGGGCGGTCCGCTGCTGCGGGCGGGGGAGAAGGTCGCGCTGTACTACGGCTCGGCGAACCGGGACGAGACGGTGTTCCCCAACCCCGAGGCCTTCGACATCAGCCGCACCCCCAACCCCCACCTCGGCTACGGCGGCGGCGGCCCGCACTACTGCCTCGGCGCGTACCTGGCCCGGCAGGAGATGACTGCGCTGTTCCGCGAACTGTTCACCCGGCTGCCCGAGGTGCGGTCGCTCGGCGAGCCGGTGCTCGTCCCGTCCAGCTTCGACCACCGGGTGGGCGCGCTGCGTTTCACCTTCTGAGCCCTCTGACGGCCTCCGAACGCGCCGACCTCCCGAGTTCTCTGAAAGGCCTGCGGCCCAGCGGTCCGTCAGGCGGGCTCCCAGACCGCGTGGTCGTGCGCGAAGAGCACCCGGCGCGGCGCGTACTCCGCCACCCGGTCCAGCCAGGCCCGGTAGCCGGGGAGCGGCGCGGCCACCCCCTCGCGGACGGCCTGCCGGGCGAGCAGCGCCTGCCCGTACTCGGTGGCGAAGTCGTACGCCTGCCCGGCCAGCAGCACGGTGCAGTCGCCCAGTCGTTCGACCAGCAGCGACTGGTGGCCGTCGGTGTGCCCGGGGGTGGGCAGCACCCGGACGCCGGGCCAGATCTCGGTCTCGCCGTCGAGCTCGCGGTGGACGGCGCCGGGGAAGTCGACCAGGCCGTCGATGGTGTAGTCACCGCGCCGGGCGGTGGCCAGCTCGCTCGACTGGACGAGGACGGGAGTCCCGGCGAACAGCGGGTTGCCGCCACAGTGGTCGAAGTGCAGGTGGCAGTTGACCACCAGGTCGATGTCCGAGACCGAGACGCCGGCCGCGGCGAGCGCCTGGGGCAGCGGGCGGCGGACGGGGCGGTAGTGCGCCTCGGTCTCCGGCGAGCCCGCTCCGATCCCGGTGTCGAACAGCAGCAGCCCCTGCGGTCCCCGGACGAGGTACGCGAGCACCGGCTCCACCCGCGGCTCGGGGCCGCCCACCTCGGAGGCCGGCCGGACGATGTATCCCAGGTCGAGACGGCGGATCGTGTGCATGCTTCCCCCTTGTCACTCAGCCCCCGTGCACCGGCCGCGACGGCCGCTCCTTCGCACCCTACCCGTCGGTCGGCAACCGCCCGGACGGTCCCTCGGACCTGCTGCCGCAGGGGCCGGTCAGCGGGCAACTCGCGGGAAGGGGCGGGGCGGTGGCCCGCGTCACGGCGAGCGGTCCGGATGCGGAGCACAATGCCGCCATGATCGATCGTCCGACACCGCCCGAGGCCGCGACCCGGCCCACCGCCGGCCCCGCCGACCGCCCCACCGCCGACCGCCCCACCGCCGACCGCCCCACCGCCGACGTCTGGGCCGCCCTCGGCGGACCGGCCGAACTGCTGGACCGGGTGAGCTTCCACGGCCCGCAGGACGGCCTGCCCTCCGGCCTGCCGGTGCGCCGACTGGCCCGCGCGACCGTGGCCGCCTGCTCGCTGGCCGCCGCCGAACTCGCCGCGCACCGCGGCGGCGGGCCGGTTCCCGCGGTGCGGGTGGACGAGGGCGCGGTCGCCACCTCCTTCGTCAGCGAGCGGCACCTGGAGGTCGACGGCCGCAAACCCGTCAGCTTCGCCCCGCTGTCCGGCTTCTGGCGCACCGCCGACGGCTGGGTCCGCACCCACGCCAACTACCCGCACCACCGCGCCCGGCTGCTCGCCGTTCTCGGCCTCGCCTCCGACGCCGGGCCCGAGCAGCTCGCCGAGGCGCTCGACAAGCTGCCGGCCGAGCAGGTCCAGGAGCGCGCGTACGAGGCGGGGGCGCTCGCCGTGGCGGTCACGCCGGTGAGCAAGGCCGTGCACCCCTTGATGGAGTGCCGGGAAGTCGGTGCCGCGCCCGTCCGGCCACTTCCCGCGGCCCCGGTGGACCGGCCCGCCGCCGGGATCCGGGTCCTCGACCTCAGCCGGGTGATCTCCGGACCGGTCGCCACCCGCACGCTCGCCCTGCTCGGCGCCGATGTGCTGCGGATCGACTCACCCCGGCTCCCCGAGGCCGACGACGCCCACACCGACACCGGCTTCGGCAAGCGATCCACCCGTCTGGACCTCGCCGACCCGGCCGACCGGGCCACCTTCGAGAGCCTGCTCGACACCGCCGACGTGGTCGTCAGCGCCTACCGCCCCGGTTCGCTCGACGCCCACGGCCTGGCCCCCGAAGCGCTGTTCGCCCGCCGTCCCGACCTGATCCTCGCCCAGCTCTGCGCCTGGGGCTGGACCGGCCCGCGGTCCGGGCGCCGCGGCTTCGACAGCCTGGTCCAGGCCGGCGTCGGCATCGCCGCCCACGAGGCGTCGCCCGACGGCCGCCCCGGTGCGCTGCCCGCCCAGGCCCTCGACCACGGCACCGGCTACCTGCTCGCCGCCGCCGTCCTGCGCGCCCTCACCGAGCAGCGCACCCACCGCCCCGGCGGCCGCCACCTGCGCTTCTCCCTGGCCGGCACGGCCGCGTGGCTGCTGCACGGCATCCCGCCCGAGCCGACGGCCGCGCCGGGCCCGGACACCGAGCCGTACGAAGCGGCGCACTGGCTCACCGAGACCGACTCCGCGTACGGACGGCTGCGGTACGCCCGGCCGCCGATCGGCTACGACGGCGCGCCCGCCGACTGGGCACGCCCGCCCGGGCGCTGGGGGACGGACGCGCCGGTCTGGCTCTGATCGGCGGACGGGGCGGCGGACCGGGCAGCGGCGGAGTGGCGGCGGGCCGGCGCGGCGCGGCCAGGACGGCCGGGGGTGCGGCGGGCGGTGTCAGAAGGGTCTGGCAGCATCCTGGGCATGACCGCCGCACACGCCACCGACTACACCTGGTTCGACCAGCGCTACCCAGTCCTGGACGAGGCCTACTGCCTCACCCAGGTCCAGGGGATCGGCACCGACGAACTGCTCCGCCGCTTCGACGCCCTGACCGGCCGGGAGGTGACCGGCCTGGAGGCGGTGATCGCGGCGTGGGAGACCTTCGACGACGGGGAGGACGAGGAGGCCGAGGCGCTCTTCGACCTGGACGAGGACCGGCTGCTCGTCGCCGTCACCGAGCTCGACGGCTGGGCGCTCGCCGTCGAGCCGTACGGCTACCTCGGCAGCCTGCACGAGGTCATCCCCCGGCTCGCCGAGGGCACCCGGCTGGTCTCGCACTTCCGGAACGCCAACGCGGTGGACCACTTCAACTGGTGGGAGCACGGCTCCTGCCGGCTGCAGTTCGAGCCGCTCTTCCCCGACCAGCGGCACGGCTCGGACGCCGACGCCCCCGGCACCGTCGAGCTGCTGACCGCCTGCGGCTTCCGGCCGGACGGCGAGCGCCAGGCGCTGCACACCGAGGCGGCCTTCGCGCTCGCCGAGCGGCTGACCGACGTACGTCTCGGACCGGAACGGCTGGAGGCCGCCACCTTCCGGCTCGGCTACGCCTCCCGGCCGTAGTAGGGGGGCAGGGCCCGGACGGTGACGGTCTGACGCGGCGATGGCGCCGCGTCAGACCCCGGCCGGGATCTGCTTGGCCCGGCCGCGCACCTGGACGGCGGTCACGATCTCCACCACGCCGAGGATCACCAGCCAGCAGCCGGCCAGCACGGTCAGCGCGGCGATCGACCCGACCGGCCAGACCATCAGCAGCACGCCGGCCAGGGTGTTGGCCACGCCGGCGAAGGCCTGCCAGCCGCGGGCGGGCATCAGTGGGTCGGAGATCGCGGCGGCGAGCTGGGTGATGCCGCGGAACAACCAGCCGATCCCGATCCAGAGGGCGAGCAGCAGCAGCGACTGCGCCGCGCTGCGGAAGCAGAGCAGCCCGAGCAGCACGCAGATCGCGCCGCTGATGAAGGCCAGCACCCGCAGCGCGGTGGTGGCGTGGGTGCCGAACGCGGCGACCAGCTGCACGACGCCGATGACCAGCAGGTAGAGGCCGAACAGCACACCCACCACCAGCAGTGTTTCGCGCGGCCACACGAAGACGACGATCCCGAGGCCGAGCGAGGCCACGCCGGCGGCCAGCAGGACCTGCCAGGCGGCCTTGGCGAGCAGGCCGAGCGGGCCCTGAACCGGGGAGCCTTCGGGGGTGATGATCGGAGGGGCCACGGCGGCGTACTCCTCGGGTCGGGGGTGGAGAATGAACCCAAGCCTCTTCGTACCGCCGTCGGCCCGCACGGTGGGTACGTCCGTTCGAGTCACCCAGGCTGCCGGAACGACATCCTCCGGCCACCTGTCGTCGATACCATCCGGCGGTATGACTTCTGAAGGGTGGGGGACCCCTCCGGTCGAGCCGATCAGCCAGCACTACGTCGTCTGCGGGGGCAACGCACTGGCCCACCGGCTGGTCCTGGAGCTCGTCGAGCACTACGAAGTCCCGGTCGTCGTCCTGGTCGCCGACCGCACCCGCGACCACGCGCCACAGATCGAGCAGATCACGGGCGTCGCGGCCGTGGTCGAGTACCCGAACGTCACCGAGGAGGCGCTGCGCGCGGTGTCCATCGACACCGCCCGCGGCCTCGCCCTGGTCGAGGGCAGCGACCAGGAGAACATCCACGCCGCGCTCAGCGCCCAGGGTCACAACCCGGACATCCGGATCGTGTTCCGGATGTTCAACCAGCGCCTGGGCGAGAACATCGAACGGCTGCTCAGGAACGGCGCCGCGCTCTCCGGCTCCGCCACCGCCGCCCCGGCCTTCGCCGCCGCCGCTCTGGGCCGGCCCAACTCGGTCGAGATCGACGGCCGCTACCTGCACATCGCGTTCGACGACGCCATCACCGCGGACCGGATCTGCGTGGTCGCCGACCACATCGACCGGCAGGACCTCAGCAAGATCCGCCTGCTCCCGGAGCAGGAGGGCGACTCGGCCCAGTTCGTCCGGCTCGCCCGGGAGTTCGGCGACGACGGACCGGTCCGGCCGGGCAGGCTGCGCCGCGCACCGGTGCCGGAGCCCGCTGCCGAATCCGAGCCCGCTGTCGAGACCGCTGCCGAGCCGGAGGCCGAGGCCGAGTCAGAGCCGGAGGTGGCGCCGGGCGGGATCGCGGCACTGCAGGCGCTGCGGATGGAGCCCCGGGAACCGATCAGCTGGGTACGGCGGCTGCGCTGGCGGGTCCTCGACACCATGCGCTTCCTCACCAGCGCCCGGCTGCGGGTGGTGCTGCTCATCGCGCTCGCCGCGGTGCTGATGGCCTTCGCCGTGCTCTGGTACCTCAACCGGGACTTCGGCTGGACCGTCTACATCTCCCTGCTCGACCTGGCCGGCGCCGCCCAGCCCGACCAGCAGGCCGACATCGCCGCCGGGACCGGCACGGGCGGGGTCTGGCAACGAGTCGCCCAGGTGGTGATCACCATCTGTGGGATCACCTTCGCACCGGTCGCCACCGCCATCGCGGTCGAGGTGCTCGGCTCCGGGCGGCGCGGGCTGCCGCGCAACCCGAGCGCGGGCACCCGGGACCACGTGATCGTGGTCGGACTGGGCAACGTCGGCACCCGGGTCGCCACTCAGCTGCACGAGATGGGGGTGCCGGTGGTCTGCGTGGAGCGCGACCCGCAGGCCCGCGGCATCGCCGCCGTCCGGGCGCTCGGCATTCCCGTCGTACTGGGCGACGGGCCGTTCGAGGACCAGCTGCGCCGGGCCCGGCTGAAGCACAGCCGGGCGGTGATCGCGCTCAGCGGCGACGACGCCACCAACCTGGAGGCGGCACTGGAGGCCCGCCACGGCAACCCCGACGTCCGGGTGGTGGTCCGGCTGTTCGACGACGACTTCGCCGGCCACTTCTACCGGACGCTGGACAACGCGGCCTCCCGCTCGGTCTCCTACCTGGCCGCGCCCGCCTTCGCCGCCGCCCTGATGGGCAGCGAGGTGCGCGGCACGCTGTCGGTGTTCCGGCACGTGCTGCTGATCGCCGAGCTGACGGTGGAGGACGGCAGTGGCCTCATCGGCCTGAACCGGCACGATCTGGAGGACCCGGGCGGCGTGCGGGTGATCGCCGCCCGCTTCGCCCGCAGCAGCCACCTGCAGTGGGGCTTCGCGGACCGAACCCGGCGGCTGGCCCCGGGCGACCGCATCGTGGTGGCCGCCACCCGGAGCGGGTTGGCCCGGCTGAACACGGTGCTCGTGGAGGAGGGCTGACGGGAGGGCGGGGGCGGGGGCCGGCGCGCGGAACGGCTGACGGGACGGGTAGCGGATGACAGCGGACGGATAACGGCCAACAGATAACAGCCGACAGATTTCATCATCTGAAATCCGTCAGCTGTCAGCTGTCAGGTGTCATCCCTCGCCCGTCAGCGGTTCTCGAACTTCGCCGCCCGCTTCTCGGCGAACGCCGCCATGCCCTCCTTCTGGTCCGCCGTTGCGAACACCGAGTGGAACAGCCGGCGCTCGAAGCGGACGCCCTCGGCCAGCGTGGTCTCGAAGGAGCGGTTGACGCTCTCCTTGAGCATGATCGCCGCCGGGGTGGACATCGCGGCGACGGTCTCGGCGGTGGCCAGCGCCTCGGTCAGCAGCTGGTCGGCCGGGACGATCCGGGCGACCAGACCGGCCCGCTCGGCCTCCTCGGCGTCCATCATCCGGCCGGTCAGGCACAGGTCCATCGCCTTCGCCTTGCCGATCGCCCGGGTCAGCCGCTGCGAGCCGCCGATGCCCGGCAGTACGCCGAGCTTGATCTCCGGCTGCCCGAACTTCGCGGTGTCCGCGGCCAGCAGGATGTCGCACATCATCGCCAGCTCGCAGCCGCCGCCCAGCGCGAACCCGGCCACCGCCGCGACGACCGGCTTGCGCAGCGCGCCGATGCGGTCCCACGGGCCCAGCCAGTCGTCCAGGTAGACGTCCGGGAACCGGTTGTCCTGCATCTCCTTGATGTCGGCTCCGGCCGCGAAGGCCTTCTCCGAACCGGTGATCACCAGACAGCCGATCTCCGGGTCCCGGTCGAAGGCGGTGGCGGCCGCCACGACCTCGTTCATCAGCTGGGTGTTCAGCGCGTTGAGCGCCTTGGGCCGGTTGAGCGTGATCAGCCCGACCCGGCCCTTGCGCTCGACCAGGATCGTCTCGTAGGTCTCGGTCTCGGTCATCGCCGTTACTTCCAATCCGCTGCTCGGCCATTCCACTGCTCGGCGCCGCGCGGGCGCGCCCTGACCACCCAACGATCTACGACGCGCCCCGCCTCGCGCCAGTCTTGACATGCGAGACGCCGGTCACCAGCCGGCTCCCGGTCGGCCACCGGTTGGTCGGCCACCGCCGCACCGGTCTGCCGGCGTCGCGCCGGCGCCGCCCGCACCTGGTGGACCTCGCGCAGTTCGGCCGGGCCGATCTCGCGCACCCGGGCGCCCGGGTGGGTTCGGCGGTGAGCAGCCGGCCCGTCCGGAGCGAGCGCAGCGCCTCGCGGACCGGCACCCGGCTGACGCTCAACTCGGCCGCCACGCGCCGCTCGACGAGCCGGTCACCGGGCTGCCGGCGGCCGCCGGGCAGGTCCTCCAGCAGCAGCCGGCCCACCTGCTCGCCGAGCGGGACCCGGAACAGTGGATCGCCGTTCCCGCCCTGCGGCGGGGGCCCTGCCGCTTCCGGCGCCTTCGGGATCGGCCGGGGTCCGGTCAGGCCAGAGACAGCTCGTCACCCTCGCGCGGGGCGAAGAAGCGCGCGACATCGGCCTCCGTCACGTCGCCCAGCGTGCGCGGCGACCACTGCGGACTGCGGTCCTTGTCGATCACCTGGGCGCGGATGCCCTCGACCAGGTCGTGGCCGTCCAGCGCGGCGCAGGAGATCCGGTACTCCTGGTCGAGCACGGCCTCCAGCGAGCTCAGCGTACGGGCCCGGCGCAGTGCGGCGAGGGTGACCTTGACGGCGGTGGGGGAGTTCCCGAGCACCAGCTCGGCGGACTCCTTGGCCTCCGGCACACCGGAGTTGAGCAGCCGGTCGACGATCTCCTCGACGGTGTCGGCCGCGTAGCAGGCGTCGATCCAGTCACGCTGTCCGGCGAGTCCGGCGAGTCCGGCGGGCGGCGCGGGCTCGGCGTGGGCGGCGACGGTCGCGGCCGGGTCGGTGCTGCGGGCGAGGGCGTCGAGCAGTTCGGGGAGGCGCGCGGACGGGACGAAGTGGTCCGCGAAGCCGCACAGCAGGGCGTCAGCGGGGCCCATGGAGGCGGAGGTCAGGCCGAGGTGGGTGCCCAACTCGCCCGGTGCACGGGCGAGCAGGCGACTGCCGCCGACGTCCGGGACGAGGCCGATCCGGGTCTCGGGCATCGCGATCGTGGAACGCTCGGTGACGACCCGCAGGGCGCTGTGGGCGGACAGCCCGATGCCGCCGCCCATGGTGATGCCGTCCATCAGCGCCACGAAGGGCTTCGGGTAGCGGGCGATCAGGGCGTTGAGCCGGTACTCGTCGCGGAAGAAGGCGCGGGTGCCGGCCCCGCCGGCCCTGACCTCGTCGTGCATCGCGCGCAGGTCCGCGCCCGCGCACAGTCCGCGTTCACCGGCGCCGGTCAGCACGACGGCGCGCACCCGGTCGTCGGCGATCCAGTCGTCCAGGGTGGCGCGGATGGTGGTGATCATGCCGTGGGTGAGCGAGTTGAGCGCCCGCGGGCGGTTCAGCACGATCCGTCCGAGACCGCCGTCGCCGTCTCCGTCCAGGACCGTCCGGACCTCCGCCAGCTCTGCGCCCATCGGAACCGCTCCCGTTCCCTCGGTGATCTCGCCTTCCGCTCTCCACCGTACCGGGGCGCGTGGGTGGCCGTGATCGCGGGACCGCGATCACCGAGGCGGCGGCGCGGGAGGTGGTCGAGGGGATCCGGGCCGACGGCGGGCGGGCCTTCGCGCTGCGCGGCCGGCTCGGACGGCACGGCGACGCGGGCGCGCTGTGGGCCGCCTTCGACGCGACAGTCGGGGCGCACGCGGACGGCGGCGGGGTCGACATCATCGTGAACAACGCGGGGATCGGCCGCAGTTCGGACCTCGCGACGCTGACCGAGGAGGACTTCGACGAGGTGTTCGCGGTGAACGTCAGGGCGCCGTTCTTCGTCGTGCAGCACGGACTGGAGCGCCTGCGGGACGGCGGGCGGATCATCAACATCTCCAGCGGTGCCGCCCGGCTCGCGATGCCGGAGATCATCGCCTACGGCGCCACCAAGGGCGCGCTGGACACCTTCACGCTCAACCTCGCCAAGCAGCTCGGCCCGCGCGGGATCACGGCCAACTCGGTCGCGCCAGGCGTGGTGGACACCGACGTCAACGCCGGCTGGCTGCACGGCAACCCGGAGGCGGAGGTGTACGCGGCGTCGCTCGCCGCGCTCGGCCGCGTGGGGCGGCCGGAGGACATCGCCGACATCGTGGCGTTCCTCGCCTCGGACGACGCACGGTGGGTCACCGGGCGGGTCATCGACGCCACGGGCGGCGCGGGGCTGTAGGCGTCGACGGGTGGTGGGAAGACGGATGACAGCTGACGGATTTCAGATGATGAAATCTGTCAGCTGTCATCCGTTAGTCGTTACTTGTCAGCCGCCAGCCGCCAGCCGCCAGCCGTCAGCCGTAGGTCGTCAGTCGACGCCCGGCGACGAGTCGGCCCCGTCAGCCCCGCACCCGCCCCGAGACCTCGCCGAACCCGATCACCGCGCCGTCCGGCCCCGGGGCCGTCGCCGTGATGACGACCTCGTCGTCGTCCTCCAGGAAGGTCCGGGTCGTCCCGTCCGGAAGCTTGAGCGGCTCCTCGCCGTTCCAGGTCAGCTCGATCAGCGCGCCGCGGGTGTCCGGCTCCGGCCCGCTGACCGTGCCCGAGGCGAACAGGTCGCCGGTGCGCAGCGAGGCGCCGTTCACGGTCATGTGGGTCAGCTGCTGCTGCGCCGTCCAGTACATCCCGGCGAACGGCGGTCGCGAGACGAGGTGCCCGTTCAGCCGGACCTCCATCGCCAGGTCCAGGCCCCACGGCTCGCCGCCGCGGTCGTCCAGGTACGGCAGCGGTTCGACGTCGCGCTGCGGCGGGGTGACCCGGGCGTGCTGAAGGGCGTCCAGCGGCACGATCCACGGCGAGACCGAGGTCGCGAAGGACTTGCCCAGGAACGGCCCGAGCGGCACGTACTCCCAGGCCTGGATGTCGCGCGCCGACCAGTCGTTGACCAGGCAGACGCCGAACACGTGCTCGCGGAAGTCCTCCAGCGTGACCGGCCGGCCCAGCTCGGACGGCGTGCCGACGACGAAGCCGACCTCGGCCTCGATGTCCAGCCGACGCGACGGCCCGAAGGTCGGCGCGGCGTCGGCGGGCGCCTTGCGCTGTCCGTGCGGACGCACCACCGGGGTGCCGGACACCACGACCGTGCCCGCCCGGCCGTGGTAACCGATCGGCAGGTGCTTCCAGTTGGGGGTGAGCGGCTCCGAGCCCGGGCGGAAGATCCGGCCCAGGTTGGTGGCGTGGTGCTCGGAGGCGTAGAAGTCGACGTAGTCCGCGACCTCGAACGGCAGGTGCAGCTCGACCTCGCCGGCCGGCAGCAGCGCCGGCGACAGCACCTCGCGGAAGGACTCGTCCGTCAGCCAGGTGGTGAGGTCGGCCCGCACCTGCGTCCAGACCGAACGCCCGGCCGCCATCAGCGGGTTGAGCGAGTCCGCGTCCAGCAGCACGGACGGCGCGCCGGCTGCGCGGGCTGCCGTCCCGGCGTCCAGCACGAAGTCCCCGATGCGCACACCGATCCGGCGCTGCCCGGGCCGGTCGGCCGCGGTGAAGACGCCGTGCGGCAGGTTGTGCACGCCGAACGGCGAGTCCTGGGCGCTGGTGAGCCAGCTGCGGGGGGTGCTCAACGGTCCTCCTGGACAAGTGGACTGGGCGACAGCAGGCCGAGCGCGGCCAGGTCGTCCAGGGGCTCGGCGACGCTGCAGGTGCCGAACGCGGTGAACGAGTTGCGGATCACCGTAACCTGGTGCCCGCTCAGGGCGCGGACGGCCTTGGCCAGCACCTCGCCGTCGCGCTCGGCCAGCACCTCGGCGGCCGCGGCCCGGTCGGTCTCCTGGGCGGCCAGCAGCACGTTGAGGAAGCCGTGGTGCTCGAAGCCGGTCTCCGGATCGGTGTGCCGGACGGCGTTGTGCAGCCCGGCCGTGCACTTGTACGGCAGGCCGCGCCGGGCGCAGCCGGTGAGGAAGGCGGCCAGCTCGTCCTCGTCCGGGAACGCCTCCGCGACGACCCCGCCGGTGCGGAACTTCGCCCGGTAGGCGCTGTCGACCAGGACGTCCAGCGTCTCGTCCAGTCCGTCCCCGCGCAGGAGTTCGCGCGGGAGTTCGACGGCGGCGGGGACGTCCGGGGGCAGCAGCCGGTCCAGCTCGGCGACCGCCTCGGCGGCGTCCCGGGTGGCCAGTTCGACCCCGGCGAGCTCGAAGGGTGCGGCGGCGGCGAGCGCCGGCCCGAGCTCGGCGCTGCCCCCCGGCAGCACGAGCCCGACCCTGAGCGGCCCGGTGCCCTCCACCGCTGCGGCCAGTTCGCCCAACCGGCCCGCCCCGCAGAGGAACGGGCCGACCGCGTCGGCGTACCAGGCCGTACGGTGGGCGCGGTGCGCGGGCACCGCCTCGACGACCGGCAGGTTCCCCGGCGGGAACACCGCCGCGTCGTCGAAGAGCCCCCGGAACAGCTCCGGGACGGTGAAGGCACCTTCGGAGGAGCCCTCGGAGGAACCCTCGGAGGAGCCCCTGGACGGCCCCGAGGGCGGGAACGCGGGAGTGCCGGAACTCATCGCCCGGGCCCCCGACCCGCCCACGTCCAGGCGTAGTTGGAGTCCTCGCTCGCCCGTCCGCCCTCGCCGAGTTCCAGCGGGCGGAAGGTGTCCACCATGACCGCCAGCTCGTCGAAGAAGTCCACGCCGATGCTGCGCTCGTACGCGCCCGGCTGCGGCCCGTGGGTGTGCCCGCCCGGGTGCAGCGAGATCGAGCCCTGGCCGATGCCGGAGCCCTTGCGGGCCGCGTAGTCGCCGCCGCAGTAGAACATGACCTCGTCGCTGTCCACGTTGGCGTGGTAGTACGGCACCGGGACGGACAGCGGGTGGTAATCCACCTTGCGGGGAACGAAGTTGCAGATCACGAAGCCGTTGCCCTCGAACACCTGGTGGGCCGGCGGAGGCTGGTGGATCCGCCCGGTGATCGGCTCGAAGTCCCGGATGTTGAAGGCGTACGGGTAGAGGCAGCCGTCCCAGCCGACCACGTCGAACGGGTGGTGCGGCACGGTGTAGCGGGTGCCCGAAACCCCGTTGGGGCCACGATGCTTGACCAGTACGTCGACGTCCCCGGGGGTGTCGACCACGAGCGGCCCGACCGGTCCGCGGAAGTCCCGCTCGCAGTACGGCGCGTGCTCCAGCAGCTGTCCGTACTTGGACAGGTACCGCTTGACCGGGGTGATGTGGCTGTTCGCCTCGATGCAGTAGGCGCGCAGCGGCTCGTCCCCGGAGGGCACCCAGCGGTGGGTGGTGGCGCGCGGGATGATCACGTAGTCGCCCTGGCCGACCTCGATCGAGCCGAAGACCGTCTCGACCGTGCCCGAGCCGGACTCCACGTACACGCACTCGTCGCCGAGCCCGTTGCGGTAGAGCTCGCTGGGGGCCCCGGCGGCGACGTACGAGATCCGCACGTCGCCGTTGCCGAGGACCAGGCGCCGGCTGCCGACGCCGTCCGCGGACTTCCACTCCTGGTCCGCGAACAGCTCGTGCAGCTTGAGGTGGCGGGGGAGCAGGGGATGGTTGGGCACCGTGGACTGGTCGGGCAGCTCCCAGGGGGCCGCGTCGACCACAGCCGAGGGGATGCCCCGGTGGTAGAGCAGCGACGAGTCGGAGGAGAACCCCTCCTCGCCCATCAGCTCCTCGTAGTACAGCCCGCCTTCGGGTGTGCGGTGCTGGGTGTGCCGCTTGGGCGGGATGTTGCCCAGCTGCCGGTAGTACGCCATCTCCGTGCTCCTCCTCGACCGTCCGTGAGCCGACCGTCCGCGAGCCGACCGTGAGCCGACCGTCCGCTGGCCGACCGCCCGTCAGGTGTCCCGACCGTCCGTCAGGGTGCCCGACCGCCTGTCAGGGGTTCCCGACGTTACAGGTTGCCGCGACGGTCCTGCTCGCGCTCGATGGACTCGAACAGCGCCTTGAAGTTGCCCTTGCCGAAGCCCAGCGAACCGTGCCGCTCGATGAACTCGTAGAAGACGGTCGGACGGTCGCCGATCGGCTTGGTGAAGATCTGCAGCAGGTAGCCGTCCTCGTCGCGATCGACCAGGATGCCGCGCTTCTTCAGCTCCTCGATCGGCACCCGCACCTTGCCGATGCGCTCGCGCAGTTCCGGGTCGTCGTAGTAGGCGTCCGGGGTGTTGAGGAACTCCACGCCGCGGGAGCGCAGCACGTCCACGGTGGTGAGGATGTCGTTGGTGGCGAGCGCCATGTGCTGGCAGCCGGGGCCGGTGTAGAACTCCAGGTACTCGTCGATCTGGGACTTCTTCTTGGCGATGGCCGGCTCGTTGAGCGGGAACTTCACCCGGTGGTTGCCGCTGGCGACGACCTTGGACATCAGGGCGGAGTACTCGGTGGCGATGTCGTCGCCGACGAACTCGGCCATGTTCACGAAGCCCATGACCCGGTTGTAGAACTGGACCCACTCGTCCATCCGGCCCAGCTCGACGTTGCCCACGGCGTGGTCCAGGGCCTGGAACAGGCGCTTGGGCGAGCCCTCCGGGTGGGTGACGGTGCTCTTGGCGACGACGTAGCCCGGCAGGTACGGGCCGCTGTAGCGGGAGCGGTCGATCAGGGTGTGGCGGGTCTCGCCGTAGGTGGCGATGGCCGCGCGGCGCACGGTGCCGTTCTCGTCCGTGACGTCGTTCGGCTCCTCCAGGACGGTGGCGCCGCTGGCACGGGCGTGCTCGATGCACTTGTCGACGTCCGGGACCTCCAGGGCCAGGTCGACCACGCCGTCGCCGTGACGGCGGTGGTGGTCCAGCAGCGGGCTGTCCGGCTGGACGCCGCCCTTGATCACGAAGCGGCAGGAGCCGGAGCGCAGCACGTAGGACTTGCGGTCGCGGCGGCCGGTCTCCGGGCCGGAGTACGCGACCAGCTCCATGCCGAACACGACCTGGTAGAACTGGGCCGTCTGGGTGGCGTTGCCGACCACGAACACGACCGCGTCCTGAGCGGTGACCGGGAAGGGGTCGGAGGCCTGGTCGTGCTCGACGAGTCCGACGAGGCGGCGCAGCTGGTCGGCGTCGAGGCCGGCCTCGCGCTCCTCGGGGGTCAGCTCAAGGGCGTGGGACTGCGTGGTCATCGCTCGTTCCTCCACTCAGGGCCTCGGCGTTGAGGCTTCCGGGGGTTTCCGGGGGCTTTGGGGCTTCCGGTCGGATCGCGTGGATCGCTGCCGCACGGCGAACGGGTGGGCGGTGCGGTTGCGGAGAGCTTGCTCCTGTCGTGAGGGTTGGGCAACAGGTCGATTTTTCACTGCTCAATGTGTACAAGCTGATCAGGAATTCCCGGCCCGGGCTGAACAATATGTGCTGCCCCAGGGCGGTGCTCGCACGAAATCTGCGCAACCGGTGACTAGCGGTCGTCGGCACGGGGGCCGTCGGTGGGCGGGAGGTGGCGCAGGAACCAGTCCCCGGCCAGCTCAGCGGCCTGGTCGAGGGTGCCCGGCTCCTCGAAGAGGTGGCTCGCGTGCGGCACCACCGCCAGCTCGCTCCGGCCCCGCAGCCGGGCCCGCGCCTGCCGGTTGAGGTCGAGCACGGTGGTGTCCAGGGCACCGACCACGAGCAGCGTCGGGGCGTCCACCCGGCCCAGGACGTCGGGCCCGGCGAGGTCCGGGCGCCCGCCCCGGGAGACCACGGCGCGCACCGCCGGGCCCAGCTCGGCGGCGGTGTACAGCGCGGCGGCCGCGCCGGTGCTGGCACCGAAGAGGCCGAGCGGCAGACCGCGCGCCCCGTCGGTGCGCTCCAGCTCCCGCGCGACGGCGGTCAGCCGGGAGCCGAGCAGGCCGACGTCGAACACCTTGCGCCGGTCCGGCTCCTCCGCCTCGGTGAGCAGGTCGAACAGCAGGGTGCCCAGCCCGACCCGGTTCAGGTACCGGGCGACGTGCCGGTTGCGCGGGCTGTGCCGGCCGCTGCCGCTGCCGTGCGCGAACACCACGACCCCGCGAGCCCCGGCCGGCACGGTCAGCCGGCCCGCCAGGCGGACCCCGGCGACGGACAGCAGCAGCTCGCGGTCGACGTCCTCCGGCGGGTCCCCGGGCCCTCCGCCCTCGGGCCCTCCGCCCCCGTGCCCCTCCCGGCTCCGGGCCTCGGCCAGCAGTCGCAGCACCTCTTCGTCGCCGGTCTGCGAGAAGTCGGCGTAGAACTCGCCGATCGCGAAGAACGGGGACGGCGTGTCGACGCAGACCAGCTCGTCGGCGACCTCGGTCAGCCGGTCCGTCCAGTCCCGGGGCGCCACCGGCACGGCGAGCACCACCCGGGCCGCGCCGCGCGCCCGGACGATCCGGCAGGCCGCCCTGGCCGTGGAGCCGGTGGCGATGCCGTCGTCCACCACGATCACCGTGCGCCCGCGCAGGTCGGAGGCCGGACGGTCACCCCGGTAGCGGCGGGCCCGGCGCGCCAGCTCGGTGCGCTCGCGCCGCTCCACCTGCGCCAGCTGCTCGTCGCCGACCCCGGCCAGCCGCAGGACCTGCTCGTTCAGCACCCGGACGCCGTCCTCGCCGATCGCGCCCATGGCCAGCTCGGGCTGGTACGGCACACCGAGCTTGCGGATCACGCAGATGTCCAGCGGCGCGTCGAGGGCCGTCGCCACCTCGGCGGCCACCGGCACCCCGCCGCGGGGCAGGGCGACCACCACGGTGTCGGGGCCGGCGAGGTGGGCGAGGCGGGCGGCCAGCCGGCGGCCCGCCTCGGTGCGGTCGGTGAAATGGGTTCCGGTGACGTGCATGACACGGCCTCCCAGTTCCACCGTACGCCGGTCGCGGCGGGTCGGTACGGGGGCGTTGCGGCGCCCGTGCGGGTACTGATCGTCGACGATCACCCCCTCTTCCGCGAGGGGCTCAAGGCGGCGCTGGAGAGCGCCGAGGGCGTCTGCGTGGTGGCCGAGGCCGAACGGGTCGCCGACGTGCCGGAGGTGGTCGCCCGGCACCGCCCCAGTGTGGTGATCAGGACCTGTCCCTGCCCGACGGCCCCGGACTGGAGGCCGTGCGCCGGCTCTCCGCCTACGAGCAGCCCCCGCCGGTGCTGAAGTGGTCCGGGGGTGCCGGTCCGCCGACCGGCACCCCCGGGGTCTTGCCGGCCGGACCTACGGCTGCATCTCGTACGCGCCCGAGAGCGCCTCGACCCGGGCCCACACCTTCGCGGCGCGCTCGGCGTCGACCACCGGGCGGCGCACGTTCGCCAGCGCCCAGGCGGCCTGTTCCTCGGTGGTGGACGCCTTGCCGTGCAGTTCGGTCGCGTGCGCGGAGAAGTCGCGGACCAGCGCGTCGAAGATCTGGTCCAGGACGTCCGCGTCCAGGCCGGTCAGCTCGGCCTGCTCCAGCACCAGCTGGCCGTAGACGATCAGCGCGAACAGCTGGCCGATCTCCAGCAGGAAATCCAGGTCCGCCTGCTGCTCCTTGCTCGGCGCGTGCTTGAGCAGCAACTCGCAGAAGCCGTCGGCCTGTTCGCGGAAGCGGGCGACGTTGGCCAGGTGGGCGTGCTTGTCGTAGGCGGTGCGCCAGTCGTGGAAGCGGATCGCGCCGAGACCGCGGGCCGGGCCCTGCTGGAACAGGAAGACGTCGTCGGTGGCGTCCAGCCGGGTCGGCACCGGAGCGTAGTCGGCGGGCGCGAACAGGTAGTTGGCCATGAACTTGAGGATCAGCGCCAGGTTGACGTGGACGGTGCCCTCCAGCTTCGGCAGGCCGCGGATGTCCTTGGCGGCCTTGTCGAAGTAGGTGTCCGCCTCGAAGCCCTTGGCCGCGATGACGTCCCACATCAGGTCGATGACCTTCTCGCCCTCGGTGGTGACCTTCATCTTGGTCATCGGGTTGAAGAGCAGGTAGCGGCGGTCCTCGGGGGAGGCGGTGCGGAAGTAGTCGACGGCCCGCGCGCTGAACAGCTTCATCGCGACCAGGCGGGCGTAGGCGTCGGTCAACTCCCGCCGCACGTGCGGGAAGTCGGTGACCTTGCGGCCGTACAGCACCCGGTTGTGGGCGTGCGTGACGGCCTCGTACATCGCGTGCTCGCAGATGCCGACCGAGGCGGTGCAGAGGTTGAACTTGCCGACGTTGACGGTGTTCAGCGCGGCGTCGAAGGCGGCCTGGCCGGTGTGCAGCACGTCCTCGGCCCGGACCGGGTAGTCCTCCAGGCGGAACTCGCTGACGTACATCTGGGCGTTCACCACGTTCTTGACCAGGTGGTACGCCTCGTGGCGGCTGTCGGCGGCGAAGAAGACGTAGCCCTCGGGGCCCTCGACGTCCGAGCGGCGGCCGAAGACCGAGACCAGACCGGCCACGTTGCCGTTGCCGATGTAGTACTTGGAGCCGGTCGCGGTGAAACCGCCCTCGCCGTCCGGGGTGAGGATCATGTCGGTGGAGTAGATGTCGGCGCCGTGGGTGCGCTCGGACAGGCCGAAGGCCATCACGTGGCCCTCGGCGAGGAGCTTGGCGGCGCGGGCCCGGACGGCCTCGTTCTCGCTCTGCCAGACCGGGCCGAGGCCCAGGATGGTGACCTGCCAGGTGTACCAGTAGCCGAGGCCGTAGAAGCCGAGGATCTCGTTCAGCTCGGCGATCCGCGCGGTGTCCCAGCGCTTGTCCGGGTCCGCCGCGGACGGGGTCAGGAACTCGGCGAACAGGCCCTCCTGTGCGGCGAATTCGAGGAAGTCGGCGTACCAGGCACGGTCGATGTAGGTGTCGATGAGCGCCTTCTTGCCGCGGGACTCGAACCAGTCGACGGTCGCGCGCAGCAGACGGCGGGTCGGCTCGTCGAACTGCGCGGGGTCGTAGGTGCGCGGGTTGAAGAGCATCAGGGCTCCCTGGGGTCGAGGGTTTCGAGGAGTTCGAGGAGTTCGAGGAGGAGTGCGGGTTCGAGTTCGAGCGTTTCGAGGCGTGAGGGCACGGCGAAGCGGGCGGGGCCGAGGACGGAGTTCAGCGAACAGAAGACAGATTTCAGCGAACAGACTTCAGCGAACAGATTTCAGATAACAGATTTCAGACTCTGTCAGTCGGTTTCTGTTCGCCGTCTGCGGCTCCCCGCCCCCGTCCGTCCGCGAGTCGGCGCAGGGTGGTGAGCACGTCGTCCAGCCAAGCGAGGTTCATCCGCTCGAACTCGATGCCGCCGCGCAGCACCACGTGCTGCAGCTCCTGCTGGACGTCCAGCGCGTCGAGGTCGGGGAAGTCCCGTTGCTCACCGTGCAGGTAGCGGGCGAGCAGGGCGGCATGGCTCTCGCGGTGCCGTTCGACCTCGGAGATCAGCGCGGTCAGCGCGGCCGGGTCGTCGAAGGCGGCGGCCCGGATCTTGACCGCGAGCTCGTGCCGGACGGTCTCCGGCTCGACCGGTTCACGCAGCCAGTCGGCCAGCGCGGCCCGTCCGGGTCCGGCCGCCGAGTACACCTTCTTGTCCGGGCGGCCGTCCTGCGTGACCTCCTCGGCGGCGACCCAGCCGTCCGCCTCCATCCGCCGCAGCACCCGGTAGATCTGCTGGTGGGTGGCGGTCCAGAAGCGGCCGATGGAACGGTCGAAGCGCCGGGCCAGTTCGTACCCGGAACCGGGCTGCTCCAGCAGCGAGACGAGGATCGCGTGCTCCAGTGCCATGCCCGCATCCTGCTATGCAACGAGTTGCATAGGCAACGTCCCTCGGGAGTGTTGAGACGCAGGTCACCGGCGTGATCGGATGGTTATCGGCTAATGCGGACAATCGGGTGTAAAACCTTTGAGAAGGGCACAATAGGTACGGGGTACGCCCCATTCCATGGTCCGGAACCACAGGAGGTGGTATCGGTGGCAACCCACTTGCCCACGGGCATGGAGCACCACCCGGACATCGTCGAACTCCGGGAACACTACGAGCGGGTCACCTCGACCCCCCGCGCCCAGGGCATCGAAGCCCTGGCCATACTGGCCGGTCTCTTCCTGGCGGCATCGCCTTGGATCGTCGGCTTCACCGCGTTCAGCACCCTGACCGTGACCTGCCTGATCGTCGGGCTGGCCTACACGGTACTGATGGCCGGCTACGGGTCGGCCTACGAGCGCACCCACGCGCGGGCTTGGGCCGCCGCCGCGCTCGGTGTCTGGACGATCATCTCTCCCTGGCTCGTGTCGGGTTCCGTCGCGCACGGCAAGAACATCGTCACCTGCGTCATCGTCGGTGCGGTGATGTTCCTGCTCGGCCTCGCGGCGCTCTCGATGGCGACGATCACGTCGAACGGAGCAGCGATGCGGCTCGGCCGGGCCGGCCGGGCTGAACGAGTCGGCGGCGCAGGCCGCGCCAAGGGCTGATCTTCCCCGCAGCCCGCGTCCGGGGCGCGGCGGGCACGTGCGGCCGCCGCGCCCCGGCACGTGTCCAGGGAAGTCCCGACGGGTACCGGGTTACGGGTGGGTCATCCGCAGCACGTCCAGCGCCCGGTCCAGCTGCTCCTCGGTGAGCTCGCCCCGCTCCACGTAGCCGCGCTCCAGCACCACCTGACGGATCGTCTTCCGCTCGGCCAGCGCCTGCTTGGCGACCTTCGCCGCCTCCTCGTACCCGATGTACCGGTTCAGCGGCGTCACCACCGACGGCGAGGACTCCGCGTACTCGCGGGCCCGCTCCACGTTCGCGGTGATGCCGTCCACCGTCCGGTCCGCCAGCAGCCGGGCGCTGTTGGCGAGCAGCCGCACCGACTCCAGCACGTTGCGGGCGATCACCGGGAGCATCACGTTCAGCTCGAAGTTGCCGCTCGCGCCGGCCAGGGTCACGGTCGAGTCGTTGCCCACCACCTGGGCGGCGACCATCAGCACCACCTCGGGCAGCACCGGGTTCACCTTGCCCGGCATGATGGACGAACCGGGCTGCAGGTCCGGCAGGTTGATCTCGCCCAGCCCGGTGCGCGGGCCGGAACCCATCCACCGCAGGTCGTTCGCGATCTTCGTGAACCCCACCGCCACCGTGCGCAGTTGGCCGCTCAGCTCGACCAGCGCGTCCCGCGCGCCCTGCGCCTCGAAGTGGTCGCGGGCCTCGGTCAGCGGCAGGCCGGTGGCGCGGGCCACCTCCTCGATGACGGCCGCCGGGAAGCCCGGCGGAGTGTTGATGCCGGTGCCCACCGCCGTACCGCCGAGCGGCAGTTCGGCGACCCGGGGGAGCGTGGCCAGCAGCCGCTCCCGCCCGTGCCGCACCTGGGCCGCGTAGCCGCCGAACTCCTGGCCGAGCGTGACGGGCGTGGCGTCCATCAGGTGGGTGCGGCCCGACTTGACCACCTGCGCGAACTCGACGGACTTGCGCTCCAGCGCCTCCGCCAGGTGCTCCAGCGCCGGGATCAGGTCATGGGTGGCGGCGGCGGTGGCGGCGATGTGGATCGAGGACGGGAACACGTCGTTGGACGACTGGCTCGCGTTCACCTGGTCGTTCGGGTGGACCGGCCGCCCCAGCCGCTCGCCGGCCAGGGTCGCGATCACCTCGTTGGCGTTCATGTTGGACGAGGTGCCCGAGCCGGTCTGGAAGACGTCCACCGGGAACTGATCGTCCCAACGGCCCTCCGCGACCTCCTCGGCCGCCGCCGCGATCGCCCCGGCCGTCTCCTCGTCCAGGACCCCGAGGCGGGCGTTCACCCGCGCCGCGGCCGCCTTGATCCGCGCGAGCGCGGCGATGTGCGTGCGCTCCAGCCGCTGGCCGGACACCGGGAAGTTCTCCACCGCCCGCTGCGTCTGCGCCTGCCATTTCGCGGCGGCCGGCACCCGTACCTCGCCCATCGAGTCGTGCTCGATCCGGTACTCCTGCGGCTTCTCCCGCTCGTCACCCATCGTGCGCTGCACCTCCTGTACGGGCCCGGTCGGCCCGGTCACCGGTCTTCCGATCACGACAGCCGCGCACGGGCCCCGGGTATTTCCGCCCGGGGCCGCTGATCCCCGAACGGGGAGGGCTACGGGGTGCAGCACGGTTACGGCCGGGGGTGCTCGGCGCGGCCGGATCCGGCGCCGTACCCGGCCGCGCCGTACCCGGCCGCGCGGTTCAACGAGGCGCGGTTCAACGAGGCGCGTTCGGCCGGGCGCTGTTCAACTCGGCGCGGACCAGCTCGCCCGGTTCGGTGCCCGCCTGGACGACCGTCGACCCGTCGGGCGCCCAGACCCCGGAGCCGCCCGAGCTGTCCGGGAACACGCCGGTGGGCCCGGCGGAGGTGGACAGTACGACCCAGACGCCGTGCGTGGTGGCCCGGTCCCGGCAGTGGCCGTCCCGGCGCTCGGCCTGCGCGGCGCCCGGGCCGTACAGCGTGGAGGCGACGTAGGCGTCGATGCCCAGCGGGACGGTCTCCTCGGCGTGCGTCGGGTCGGCGACGTCGGCGCAGACCGCGAGGCCGAGCCGCACGCCGTCCAGCTCCAGTACGACGGGCTTCTCGCCGGCGGTGAAGCGGTCGGGCTCGCCCTCGCCGTGCAGACGCATCTTCCGGTAGACGACGGTGGCGCCCTCGCCGGTGACCGCCAGGGTGGCGATGGACTCGCGGCCGTCGGCCTCCGCGGCCGGCGCGCCGGCCAGCGCCAGGGTGCCGGTGGCGGCGCAGGCCTCGACCAGCGGGGCGAGCCGCGGGTCGGCCGGGTCCACGGCGGGGGCGGCCAGGTCGTAGCCGGTCAGCGACAGTTCGGGGAACACCACCAGGCGGGTCCCCGCGGCCCGGACGGCCTCGGCGTGCCGTTCGACGTTCACGGCCAGGGTGTCGGGGCGGCCGCGCTCGGCGCAGAGGGGCTGGGCGACGGCGACGGTCAGCGGTGCGGACGACGGCATGGCGGGGCCTCCGGTCGTTGGGGGTCCGTGGTCAAGATCAACCTATGCGGCCGCCGAAGAGCCGGGCAAGCGTCCGGACCCGGGTGCCGCCGCGCCGGCCGACCGCTCACCGGCCCCCACCGGGACGGCGCGACCAGCGACGATGCCGCCCCCGCCCGGCCCTGCCACTGCGGGGGCACGGACGGAGTGGACGTTCTTCAGCCGTTCGGGCCGTGATCACTCGAACGAGTGAGATCCTGGCCGGATCGCTTCAAACGGTCGTACGGCACTTCGTACGCTCCTGACCGGGTCGGGTGGACACCGACCGCCCCGGAGCGCCGCGGCCCGGCCCGGGGAACCGACGCAGGGGGGCGGACCGGATGACCACAGCACACGACCACCACCGTACGAACGGCGCGGCCGGCGCGAATCCCACGAACGGCGTGAACGGCGCGAACGGCGCGAACGACGTGAACGGCGCGCCGGGCCGCCGGGGGAGCGGGCGTGACGCCGGACGCGGGCTGACCAGGCGCCAACTGCTGGGCGCTTCTGCGGCGTTCGGCGGCGCGGCCTGGCTGCTGCGCGGCACCATCGGCCCGGACAGCGCGCAGGCCGCCACCCCGGTGCCGCCCGGCCTGCCCGCCGGCACCGAGCTCTACCAACGGGTCTTCGAGAACTGGTCCGGAGAGATCCGGACCGACCAGCTGTGGACCTGCGCGCCGCGCACTCCGGAAGAGGTGCCGGCCCTCGCCGACTGGGCGCACGCCAACGGCTGGCGGCTGCGCGCCTCCGGCTACCGGCACACCTGGGCACCGCTCACCGTCGCCAACGGGACCGCGGACAGCGCCCGCGTCCTGATCGTGGACACCAGCCGCTACCTCACCGCCATCAGCGCCGACTCGCCCACCACCGTCCGGGCGCAGACCGGTGCCGCCATGGAGGCGCTGCTCGCCCACCTGGCGGACCGGGGCCTCGGCCTGGCGGCCTGCCCGGCGCCCGGCGACCTCACCGTCGGCGGCGTGCTCGCCATCGGCGGCCACGGCACCGCCACCCCGGCACGCGGCGAACCACGGCCGGACGGGCACGGCTACGGCTCGGTCAGCAACCAGGTGGTACGGCTCACCGCTGTCGTCCTCGACCCGGCCACCGGCCGCTACGCGCTGCGCACCTTCGACCGCGCCGAGGCCGACAGCGCCGCCTTCCTGGTGCACCTGGGCCGGGCCTTCGTCACCGAGGTCGTGCTGCGTGCCGGTGCCGACCGGCCGCTTCGCTGCGTCAGCCGACTGGACATCCCGGCGAAAGACCTCTTCGCCCGCCCCGGGACCGCCACGGGCGGCGGCGGACTGCTCGGTGGCCTGCTGGGCGGCGGCGACGGCCCGCGCACCCTCACCGAGTTCGTCGAGCGCGACGGCCGGGTCGAGGCGATCTGGTTCGCCTACACCGACTACCCGTGGCTCAAGACCTGGACCGTCAGCCCGACCAAGCCGCTCGCCTCCCGGGCCGTCGACCAGCCCTACAACTACCCCTTCTCGGACAGCGTTCCGGAACCCGTCGCCCGACTGGCCGGCCAAATCGTCTCCGGCGCCTGGGGATCGGCCCCGCTGTTCGGCCAACTCCAGTACCTCGTCGCCAAGGTGGCGCTCACCGGCGACCTCACCGACGTGCTGCTCTCCGGCGGAGTGCTGCACGACCTGCTCTCCGGTGACCTGATCACCCACCTGCTCGCCGGCGGCCTGCGCTCCGACCTCTGGGGTCCCTCACGCACCGTGCTGCAGTACGTGCGGCCCACCACGCTGCGGGTCACCGCCAACGGCTACGCCATCCTGACCAAGCGCGCCGACCTGCAGTGGGTGGTCAGCGAATTCGCCGCCTATTACCGGCAGTTGCTCGCCGAGTACCAGGCCCGGGGCGAGTTCCCGGTGAACGGCGCGGTGGAGATCCGGGTCACCGGCCTGGACGACCCGTCCTATTCCGGCGTCCCGGGCGCCCGGCCGCCGCTGCTGTCCGCGCTGCGACCGCGGGCCGACCGGCCGGAGTGGGACACCGCGGTCTGGCTCGACGTCCTGGCCTTCCCCGGTACGCCCGGGCTGGAGCGCTTCGCCCGGGATCTGGAGCAGTGGCTGCTGCGCACCTTCGACGGCACCCGGGCGGGCATGCGGGTCGAGTGGTCCAAGGGCTGGGCCTACACCGCCGACGCGGCCTGGTCCGACCAGGACCTGATCGGGCGGGTCATCCCCGACAGCCTGCGCGCCGGAGGCGGACCCGGCTGGGACGAGGCGGTCGCCGTCCTGGACCGCCACGACCCGCACCGGGTGTTCGGCAACCCCTTCCTCGACGGGCTGCTGAAGTAGGCGCTCCGGAGGGGCGACGGCGCACGGCGAACAGGTGACAGCGAACAGATGACAGCGAACAAATGATGAAATCTGTTCGCTGTCATCTGTTATCTGTTACCTGCCATCGGTTGCCTGTCATCTGTTCGCTGCTCGGTGCCGAGCAGCGGGCGTTGGGTGCCGAGCGCCGAGCAGCGGGCGTCAGATGTGCTCCATCACGATCACCGCCAGGGTGTCCGCCGCCAACGCGCGGAACACGTGGGGGGCGTCGCCCGGGTAGCTGATGTAGTCGCCCGGGCCCAGCTCGACCGGCGCCTCGCTCGGGCCCACCAGGGCCCGGCCCGAGCCGATCATCACATGCTCGACGGTGCCGGGCATGTGCGGGTCGGAGGCCCTGGTCTCGCCGGGCTGGGCCTCGATCCGGTAGATGTCGCGCCGGGCGTTCGGCGGGCAGGACGAGAGCACGGTGGCCGCGTAGTTGGCCTGCTCGGAGTGGGTCACCGGACCCTCCCCGGCCCGCAGCACCTTGACGGTCGGGCGCGGCGGGTCGACCAGCCGGCTGAACGGCACGTTCAGTGCCACCCCGAGTGCCCAGAGCGTCTCCACGCTGGGGTTCCCGGCGCCCGACTCCAGCTGCGAGAGCGTCGACTTGGCGATCCCGGCGCGTCGGGCCAGCTCGGCCATCGACACCCCGCTCCGTTCCCGTTCGCGCCGGATGGACGCGGCGATCTGGCCGATCAGTTCCACGCCGTTGCCGTTGGCGCCCTCGGGCCTGGCGGTCCGGTCACTCATGCTCGCCACTCACTCTTCCCAGGCTCCTTCGGCCGGCTTCCCCACTGCAGGTGCCGTTCATGCTGCCATGGTCCGGCTCCCGCAATGGCGGGGCGAAGCTCGTTCGGTCTATCGGTCGTCCCGTTCGCCTTGACGAACCCATCTCTCGGGTTCACTCTGGTGGACATGCGTTCGCTACTTCGAACACTGGAGCACGCCACCCTCCGCGACATCACCCTGGTCTGTGTCGCCGACGCGCTCGTCGGCGCCTCCTTCGGCGCGATCAGCGTGTCCGGCGGCCTGCCGCTGTGGGTGCCGATGGCCCTCTCCCTCCTCGTGTTCGCGGGCGGCTCGCAGTTCGCGGCCGTCGGCGTGGTGCTGTCGGGCGGGAGCGCGCTCGCGGCCGTCGTCACCGGGCTGGTGCTCAACGCCCGGCTGCTGCCGTTCGGGTTCGCCGTCGCCGACGTGCTCCAAGGACCTTGGTGGAAGCGGCTGTTGGGGGCGCAGCTGCTCACCGACGAGAGCGCGGCCTTCGCGCTGCAGCAGCACGAACCGCGTCGGCGCCGAGCGGCCTTCTGGATCTGCGGGGTCGCCCTCTTCGTGGTCTGGAACCTCGCCGTGCTGCTCGGAGGCCTCGCCGGCGGGCTGATCGGGGACACCGACGCGCTCGGCCTGGACGCGGCCTTCCCGGCGGTGCTGCTGGCGCTGGTGCTGCCCTCGCTCAGGGACCGCGGGACGCGTACAGCGGCGCTGACGGGTGCGGCGGTGGCCGTCGCGGTCACCCCGTTCGTCCCGGCCGGGCTGCCGGTGCTCTTCGCCCTGGTCGGGCTGCTGTTCGCCGGACGGCCGGGGGCGTCGCCGCAGACCGAGGAGGCGGGAAAGGCGGCCGCGACGCGGCCGGGTGAACCGGAGGCCGCCGTCCCGTCCGTGAAGGAGGAAGTCCGATGATGCCCCTGTACGCCGTACTGCTGCTGGCCGCCGGGACGTACGCCTACCGGGTGGCCGGACCGCTGCTCGGCCACCGGCTGGCACTCTCGGACCGGCTCCGGCACCTGCTGGCCGTCGCGGCGGCGGTGCTGCTGGTCGCGCTGGTGGCCACCGGCGCGCTGACCCAGGGGCACGGCTTCGTCGGGTGGGCCCGACCGGCGGGCGTGCTGGTCGCGGGGCTGCTCGCGTGGCGCCGGGCGCCGTTTCCGGCGGTGGTGGTCGCCGGTGCGGCGACCACGGCGGTCCTGCGGCTGTGCGGGGTGGTCTGAACGACGGCGGGCAGCCGCCCGCCGTCACCCCTCGTTCCTCCGCCGAGAACCGCCGGCCGCCACCCGCTACCGTCGCCCCCTACCGCCACCCGCTACCGTCACCCGTCCTCGCCCAGCCGCTCCGCCTGCACCTCGGGCCGCTTGCTGTCCCACAGCATCTCCCACACCTTGAACACGCAGTGGTAATCCCGCATGCTCCCCTGCGAGATCAGCAGGTAGGTGTCCCCGTCCCGGAGGAGCGTCTGCCGCCGGCTGCTCATCGGGTGCTCCGGCGTGAAGGTCGGGACGATCTTCCGCAGTTCCGCGACGGCCTCCTCGCGGGTGCCCTCGACCTCGCCCAGCACCTTGCTGCCCCAGGTCCGGTCCCTGCCGACGCCCACCGTCTCCTCGACGACCAAGGCCCAACGCGCCATGCCCCGCCTCCCCTTCCGTGTCCCGTTCCGGCGGTCCCCGCGGGCGCAACATGTCGCCTTCCTCACTCGTTCCCGTCGGTCCGAGCCCGGGAGGGTTGCGGAATACTCGCCGGTGTCCCGCCGAGACTACAAGGAGCTTCAATGTCGAAGCCGACCCGGATCGACCCGTCCGACCTGCTGGCGGTCGGCGACCTCCTCTCCGACGAGGAGCGGCTGATCCGCGACACCGTCCGCCGGTTCACCGAGGAGCGGATCCGCCCGCACATCGGCGACTGGTTCGAGCGCGGCGTCTTCCCGGCCCGCGAACTCGCCCCCGAACTGGGCGCCCTCGGCGTGCTCGGCATGCACCTCGACGGTTACGGCTGCGCGGGCGCCGGCGCCGTGGCGTACGGGGCGGCCTGCATGGAACTGGAGGCGGCCGACTCCGGGCTGCGCAGCTTCGTCTCCGTCCAGGGCTCGCTCGCGATGCGCTCGATCCACGCCTTCGGCTCGGAGGAGCAGAAGCAGCGCTGGCTGCCCGGAATGGCGGCCGGCGAGCTGATCGGCTGCTTCGGCCTGACCGAACCGGACTTCGGCTCGGACCCGGCGAACATGCGCACCCGGGCGGTCCGCAAGGGCGGCAAGGACGGCGACTGGGTGCTGTCCGGCACCAAGATGTGGATCACCAACGGCAGCATCTCCGACGTCGCCGTGGTCTGGGCGCAGACGGAGGAGGGCGTGCGCGGCTTCCTGGTCGAACGCGGCACCCGCGGCCTGACCGCGACCGACGTGCACGGCAAGCTCTCCCTGCGTGCCTCCGTCACCAGCGAGCTGGCCTTCGACGACGTGGTGCTGCCCGCCGACGCCGTACTGCCCGGCGTCACCGGCCTGCGCGGCCCGCTCTCCTCGCTCAACGAGGCGCGCTACGGCATCCTCTGGGGCACCGTCGGCGCCGCCCGCGACTGCTACACCGCCGCCCTCGACTACGCCAGGACCCGGATCCAGTTCGACCGCCCGATCGCCGGCTTCCAGCTCACCCAGCAGAAGCTGGTCGAGATGATGCTGGAGGTCGAGAAGGCCTACCTGGTGGCGCTGCGGATCGGCCGGCTGAAGGAGCGGGGCGAGGCCCGCGCGCCGCACATCAGCTTCGGCAAGCTCAACAACGTCCGCGCCGCGCTGGAGATCGCCCGCAGCGCCCGTACCGTCCTCGGGGCCAACGGCATCACCACCGAGTACCCGGTGCTGCGGCACGCCAACAACCTGGAGTCCGTGCTCACCTACGAGGGCACCAGCGAGATCCACACCCTCGTCCTCGGCGAGGCCATCACCGGCGAACCCGCCTACCGCTGACGGCCCGTCCGGCTCCGTCGCCATGGTGGAACCGGAGTGGGAGGGCCGGCGAAATCCGGTGGCCGGGCCCGTCGCGGCCCGGCTACCGTCCCTGCCATGACCAGCCAGTCCGTCCAGCCGCCGCCCCCGACCACCACCCTCTGGCGCCCCACCGGCCCGCAGGAGCTGGCCCTGGTCGAGGCCGCCGACCGGCGTGCCTGGCCGCCCCGGCTTCCCGAGCAGCCGATCTTCTACCCCGTCCTCAACGAGGACTACGCGATCCGGATCGCCCGCGACTGGAACGTGCCCGCCTCCGGCGTCGGCTACGTCACCCGCTTCGAGGTGGAGACGGACTTCCTCGCCCGCTACCCCGTGCAGCGGGCAGGTGGCCGGACGATCCTCGAACTCTGGGTACCAGCCGAGGAGTTGGAGGAGTTCAACCGGCACATCGTGGGGCGCATCGAGGTCGTCCACGAGTTCCGGCCGGAGCGGTGAGCGCCGTGCGCCCGCCCGTCCTGCTCACCTCCGCCCAGTCGACCAGCACCACCGCCCTGCTCACCGGAGCTGCCGCCCGCCGCGGCCTGGCCACCGCCGTGCTGACCGGCCCGGCCACGGTCGAGACGCTCGCCGGGCGGCCGGTCCACTGGTACGGCGGCCCGCTCGCCGCGGCCCGGATCGCCGCGCCGTTCGGCCTCGCCCTGCTCGAACCCGAGGACGACTGGCTCGCCCGCCTGCCGCAGGAGTTCACCCGCCGCCGGATCGAACTCACCACCCTCGCCGAGGCCTGGACGCTGCGCCACCCGGCCTTCGTCAAGCCGCCGGCCGACAAGTCGCTCCCGCCCGCGGTCTACCCGGACGGCTCCCGGCTGCCCCGCACCGGTGAGCGGATCGGCCCGGACACCCCGGTCCTGGTCAGCGAGCCGGTGACCTTCGCCGCCGAGTACCGGCTGTTCCTGCTCGACGGCGAGGTCCTCACCGGCAGCCGCTACGCCCGCTTCGGCCGGCTCGACCCGGCGCCGCTGACCGCCGCCGCCACCGCCTTCGCCCGCCGTCTGCTGGACGCCGTCGGGGACACCCTGCCCAGCGCCGTCGCCCTGGACGTCGGCCCGATCGCCGACCCGTACGACCCGGCCGAGCACTGGGCCGTGGTCGAGGCCAACCTGCCCTGGTTCGCGCACTGCTACGCCGCCGACCCGGACCGGGTCCTGGACGTCGTGCTGCGCGCGGCCGGGCCGGCCGCCCAACTCGCCGGGCCCGACCGCCGCTTCGTCCGGACGGCCCGTACGATCGGCTGACGACGGGCGGGCTCCCGCGACCGGTCGGCCCCCCGACACCTCGCGGACACCCGCCGTTCGACGGCCGGACGCCGAACGGTACGGCGGGCCGTGAAGCATGGTGCGGTCGGCGGCGCCCTCGGCGGGCGCGGCCGGGTGTGCACGACCGAAAGGAAGCCCCACCATGTCCGCAGCCCAGTGGCCCCGCCCCCGCGTGCTCGTCGTCGGGATCGACGGAGTCCGCCACGACTACCTGGCGCAGGTGCCGATGCCGCGCCTCCAGGAGGTCGCCGAGGCCGGGTTCCTGGTGCCGGTCACCGTCGCGGACACCACGCCCACCATGTCCGGCCCCTGCTGGGCCACCATCGTGACCGGCGTCGAGCCCGCCAAGCACGGCGTCTGGGGCAACCACCTGGGCGGCAACCGGCTGGACGTCTTCCCCGACTTCGCCACCCGCCTCAACCGCGGCGACCGCCGCCGCACATTCGTCGCGGCCGGCTGGGACCCGCTGATGATCAACGAGTCCGGCGGCCCGCTCTTCCGCGCCCCCGGCCGGCTCTCCTACATCGCGCCGGCCGAGGACACCCCCGAGGCCTGGGAGACCGTCGACGAGGAGGTCACCCGCGAGGCCGTCCACGTCCTCGGCAGTGCCGACCCCGAGGCCTCCTTCGTCTACCTCGGCGCCGTGGACGAGACCGCCCACTTCCTCGGCTGCGGAGAGGAGTACCGCGCCGCCATGCGCACCGCCGACGAGCGCCTCGGCCGCCTGCTCGACGCCGTCCGCGGCCGGGCGACCCACGCCGAGGAGCAGTGGACCGTCATCGTGGTCACCGACCACGGGCACGTCGATGCCGGCGGCCACGGCGGACGCACCGTCGAGGAGCGGACCGCGTGGGTCGCCTGCGCCGGGCACGGCATCCCGGCCGGCCCGCCGACCGGCGAGATCCGCCACCCCGACGTCGCCGCCCAGGTATACGCCTCGCTGCTGCGCCCGATCGACCCGCACTGGACCCTCGACGGCCGCCCCTTCCCGGTCGCCCGTCCGGTGCCCGCCGCCGTCTGACGGCTGCTCGTCACCCGCCCCGTACGCCCGGTTCCGCGCCGCCCCTTCCGTACCCCCGCTGCCCGCCGATGCCCCGGGTGCAGCACGCCGGGCTGCGGCGGAGCGCCGGTTGAGTCAGGCTCGATCGGGGCTCGGAGCGGACGCGGGACGGGCGTGTCGGCCTCGGCGCCGGAGCGGCACGTACCTCGGGGATCGGGCCCGTGGACATACGCCGGAAGGTGGAGACCGTACCCCGTGGGTCGGATGCAAGATCGCGACCTCGTGGTGACGCTCCGGCAGGGCGGCCCGGGCCACCATGGTTACACCCGACCGGCGGACCGCCCGCACGGACGGGCCGCGGAGGGCCGCGGACGCAACGACGACGGACGCAACGACGACGGACGCACGACGACGGACGCAACGGACGGACCGGCAACGGTCTCATCGGCAAACGGACACGGAGAGGGCAGTCAGGCAATGAAGGGCATCGTGAGCAAGGTCGCGCTGGGAGTCGCGGGCACCGGCATGGCCGTCGCCGTGGCAGCCGTGGCAATCGGCCCGCGGGTGTCCGAGTGGTACGACGGGCGCCATCAGGAGCAGGCCTCGTACGACACCGGCTCGCAGGCCAAGGCCGAGCGCCGTTCGGTACCGGCCTGGCTGCCCGACAACGCCTCCTCGGTGAAGTACCTGATGTCCACCACGGGCGACGACCGGCTGCTGCGGGCCACGCTCCCCGAGGGGCGGCTGCCCGCCGGCTGCAGCACCGGAGTGGCGGCCCGGGGCCCGCACCCGCTGCCGGTCTCGCTCAAGGCGGGCTGGTTCCCGGAGGGCATCGCGTCCAAGGCCGTCGGGACCTGCGGGCACTACAATGTGACGCTCACCGGCAACCAGCTCTACGCGTGGCAGGACGGCGCGACGCTGCAGGCGGCCCTGCGGGCCGAGCACGTCACCAAGCACTGAGGGTGCTGATTCGGGCGCTGACCGCGGATCAGCCGTCCTGACCAGGGAACGAACGGCCCGCCGGGCACCGGAAGGTGCGGGCGGGCCGCCGCCGTGCGCGTGCTGTGGATCGGCCGGTGGACGGATCCGTCCCGGTGCACCCCTGCCGTCGTCCGCGCCCACCGGGCTGCGATAGGACGGATCGCGAACGAACACCACGTCACCGCGTCCGTGAGGAGACCCATGCCCGGCCCGACCGTCGGCCCCGCCGATGACACGCCGACCGCTTCCGCCTCGACTGCTTCCGCCCCGACCAGCGCCACGGACCCGACCAGCGCCACCGGCCCGACCAGCGCCACCGGCCCGACCAGCGCCGCGACCCCGTCCGCCGGCCCGGCACCCGCCGCCAGCCGGGCCACGATCGCGGTCCTCGGCGGCCTCGCCGCGCTCGGCCCCCTCACCACCGACCTCTACCTTCCCGGCCTGCCCGCGATCGCCGACGACCTGGCCGCCGAGCCGGCGGCCGTCCAGCTCACCCTGACCTTCTCGATGTTCGGGGTCGCGGCCGGGCAACTGCTCTTCGGGCCGCTCAGCGACCGTTTCGGGCGCCGCCCGCCGCTGCTCGCCGGGCTGGTCGTCTACACCCTGTCCAGCGTGGTGTGCGTGCTCGCACCGAACCTCCCGGTGCTGATCGCCGCCCGGTTCGTCCAGGGCGCCGCCGGGTCGGCGGGACTGGTCATCGGGCGCGCCGTCGCCAGGGACCGCTTCCAGGGCGTCGCGATGCTGCGCTTCCTCGCCTCGATCGCGCTGATATCCGGGCTGGCGCCGATCCTCGCCCCGATCATCGGGGCGCAGCTGCTGCGGTTCACCTCCTGGCGGGGCACCTTCGGCGCGCTCACGGGGCTGGGACTGCTGCTCGCCCTGGCCGCGTTCGGCGCGCTGCGGGAGACGTTGCCGCCGCGGGCCCGGAACGGCGGCGGGGTGGGCGCGGCACTGCGCACGATCGGGCGGCTGCTGCGCCACCGGCCCTTCCTGGGGCTGGCGTTGACCAGCTCGCTAGCCTTCGGTGCGCTGTTCGGGTACATCAGCGGGTCGTCGACGGTGCTGCAGCACGTGTACCAGGTCTCGCCGCAGACCTACAGCCTGCTGTTCGGCCTGAACTCGGTGTCCATCGTGGTGATGACCCAGGTGAACGGGCGGGTGCTGGCACCGCGCTTCGCGGCGCGGTCGTTGATGCTGGCGGGGCTCGGGGCGGCGGTCGCGGCCGGGGTGGCGCTGGTGCTGCTGACCACGGTGTGGGACTTCGGGCTGGCCGGGTTCTGCCCGCCCCTGTTCGTGCTGATGGGCAGCCTCGGGGTGGTGCTGCCGAACACGGCGGCGCAGGCGCTGAGCCTGGTCGAGCCGCAGAGGGCCGGGACGGCCTCGGCCCTGCTGGGGACGGGCAATTTCCTGTGCGGCGCGGTGGTGGCGCCGCTGAGCAGCCTCGGCGGACGGCCGTCGGCGGTGCTGCTGGCAGTGGTGGTGCTGGGCTGCGGGGCGCTGGCGCTGACGGCGTACCTGACGTTGTGCCGGCCGGGGCGGCTGCGGGAGGCGGCGGGGTGAGGGGAGCGGACGCCTGACGACGAACGGATAACAGCTGACAGATGATGAAATCTGTCAGCTGTTATCCGTTATCCGTTATCCGTTATCTGTTACCTGTCACCTGTGATCTGTTTGCCCCTGATCTGTTCGCCTGTGCGCTGTCGGCCCTCGGCCGTCCCCGCCCTCAGGCGATCGAGAAGTCGTCCCCGTACACGCTGCCCTGCCCGTACCAGCCGTGCAGATACACCGTGACGGTGCCGGAGGCGCCGGTGGTGAAGGGGACGGACAGCTGGGTCCAGCCCGAGGAGTTGGTCCAGGTGCTCGCGGTGGCAGCGCCGCTGACGCCCAGGTAGGCGTAGTTGCCCTGTACCCAACCGCTCAGGGTGTAGCTGGTGTTGGACTTCAGCGTCACGGTCTGGGTGCACTCGCCGGTCTGGCTCGCGGAGGCCGCGGCCTGCAGCGCGTACGAGCCGGAGTGGACCGGAGTGGAGACCACGGTGCCGCCGCTCTGGCAGGTCCACGGGGCCAGGCTGCCGGTCTCCAGGCCGCCGTTGACCAGGCCGGTCGACGGGGCCGTGCCGGTGACGGTCAGCGAGTAGGTCGCGGTGTGGGTGCCGGAGGGCGCGGTGGCGGTGACCGTCAGCGGGTAGGTGCCCGCCGCAGCGGCCGAGGTGGTGGCGATGTTCAGGGTCGCGCCGTTGCCCGCGGTGACGCTGCCGGGGGTGACGGTGGCGGTGACCCCGGCCGGGGCGCCGCTGACCGAGAGGCTGACGCTCTGCGCCGAACCCCCCGTGACCGCCGTCGCGATGGCCGCAGAGGCGGACGAACCGGCCGCCACCGTGCCGGAGTTCGGGTTCACCGCGACCGAGAAGTCGTTTCCGGGCTGGGTGCCCTTGACGTTCAGGGTGAAGACGCTGCTGTGGCTTCCGGAGGGCGCGCTCCCGGTGACCGTCAGCGGGTAACTCCCGGGCGCCACCGAGGAGGTGGTGGTGACATTGAGGGTGGCGCTGCCGCCCGCGGTGACGCTGCCGGGGGTGACGGTGGCGGTGACCCCGGCCGGGGCGCCGCTGACCGAGAGGCTGACGCTCTGCGCCGAACCCCCCGTGACCGCCGTGGCGACGGCCGCCGAAGCGGATGAACCGGCGTTCACCGTCGCCGAGTTCGGGTTCACCGCGACCGAGAAGTCGTTGGTCACCGTCGAGCCGCTCGTGAACGGGGCGAAGATGTGGGTGAAGTCCCAGGTGTTCTGGTTGATGCCCGAGCAGGAGTCGTCCCCGCCCTTGCCCGCGCAGTTGCCGTTGTCGCGCTGGAGCGCCCAGAACGACAGCGTGTTGATGCCCTTCGACACCGCCCAGTTGTACACGGTGGTGGCGTTGGCCACCGTGAAGGTCTCGGCCGCGCCGAAGTCGTCGATGCCGACCATCTCGGTGATCCCGATCGAACCCCACAGCTGCGCCGGGGTCTTGGACGGGTAGAGCCTGGCGAGCTGGTTGTACAGGCCCTGCGCAGAGGTCTGGGTGTCGGCCGCCATGTCGTGGGTGGCGTTGTCGTAGTAGTCGAAGGTCATCATGTTGACGACGTCGATCCGCGCGTTGTTGCTGACCGCGTTGCGCAGCACCGCGAGGCCGCTGTCGGCCAGCCCGCTGGTGGTGGTCGGCAGCGTGTAGGAGAACTGGACGGTGCGCCCGTTGGCGGCGGCCCAGTCCTGCACGGTCTTGATCGCCTTGTTGCGGCGGTCGATGCCGGCCGTGTTGGTCAGCGAGTTGTCCTCGATGTCGAGGTCGATCCGGCTGATGTCGTAGGTGGTGATCAGGTTCTCGTAGGCGGCCGCGATCTGGTTGACGTCGGTGCAGCTGTCGGCCAGTTCGGTGCCGGTGTTGTCGGCGGTGTAGCCACCGAAGGAGGGGATCACGTCCCCGCCGTTGGCGCGGATGGTGGCGATGTCGGCGCCGAAGGTCGAGGAGGAGACCGGCTTGGAGGTGTCGCCGTTCCAGTAGGGGGTGCAGGAGCCCTTGGTAGCGGCCTGCAGGAAGGCCATCGTGAGGTACTTGGCGCCGGACTGCGCGGCCAGGGTGGCGGGGCTCTGGCCGGTCCAGGACTCGAAGTAGGGCGCGAAGACCCGGCTGGGGAGCGGGGTGGCGGCCTGGGCGGAGCCCGTCCCGGCGGAGACCAGACCGGCCGAGGCGGCCAGCGTGGCACAGGCCGTCAACGCGGCCTGGACGGTTCTGCGAAGACGCATGGATTCTCCAACGGAGGTGGTGGGGTCTGGACGTTGGGGATGTGCTGGGCGGTCCGGGGCGTCGGCGGCCGTGTGGGGTCGGCCGCGCGGGCCCTGGTCCGGAGCGTTCGGTGCGGACACGGGGGCGTGCGGAACCCACCGACTCGCGCGGAGGCGGGCGAGGGTGCGAGCGTGCGCGCGCCGTACGGAGCGGGGGTGGTGCGGAGCAGGGCAGGGCGGTGCCTCAGCCGCCGGTGGTCACACCCCCACAGTGCATCCCGGTCGGATCGACATGCTTATGTTTGGACTAGACCACTGGTCTGTCAAGAGACCTAACAGTTCGTCAGCATACGGCCCCGTCGGCGGAAGGGGGCTGATCGGTGGGTGGGGCACTGCGGGTGGTGGCGGAGGCGGGTCGGCGCGCTGCGGGTGGGCGTCGCGGACTTGTGGCGAGGGCGTCAGCCGGAGCGGCGACGCAGGTCGCCGAGCGTCTCCTCGACCATGCGCAGGGCGGTGGTCTCCTGGTGGCGGCGCAGCGGCGCGAGTTCGCCGACGGGCCAGGTCAACCGGGCTTCGTCACCTGGGAGTTCGCTGCGGTGCTCGCAGGAGACGTGCGTCAGCACGAAGCGGAGCGCCAGGATGTGGCGGACGGGGCCTTCCCGCGACCATGCCCGGCTCCCGCCCCTCTCGTACGGGAGTTCGGTGAACCGTCGTCCACGGACGCCGATGGCCGCGCACCCGGCGGGCGGGGCGCGGCCACGGCTGCCCGGAGCTCAGGACACCGGGCGGTTCGGGGGTGCGGCGGAGGGCGTCAGCGCTGCGGCGGGCACAGGGTGGCGCGCAGCGCGTCGTTGATCTTCGCCGAGGTGCCCGGGCCGAAGCCCTGGGGGTGGTCGGGCGAGGTGAAGTGCTGGTCGGCGAGCTCGACCAGCTTCGCCGTGTCCTTGGGGAACTGGTACATGGCCTGGCACTGCTTGCGGGCCTGCTCCACCGCCTGGTCGGGCTTGCCGCCGACGATCGCCGGGTCGATCGCGTTCAGTGCGGCGACCACCTTGCCGGTCAGGTCGGAGTCCGGCTTGGCGGGCAGTCCGGCGTCGGCGGGCGGGGCCGGCTTGGCCGGGGCCGACCCGTCCGCGCCGGGCGCCGAGGGGTCGGACGGCGCGGGCGTGCCGGCTGCGGCGGGCGCCGAACCGGTCGAGCCGGCCGTGCCGGTGCCGGGGGCGGTGGTGGCGGCGACGGTGGGGGAGCCGGCTGCGGCGGTGGCCCGGTCCGAGCCCGGAGCGGAGCCCGAAGCGGAGCTCGAACCGGAGCTGGAGCAGGCAGCGAGGCTCACCGCGGCGAGTGCCGTGAGGGAGGCGGCGAGGAGTCGAGTGCGCATGGCGTCACACTGTCATGTTCGCGGCGCGGAAGGGAAGGTCCCCTGCGGCGGGCGTCACGCGGCCCCGGGCGCGGCGAACGCCGAACGACGGCGCGCGGAAAGGCTCCCCTCCGCGCGCCGCCGTCCGCTGCCCGCCGCTCGTTGCCCGCCGCAGCCGGTCAGGCCGTCAGGCGGGCCCGGCGGCCGTAGCCCGTTGGCCGTCAGGCGAGCCCATTGGCCTTGAGCCAGTCCTTGGCCACCGTCGACGGGTCCTCCTTGTCGACCGAGACGCGCTTCATCAGCCCCGTCAGCCCGGCCGTGTCGAGCTTGGCCGACACCGCGTTGAGCGCCGCCGTCGCGGTGGCGTCCACGCCCGCCTTGTTGACCAGCGGGGTGATGTTCTGCGCGCCGAAGACGTTCTTCGGGTCGGTCAGCGGGACGAGCTTGTACTGGACGATCTTCGGGTCGGTGGTGAACACGTTGCCGACCTGGATGCCGCCGTCCTTGAGCGCGTTCGCGGTGGTGTCGGCGGTGGGCTTCCACTCCTTGAAGGTCAGCCCGTAGACGTCCTTGAACTGCTGCTCGCGGCGGGACTTGAACTCCGGCGGCCCGCCGATGGTGAACTCGCCGGCCTTGGCGGCGAGGTCCGCGATGCTCTTGAGGTTGTACTTGTCGGCGGTCTCCTGGGTGACGCTGAGCGAGTCCTTGTCCTCGGCAGGGGAGGAGTCGAGGATCGCCAGCGAGGAGGGCAGCGCCTTGGCCAGTGCCGCGTTCACGTCCTGGGTGGTGACGGCGGTGTTCTTGGCGTCCAGGTAGGCGAGCAGCGCGCCGTTGTACTCGGGCAGGACGGTCAGGTTGCCGCTCTGCAACTGCCCGTAGAGGACCTCGCGGCTGCCGATGTTGAACTTCTCCTCGACCTTGACGCCCTTGGCCTTGAGCGCCTGGGAGTAGATCGAGCCGAGCAGGACGTTCTCCGGGAAGTTCGCCGAGCCGACGACCACCGTCCCGCCGGAGCCGCTTCCGTTGTCGGCGGAACCGGTCCCGGAGGCCGTGGCGCTCGGCCCGCCGCCGAGCGGGTTGCTGCTGCTCGCGGAGGAACTGCAGGCGGTGGCGCCCAGGGCCAGCGCGGCGAGGGTGCCGAGCAGGACGGCGCGCCTGCTTCTCTTCATTGTCGACATGGTGACAGTTGTCCTTCCGGAACGGATGGGAGAGGAGTGGCCTCAGCGGGCCCGGGTCTGGGCGCGCACCCCGGACGGGAGCGCGAACCGGGCGAGCAGGGCGAAGAACAGCTGGGCGCCGACCGCGAGCAGCACCACCAGCAGCGCACCGCCCACGGTCACCGCGTACTGCCGGGTGGCCAGCCCGTCGATGACGTAGCGGCCGAGGCCGCCCAGCCCGACGTACGCGGCCACCGTGGCGGTCGCGATCACCTGGACGGTCGCGGTGCGGAAGCCCGCCAACAGGGTCGGCGAGGCGGAGGGCAGGCAGACCTGGAGGAGCACCTGCGGGTGGGTCAGCCCGATCCCGCGCGCCGCGTCCCGGACGTCCGGGTCGGTCCCGCGCACCCCTTCGACGGCAGCCACCAGCAGCGGCGGCGCGGCCAGCGCGACCAGCGGGAACAGTACGGCGCTGTCGCCGACCCCGGCGAGCAGCACCGCGAGCGTCACCAGGCCGAGGGTCGGCAGCGCGCGGGCGGCCCCGGCGAGCGCGGTGACCGCGGTGACACCACGCCCGGTGTAGCCGATCAGCAGCCCGAGCGGGACGGCGAGCAGCGCCGCGTAGAGCAGGGCCTCACCGGAGAGCAGCAGGTGCTCGGAGACCCGGTGCACGATCGAGTCCGGGCCGCTGCGGCGGTCCGGGTCGGAGAAGAAGTCGCTCAGCCAGTTCAGCCAGTTCACGAGCCCGCCCCCTGCTCCCGGACGGCCCAGGGCGCGAGCAGCCGGCGGGCGGCCACCAGCAGCAGGTCGACGGCCAGCGCCAGGACGGCGATCAGTGCGATCCCGGCCACGATCGGGGTCGGGAAGGTGCGCTGGAAGCCGTCGATGAACAGGTAGCCGAGCCCGCCGCGCCCGACCAGCGCGCCGACGCTGGCCAGCGAGATGCTGGACACGGCGGCGACCCGCAGCCCGGCGATCAGGTACGGCACGGCGGCGGGCAGTTCGACGGCGGTCAGCCGGTGCCACGGCCCGTACCCCATCGCGGTGGCGGCCTGCCGGACGGCGTCCGGGACGGCGCGCAGGCCGTCCACGGTGGTCGGCAGCAGGACGGCGAGGGCGTAGAAGGTGAGCGGGATCATCACCGTCGCCTGGGTGGCGAGCCCGGTGTACGGGATCAGCACGACGAAGACGGCCAGCGAGGGCAGCGCGTAGACGATGTTGAAGACGGCGGACAGCGGCTGGTACAGCCGGGGGAAGCGGGCGCAGGCCAGGCCGAGCGGAACGGCCAGCAGCAGGCCGATGAGCACCGGGACCAGGGCGATCACGGCGTGGTCGCCGAGCAGGTTGCCGAGGTAGCCGAGGTGGTCCCCGATCCAGTACCAGCGGACGATCGGTTCATCGTCCACCGTCGGCTCCGTCCGCCGTACCCACCGCGTCCGCCGTACCCACCGCGTCGGCCGCTTCCACCGCGTCGGCCGGGTCCACTGCGTCGGCCGTTCCTGCTGCTTCGGCCGGGCCCGGCTTCCGTACGCTGACGGGTCCGCCGTCGGTCGGCGTGAGCGCGGCGAGGACTGCCTCGCGGCTCGCCGTGCCGATCGCCCGCCCGTCGGCGTCCAGCGCGACCGCGACCCCGGCGGGGGAGAGCACGGCGGCGTCCAGGGCGGCGCGCAGGGTGTCGGTGTCCGGGCGGAAGCCGACGGCGGGTTGCAACTCGGTGCTGCCCGCGCCGCGGTCGATCCAGCCGATCGGGCGGCGCTCGTCGTCCAGGGCCAACTCCCAGCCGGCTTCGCGGAGTCCGTCGCCGACCGCTCGCAGCTCGACGGCCTTCGCGGGCCGCAGGCCGAGGCCGCGCAGGCCCCGGTCGCGGCCGAGGAAGGCGGCCACGCCCTCGTCGGCGGGCGCGGTCAGTAGGGTGTGCGGGTCGGCGAGCTGGGCGATCCGGCCGTGCTCGCGCAGCACCACGACCTGGTCGCCGAGCCGGACGGCCTCCTCGATGTCGTGGGTGACGAACAGCACCGTCTTGTGCAGCTCGGACTGCAGTCGCAGCAGCTCCTCCTGGAGCCCGGCCCGCACCACCGGGTCGACGGCGCTGAACGGTTCGTCCATCAGCAGTACCGGCGGGTCGGCGGCCAGCGCCCGGGCCACGCCGACCCGCTGCTGCTGGCCGCCGGACAGCTGGAACGGGTAGCGCTTGGCGGTCTCCGGTGCGAGTCCGACCAGTTCGAGCAGTTCGGCGGCCCGGGCACGGGCCTTCTTGCGGTCCCAGCCGAGCAGGTACGGGACGGTGGCGATGTTGTCGATCACCTTGCGGTGCGGGAACAGCCCGGCCTGCTGGATCACGTACCCGATGCCGCGGCGCAGCTTGGCGGGCTCCAGCTTCGCGACGTCGGTGTCGTCCAGCAGCACCCGGCCCGAGGTGGGCTCGACCATCCGGTTGACCATGCGCAGCAGGGTGGTCTTGCCACAGCCGGACGGTCCTACCAGGACGGTTATCCGACCGGTCGGGACCTCCAGGTCCAGGCCCTCGACCGCGACGGTGCCGTCGGGGTGGCGCTTGCCGGCGCCCTCGAATCTGATCACTGAGTGTTTCCTCGTCAGGGCGCCCCTTGCGAGGCGGCGCCTGTGTCTGTCGTCGGTCGATCGGCTCGTCTGGCTCTTGAAGCTCGTTCGGCTCGTGGCTTTTCGGCTCGTGGCTCTTTTGTTCGGTTGGCGGCGGTTGCACCGCCCGGGCGTTCTTCCGCCCGCGTGGCTGCCCAGCTTCGGACCGGCGGAAACTCTGATCAGACTATGACCTGCATCATCTCCTGTCCCTGATTTACGGCCCGGCACGCGGCGTGACGCCGTCTCAGCCGCCGGAGCGGGTGTCAACGGGTCGGCAGTCCCGCCGCCGCCCAGCCGACGAATCCGCCGTCCAGGTCGGTCGCCCGGTGCAACCCCAGTTCGCGCAGCGAGGCCGCGGCCAGGCTGGAGGCGTAGCCCTCGGAGCAGACGACGATCACCTCGACGTCGTAGCCCGAGGCCTCGGGGATGCGGTGGCTGCCCGTCGGGTCGAGCCGCCACTCCAGGACGTTGCGCTCGATGATCAGTGCGCCGGGGATCTCGCCCTCGGCCGCCCGCTGTGCCGCCGGACGGATGTCCACCAGCAGCGCGCCGTCCAGCTGGGCCTGGTAGGCCTCCCGGGCGCGCGGGCGGTGGACTCCCTCGCGGGCCCGCTCCACCAGGTCGTCGATCGTGGTCACCACTGCTCCGGTCCTTCCTCCGAGGTGCGGACGAGCCCGCCGGCCCGCAGGTCGTAGTGCGCCATCGAGCTGAGCGGGGGTGAGTAGGCGTGCAGGGTGACGGCCGGGCCGGAGGCGGTGTTGCGGACGTCGTGCACGTACTCGGGGCCGAAGGCGCGGGCGGTTCCGGCCGGGATCCGGCGGATCAGCAGGCCCTGGTCCGGGCCGCCGAGGGACAGCTCCTCCAGCTCGCCGAGGGCGACGGTGAACGCGCCGCGCGAGCCGCCGTGGTCGTGGAAGCCGGTCGACTGGCCGGGCAGCCAGCTGATCAGCCAGACCTCGTGGTCGTCCTCGGCGACCAGCCGCTGGTACCAGCGCTCATCGGTGGAGAGCCGGACCAGGTGGATCCACTGCTCGGGCCGCTCGGCCAGCTCGCGGACGACGGTCCGCAGGGCGTTCGGGCTCAGCGCGGTCCCCGTGGTGCCCGCGGTGCTCGGGCTGTGCGGGGCGTCAGCGTCGTGCGGGGTCCGCGGGGTCCGCGGGGTCTGGGGGGTCTGCGGGGTCTGGGGGGTCTGCGGGGTCTGCGGGGTCTGGGGGGTCTGCGGGGTCTGGGGGGTCTGCGGGGTCTGGGGGGTGCTCGGGGCGTGCAGGGCGTGCGGCGGGGTCTCGGAGACGAGGTCCGGGCTCATGGGGCGTCCTCGGGTGCGGCGGGAACGTCGGCAGGGTGCGCCCGGGCCGGTGGCGTGGCTGCGGAGCGACCGGTCACGGCACGCACGGGTGCCGCCGGGCGGGCGGGTTCAGAACTGCGGGTGCGGGTGCGCGGTACGGGCCCTGGCAGAGGTCACAGGGCGGGACCGGCGGAGCGGAGCGAGGTCAACAGGCACAGATGGAACTCGCCTGGCGTCGCAGATCGACGTGCAGGCGGCAAACCAGAGTGGTGCCGGAGTCCATGCACCGGATCCTTTCCGAGCCGGTCGGACGAAGTCAAGCCGGGGCGCCCGCCTGTTGCGCCCTGTTAACTCCCCTGACTTCCCTGACTCCCCGGCTCGCCCGCCCGCTCGACCGCCTGCCCGCTCGCGGGCCCGGCCGCGAGGTGAGGCTCCGGCTCACCCCTCCGCAGGACGCCGTGGCGTCGGTGGGGTCGACGCCGACTGGCCGGGCACCGTCGGGGCCGGGCCCTCCGGTGGCTGCGCGGGAACGGAGGGCGCGGAGCCGTCCGCAGTGGCCGCGAGGGCCTGCTCGATCACCGGCCCGGCCTGCTCGCCCAGGTAGCGGCCGAGCGTCTGGTAGGCGTCGAACTGCTGGTGGTCGAACCACTGGTCGCTGGTGCCGTCGTTGGGGAAGGCCCGGTTGGCCACCGCGTAGGAGTGCAGCTCGTAGGGCATGTCGGCGGTCAGCACCGCCTGGAGGACGATCAGCGTGCCCTGCCGTTCGGAGTCCGGCTCGCCGTCGAGGGCCGGGTAGTGGATGTCCCCGGTGACCACGCCCCGGGCCGAGAGCCGGTCGGCGAGCTGGGTCGCCAGCCCCTGCAGGGGTGGGGTGTCCGTGCCCCGGTCGGCGGTGGCGCTGCCGGGGATCAGCCGCTCCGGCCGGTGCAGGGTGATGACGATGCCCAGCTCCTCCCGGGCCAGGGTGATCGCGGCGGCGAGGTTGCCCGCGTAGCCGGAGTCTCCGCTGGCGTCGATGCTCACCGCCGTCCGCACCCGGTGCCGCAGCAGTTCGACCAGGCCGAGGTTCTCGTAGTGCCCGCCGTCGGTGGTGAGCAGGAAGCGGTCGTCCACCGGGAACCGGCCGGTCAGCTCCCGCAGTTGGTACGGGAGCCGACGGACGGCGGGCTCCCCGGCGCGGCGCCAGTCGGGAGTACCGGACCAGGCCGGGCCGAGCTGGGCCGGGTTGGGCAGCCACGTCCCGAGCCGGGCGTTGGTCACCGCGAACAGCCCCTGGTAGACGCGGGACTGGCGGCCCATCGCGGAGGAGAAGGCGGCACCGGAGACGGCCATCGCCGACTGGACGGTGAGGTCCCGGGCGATGTGCCGACGGGTGCGCCGTTCCAGCAGGTCGGTGCGGGCGTACCCGACGTCCGGACCGCCCACGTAGTCGTGGGAGAGCGAGAAGGAGACCGCCCGACGGCCGGGCGGCGTGCGGGAGTTGCCGGACAGGTTGGCCGCGGCCGAGAAGATCACCTGCGGGAAGTCGGGGTGCCGGGCGGCGTAGTGGCTCAGCCAGGTCTGCTCCCGGTGGAAGTCGTACCGCCGGGCCAGCGTGCGGCCGCCCTCGGTGACCCGGCGGACGGCGAACGCCGAGGCCAGGCGCAGCCGGTAGAACGGGTGCAGGCTCATCCAGGTCTGGTCGAGATTGAGCCCGACCGCGCCGAGCACCAGCGGTAGCAGCACCTGGACGGCCGTCGGCCAGGCGTACCCGGTGGCGACCGCCCAGCCGAGGGCCAGCAGCGCGCCGGCCGTCAGTGCGGCGAGGGCCGCCCACACCACGAGGTACTGGGGGAGGTCGGTGGCCAGCCCGCCGCCGAGGCGGCCCGCGCCGCGCAGCGCCCCGCCGAGGACGCCCGCGCCCCGGCCGATCGCCCGGCGGTCGCGCCACAGTATGCCGAGCAGCAGGGCGACGTAGCTGAGCACGACCGTCAGGCTGAGCCCGGCGCCGGTCAGCTGCGGGCCGGCCGCCAGCGCCTGCTGGAGCCGGATCGCGCCCCAGGCCAGGCCCGGCACGGCCAGCACGCCGACGGCCAGCAGTCCGGCCAGCGCGAGCGCGGCGTAGTTGAGCCGGCGCAGCGCGCGCGGCAGCAGCGCCTGCCAGCCGAGCGGCGGGAAGGCCAGCAGCCACAGCAGCCAGCACCCGGCGGCGGCCGCCAGCAGTGCGCCGAGGGCGGCCAGCGCGGGCGTCCGGAACGCCAGGGCGCCCGGTACGGCGCCCGGGTGGCGCAGGCCGGCGGCCGCCAGAGCGTCCAGGTCGGTGAGCGGGACGGCGTGGTAGAAGCGGCTGAGGCCGAGGCCGAGCACCAGGACGGCGGCCAGCAGCAGGGTGAGCGCGGACAGCAGGCCGCGCAGCAGCGTCCCGAGGGCGACCAGCCATTCGCCGGCGCCGTCGGCGATGTACTTGCTGTGGCGGCGGAGGTGGTCCTCCTCCGGGGAACCGGGTTCCATCACGGTGTCGGCGGTCAGACCCGAGACCGCGTGCACCGGGCTGCCGGGCGCGGAGTCGCTGAGCGCGAGCTGCAGCGCGCCCACGGTGTAGCCGCCGCCGGAGACGGAGACCAGGTAGCGCGCGCGTTTCAGCCACGGGCGCAGCGCCTGCAGCGCGCCGAGCGTGACGCAGGCCGAGCGGATGCCGCCGCCGGAGGCGCAGAAGCCCAGCTCGGCGGGTTCGCGGCCGGGCGGCACCCGGCCGGCGTCGCGCCAGTGGGTGTGGGCGCCGGGGGCGTCGACGACCGGTGCGTCCTGCTGAGTTCCGCGCCGCGGCCGGCCGTGCCGCGGGGCCACCGGCCAGGGCGGGATCAGCGCCGGGCGCTGCGGGTCGGCGTCGTCGGCGGGCTTCGCTGCCCGGGGCCGGAGGCCGCGCACCGCCCGGGCGGCCGTCACCGCCAGCAGGCCCGCGCCGGCCACTCCGGCGGGCAGGAGCAGCAGCCAGGCGACGGTGGCGAGCGCCGCCGCCACCGCGAACGGGGTGTCGGAGCGGCCGTGGTCGAGTCCGAGGCGCAGCAGGACGTTCGCCGCGAGGTCGCAGCCCGCGGCGAGCAGACCCGCGGCCCCGACCGCGAGCGCCGGGGCGAGCCGGAGCCGCCGCCCGAGCACGTACCCGCCCAGCAGTGCGGCGGCGGCCAGCGTCAGCCCGTAGCCGCCGACCAGCCAGGGTTCGGCGCGCAGGGCGGCCCGGTACGCGGAGGGGCGCTCGCCCGCGACCGCCTCGGCGGCCGCCCGGGAACCGGCCAGCTGCAGGGCGGTCAGACCGGTCCGCGGCACCGGTGACCGGCTCAGCAGGAGGCCGAGGGCGAGCGGCAGCAGGGCCGCGAGCGAGAGCAGCAGCCCCGCCCAGGCGGGCAGGGCCGGCGGCTGCCGCGCCGGGCCGGCGCCTCCGGGCGTCGGGACCGTCCCGGCCGGTCCGGAGGTACCGGCCGCCCCGGCCGCCCCGGCCGTTCCGTCCGGCGCCGACGCGCCCGTCGGTGCCGTGGTGCCCGCCGTACGTTCCTCGTGCCCCTCGACCGCTGCCATCCGTACCACCCCCCGGTTCGGCCTCCTGCCGACCGCCGACCCCTGCGCCTGATCCGCGAACGATCCCTTTGGTCCCCGAAGTGTCGCCTCCAAGTCGTCAGATGACGGTCCGTCGAGGCGCTCACGCGCGTCTTACCCTGCCGTGGCCGGTTCCGCACTCCCGGTGACCGCTTTCACTCGAATGAGTAAGGAGGTCGCGTCCGGGGTAGATGAGCGTTTCATCCCACTCAGGACTGATCGCGTGTCCGCGTAACGAGATCGCCCCAGACGCGTTACCGCCAACGTATTGTCAGGCCACCGAGGCCCGGCCTACCGTCTACAGATCGCTTTCTACGCACGTAGACCCATCCTGTGGACCCCTGCGGTTCCCGAGCGGATCCGCAGGGCGAGACCCGCCCCGTCAACCCTCAGACCGCGGGCCCGGCCATCCGGCCGGGACGCGGAGTTGCGGAGGTACCCATGTCGCAGATCGTCCGTGCCGCGCTCGTCCAGACCCGCTGGACCGGTGACCAGGAGAGCATGATCGCGCTCCACGAGCGGTACGCCCGCGAGGCCGCCGCCCAGGGAGCCCGGATCATCGGCTTCCAGGAGGTCTTCAACTCCCCGTACTTCTGTCAGGTCCAGGAGCCCGAGCACTACCGCTGGGCCGAGGCCGTCCCGGACGGCCCGACCGTGCGCCGGATGCAGGACCTCGCCCGCGAACTCGGCCTGGTGATCGTCGTTCCGGTCTACGAGGAGGAGCAGACGGGGGTGTACTACAACACCGCCGCGGTGATCGACGCGGACGGCAGCTACCTCGGCAAGTACCGCAAGCACCACATCCCGCAGGTCAGGGGCTTCTGGGAGAAGTACTACTTCAAGCCCGGCAACCTCGGCTGGCCCGTCTTCGACACCGCCGTCGGCAAGGTCGGCGTCTACATCTGCTACGACCGGCACTTCCCCGAGGGCTGGCGCGCCCTGGGCCTGGCCGGCGCGCAGATCGTCTACAACCCCTCCGCCACCAGCCGCGGCCTGTCCGCCTACCTGTGGCAGCTCGAACAGCCCGCCGCCGCCGTCGCCAACGAGTACTTCGTCGCCGCCATCAACCGGGTCGGCACCGAGGAGTACGGTGACAACGACTTCTACGGGACCTCCTACTTCGTCGACCCGCGCGGGCAGTTCGTCGGCGACGTCGCCTCCGACAAGGAGGAGGAACTCGTCGTCCGCGACCTCGACCTCGGGCTGATCGAACAGGTCCGCCAGCAGTGGGCGTTCTACCGCGACCGCCGGCCCGACGCCTACGGACCGCTCGCCGAGGCCTGAGGAGCACCGCGATGACCACCCGCGACCCGCAGCAGCGCACCGTCGTCCGCGGCGGCCTCGTCATCACCGCCACCGAGGAACTCCACGCCGACGTCCTGATCGAGGGCGAGCGCGTCGCCGCCCTGGCCGCCACCGGCAGCGCCGCCGCCGAGGCCTGGACCGCCGACACCGTCATCGACGCCGACGGCCACTACGTCATCCCGGGCGGCGTCGACGCCCACACCCACATGGAGCTGCCGTTCGGCGGCACCGCGGCCTCCGACACCTTCGAGACCGGCACCCGCGCCGCCGCCTGGGGCGGCACCACCACCATCGTCGACTTCGCCGTCCAGCCGGTCGGCGGCGCGCTGCGCGAGGGCCTGGACACCTGGCACGCCAAGGCCGAGGGCAACTGCGCGATCGACTACGCCTTCCACACCATCGTCTCGGACGTCAACGACGCCGTCCTCAAGGAGATGGACACGCTGGTCGACTCCGGTGAGTCCACCTCCTTCAAGCTCTTCATGGCCTACCCCGGCGTCTTCTACAGCGACGACGGCCGCATCCTGCGGGCCATGCAGCGCGGGGCGGCCAACGGCGGGCTGATCATGATGCACGCCGAGAACGGCATCGCCATCGACGTCCTGGTCGAACAGGCCCTCGCCGCCGGGCACACCGCCCCGCGCTTCCACGGCGAGGTCCGGCGCGAACTGCTGGAGGCCGAGGCCACCCACCGGGCGATCAAGCTCGCCCAGGTGGCCGGAAGCCCGCTCTACGTCGTGCACGTCTCCGCCGCCTCCGCGCTCGACGAGATCGCCCGGGCCCGCGACACCGGGCTCAACGTCTTCGGCGAGACCTGTCCCCAGTACCTCTTCCTCTCCACCGACAACCTCGCCGAGCAGGGCGCGGACGGCTTCGAGGGCGCCAAGTACGTGTGCAGCACACCGCTGCGGCCGCGCGAGCACCAGGAGGCGCTCTGGCGTGGCCTGCGCACCAACGACCTCCAGGTGGTCTCCACCGACCACTGCCCGTTCTGCTACGTCGGGCAGAAGGAGCTCGGCCGCGGCGACTTCTCGAAGATCCCCAACGGCCTCCCGGGCGTGGAGAACCGGATGGACCTGCTCCACCAGGCCGTGGTGGACGGGCACATCAGCCGACGCCGCTGGGTCGAGATCGCCTGCACCACCCCGGCCCGGATGTTCGGGCTGCACCCGCGCAAGGGCACCGTCGCGCCGGGCGCGGACGCCGACCTCGTCGTCTACGACCCCACCGCCGTGCAGACCGTCTCCGCCGCCACCCACCACATGAACGTGGACTACTCGGCCTACGAGGGCCGCCGACTCACCGGCCGGGCGCGGACGGTGCTCTCACGCGGCACCGTGGTGCTGGACGACGGCCGCTGGCTCGGCCGGCCCGGGCACGGCACCTTCCTGCGCCGCGACACCTGCCAGTACCTGACCTGACCCCGCTCCCCGCGTCCTCCGTCCTTTCCCCCGTGCCCGGGCCCGGGGCCGTGCCGCGCGCCGTGCGGGCCGACCCCGGGGCCGCCCTCCCGACCCCCTCCCCGGAGCCATCCATGGACATCGGCCTCGTCCTGCAGACCGACCCGCCCGCCCGCCTGCTCATCGACCGGATGATCCGCGCCGAACAGGCCGGGTTCAGCCACGGCTGGACCTTCGACTCCTGCGTGCTGTGGCAGGAGCCCTTCGTCATCTACAGCCGCATCCTCGCCGAGACCGAGCGCCTGACCGTCGGCCCGATGGTCACCAACCCCTCCACCCGCACCTGGGAGGTCACCGCCTCCCTGTTCGCCACGCTCAACGACATGTACGGCAACCGTACGGTCTGCGGCATCGGCCGCGGCGACTCCGCCATGCGCGTCGCCGGACGCCGGCCCGCCACCCTCGACCGGCTCTCCCAAGCCATGCACGCCGTCAAGGAGTTGGCCGAAGGGCGCACCGTCGAGGTGGACGGCACCGAGATGCACCTGCCGTGGGTCGCTCCCGGCGCCTCCCTGCCGATCTGGATGGGCGCGTACGGGCCCAAGGCCCTTTCCCTGACGGGACGTCAGGCCGACGGGTTCATCCTGCAGTTGGCCGATCCGTACCTCACCGAGTACATGGTCAAGGCGGTCCGGGAGGCGGCGGTCGAGGCGGGTCGGGACCCGGCCTCGGTCACCATCTGCGTGGCCGCGCCCGCGTACGTCACGGCGGACGACTCGCCCGCCGCGCTCGCCCACGCCCGCGAGCAGTGCCGCTGGTTCGGTGGGATGGTCGGCAACCACGTCGCCGACCTGGTCAGCCACTACGGCGAACACTCCGGCCTGGTGCCCGACGCCCTCACCGACTACATCAAGAACCGCCAAGGCTACGACTACAGCCACCACGGCCGCGCCGGGAACCCCGACACGGCCTTCGTCCCGGACGAGATCGTCGACCGCTTCTGCCTGATCGGGCCGGTGGAGACCCAGCGCGCCCGGCTCGCCGAACTCCGCTCGCTCGGCGTCGACCAGTTCGCCGTCTACGCCATGCACGACGCGGTCGAGCCCACCATCGACGCGTACGGAACGGACGTCATCCCCCACCTCTGACCCCCCTGCGGCAGACGGGAATTGCCCATGACCGACACCGCGACCGGCGGCGGAAGACAGCGGCAGCACCCCGACGGCCGGGTCGAACTCGACCCGGTCGACGGGGCGTTGCCGTCCAACGGCTTCACCAGTGAGGACCTCCGGCCGGTCCCGGTGCGGCGGCGCACCTGGACCACGTACAACTTCCTCGCCCTGTGGGTCGGCATGGCCCACAACATCCCGTCCTGGACGCTGGCTTCGGGCCTGGTCGCGATCGGCATGGACTGGAAGCAGGCGGTGCTGACCATCGCGCTCGCCAACCTGATCGTGCTCGCGCCGATGCTGCTCACCGGGCATGCGGGCACCAAGTACGGCATCCCGTTCCCGGTGTTCGCCCGGGCCTCGTTCGGACTGCGCGGCGCCAACCTGCCCGCGCTCATCCGGGCGGCGGTGGCCTGCGCCTGGTTCGGCATCCAGACCTGGATCGGGGGTGAGGGGATCTTCCTGCTGGCGGGCAAGCTGGTCGGCGAATCCTGGCGCACGGCCACGGAGTTCGGCGGATACCCGTGGACGCAGTGGGCCTCCTTCCTGCTGTTCTGGCTGGTCGAGATGGTCATCATCGCCCGGGGGATGGAGGCGCTGCGGCGCTTCGAGAACTGGGCGGCGCCGTTCGTCATCGTCGGCGCGCTCGCCCTGCTGGGGTGGATCGCGGTGAAGGCGGGCGGCCTGGGGCCGCTGCTCGACCAGCCGTCCAGGCTGGGCTGGGGCGGCGGGTTCTGGAAGGTCTTCTTCCCGTCGCTGATGGGGATGATCGGTTTCTGGTCGACGCTGTCGCTCAACATCCCCGACTTCACCCGCTTCGGCGGCACCCAGCGCGCCCAGATCCGCGGCCAGGCGCTCGGCCTTCCGACGACGATGACGCTCTTCGCGCTGCTGTCCGTGCTGGTCACCTCCGGGTCGGAGGCGGTGTACGGCGAGCCGGTGTGGGACCCGATCAAGCTCGCCGCCAAGATGGAGAGCCCGGCCGCCGTGCTGTTCGCGCTGCTGACCGTTCTGGTCGCGACGCTCTCGGTGAACATCGCCGCCAACGTCGTCTCGCCGGCCTACGACCTGACCAACCTGGTGCCCCGGTTCATCAACTTCCGTACGGGGGCGCTGATCACCGGCGTGGTGGGGATCGCGATCTTCCCCTGGAAGCTGACCGCCGACCCGCACGTCTACATCTACGTCTGGCTGGGCGTGGTCGGCGGCCTGCTCGGAACGGTCGCCGGGGTGCTGATCGCCGACTACTGGGTGCTGCGCCGCACCCGCCTCCAACTCGTGGAGCTGTACCGGCCGTTCGGCGCGTACTGGTACTCGGGCGGCTGGAACTGGCGGGCGGTCACCGCTCTGCTGGTCGGCGGTCTGCTGGCGATCGGCGGCTCGTACTCCGCCCTCGACGACCGCGGCGCGAAGCAGGGCCCGTTCCCGGTCGACGGGGTGATCCCCTTCCTCAAGCCCCTCGCCGACTACGGCTGGGCGGTCGGCTTCGCCTCCGCCTCGGTGGTGTACCTGGCGCTCAGCGGACTGGCTCAGCGGACTGGCGCGGCGGGCGGGGGCGGGGGCCGGGCCGGGGGCCGGGTCGGGGTAGCAGCTGACGGATAACAGATGATGAAATCTGTTATCCGTCAGCTGTTATCCGTCGGTTGTCAGTTGTCAGCTGTTCGCCGCCGTGATGGTGGGGATGCCGGCCGCCTCGGCCGCGACCCGGCCGAGCGCGCTGGTGGTACTGGTGGTGAGCAGCAGGTCGGTGCCGAGAGCAGTGGCGGCGGCGATGCCGTCGCCAAGGGCGGGCATGAACCACCTCCGGGCGAGACGAAGGAGTTGCAGCACGGTGGCGGGCCCGCTGGCCGCCCGCAGCAGCCGTCGGCCCTGGTCGGAGGCGAGTTCGGTGCGCGGGTCCCCCGGCAGCGGGCGGGACTCCGGACCGGCGGCCCGTACCGAGTCGGCGGAGGTGGCGTGGGTGGCGACGGCCACCTGATGTCCGGCCGCCCGCAGGCGGACGCCGAGACCGGCGAAGGTGTCCACGCCGCCCCGGGAGCCGGCGGTGGCGATCAGGATGCGCATGGCCGCGATATTTCGGCGGTTACGTCCGGTCCGGAAGGGCGCCCCGCGCGGACCGGTCGGTTCCGGCTGGCCGGATCGCACCGCTCGGCTCGGCCGGCCGGAACCGGGCCGATGGGGGACGGCGTCCTTCGGAGCAGGGCGTGCGGGACGGGGCCGTCGCGCCACGGACGGGAGGGATGGGTCGGATGAGCATCATCGCGTGGATCGTGCTGGGTCTGGTGGCCGGAGCCCTGGCCAAGCTGCTGCTGCCGGGGCGGGACCCGGGCGGCCTGATCGTGACGACCCTGATCGGGATCGCCGGTTCCTTCGTCGGAGGCTGGATCGCGTCGCACTTCATGCATCGCTCCATCAACGCCCGCTTCTTCGACGGGCCGACCTGGGTGTCCGCGATCGGCGGTGCGCTGGTGCTGCTGATCGTCTACCGGCTGCTGTTCGGCAACTCGCGCCGCTGACGGCGGCGTCGGGAGACGTTGTACGGGCCGGTGCCCTGGGGCGGCTGCCCGGGGGGACGGGCCGCCATCCGCGCACGGCGGGCGGGCGGTGGCGTGCTCCGGTCCGGCGTGTCCCGGAAGGCCGTACTCGCCTCGGCGCCTACAGCCCGGCGACCCAGTCGGGGAGGTCCTCGCAGGCGGTGAGCCAGGGGGCCGGGACGTCGGCGAGGCCGGTGCGGGCGGCCACCACGCCGGAGGCGATGGCGCAGGTGGTGTCCATGTCGCCCCAGCCCTCCAGGGTCTGCCAGATCGCCTCGGGCAGCGAGTCCAGTTGCCCGGCGGCGGACCAGAGGGCGAACGGGACGGTGTCCGGGGCGGAGATCAGCGATCCCGAGCCGAGCACGGTGGCGGCATGCCGGATGCTGGTGTGTTCCGGCAGCCGGGCGGCGGTCCGCAGTCCGGAGCGGACGTCGCTGTCCGGCAGCCGCTCGGCGACCTCGGTGAGCAGCTCGGCCCGGCCGGGCGACCGCTCGCCCCGGCTCCGGGCGGCGAGTGCAGCGGCGAGCGCGACCGCCACCGCCCCGGCCACCGCCTCCGGGTGGAAGTGGGTGGTGGACGCCTGGAGTTCGGCCTGCCGAGTGACCTCGTCCAGGTCCTCGGCGAACCAGGCACCCAGCGGGGCCACCCGCATCGCGGCACCGTTCCCGTACGAGCCCTGGCCCTCGAACTGGCCCGAGGTGATGGCGCGCCAGTCCCCGCCGGTGCCGATCCCGCGCAGTACCCGGTGCATGGAGGGGCCGTACTTGCGCTGGTACTCCCGGGCGTACTCGGCCGCGAACTCCCGGGCCAGCGCGTCCTGCCGGACTTCGCCGTGGACGGCGAGGTGGCGGACCAGGACGAGGGCCATCGCGGTGTCGTCCGTCCAGTGCCAGGGCGCCGGGCGGGTGAGGCGGGCGGCCAGGTCGGCGGGGGCCTCGTCGACGGGGACGGAGAACCACCGGTCGCCGAAGGCGTCGCCGAGCGCGAGCCCCCGAAGGCTGTCCAGGACCGGGCCGGCCGAACGCATGTCATCCTCCAGGTGAGATCAACTGTGGGCGGCAGTCTGCCGGAGGCGGCGAGGCGCCGGCGACCGGATTACGCTCCGGTCGCCGGCGCCTCGATGACTCGATCCGACGATCCGACCCGTCGACCGGACGATTCGTCGACCCGTCGACCCGTCGACCCGACGATTCGACGATCCGATTCGGCGGGCCGGATCGGGTCGGCTACTTGGCCTTCAGTCCGCCGAGGACGAGCTTCCAGACGGCCCTGAAACGCTCGTCCGCGGTCGGCTCGGACCAGGTGGACGCGTAGGCGGGGTCGTGGAAGGGGGCGGTGGCGTCGAAGACCGCGCGGGCGGTGCTGAGGATGTGGGCGAGCTTGAACTCCCCGGCGTCCACGCCTTCCTGGAAGATCTCGGCGATCTGCCCGACCAGCGTGTCGATGTGCGCCTCGACGGTGCTGCTGTTCTCCTCGACGAGCACCATGTAGGTGGCGAACAGCTCCGGGTCGTCCAGAGCTTTCTTCCGCTTGGCCGCGAACAGCATGGTCAGCCAGCGTTCGAGGCGCTGGGTGGCGCTGCCGCCGTCGTGCATGACGGACTTCAGCTCCCCCTGTGCCTGGTTGAGCCAGCGCTGGGTGACCGCCTCGCGCAGGGCCGCCTTGCTGGGGAAGTGGCGGTAGACGCTGCTGTGGCTGACGCCGAGTTCCCGGGCGACGTCCACGACGGTGGCCTTGGCCGGGCCGAACCGCCGGAGGACTTCCTCCGCCGCGAGGAGGATCTGCTCGGCGGTGAGTGCGGTGTCCGTGGTCACGGGGGCCGTCCTTAGGGTCGTGCGGTCGGGGTGGCGCTGAGGGTTTCCGCTGGTCGGCGTGGGGCCGGGGCAGTGTGGGCCGGGTCAGCGTTCGCTGTCCAGGCGCGCCATCTGCGCGGCAGCGTACCGGTCGCCGGCGGCGGCACCGGCGGGGACGGCGGCCTCGATGGCGGCGAGGTCGGCCGGGGTCAGGGTGACGTCCAGCGAGCCGAGGGCCTCGGCCAGCCGGTCCCGGCGGCGGGCGCCGACCAGCGGGACGACGTCCTCGCCGCGGGACGAGACCCAGGCGATGGCCACCTGGGCCACGCTGGCCCCCTTCGCGTCGGCGACCGTGCGCAGGGCCTCGACCAGTGCGAGGTTGTGGGCCAGGTTGTCGCCCTGGAAGCGCGGGCTGTCGCCGCGGAAGTCGGTGCCGGCGAGCGAGCGGTCCGGGCTCCAGTGGCCGCTGAGCAAACCGCGCGAGAGCACGCCGTACGCGGTGATGCCGATGCCCAGTTCGCGCGCGGCGGGCAGGATGGCGGCCTCGATCGAGCGGGTGAGCAGGGAGTACTCGATCTGCAGGTCGCTGATCGGGTGGACGGCGGCGGCGCGGCGCAGGGTGTCGGCGCCGACCTCGGACAGGCCGATGTGGCGGACGTAGCCGGCCTTGACCAGGTCCGCGATGGCGCCGACGGTCTCCTCGATCGGGACCTTCGGGTCGAGTCGGGCCGGGCGGTAGACGTCCACGTGGTCGGTGCGCAGGCGGCGCAGGGTGTAGGCGAGCGCGGTCTTGGTGGCGGCCGGACTGCCGTCGTAGCCGAGCCACTGGCCGTCCGGGCCGCGCTGGGCGCCGAACTTCACGCTGATCTGCACGCTCTCGCGGTCGCGGCCGCGCAGGGCCTCGTGGATCAGCAGCTCGTTGTGGCCCATGCCGTAGAAGTCGCCGGTGTCGAGGAGGGTGATCCCGGCGTCGAGCGCGGCGTGAACGGTGGCGATGCTCTCGGCCTCGTCGGCGGGGCCGTAGAGGTCGGACATGCCCATGCAGCCGAGGCCGAGGGCGGAGGTGACCGGCCCGGAGGCGCCGAGGCGGCGCTGGGCGGGGCGGGTGGTCGAGGCCATGAGAACTCCAGGGGCGAGTGCGGCGCCGGGTGGCGGAGGGCAATGTGACCCGGGTCTCACTATGGCACGGCGGCGAACAGATTTCAAAATCTGTTTTCTGTCTTTTGTCATTTGTTCGCACCGGAGCATCGCCGGGGACGGGCGGCTTTCGCCGCCGGGATGCTTCCGTCGCGGAGGTGCCTCTGCTGCCGCGGACGCTTCCGCTGCCTGGGGCGGCTTCCGCGTCAGGCGTACGGCCCGGGTGAGCGCAGCAGGTACGCCCGGGCGGGTGGCAGGTTGCGCCACACCGTGCGTTCGCCCAGTCCGTACATGGCCTCGAAGCGGCGCAGCAGTCGCACCACCGCCCGGTGGCGGGCTCCGCGGCGCGGTCCCGAGGCGAGCGTGCGCGCGGTGGTGGTGCCGAGGTAGCCGAAGTAGGTCAGCTCGCCCCCGGGAGTCAGTAGTCGCAGGTAGAGGTCGAGGATGTCCCGGACCAGGGCCGGCTCGAAGTTGGTGAACGGCAGCCCGGACACGATGACGTCGTACCGCCCCGCGCCGTCCTGGCCGTGCCAGCCGGCCTGGCTGCCCCGGTCGCCCTGGCCGTCCTGGTCCGCGCCTTCGGTCGCCTCCGGAAGGTCCTCCACCCGGCACGCCGACAGCCGTAGCCCCACCCCCGGGTGGCGCGCGGCCAGGACCGGGTCCTCGCGCAGCCGGTCGGCGAACCGGGGGTTCGCCTCGACCACGTGCAGCCGGTCGCCCGGGCGCAGCACCCGGGCCAGCCGGCGGGTCACCACGCCGGTCCCGGCGCCGACCTCCAGCACCGAGATCGGCCTGTTCGGGCGACTGGTGGCCGGTGCCACGAGCGCGTTCACCAGGTCGGGCCCACTCGGCGCCAGCGCACCGGTGTCGTGGAAGGTGCGCAGCGCCTCGGCGAGGAACAGCAGGCGGTCCCCGCCGTACCGAGAGGGGCGCGAACTCTGTTGCTGCGGAGGGGAGTCGGGGGCGGGGCGGAGCTGCTCGGTCGTCATGCCGTCGACGCTAGGGAGGCCGCGGCGCCCGGGAACCGGCCGGTGAGCGGCGCCGACCCCCGACGAAAGTCGAGGGAGTGGCTGCCCATGAGAAGGGGGCACCGGACCGGCGCCCGCCCGTAGCATCGAGCGAGCGGATGCGAGTGGACACGAGTGGACACGAGTGGATGCGAACGGACGCGAGGGGAAGGGGATGCGAACGGACAGGAGCGGGTACGGACGGGCACGAACCGGCGTCAACGGGCAGGGTTCAAACGGGCTGGGTTCGAGCGAACGGGAGAGCTCGATGTGCGCGGGTCTGCTCGGCTGGTACGGCCCGGACAGCCGGCCGTGGCTGGACAGTCTGCTGATGTTCGGCATCCTCGTGCTCACCGCCGAGGAGGGCCTCTTCCAGTGGCTGCACGCCGACGGCCCGCTGCGCCCGTACCGGACCGTGGTGGCCTCGCTCGCCGCGCTCTCGCTCCTGTCCGCCCGTCGCTACCCGGCCGCCTCGGCCGTCCTGCCCGTGCTCACCAGCAGCCTGTTCAACCGGGCCCTTCCCGGCCTGTTCAGCGTCGCCCACCTCGCCTCCCTCGGCCGCACCGGCCCGGCGGTGGCCGCAGGCACGGTCATCGTGCTGGTCAGCGCGGCCAGGGCCGACTCCTTGGCCGGCTGGGCGGGCACCACCGGCTCCCAACTGCTCCTGCAGGTAGCGGTGTTGTCCTTCGGCCTGTGGCTCCACGGTCGCCGGGCGCTGATCCGCGCCCTGCACGCCCAGGTCGAGAACCTGCGCCGGGAGAGGGAGCTGCGGGCCGAGCAGGCCCGGTCCGCCGAACGCGCCCGGATCGCCCGGGAGATGCACGACGTGCTGGCCCACCGGTTGAGCCTGCTGGTGCTGCACGCAGGAGTGCTGCGCGACCAGGCCCGGGCCGGTACCGTCCTCGCCGATCAGGACCGGCTCACCCATCGGCTCGAACTGCTGCGCACCACCGCCGCGCGCTCGCTCGACGACCTGCGCGACGTGCTCGGGGCCCTGCGGGCCGAACCCCGGAGCGGCCCGCCGACGGGGAGGGACCGCTCGTGCCCGCAGGGCCGGTGCCCACCCCGCCCGCGCGCGTCCCGGCGCCCGCCCTGCGCGACCTCACCGACCTGGTCGACGAGGCGAACCAGGCCGGGCAGCATGTCCAACTCGCCCTTTCCGGTGACCCGGAGACGGTGCCGACCACCCACCGGCTGGCCGTCCACCGGGTTGTCCAGGAGGCGCTGAACAACGCCCGCAAGCACGCGCCCGCCGCGCCCGTCAGCGTCCGGGTCGGCTACGGCGCACCGGCGACCACCGTCGAGGTCCGCAACGGCCCCGGCGACGCCCCGCCGAACGGGCCGGGCACCGGCGGCGGGTACGGGCTGGTGGGGCTCGGCGAACGGGTCGGAGCACTCGGCGGGCACCTGGACGCGGGCCCGGACGGCGGCGGCTTCCGGCTCTCCGCCCGGCTGCCCGCGCCGGACCGTCCGCAGCCTCCGCGCCCCCAGCCTCCGCGCCCCCAGCCTCCGCGTCCGCAGTCCTCGCGCCCGCAGGTTCCTCACCCCCAGCCCCCGCAGCCGGAGGACGCCGCATGATCCGCACGATGGTGGTCGACGACGACGCGCTGGTACGCCTCGGACTGGTCGACCTCCTCGCCCAGGACCCGGCGCTGACCGTGGTCGCCGAGGCCGCCGACGGACTGCAGGCCGTCGAGCTCGCCCGCGGCCACCGGATCGACGTCGCGCTGATGGACATCCGGATGCCCCGGCTCGACGGGATCGCCGCCACCCGCCGCCTGCGCCAACTCCCCGACGCCCCCCGGGTGATCGCGCTCACCACCTTCGACCTGGACGAGTACGTGTACCAGGCGCTCGCCGCCGGAGCGGACGGCTTCCTGCTCAAGGACACCCCGCCCGCGGAGATCGCCCGGGCCGTGCACGTGGTCGCCCCTGTGCAGGGGATGCTGCACCCGGCGGCCGCGCGGCGGCTGATCGACCGGTACCACCGGGTCGGCGCGCCCCGGGCGGTGGCCGCCCGGAGCCGGATCGCCGAGCTCACCCCGCGCGAGACCGACGTGCTGCGCGAACTCGCGGACGGGCTGTCCAACGCCGAGATCGCGGGCGTGCTGGGGATGCGGGAGAGCACCGTCAAGGCGCACGTCAGCCGGATCCTGACCGCGCTCGCGGTGGCCAACCGGGTCCAGGCCGCGCTGCTCGCGCGCGATGCGGGGCTGGTCGGGGACGGTGCGTGAGGGCGGGCGCTCGCGAGGGCAGGGCGGGGCGCAGCGTCGGACGGTGTTCACTCGGACGTTCTCCGGAGGTCGGTTCGGGCCGCGGTGCGGGCTTCCCTGAGCCGTCGCGTGCCTCCGGTTGGTACCGCCCGCTGAGCCGTTGTCACCCATCCGGCGTGGAAATGCCGTGCCTTGCCGGTTTGCGCTGCCGAACCCGGGCGGCGGGTCCATGGTGGAGATGGGCGTGATCCGGCGACCGCGCCCGCGCGCCGATCCAGGCCCGCGCGCCGAGCGCCCGCCGCTTCCTCCGACGGGTGACCGAGGCCGGGGCCCGTACCGGCACGCTGGGAACAGGGCCACCTCGCAGGGAACCGAACGGTTCTTCTAGGCTCACATCTCGGCTTCCCTGCGGCGGTCCGGCCACTGCGCCCGCCGCGAGGAAGCCGCCGTGCACGGGGCTCCGGGCGGACCGGGGCACCGGATCGAGCGAGGAGGACGCAATGCCAAGCACGCCGACCAGCCGTTCCACCGCACTTGGGCCAGACGGGCCGTTCCGACGGGCCGTCCGGCCTCCGGGCCGGCCGGTGCGCTCCGGCCGGGCCTGGTACCCGGGCGGGAGCGGTCGGCCGGTCCGGCCGCTGAATACCGGCTGCGGCCGCGGAGGCGAGCGTTGAGTCCCCAGATCGTCGGGCCGCCGGCCGCGCCGGGTGCTGCCGCGGAGCCCGACCGCGTACCCGTGGCGGTCCCGGCCGCCGCCGACGGCGAGGTCCCGGCCGCCGCTGCCGGTCCTGCGGCGGGTCCGGCTGCCACTCCTGTCGCGGGCGCCGTCGCCTCCGGTACCACCGCCGCGCTGCCCGGACTGCCGCAGGCGCTCAGCGCCCGGGCCCGTACCCTCGCGGGTGCCGTCCGGCGGCGCTGCGCGGACCTGGCCCGGATGGAGTCGCCGAGTGGCGACGCTCCCCGACTCGACGCGCTCGCTGAGGAGTTGGCCGCCGGGTTCCGCGCCACCGGGGCCATCGCCCGCCGTGAGCCCGGTCCGGCCGGTGACCACCTGGTGATCGAGTGGCAGGGGCGGGACGAGTCCCTGCCGCACCTGCTGGTCGTCGGCCACCACGACACCGTCTGGCCGGCCGGCACTCTGGCGGACTGGCCGGTGACCGAGCAGGACGGGCGGCTCACCGGGCCCGGAGTGGTCGACATGAAGGGTGGACTCGCGGTCCTGGAGGGCGCGTTGGCGCTGCTCGCGGACCTGGGGGAGCGGCCGCACCGCACCGTGCGGCTGGTCGTGGTGTCCGACGAGGAGGTCGGCAGTCCGGACGGGCGGAGCCTGGTCGAGCGCCAACTGCGCGGCGCGGCTGCCGTCCTGGGGCTGGAGCCACCGCATCCGGACGGGCGGCTGAAGACCGCGCGGCGCGGCAGTACCCGGGTGCGCCTCACCGTCACCGGTCGGGAGGCCCATGCGGGCAACGACGCCCACGACGGGGTGTCGGCGGTGGACGAGCTCGTCGACCAGCTGGTGCTCGTCCGCGGCCTCGCCGGCCAGCCCGGTACGGAACTCAACGCCGGTCGGATCAACGGGGGTTCGCGGGCCAACGTGGTCGCCGGACGGGCCGAGGCCGAACTCGGCCTGCGGTTCTCCACCGTCGAGGCCCAGCGTCGAACGCTCGACAACCTCGCGCGGCTGACGGCGCTGCGCCCGGGCGCCCGGGTGCGTACGGAGGTGCTGTCCAGTCGTCCGGCCTGGCCCGAGCGGACCGGTAACCCGCTGCTGCGGCACGTGCGTTCGCTCGCGGCGGTGCTCGGGCAGCAGGTGGACGGCGCCCCGGCGGGCGGGGCCGGGGACACCAATCTGCCGGGGTCGCGCGGTCTGCCTACGCTGGACGGCTTCGGCGCGGTGGGCGCCGGTGCGCACGCCCGGCACGAGTACATCCGGCTGGACCAGCTCGCTCCGCGGATCGCCCTGCTGGCGGCGCTGCTGGCCGTTCCGCTGCCCCGGCTGCGGGACCGCGGGGAGGGGTGAGCCGGGCGGCCGGCTGAGGGTGGCCGGCGGACGCGGGCTGACGGCCGGCGGCTGACAGGCGACAGGAGGCGGGAGGCAGGAAGCAGGAAGCGCAAGGCAGTGGACAGAAGACAGCGAACAGATAACAGATGACGGATAACAGCTGACAGATTTCAGTTTCTGTCAGCTGTTATCCGTTTCCCCACTCCCTTGCCATCCCTCCGTCCCGCCGCGCAGAATGGTACCGACCGAACGGTCAGTCGGTTGGCGCCCCGGCGCCAGTGCACGGAGTCGGTGCACTGAGTCGGTGCGCCGAGCCGGCGCAGGGAGCCAGAGCAGGGACACGAGAGGGGACCGTGGTGACAGCAGAGGTGGCCGAGGCGGTCCCGGCGCAGACGCCGGAGGACCGGTTCGACGCGGTGATCGCCGCCGAGCAGCGGATCGAGCCCAGGGACTGGATGCCCGACGCCTACCGGGCCACCCTGATCCGCCAGATCGCCCAGCACGCCCACTCCGAGATCATCGGCATGCAGCCCGAGGGCAACTGGCTCACCCGGGCCCCCTCGCTGCGTCGCAAGGCCATCCTGCTGGCCAAGGCCCAGGACGAGGCGGGCCACGGCCTCTACCTGTACGCGGCCGCCGAGACCCTCGGCGTCGACCGGGCCGAACTCACCGAGAAGCTGATCAGCGGCCGCCAGAAGTACTCCTCGATCTTCAACTACCCCACCCTCACCTTCGCCGACGTCGGCGTGATCGGCTGGCTGGTGGACGGCGCCGCGATCTGCAACCAGGTCCCGCTCTGCCGCTGCAGCTACGGCCCGTACGCCCGCGCGATGGTGCGGATCTGCAAGGAGGAGTCCTTCCACCAGCGCCAGGGCTACGAGCTCCTGATGACCCTGATGCGCGGCACCGAGTCCCAGCGCCGGATGGTCCAGGACGCGGTCGACCGCTGGTGGTGGCCGTCGCTGATGATGTTCGGTCCCTCGGACGCCGAATCGCCGAACACCGCCCGCTCGATGGCCTGGCGGATCAAGCGCCACACCAACGACGAGCTCCGCCAGCGCTTCGTCGACATGACCGTCCCGCAGGCCGAGCACCTGGGCGTCACCCTCCCCGACCCCGAGCTGCGCTGGAACGAGGAGCGCGGCGGCTGGGACTTCGGCGAGCCCGACTGGTCCGAGCTGACCAGGGTCATCCAAGGCCAGGGCCCGTGCAACGCCCAGCGGGTCGACCGCCGCCGGGCCGCGCACGAGGACGGCGCCTGGGTGCGCGAGGCGGCCGTCGCCTACGCCGCCAAGCGCGCCGCCGAACAAGCCGCACCCGCCGAGCGGCCGACCCCCGAACAGGAGAACTGAACGTGACCGAGTCCAAGGCCGGCTGGCCGCTGTACGAGGTGTTCGTCCGCCCCCGGCGCGGCCTGAACCACGTGCACGTCGGCTCGCTGCACGCCTCCGACGACCGGATGGCCCTGCTCGCCGCCCGCGACCTGTACACCCGCCGCAACGAGGGCGTCAGCCTCTGGGTGGTCCGCTCGGACGCGATCACCGCCTCCACCCCGGACGAGCGCGACCCGTTCTTCGAGCCCAGCGGTGACAAGGTCTACCGCCACCCGACCTTCTACGACATCCCCGAGGATGTCCCGCACATCTGACGGGGGAGCCACCGTGCACGACCACACCACGTCCACCACCGAGGACGACCACGTCTACCTCAGCCTCGCCGGAGCCACCCCCGGCCCCGAGGGCGAGGGCCGCTGGGCGTACGGGACGGGCTTCGCCGACCCGTTGCTCGGCGTGGACACCGCCCTGCCCGCCGGCCTGGACGGCGACGACCTCGCCGCCTACTGCCAGATGCTCGGCGACGACGCGCTGATCCTCGCGCAGCGGCTGATCGAGTGGTGCACCCGGGCGCCCGAGCTGGAGGAGGAGGTCGCGCTCGCCAACCTCGGCCTCGACCTGCTCGGCCAGGCCCGGCTGCTGCTCACCCGGGCCGGCCAGGCGGACGGCTCCGGCCGCACCGAGGACGACCTGGCGTACTGGCGGGAGGAGCACCAGTTCCGCAACGTCCGGCTGGTGGAGACCCCGAACGGCGACTTCGCGTACTCGATCGCCCGGCTGCTGCTGTTCTCCACCGCCCGCGGCGCGCTGTACGAGGCGCTGGGCTCGCACCCCGACCCGGTGGTGGCCGCGGTCGCCGCCCGGGGCGTCAAGGAGCTGGCGTACCACCGCGAGTACGCCACCGCCTGGACGCTGCGGCTCGGCGACGGCACGCCGTACTCGGCGGAGCGGATGCAGGCCGGGCTGGACGCGGTCTGGCCGCTGCTGGAGGAGCTGTTCACCGCGCACCCGGTGGAACTGCGGGCCGGCGTCGACCCGGCGCCACTGCGCGAGCCGGTGCTGCGCGAGCTGGCCGCCGTGATCGCCGAGGCCGGGCTGACCGTGCCGGACGTCCCGCCGCTGGCCACCGTGCTGGGCCGGGCCGGCCGGGACGGGGTGCACACCGAGGCGCTCGGCCCGCTGCTCGCCGAGTTGCAGGTGGTGGCCCGCGCACACCCGGGGGCGACGTGGTGACCGGCACGGCCGGGACGGTCGGCACCGCCGGGATCATGGGCTCTCCGGCGACCACCGGGACCGTCGGCTCGACCGGGACCGTGGGCTCGACCGGGACGGCCGGCTCCACCGGCAGTGCCCGCGACCTGGCCTGGTCGGTAGCCGCGGCCGTCCCGGATCCGGAGCTGCCGATGCTCACCCTGGCCGACCTGGGCGTACTGGCCGCGGTCGAGGTGGACGGCGGCAGCGGCGCGGTGACCGCCTGGCTGACCCCGACCTACTCCGGCTGCCCGGCCGTCGCCGAGATGGCCGCCGACGTCGACCGCCGGCTGCGCGCCGCCGGGTACCCGGACGTACGGGTGCGGCTGCGGCTGGACCCGCCGTGGTCCACCGACCTGATCACCGCCGAGGGCCGCCGCAAGCTCGCCGAGGCGGGCATCGCCCCGCCGCGCCCGACCTCGGCCGTGGCGCCCGGACCGGGGCGCGTGCCGCTCGGGCCCGTTCCGCTCGGGCCCGTTCCGCTCACCCTCGGCCCCACCCGCACGGGAGCCGCTGCCCCCGTGCCCTGCCCGCACTGCGGCGGCACCGACACCGAGGAGCTGTCCCGCTTCGGCTCCACCGCCTGCAAGGCGCTCTGGCGCTGCCGCGCCTGTCGTGAGCCGTTCGAACGCGTCAAGGAGATCTGAGAATGCCCGCCGCCTCGCCCGCACCCGCCGCAGCCACGGATGCCACGGCGTCCGCCGATCCCGCGGTTTCCACGGAGGCCGTCCGCCCGGCCCGGCGTCCGACCTTCCACTCGCTGCGGATCGAGCGGGTGGAGCGGCTGTGCGAGGACGCCGTGGCGGTGACCTTCGCGGTGCCGGACGGTCTGGCGGCCGCCTACGCGTTCCGGCCGGGGCAGACCCTGACCCTGCGCAAGGTGGTGGATGGCGCCGACGAGCGCCGCTCGTACTCGATCTGCGCCCCCGTCGGCGGGCCGCTGCGGATCGCCGTCCGCGAGGTGCCCGGCGGGCTGTTCTCGCGCTGGCTGGTGCGCGAGGCCCGGCCCGGCGAGGAGGTCGAGGTGCTGACCCCGTCCGGCCTGTTCACCCCCGAACTCGGCGTCTCCGCCGACCACGTGCTGCTCGCGGCCGGTTCCGGCATCACCCCGATGCTGTCGATCGCCGCCTCGGTGCTGGCCGCCGACCGCCGGTCCACCGTCACCCTGCTCTACGGCAACCGGCGCAGCGACACCGTGATGTTCGCGGACGAGCTGGCCGACCTGAAGGACCGCTACCTCGGCCGGTTCCAGCTGGTGCACGTGCTCTCCCGGGAGACCAGGGACGCCGAACTGCTCAGCGGACGGCTGGACCCGGAGCGGGTCCGGGCGCTGCTGACGGCCCTGGTGGACGTCGGCGGCGTCGGCCACTGGTGGCTCTGCGGCCCGTTCGGCATGGTCGCCGGGGCGAAGGAGCTGCTCGCCGAACTGGAGGTGCCGGCAGAGCGGGTGCACCAGGAGCTGTTCCACGCCGAGGACGAGCCGCTCGCCGAGCGCGACGAGGACTGGGACCGTACGGACCGCGCGGACAGCGCCGCCGAGGGCGCGACCGGCGAGCGCAGCGAGGTGACCGTCGTCCTCGACGGGCGCGGCAGCACCCTCACCCTCCCGCGCGACCGCTCGATCCTGGACGGCGCCCAGCGCTCCCGGCCCGACCTGCCGTTCGCCTGCAAGGGCGGCGTCTGCGGCACCTGCCGGGCCCTGGTCACCGAGGGCGAGGTGGAGATGCGCCGCAACTTCGCCCTGGAGGAGAAGGAGCTGGCGGCCGGCTACGTCCTCACCTGCCAGGCCCGCCCGCTCACCGACCGGGTCACCGTGGACTACGACCGCTGAGCGGCCTTCATCCGCCGGGCGGTGCGGTGGGCGGACGGCTGAGAAGTCCGTGAACGTCGCCGGCTCCCGCCCGAGCAGCCCGGCGGGCGGCGCCGACGTCCGCGATGCCGGACCAGCCGGTGCGACTGCCGGAAGCGGGTCGTTCCCGCTCCGGTGGGTCGGGCCGGCGCCGACGGTCAGACCGTGGCCGGGGCGGGCTGCTCGGCCGGGTCCCCGAGCAGCTTGACCAGATCGTTGACGGCGGCGCGTCCGGCCCGGTTGGCGCCGATGGTGCTGGCGGACGGGCCGTAGCCGACCAGGTGGACGCGCGGGTCGGCGGTGGCACGGGTGCCGGTGAGCGCGATGCCGCCGCCGGGGGAGCGCAGGCCGAGCGGGGCGAGGTGGCCGACCTCGGGACGGAAACCGGTCGCCCAGACGATCGCGTCCACCGCCGACTCCTCGTCGCCCCAGGCCACCCCGTGCTCGGTGAGCCGGTCGAACATCGGCCGGCGGTGCAGCGCGCCCAACTCCCGTGCCCGGCGGTAGGCGACGGAGGGGCCGAGGCCGGTCACGCTCACCACGCTGCGTACCGGCAGCCCCTGACGGACCCGCTCCTCGACCTTGGCGACCACCGCGCGACCGTACTCGGGGGTGAACGGACCCTCGTGGTAGACGGGTTCGGAGCGGGTGACCCAGATCGTCTCGCCGACCGCCGCGACCTCCGACAGCACCTGGATCGCCGAGGCGCCGCCGCCCACCACCAGCACGCGCTTCCCGGCGAACTCCTCGGGGCCGCGGTACTCGGCGTAGTGCAGCTGGCGGCCCGCGAAGTGGCCCGGGTAGTGCGGGAGGAAGGGGCGGGTCCAGGTGCCGGTGGCGTTGATCAGCGCGCGGGCGGACCAGGTGCCGCGGTCGGTCTCGACCAGCAGCCGGGAGTCGGGGCGCTCGGACTCGGCGCGCACGGCGCGAACCGCGACCGGGCGCACGACCGGGAGGGCGTGCCGGGCCTCGTACGCCGTGAAGTACCCCGGCACCACCTCGCGCGCGCGGGCCTCGGGGTCGGGTGCCGGGAGCTCGGCGTCCGGGAGGTCGTGGAAGCCGTGCACGGTGGCCATCCGCAGGGACGGCGAGCGGTGCGCCCAGGCGCCGCCGGGGGTGGCGTTGGCGTCGAGGACGACGAAACCGCCGTCGACACCCTCCCGGTAGGGGGCGAAGCCGCGGCGGCGGAGGTGGTAGGCGGCGGACAGCCCCGCCTGCCCGGCGCCCACCACCAGGACGTCCACGCGCCGCTGTCCAGCCTCGTTGGTTGCACCGTAAACAGTCACGCCCGTGAAACATCGGGGGTCGGGCGGCTGTTCCCCGGCGGGCGGTGGGAGCCGGCGGCCGGCGGCGGTGCCGGGCGGGCGGCTGTCCCCGGCGGCGGGAGGGGGCGGCGGGCGGTGGGAGCCGGCGGCGGGAGCGGGGCGGTGGGAGCCGGCGGCGGGAGCGGGGCGGTGGGCCTCAGCCGATCGGGGAGATCACCGCGGCGGTGCCGTACGCGCACACCTCGGTGCCGACGTCCGCCGCCGCGGTCACGTCGAAGCGCATCATCAGGACGGCGTTGCCGCCGCGCGCCTTGGCCTGCTCGATCAGCCGCTGCATGGCCTCGTTGCGGCTCTCGACCAGGGTCTTCGTCAGGCCGCGCAGCTCGCCGCCGATCAAGGACTTCAGCCCGGCACCGACCTGGCTGCCGATGTGCCGGCTGCGGACGGTCAGTCCGAAGACCTCGCCGATCACGTGGTCGACCCGGAAACCGGGGACGTCGTTGGTGGTCACGACCAGGACGTCGGCGTTCGGGCCCTGCCCGCCGCCGAACTCGTTGATGTCAGCCATGCGGCCCATCCTGCCGGGGTGGTGCGTCCGAGTGACAGAGGCGCGGCGGGGAGGTGGCCGAGAAGGTCTCCGGAAGCTGGTTCAGACCGGTGATCGGGCGGCGGAAAAGCCGTACCGTAGCCCCATGGGCGAGCGAAGCGATCATCCGCAGGGGCCGGGCGCGGCGGAGTACTCCGGCGCGCCGGAGATCGAGGCGACCGTGGTGCTGGGCCTGCGGATCACCGACTGGCCGGCGCTGCGCGCGGCCGCGATCAGGGCCGTCGAGGAACTGGACTTCGAGGGCATCGACCCGGCCGGCCAGCGCCGCGAACTGCTGCGCGAGGTCGCCGAGGACGCCAACGCGGCGCTCGGCGCGCTGCTGCACCCCGACCGGCTGGTCGCCGCGATCCCCGGCGTCGAGGCGATCGGCGGCACGCTGGAGATCAGTGTCACCGAGGACTTCACGCCGGACTTCGCCGACCTGTTCCCGCTGGACGGCGAGGACGAGGACGGCGGCGCGGGCGCGGACTGGACCCTCACGCCGCGCACCGCCTGCCTGCTCCACGCCCAGCTGCTCGGCCTGGCCGACGCTGCCTACGACGACCTCGACGAGCACGGGGACGATCCGGTCGTGGACGGAGAGGACGTGGACTGGACGGTCTTCGCCAGGCTGCCCCAACGCACTTGGCGGCTCCACCGGGGCTGGCGGCGCGCGATGGCCCGCACCTTCGACGACCTCGCCGACGACCTCGCCCTCGGCGAGTGGCCGCTGCCGCGCTGCCTCGCCGAGGAGCTCGCGCTGCGGATGGCGCTGGTGGACGCCCGGACGCTGCTCGGCTCCCAGCCCGAGTCGGTGGCCGACATGATGGGCGACCTTCCGGCCGACCTGTACGACTACGACTGGGACGGCTGCCACGACGAACTGTTCGGCGTGTACGGGCCGGACGACGGGGACCCGGAGCTCGGCGCGGAGCAGCGCACCGAACTGCTGCTGGCGGCCACGCATCCCGAGGGGTGGTTCCTGATGTACGAGGACGCGGAGGAGCGGGACCCGCAGCGCGGGTACCGTCGCTGAGCGGACGTCGGGCCCTCCTGCGGCTCGCGGTCCGGGCGGGGCGGTGGGCGGGCGGCTAGGCTGCGGGGCATGTCCGATGTGTCTGGTATGAGAGGTGTGCCCTCGGGGGAGTCGGCGGGGCCGGGGCCGGGGCCGGGGCCGGGGAGGCCAGGAGGCGCCGGGCCCGATTCCGCCGGCCCGGAGCAGTCCGGTGCGGAGCAGTCCGGTGCGGAGGAGCCGGCGCTGGGTCGGATCGCGCTCGGGCTGGACGGCGTACTCGCGGCGCAACTCGGGCGGACCGCCGAGGCGCGGGCCAGCTTCGAGGCCCTGTGGGAGGAACTGGGGGAACGGGACGTCTTCCACCGCTGTGTCCTGGCGCACTATCTGGCCGACCTCCAGGACGACCCCCGGGCCGAGTTGGAGTGGGACCGGCGGGCCCTCGCGGCGGCCGACTCTCTGACCGCCGAGCGGGCCGCGACGTACGAGTCCGCCCTCCAGGTCCGGGCGTTCTACCCCTCGCTGCACCTCAACCTGGCCTCCGACCACCTCAAGCTCGGCGAGCCCGACCTCGCGCGCGAGCAGCTCGAACGGGCGGTGCGGAGCCTGGACGCGCTGCCGGAGGACGCGTACAGCGCGGGGATCCGGGCGGCGGTGGACGAGCTGCGGCAGCGGCTGCGCTGATTCGGCCCTCGGGGCGGCGCGGTCGCTGGGGCATTTCGGACTGGGCCGGATCGGGCCGGGGGCGGGCCGGATCGGGCCGGGGCGGTGGGCCGGGGGCGGGCCGGGGCGGTGGGGGCGGGGCTGGCATGCTGGACGGGTGACTTCTCCGTTCGATGCCCCGGCCGCCGTTCCCGCCTCCGACGACGTACCCGACTCCGCGGACCGCGACGCACTGCCCCAGTACGTGCTGCCGTTGGTCGTCCGGGTGGAGCGGGCGACGCCGCCGGGGCGGACGGACGCGCTGGAGACCTCGGCGCGGGCGGTGCTGACGCTGCTCGCCGACCCCCGGGTGACCGAGGTGGACGGCGAGTGGGCGGAGCGGGTCGCGGCCTGGGAGGATGCCCGGATCCGCAAGGTCGTCCGACGGGCCCGGGGCGGGGAGTGGCGCCGGGCCGGGGAGCTGCCCGGCATCACCGTGCGGGGGCGGGAGGCGGAGGTGCGGGTGTTCCCGCCGATCCCGCTGGACGGCTGGCCGAAGGAACTGGCCAAACTGCAGGTCTCCGGGACGGATCTGGAGGAGAACGCCGAGGTCGGCGCGCCCGAGCCGGGGGTGCCGGTGTTGTGGCTGAACCCGGAGCTGGAGATGAGCGCGGGCAAGACGATGGCCCAGACCGGGCACGCGGCGCAGCTCGCCTGGTGGCGGCTGGACGAGGCGCAGCGCAAGGAGTGGGCGGAGTCGGGCTTCGCACTCGCGGTCCGAACGGCTGCGCCGGAGGCGTGGGAGGAACTGGTACGCAGCGGGCTGCCGGTGGTCCAGGACGCGGGCTTCACCGAGATCGCGCCGGGCAGCTGCACGGTGATCGCGGAGCACCCGGCGCTGCGGTGACGGGGCAGCAGGCGCGGAACGACAAACAGCGAACAGGTAACAGATAACAGCGAACAGATGACAGATTTCGAAATCTGTCATCTGTTCGCTGTTATCTGTTACCTCCTACTCGCCCGAGGCCTGGTAGCGCCGCATCGCGCGGAGGCCCCCCAGCACAGCCGCGGTCGTCCAGAGCGCCATGATCATCAGGCCCGTCCAGTGGCCGTAGTGGATCCCCGCCTCCGTCTGGGTGCGCATCGCGTACAGGCCGGCCCGGTCGGGCAGGAACTGGCCGACCTCGCGGACGCCGGGGATCGCGGCCAGCCAGGTGGTGCCGAGGAACACCATCGGGGTGAGCAGGCCGAGCGCCGCGCTGAAGTTGCCCAGCATCGCGGTCAGTCCGAGGCAGATCAGCACCATCATCGGGTGGTAGAGCACGCCGGCCAGGAAGCTGCGGGCCAGCCCCGGGGTGGAGAAGTCCAGGCCGACGGTGGCTTCGACGGCGAGGAAGCAGCCGACCGTGGAGAGCAGTCCCACCAGCAGGCCCAGCCCGGCGCCGATCGCGAGCTTTGCGCCGTACAGCCGGCCGCGCCGGGGGACGGCGGTGAGCGAGGTGCTGATCATCCGGGTGTTGAACTCCTGCCCGACCAACAGGATCCCGAGGCAGGCCAGGGCGACGTGGCCGAACAACAGGCCGTAGTAGATCCCGCCGGCCGGGTCCTCACCGGGAGTGTGGTCCTTCGCTCCATAAGCGGCGTTGACGGCCGCGGTGACGCCGACGGTCAGCGCCACGGCGGTCAGCGGTGCCGCCCACTGCGATGGCAGCGTGGTGAACTTGATCCGTTCGGCGCGCAGGGCGTTGCCGATGCTCACGCTCAACTCTCTTCCGCTCGCAGTCACTTGGTACGCCGCTGCATCGCGCGCAGCCCGCCGTACGCGGCAAGTGCCGTCCACAGCGCCATGATCGCCAGTCCGGTCCAGTGTCCGTACGCGAGCTGCGGGTCGTCGGCGTAGTGCAGCGCGTACTGGCCGGCCCGGTCGGGGAGGAACTGGAACACCTCGCGCAGGCCGGGCACACCGCCGAGCAGCGGGGAGAGCAGGAAGACGGTCGGGGTCAACAGGCCCATGGTGGCGGTGAGGTTGCCGAACACCGCGGTCATTCCGAGGCAGAACACCGCCAGGAACGCCGGGTACAGCACCCCGGCCGTGGCCGCGCGGGCGAAGGCCGGACCGTGCCAGTCGGCGGGGACGGTGGCCGCGTACCCGGCATAGGCGCCGGCCGTGCCGACCGCCCCCGCGCCGAGGCCGATCAGGGCGGCCAGCGCCAGCTTGGCGCCGTACAGCCGGCCGAGCCGGGGGACGGCGGCGCGGGAGACGTCGATCATCCGGGTGTTGAACTCCTGCCCGATCAGCAGGACTCCGAAGGCGACCACGGCCGCCTGGCCGAAGTTGAGCCCGTAGAAGACGCCGACGCCGGGGTCGTCGGTGATGCTGTGCTCCTTGCCGCCGAGTGCCGCGCCGACGGCCGTGGTGGCCCCGGCGGTGAGCAGCACGGCGAGCAGCGGTGTGACCCACAGCGAGCGGAGGGTGGTGAGCTTCACCCGCTCGGCACGGAGGGCCTGCGTCACGGAAGTCATGCGACGGCCTCCGCGCGGTACTCGACGCTGTCCGCCGTCATGCGCATGAACGCCTCCTCCAGTGAATCCTGTTGGACCGCGATCTCGTACAGCACCACGCCGTGCTCGGCGGCCAGGGCGGCGATCCGCTCGGGTTCGGCGCCGGTCACCTCCCAGGCGCCGCCCTCGGCCTCGACGGCGTCGAAGCCGTGGCCGGTCCCGCCGAGCAGTGCGGCCAACTTGCCGCCGTCCACCGCCCGGACCCGGATCCTGGTGCGGCCGTGGCGGTCGATGAACTCGGAGGTGGCGGCGTCCGCGAGCAGGCGGCCGCGGCCGATCACCACCAAGTGGTCTGCGGTGAGCGCCATTTCGGTCATCAGGTGGGAGGAGACCAGCACTGCCCTTCCCTCGGTGGCCAGTTCGCGCAGCAGGGTGCGGATCCAGCGGATGCCCTCCGGGTCCAGGCCGTTGACCGGTTCGTCCAGCAGCAGTACCGGCGGGTCGCCGAGCAGCGCGGCGGCCACCCCGAGGCGCTGGCGCATCCCGAGGGAGAAGCCCCGGATCCGTCGCCCGGCGGCCTCCGCCAGTCCGACCTGGGCGAGCACCTCGCCGACCCGCCGCGCGGGCAGGCCGTTGCTCGCGGCGAGCCAGCGCAGATGGCCCTGGGCCGTCCGCCCGCCGTGCAGGGCCTGGGCGTCCAGCAGCGCGCCCACCTGCCGCAACGGGTCGGCGAGTTCGCCGTACGGGCGGCCGTTGACCAGGGCGTGCCCGGCGGTGGCGCGGTCCAGGCCGAGGACCAGCCGCATGGCGGTGCTCTTCCCGGCGCCGTTCGGCCCCAGGAAGCCGGTCACCACGCCGGGCCGGACCTCGAACGACAGGTCGTCGACGACCCGCCGGCCGTCGTACTCCTTGGTCAGGCCCTGGATCTCGATCACGGTCGCCTTCCCCTCCTGGTAGCTGGTCGCCGTCCGTGCTCCGGACGGTGGTTCCATTCGACCGGAGCGGACCGGCTGGGCGGATCCCGCCGCAGCGGGGACCGGCCTCCCTCCCGGGAGGGAGGCGACGGCGGCCCCGCGGGGGAGCCGGAGTCGCCCGCTGAGCTGGCAGGATGGGGCGGTGCCAAGAATGACCGCGCTCCGGATCCGGAGCCGAGCGACCACAATGTTCGCGCCGCTGGTGGCCGGTGCCAGTTACGCCCGGCTGCTGCACCTGCTGGTCGGGTGGATCTTCGCGGGCGTCATCCTGATGATCTACCCGGGGACGTACCGGACCGGCCTCGGTGAGATCCTGACGCGGGCCGTTTCGCTGGACGTCGTGCTGCTCGCACTGGTCGCCCTCATCCCGGCGATGCGGCGTGCGGAGGGTGTGCAGGCCCGGCTGCTGCTGGTGCCCGACCGCGAGGAGGACATCGGCGTCGAACCCTCCGGCACCTGGGCCGATCGGCGCCGCACGGCGGCCTGGTTGATCGGGCGGGTGGTGCTCGGTTCGGCGGTCGGCTTCGCGACGGTCTTCGGCCTCGCCCCGGTCTTCGACCTGCTGACCGGTCCGCACGCCCTCCGGTACCTCCCGCTCGTGCCGGTGTCGGCACTCGGCTACGGCTGGCTGGTGGTCTGGGCGGGACGCCTCCAACTCGCCATGGCCGTCAGGCTGCTGGGGCCGTCCCCGGCGGAGCGGCTGGCGGAGGCGGAGCTGCGGGCCGAACGGCTGCTGGAGCGCAACCGGTTGGCCCGGGAGCTGCACGACTCCATCGGCCATGCGCTGACGGTGACGGTCCTTCATGCAGGAGCGGCGCGCGAGGTCGGTGACCCTGCCTTCGTCGCCAAGGCGTTGGAGGTGATCGAGGAGACCGGGCGGCAGGCGATGGAGGACCTCGAACGCACCCTCGTCCTCCTGCGCGAAACCCCGGCGGGTGGGGCTTCGGCGCCCGGCGCTTCGGCGGGAGGCGCGCCGCGGAACGTGGTGGCCACCGAGCAGCCCGGCATCGACCAGCTGCCCGCGCTGTTCGAAACGGTCCGCGCGGCCGGAAGCCCGGTCGAGGCGAGCATCGAGGTGCCGCCCGGAGTGCTGCCCGGGGTGCTTTCGCGCGAGTCCTACCGGATCGTCCAGGAGGGCGTCACCAACGCGCTCAAGTACGCGCCCGGTCAGCCGGTCGACGTCCAGATCGCCGTCCGGGACGGGCAGTTGGAGCTACGCTGCGCCAACCGCCTGGTGACGGCGCCGGGTCGGGGCGGCGCCGGACGCAGGGGCGGCAAGGGGCTGCGCGGGATCCGCGAGCGCGCCGTGCTGCTCGGCGGCGCGGCCTCGGCCGGGCGGGCCGACCCCGTCGGGCCGTCGACGGGGTCGCCCGCCGACGGGGACGGGGAGTGGGTGCTCGACGTCCGGCTGCCCCTACGCTTGGGCTCGTGACGAACGATCTTGCAGGCGGTGGCCGGACGGCGGGCGGCACGGGCGTGACCGACATCCTGCTCGCCGACGACGAGGAACTGGTCCGGGCCGGGATGCGGGCCGTCCTGGAGGCCCAGGGCGACCTGCGGGTGGTCGGCGAGGCGTCCGACGGCGCGGAGGCGGTGGCCCTGGCCCGCGCGCTGCGCCCGCACGTGGTGCTGATGGACGTCCGGATGCCCGTCCTGGACGGCCTGGCCGCCACCCGCGAACTGCTGCGCCCCGGCGCGCCGGGGGAGCGGCCGCCGCGGATCCTGGTCGTCACCACCTTCGAGAACGACGACTACGTCTACCAGGCGCTGCGCGCGGGCGCCGACGGCTTCCTGCTCAAGCGCTCCCGCCCGGCCGAGATCGCCCACGCCGTACGGCTGGCGGCGGCCGGTGAGTCGCTGCTGTTCCCGTCCGCGATCCGCCGCCTGGCCGTCGGGCACGGCAATCCCGCCGCCCGCGCGGCCCTGGACCGGGCGGCCCTGACCGGCCGCGAGGCCGAGGTGCTGCGGCTGATGGCGCGCGGGCTCAGCAACGGGGAGATCGCCGGGCAGCTGGTCCTCGGCGTGCAGACGGTGAAGACGCACGTCAGCAGTGTGCTGGCGAAGCTCGGCGCGCGGGACCGCACCCAGGCGGTGATCGCCGCGTACGAGTCGGGGTTCGTCGAGCCGTCGGAGTAGCCGTAGGAGTAGCCGCCGGAGCAGTTGTGGGAGCGGGCGGGCGCGTCGGGCGGTGGGGTGCGGCTTGCGGCTTGCGGCTTGCGGCGTGCGGCGTGGTGCGGTGAGGGCGGGTCGGCGGGTCAGGCCGGGTAGGCGTGGGTCTGGGTGGCCTTGACCGAGGCCCAGACCGCCGAGCCCGGTGCCAGCCCCAGTTCGGCGACGGCGGCCGGGGTGAGGTCGGCGGCCATCGGCAGGGCGCCGGAGAGTTCGGCGCGCACCTGGTCGCCGTGCAGGTCGAGGCCGGTGACCTCGGCCTGCCACAGGTTGCGGGCGCTGGACTGCGGCCGCTCCCGGTACAGGGTGACGGCGGAGGGCGGGAAGGCCACGAACGCCGGTCCGGACAGTTCCTCGGCGGTGGTCAGGACGGTCCCGTCCGGCAGGGTCACCCGGGTGCCCTCGGCCCGGCCCCGGTACAGGTTGAGGCCGACCAGCCGGGCGATGTAGTCGGTGCGCGGCCGGCGCGCGACCTCCGCCGGGCTGCCGGTCTGCACCTCGTGGCCGTCCTCGATCACCACCAGCCGGTCGGCCAGCACCATCGCGTCCAGCGGGTCGTGCGTCACCAGCACTGCCACGGCCTCGAACTCGGCCAGATGGCGCCGCAGTTGGGCCCGTACGTCGAGCCGGGTGCGGGCGTCCAGGGCGGCCAGCGGCTCGTCCAGCAGGAGCAGCCGGGGGCGGACGGCCAGCGCCCGGGCGAGCGCCACCCGCTGGGCCTGACCACCGGAGAGCCGGCCCGGGCGCACCGAGGCGTGCTCGGCCATGCCCATCCGCTCCAGCCACGCCGCCGCCTCGGCCCTGGCCTCGCGCCTGGGGCGGCCCTGGCAACGCGGGCCGAAGGCGACGTTGTCGAGCGCACTGAGGTGCGGGAAGAGCAGGTAGTCCTGGAACACCACGCCGACCGGCCGCTGTTCGGCGGGGGTGTGGAGGCGCCGGGCCGGATCCTCCAGGACCTGGCCGTCCAGCCGGAGGTGGCCGCCGGTGAGCGGGAGCAGTCCGGCCAGGGCGCGCAGGGCGGTGGACTTGCCGGCGCCGTTCGGGCCGAGCAGCGCGACCACCTCACCGGAGGCGGCGGTGAGCGCCAGGTCGAGGGCGAAGGCGGCGCGGTCGATCCGAAGGCGGGCGTCGAGGGCGGGCCCGGCGGTGGCGCCCGGGGTCGCGGTGCCCGGGGTCGCGGTGCCCGGGGTCACGGTGCCCGACGTCGCGGGGCTCGTACGGTGCGGGGGGTTCATCGGCTCGGCATCCTGGGTCACGAGGTCCGGATCAGGGGTCCGGGTCACGGGGTCGACATCCAGCGGTCGCGCAGTCCGACGAGGACGGCGACGGAGACCACCAGCAGGATCAGCGACAGCGCGATCGCGGCCTCCGGGTCGGACTCCATGGCGAGGTAGACGGCCAGCGGCATGGTCTGGGTGCGGCCCGGGAAGTTCCCCGCGAAGGTGATCGTCGCACCGAACTCGCCGAGCGCCCGGGCCCAGGCCAGGACGGCCCCGGCGGCGATCCCCGGGGCGATCATCGGCAGGGTGACCCGGCGGAACGCGGTCAGGCGGGAGGCGCCCAGCGTCGCGGCGGCCTCCTCGTAGCGGGGGTCGGCGGCCCGCAGCGCGCCCTCGACGCTGATCACCAGGAAGGGCATCGCCACGAAGGCCTCGGCGATCACCACCCCGGTGGTGGTGAAGGGCAGGGTGATGCCGAAGGCCGAGTCCAGCCAGGAGCCGACGATCCCGCGCCGCCCGAGCACCAGCAGCAGCGCCACGCCGCCCACCACCGGCGGCAGCACCAGCGGCAGGGTGACCAGAGCCCGGACCAGCCGGCGTCCGGGCAGTTCGGTACGGGCGAGCAGCCAGGCCAGCGGGACGCCGAGGACCAGCGAGATCGCGGTGGCGGCCGTTGCGCAGATCAGTGACAGCCGCAGGGCGTCCCAGACGGCGCTGCTGGTGAGCTGTTCGGACAGGCCGCTCCACGGCGCCCGGACCAGGAGCCCGACCAACGGGAGGGTCAGGAACGCGAGCCCGAGCAGTGCCGGGAGCAGCAGCGTGACCGGGACGCGCCGCGGGGCAGGATGGCGGCGCGGGCCCTGGGGGCGGCGTTTGCCGAGGTGGCGGCGCGCGCCCGGGCGGCCCGGGTCCCGGTGGTGCGGCAGGGCCTTCTCGGGTCCGGACGGTGCCCCGGTGGCAGCGGCGGCGCCGTCCGGGCCGGTGCCGGTGGCACGGCTCCGGCCGGTTTCGTCGCCGCCGTCCCTGCCGGGTGCGGTGGTGCGGTCCTTCACGGCGCCTGGAAGCCCGCCGCGGTCAGCACCTGCTTGGCCTCGGGCGACTGGATGTAGGCGACGAAGGCGGCCGCGCCGTCCTTGTTCGGCGCCTTGGCGAGAGCGGAGATCGGGTAGTCGTTCACGGCCTTGTCGGCCTCGGGGAAGTCCACGCCGTCGATCTTCGCAGCATCGGCCTTCACATCGGTCCGGTACACCAGCGAGGCGTCGACCTCGCCGAGCTCGACCTTGGTCAGCGCGCCCTTGACGTCCTGCTCAAGGGTGACCGGAGTCAGGTTGACTCCGGCGGCCTTCAGCGCGGCGAGGGCGGCGGCGCCGCAGGGCACCTCCTTCGCGCACAGCGCGACCTTCGTGCCGGAACCGGTGAGGTCCTTCAGGCCCGCGATGTGCTTGGGGTTGCCCTTGGGTACGGCGATGGTGAGGGTGTTCCTGACGAAGGTCTTCGGCTCGCCGCTCGCACCGCCCGCGTCGGTGACGGTCTTCATGGTGGCCGGGCTGGCGGCGGCGAACACGTCCGCCGGGGCACCGGAGTTGATGCTGCTGGCGAGCGCGGAGCTGCCGCCGAAGTTGAACGTGACCTTGGTGCCGGGGTTGGCGGCCTCGAACTTCTTGCCGAGCTCGGTGAAGCTCTCCTTGAGCGAGGCGGCGGCGAACACGGTGACGGCGCCCTTGGCCTTCGGGGCGTTCCCGGTGCCGGCGTCGCCGCCCGCGGTGGTGGCGGTCGCCGTGGAGGAGCCGGAGCCGGAGGACTTACCGCCGTTGCTGCCGCAGGCGGTGACCCCGAGGCTGAGGGCGAGGGCCGCCGCGACGGCGACGGCGAGTCTGCCAGTGGCGGTGCTGCGGGTGTTCATCGGTGCTTCCCCTCCAGGGAGCGCGCCGGAAGAGGCGCGGAGGTGTGGCCGCAGGTGCGGCCATTACGGCGATCATAGTGCCGCAGATGCGAGCGATAAATCCCCTGTCGCTTCGCACAGGCGGGGCGGGGCGGGGGCCTCGGGGCCGCTGTGCGAAGGCTCAAACGTGCACGGACGGTTCCGGTGCCGGTGCCGGTGTCGGTTCCGGTGCCGGTGTCGGTTCCGGTTCTGCTTCCGCTTTCGGTTCGGGCGGTGGATGCGGGCGGGCGAGGTGATGGCGGCTGGAGTCCGGGGCGGCGAGGAAGGCGTGCGGGGCGGTGGGAGGGCGGCGCGAGGGCTCCGGCCGGAACCGGCGGAAAATGCGTCGCACCCGGGCGGGAGAAGGGGTCAGAGTGGTCGCAGCCCGGAGACACGGCCGAACGTCGGCCGGCCGGGCCCAACGGTCGATCCACACGGATCCACGGGGAGGAGTCCGTCCATGTCCACGCTGCGAGTCACCGCCGAGAGGCTGGTCATCCTGGAGCACCCGAACGCCGACGCCCTGGAGCTGGCGCAGGTCGGGCTCTACCGGGCGGTGGTCGCGAAGGGCGTGTACCGGACCGGTGACCACGCCGTCTACATCCCCGAACAGGCCGTCCTGCCGGACGAGTTGATCGGGGAGCTCGGACTGACCGGCAAGCTGGCCGGCGGCGCGGCGAACCGGGTGAAGGCGGTACGGCTGCGCGGAGAGCTGTCGCAGGGCATCGTCTGCCGGCCCGCGGCGCTCTCGGAGACCGACCTGGCCGGGGCCGCCGAGCGGGGCGAGGACTTCGCCGAGCTGCTCGGGATCGTCAAGTGGCAGCCCCCGGTGCCGACTTCGATGAGCGGCGAGGTGGTCGGAGCGCCGGATCTGCTGCCCTGGGTGGACATCGAGAACCTCAAGCGCCACCCCGACGTCTTCGAGTCCGGCGAGCCCGTGGTGCTGACCGAGAAGCTGCACGGCAGCTGCTGCCTGGTCACCTACACCGCCGCCACCGGTGAGGTGCAGGTCTCCTCCAAGGGGATCGGCGCGCAGGGCCTGGCGCTGGTGGAGGACGAGCGCAACCTGTACTGGCGGGCAGTGCGCGCGTACGACCTCCCGGCGGTGGCGGCCCGGCTGGCCGAACGGCTGGGCGCCGAGCGGGTCGGCATCTTCGGCGAGGTGTTCGGCGAGGGCGTGCAGGACCTCACGTACGGGGTCTCCGCGCGCACCGACCGCCCCGGGTACGCCGCGTTCGACGTGTCGGCCGTGGTGGACGGGCAGCTGAGCTGGCTGCCGGCCGCCGAACTCCTCGACGGCGAACTGCCGTTGGTGCCCGAACTGTGGCGCGGACCGTTCGACACCGCCACGGTGCTGGCGTACGCGCAGGGCAGGGAGGCCCACTCCGGGCGCGAACTCCACCTGCGCGAGGGCGTGGTGGTCCGGCCGGTGGTGGAGCGGTGGAGTCCGCTGCTCGGCGGGCGGGCGATCGCCAAGGTGGTCAGCGACGCCTATCTGACCCGCAAGGGCGGCACCGAGTACGAGTGAGCGGCTGAGCGGCTTCCTCCACTGAGTACCCGTCAGTAAGGTTGGGAGTCACCGAGCGCAGCCGGCGCCGATCCGGAACGCCGGAAGGTCCAGAAGGAGTGCCGATGACCACCGCACCCGCCATACCCGGACCGGCCGGGAACCCCCTGGTCGGTTCGCTCTTCGACCTCACCCGACGCCCGCTGCGCACCTACCTGGCGGCCCGGCGCGACCACGGCGACGTGGTGCGCTTCCTGGCCGGGCCGCCCGGCCTGCGCGTCGAGTTCTACGGGGTGTTCTCGCCGGAGGGCGTCCACCAGGTGCTCGGCAGCGAGGCGGCGAACTTCCGCAAGGAGAACAACTTCTACGACGAGCTGCGGACCAGCGTCGGCAACGGGCTGCTGACCAGCCAGGACGAGGTCTACCAGCGGCAGCGGCGACTCATCCAGCCGCTGTTCACCAGGCGCCGGGTGGACGGCTACGCGGACGCGCTCGCCCAGGAGGCGCAGGCGCTCACCGAGCGGTGGCGGGCGGTGCCGGACGGGGTCGTGGACGCGGCGGAGGAGATGTCGCGGTTCGCGCTGCGCGCGGTCGCGCGAATCCTCTTCGGCGCCGACGTGGACGAGGCGGTGGAGGTGGTGAACCGCAGTTTCCCGGTGCTCGGCGCGTACCTCATGGAGCGCGGCTTCACGCCGGTCCGGCTCCCGCGCACCTGGCCGACGCCGAGCAACCGGCGCGGCCTGGCGGCGCAGCGGGCACTGTACGAGGTCTGCGACCGGATCATCGCCGAGCGGGCCGCCCGCGGGGGCGGCGACGAGGACGCCAACGACCTGCTGACCCAGCTCGGGCGGGCGCGCGGCGAGGACGGAGAGCGGCTGGATCCGGACGAACTCCGGGACCAGGTCCTGGTGTTCCTGCTCGCCGGGCACGAGACCACGGCGACCTCGCTGGCCTTCGCACTGCACCTGCTGGCCAAGCACCCGGAGCAGCGCGAGCTCGCCCAGGAGGAGGCGCGGACCGTCCTGGCCGGGCGCGCGCCGACGGCGGCGGACCTGGAGCGGCTGCCCTACATCACCCGGGTGCTCAAGGAAGCGATGCGGCTCTTCCCGGCGGCGCCGCTGTTCGGGCGGCGGGCGGTCGAGGAGACGGTCATCGACGGCCACCTCATCCCGGCGGGGGCGCAGCTCGTGGTCGCGCCACTGGTGACCCACCGGCACCCGGACCACTGGGTGGATCCGGAGCGCTTCGACCCGGACCGGTTCCTGCCGGAGGTGGAGAGGGCGCGCCATCGGTACGCCTGGTTCCCGTTCGGGGGCGGCCCGCGGGCGTGCATCGGGCAGCACTTCTCGATGCTGGAGTCGGTGCTGACCCTCGGGGTGCTGCTGCGGGACTTCGAGCTGGACGTGGTGGACCGGCGGGTGGCGCTCGCGCAGGGGATCACCCTCCGGGCGGTCGGCGCCATGCGGGTGCGGGTCTCGCCGGCGGGGTGACGGGCGGCGGAAGGCAGGCGCCGCCGGTCGTCGTTCGCCGACGGACGGACGGCCCTCCGGGCACACGACCGGCTCATTCGAACACATCGCCCCGGCCGCGTGTGCAGCTTTTCAGATCTTCGTCTGAGCGATTCCAGCCGCTCGATAGCGTCCCACGCACCCCAGGTCGGAAGCGCACATGTGACTGGCATATGCCTGCCACGTGCAGTCCGCCCGACCGGGGGTGCCCGGGCGCACTGCTGACTGCCCCGGGCCCGACCGGTCGACCGGAGGTCCCATGGGCACCCTCAACCACTTCAGCTTCGGCTGGCTGACACCCGTCCTCTCGTACGCCATGGCCTGCGCCGGCGCCGCCCTCGGTCTGCGCTGCACCCTGCGCGGACTGGCCGCCACCGGTGCCACCCGCCGGAACTGGCTGCTCACCGCCGCCGCCGCGATCGGCTCCGGGATCTGGACGATGCACTTCGTCGCCATGTTCGGCTTCGCCGTCGACGGCACCGAGCTGCGCTACAACGTGCTGCTGACCGTGCTGAGCCTGCTGGTCGCGGTGGTGGTCACCGGCCTCGGCCTGACCGTGGTCTGCTACGGCCGGCACCGCGGCCTCGCCCTGCTGGGCGGCGGCGTCACCACCGGCGTCGGCGTCGCCGCGATGCACTACCTGGGCATGGCCGCCGTCCGGATGCACGGAGGGCTGCGCTACGACGCGGGAACGGTCGCCCTGTCCGTACTGGTCGCGATCGGCGCCGCCACCGCCGCACTCTGGGCCGCCGTCACCATCCGCAACCTGTACGCGGCCGGCGCCGCCTCGCTCGGCATGGGGCTCGCCGTCAGCTGCATGCACTACATCGGCATGGCCGCCGTCCACGTCCAGCTGGACCCCGCCCGTACCGAACTCGGCGGCGCCAGCCCGATGGAGTTCGTCTTCCCGCTCGCGGTCGGCCTCGGCTCGTTCCTCTTCCTCGCCTCCGCGTTCGTGGCGCTCTCCCCGACCGCCCAGCAGCGGGCCGGTGACCTGGCGGCGGGGGAGCCGGCCGTCGAGGAGTTCCCCGGGCCGGCCGACGGCCCGGAAGCCGACCACCCGGACGCGGCGCCCGGCGACCCGTACGGCCGGGACCCGTACGGCCGGGACCCGCACGGCGTCGGCGCGTACGGCGTCGGTCCGTACGGCGTCGGCCCGCACGGCCGGGACCGCGCCGCCTGAGGGCTGTGCCGCCTCGGCCCATCCGGTCTGCCCTAGCCCGGCCGTTTGCCCCGTCCAGCCCGAGTCCCGCTTGGCCCGAGCCCCGTCCGGCCCGAGCCCCGCCTCTGCACGCCCCGCCCGAAAGGCCCCACACCCATGCGAGAAGACCGTGGTACCGCCCCCGGCACCCGCCGGGGTGCCCATGCCGGGCCGCCCGCCCGTGCGCCGCGCCCCGGCCCCTGGCTGCGCGGGCTGCGCCCCCGGACCGTCCGCGCCCGGATCATCGCCCTGCTGATGGTGCCGGTCGTCTCCGTCATCGCCCTCTGGGGCTTCGCCACCGTCACCACCGCCCAGGGCGTCTGGGACCTGCTGCGCCTGCGCGACGCCCAGCGCACCGTGCTCACCCCCGTCGCGGACACGGTCGCCGGCCTGCAGGCCGAGCGCGCGGCCGCCGGTCAGCTGCTGGCCGGGCCGGGTCTCGTCCCGGGCACCGTGCCCGCCGCCGGCCGGGAGAGCGCCCTGCGCGAGGCCGCCGCCGCCACCGACCGGGCGCTCGCCCCGCTGTTCCCCGACCCCCGCCACCCCGGCGAGGGCTACAACCGTGCCGACGCCCAGGGCCTGGGTGCCGACGCCGCTGCCCGGCTGGACGCCCTCGGCGACTCCCTCGCCGCCCTGCCCGAGCTGCGCGGCAGGGTGCTGGCCCGGAGCGTCGGCTGGTCCGAGGCGTACGCCGCGTACGGCGAGGCGGTGGACCGGGCGCTGGCCGTGTCCGGTGCCGTCGCGCCGCTGCAGGACGGTCACGCCGGTACCGACACCCGGATGCTGCTGGACCTGGCCCGTTCCCGCGAACTCCTCGCCCGCGAGGACGCGTTGCTGCGCTCCGCCCAGCTCTCCGGCGAGCTCGGCGACGACCAGCTGCGCGAGTTCTCCGGAGTTGCCTTCGCCCGGCGCACGTTCGAGCAGGGCGCGGCCGCCGACCTGGGCTCCGCCGACCGGAACGTGTTGCTCGCCCTGGCGGCCGGGCCGGACCACCGCGAACTGGTCGGCTACGAGGAGAAGGTCCGTACCGCCGCCGACGGCCGGGCCGCCGTCGCCGCGGTGCCACCGGACCGGTGGGCGGTGGTGGCCGGGAGTGTCACCGACGGGCTGCGCGGTATCGAGGACCGGGCCGGGCGACTCGCCGCCGAGCGCCAGAACCCCTACGCCCTGGGCCTGTTCACCCCGGCTGGGATGGCCGTGCTGCTCGGTCTGCTCGGGGTGGTCGCCTCGCTGGTGATCTCGGTACAGATCGGCCGCGGCCTGGTCACCGAGCTGACCGGCCTGCGCAATGCGGCACTTGACCTGGCCGGTCGCAAACTCCCGGCCACCATGCGGAAGTTGCATGCCGGCGAGGAGGTGGACATCGAGACCGAGGCGCCGCGTCCGGCGGGCCGCGACGACGAGATCGGCCAGGTGCACCGGGCGCTCGGCACCGTGCAGCGGGCGGCCGTCACGGCGGCGGTGGAACGGGCCGAGGTGCTGTCCGGGGTGTCCGGGGTGTTCGTCAACCTCGCGCGCCGCAGTCAGGTCCTGGTGCACCGGCAACTCACCCTGCTGGACGCCATGGAGAGGCGCACCGAGGACCCGTCCGAGCTCGCCGACCTGTTCCGGCTGGACCACCTCACCACCCGCATGCGCCGCCACGCCGAGGGGCTGATCATCCTCTCCGGGGCCGCCCCCGGCCGGGCCTGGCGCCGGCCCGTCCCGCTGGTGGACGTGGTCCGGGCGGCCGTCTCGGAGGTCGAGGAGTACGCCCGGGTGGAGGTGCACCCGCTGCCGCGTGCCGCCGTCGTCGGCCACGCCGTCGCCGACCTGACCCACCTGGTGGCCGAACTGGTGGAGAACGCCACCGGGTTCTCCCCGCCGCACACCCGGGTGCACATCCGCGGCGAACAGGTCGGCAACGGCTACGCGTTGGAGATCGAGGACCGCGGCCTCGGGATGGGCCCCAGCGCGCTCGCGGCCGCCAACCGGCGGATCGCCGCCGCCGAGCAGACCGACCTGTTCGACAGCGACCGGCTCGGCCTGTTCGTGGTCAGCCGGCTCGCCCGCCGGCACGACGTACGGGTCTCGCTGGTGACCTCGGCGTACGGCGGAACCACTGCGGTGGTCCTGCTGCCCACCGAGCTGCTGGCCGACGGGCGGGAGGAGCGAGGGCAAAGCTTCGACGTGGTACCGGAGTTGGATGCCGCTTACGTGCCGGACGGACCGGCGGTGGGCGCGGCGCCGGCGCCGGCTCCCGCTCTGACTCCGGCTCCGGCTGCGGCTCCCGCTGTGACGTCGGCTCCGGCTCCGGCTGTGGCTTCGGCTACGGCTCCGATCGCGGCGCCCGTTCCGGGCCCCGCGGCGTGGCCTCAGCCCGACCCGGCCCCGGCCTTCCGGGAAGGCGGGGAGACGGAGATCGAGCTTTCGGCGGCGGGTGGGCCGTCGCCGGAGGGCGGGGCGCTGCTGCCCTTCGGCGCCCGGGGCGGAGCCCCCGGGCCGGTGCGCCGCACCCCCGTCCGGGCCCCTGGCGCCCGGACGGCCGGACCGGCTGCGGACGGGGACCCGGGTGCCGCCTCCCGCCCGCAGCCCGGTTCGCCGCCGCCGCACCGCACGGCGACCGCGCCGCCGCCGGGCGAGCGCCAATCGGTGGACGGCGCTGCGGAGTTGCCGCGCCGGGTGCGCCAGGCGAGCCTGGTGCCGCAGCTGCGGGAGACTCCGGCCGACGCCGCCCCGCGCAGCCGCCGTACGGCCGCCACCGGGGCGGGCGCGGGGCCCGCGACCCGCAGCCCGGAGGCGGCGCGGGCGGCGATGTCCGCCTTCCAGAGCGGCTGGGCGCGCGGCCTGCGACCCGACCGGCGATTCGATGAGCGAACCTCCGCCCGACCCGAGGGCCTCGTCGACTGCCGACCTGGCCACGGATTCGACCACCGAATCGACCCCCGATCCGACCACCGACCGGATGTCCGATCCGACCACCGACCCGACGCCCACCTCGAAGTCCGACCCGAAGGAGACCGGCCGTGATCGGCACCACCCACCGCACGGGGGAACTGAACTGGCTCCTCGACGAGTTGGTGCAGCGTTCCCCCGAGGTCCGCTTCGCCGTGATGCTCTCCGCAGACGGTCTGGCCATGGGCACCTCGGCCGGTCTGGAACGCGAGGACGGCGAGCACCTGGCCGCCGTCGCCTCCGGCTTCCACAGCCTCGCCAAGGGCGCCGGCCGGCACTTCGGCGCGGGTGAAGTCCGGCAGACGCTGGTCGAGTTGGAGGGCGGCTACCTGCTGGTCGCCGCGGCCGGGGAGGGCACCTGCCTCGCCGTGTTCGCCAGCGCCCGGGCCGATCTCGGGCTGATCGCGTACGAGATGGCCAGACTGGTCCGCCGGGTCGGCGAGCACCTGAGCGCCCCGCCCCGTACGGTGCACGGCGGGTGAGGACGGTGTCCCACCCGGACCGCCCGTACCGGTCGGAGCCCGCGTTCCATCCGTACCACCAGCGGCACCCGGAGCATCCGCGGGCCGACCCCGGTCGGCCGCCCCGGAATCCGCTCGCTGCTGCTCACCGGGCCCGCTGGTACGACGACGAGGCCGGGCCGCTGGTCCGCCCGTACACCGTGACCGGGGGGCGGACCGGTGCCGGTGAGCAGCAGTTCGACCTGATCGCCGTGGTGGTGTCCGACCTCCCGGACCCGGCGCTCGGACCGGGGGCGCCCGAGCCGCCGGTCGGCCCGGAGCAGGCGCGCATCCTCGGCCTCTGCCGGGGCACTCCGCTGTCCGTGGCCGAACTGGCCGCCGACCTCGACCTGCCGGTGGGGGTCGTGCGGGTGCTGCTCGGCGACCTGCTGGCGGCCGGGCTCATCCGGGTCAGCCGCCCCGTCCCGCCCGCCCTGCTCCCCGACGAGCGCATCCTCCAGGAGGTCCTCCATGGGCTCCGTGCACTCTGACCACCCGTCCGACCGCTGGCCGTCCGACCCGGTGGACCCGGCCGACTCCGTGCTCGCGCTCAAGATCCTGGTGGCGGGCGGTTTCGGGGTCGGCAAGACGACGCTGGTCGGTGCCGTCAGCGAGATCCGCCCGCTGCGCACCGAGGAACGGCTGACCGAGGCCGGGCGCGGGGTGGACGACCTGGACGGAGTGGAACGCAAGACCACCACCACCGTGGCGATGGACTTCGGCCGCATCACCATCCGCGAGGGGCTGGCCCTCTACCTGTTCGGCACCCCGGGCCAGGACCGGTTCTGGTTCCTCTGGGACGAACTGGCGCAGGGCGCGCTCGGTGCGGTGGTGCTGGCGGACACCCGTCGGCTGACCGACTGCTTCCCGGCCGTGGACTTCTTCGAGCACCGCGGCATTCCGTTCGTCGTCGCGGTGAACCGTTTCGCCGGGACGCGCGAGTACGGCCCCGAGGAGGTTGCCCGCGCGCTGGACCTGGACCCCGGTACGCCGGTGGTCCTCTGCGACGCCCGGCAGCGTGCCTCCGGCAAGGAGGTGCTGATCAACCTGGTCGAGCACGCCGGCCGGATGCATGCGGCCCGGCTGCTGGCGGAGGTCTCGCCGGTCCGCTGACGGCTTACGGCAGGCGCGTGCCGGAGAACAGATGACAGCGAACAGATAACAGCGAACAGCTAACAGCTGACAGCGGACAGATTTCGAAATCTGTCCGCTGTCAGCTGTTCGTCGTCGCTCCCGCTGCCGCTACCTGCTCAGCTGTGCCACTGGAACACGATCTTCGTCCAGGTCGACCCCGGGCAGTTGCCCCAGACCGCCCAGGCCTCCCGCCGGGCGCCGATCCACAGGCCGACGGAGTAGCTGCCGTTGGCGCAGTAGGTGATGGTGCGCAGCTGGCCGGAGTAGACGTTGCAGTAACCCTCCCAGCGCCACCCGTAGTTGGCCGTGATGACGCAGCGGTAGGGTGTGGCCGCGACGTGCGGCGAGGCCGCGGCCGCACCCGGGGTGATGCTCTGGTCGTCGGCCGGCGCCGCGGCGGCCGACGGGGTGGCGGTCCCGAGCACGCCCAGGGCGGCCGCGGCGGCCATCCCGAACGTGGCGATCTTCCTGGCGATGCAGCCTCGCATGGCGGTTCCCCTCGCTCAACGTGTTCCATCGGGCGGAATGCCCCCGGTGTCCCCGGCCGGGTCGACGGTCTGCGGAGGGTGAATTCCCGCCTCCCGTCCGGCCGATGACGAATTGCACACGAATGACTGCGCACGGTGAGAGGACGACCTATGATGTGACCTGTGTCACAACCTGCCCGGTTGGGGCTGGGGCCAGCCCCAACCGGGCGTTCGGAATGCCGATTTCCGGGGAGAACGGCATGGCGGAATGCAGCGGACGGTACGCGGGCGGACGGCGCAAGGACTTCGGCCCTGAGCCCACGGACCGCCAATCCAACGATTTCAACCGGGTGTTCACGGATCTTCTGCCCAGACTCCACCAGGCCGCGGCGATGCTCACCGGCAGTCCGCTCGCCGCCGGCGACATCGTCCACGACGCGTACCTGCGGATCGCCCGCCGCCCCGAGCGCTTCCTCAGCCATCCGCAGCCGTATGCCTATGTGTTCACCACCATGGCCAACATCCTGCGCGACCAGTGGCGTCGGGAGCGCCGCCGGGTGGTGCTGTCCGAGGTGCCCGAGCCGGCCGAGGCGGTGGAGCCCGGCCGCGCCGCGCTCGATCCGCCGCACGGCGGGATGGCCGAGCTCCAGGCGCGCTGGGAGGTGGTCCGGCTGCTCGGCTTCCTGACCGTCAAGCAGGCCCGCGTCGTGGTGCTGGTGGACCTCGACGGCTACTCCGTCGACGAGGCCGCCGAACTGCTCGGCCTGCACCGCAGCACCCTGGCCGTCACCCGCCGCCGCGCCCATCGCCGGCTGCGCGCCGTCCTGGAGCACGAGCGACGGCACGACCCCTGACGACCGGCGGCCGCCCGGAGACCGGCGGCCCGACGCACCGAGCCGACGGCAAGTCGGCTGATGCGCGACCCCGGCCCGTACATTGAAAATCGTGATCACGTACGAGGACCACAGCCTCCGCGCCCTGGCCGAGGACGGTCGCTGGCCCGAGCTGCTCGCCGCCTACCGGCAGGGCCGGGCGGCTGCCGTCGCGCAGGCCGGGGAGGAGGCCGCGGTGGCCCTGACCGCGCCGCTCGGCCACCTGATCGCCTATGCGGCGCCGCCCGAACTGGCCGTCCGGCTGTTCGACGCGGACGGCGGCGAGGGGACGGTCGCCGGGGTGGCCGACCACGACGCCGGTCCGCTCTGGGAGGTGCTGGCGACCCGCCACTCCTGGCTGCGGCTGGCGCCGCTGCTCGGTCCGGCGCCGGTGCGCCGTCTGGTCGCCCATACCCGGGTGCTGCTCGGGGAGGACCTCTCGTACGGGGCGGAGCCCGACCCGGAGGGTGTGCCGCTGAGCCTGGAGCCCTGGGAGAAGGCGGGTTGGGACGAGGCCTCGCGGGTGCGCGAGTACCTGCCGGGCGGGGGCGCGCGCAGTGCGGTGCTGACCCTGCCGGCCAGCCGGGAGGGCCTGGGGGAGGTCGGACTTCCGCAGGCGGCGGCCCGGCCGGGCGGGCAGCGGGTCACCCGGGGCCTCGCCGAGCTCGCCGCACTGGTGCCCTGGGCGGAGGTGGTCTGCGTCCGCGGCCCGGCTCCGCAGGCGGCCGCCGTACTGGCCCGGACCCGGCGGGTGCTCGGCGGGTTCCTGCCGTTCGCGCTCGTCTACCCGGCGCTGGTGCAGGCCGCCGCGGTGGGCCGGACGCACGGTTGTGCGCACGGGCGGGTGCGCCTCTGGCGCGCGCTGGGCGCGATGGCCGGCGCGAACGGCCCGGACCGCTCCGAGGTGGACGCCCTGGTGGCCCGGATGCGCTGTTTCACCTGGCACGAGCCGGCCGCCGGGCTGCGCCACCTGCACGTGGCATTGGAGGATCCGGCCAGCGGGGTGGCCTGGGCGGTCAGCGGCTCGCAGGAGCAGTGAACCGCGGTGGACGGGGACGGGCCCCGGACGAGGGGCCCGGACAGGGGCCGGAGCGCACGGTGCTCCCCGGCCGAACGGGCCGAACGGGGAACCCCCGGTCCGGCGCCTTTCCGGGGTTGGTGACGGCGCCGGACCGGGGGAGTGCGGGGTGGTCGCTCAGCTCGTGGTTGCTCAGCTGGTGGTTGCTCAGCTGGTGGTTGTCGCCGCGGCCGGGACGGCCTCCGGCGCGGGGCCGTTCCCCGGCGCGGGCTCGGCTTCCGGCGCGGGGCGGGCGGTGCCGTGGCTGTCGACCAGTGTCAGCTCGTCGAACGGCAGCGCGCCGTTCAGTACCCGGCCGGCCCGCTCGGCGTCCAGTTCGCCGGTCCAGTGCCCGATCAGCACGGTCGCGACTGCGTTGCCCGCGAAGTTGGTGAGCGCGCGGGCCTCCGACATGAACCGGTCGATGCCGACGATCAGACCGACCCCGTCCACCAGTGCCGGCTTGTGCGACTGCAGCCCGCCCGCGAGGGTGGCCAGCCCGGCGCCGGTGACCCCGGCCGCGCCCTTGCTCGCGATCACCATGAACACCAGCAGCGAGAGCTGCTCACCGATCGACATCGGCTTGTCCATCGCCTCGGAGATGAAGATCGAGGACATGGTGAGGTAGATCGCGGTGCCGTCCAGGTTGAAGCTGTAGCCGGTCGGCACGGTGATGCCGACGACCGGGCGGCTGACGCCGAGGTGCTCCATCTTGGCGATCAGGCGGGGCAGCGCGCTCTCGGAGGAGGAGGTCGAGAGGATCAGCAGGAACTCGCGTCCGAGGTACTTGAGCAGCGCGAACACGTTGATCCCGGCGACCAGGCGCAGCAGCGCGCCGAGCACCACGATGACGAAGAGCAGGCAGGTCACGTAGAAGCCGATCATGATCACGGCGAGACTCTTCAGCGCGTCGACGCCGGTCGCCCCGACCACCGCCGCCATCGCCCCGAAGGCGCCGACCGGCGCGACCCACATGATCATCGACATGATCCGGAACACCAGCCGCTGGAGGTGCTCGATCCCGCGCAGCACCGGGGCACCGACCGGGCCCATCGCCTGCAGTGCGAAGCCGGCCAGCAGCGCGACCAGCAGGGTCTGCAGCACCTTGCCCTGGGTGAGGGCCGAGAACAGGGTGTCGGGGATCATCCCGAGCAGGAAGTCGGTGGTCGACTGGGCACCGCCGGCGGCCGCCTGGGCGTGGCCGGACTTGGCGAGCGCGGCGGTCAGGTGCAGACCGCCGCCCGGTTCCAGCAGGTTGCCGACGACCATGCCGATGGCCAGCGCGATGGTCGACATGACGAGGAAGTAGCCGATCGCGAGGCCGCCGACCTTGCCGACCTTCGCGGCCTTGGTGACCGAGCCGATGCCCAGCACGATGGTGCAGAAGATCACCGGGCTGATCATCATCTTGATCAGATTGACGAACCCGGTGCCGATCGGCTTCAGCTCCACGGCGAAACCGGGGGCGGTCAACCCGACCACCACGCCCGCGACCACCGCGGCGATCACCGCCAGGTAGAGGTAGTGGGTCCGATCCTTGCGTCTGGGTCCCCCCGCCGTGGCGGTCTCGGTGATCGACATCTGCGGCTCCTTCGCCCTGCAGTCCTGGCGGCCCCGGGTGGTGGGCCGCTCCGACTATGGGGGTCGGGCGTGACGGAGGTCACGTTTGCGTTCATAAAGTTCTCCAAGAACTTCGACCGGGCCTCCTGGGTTGTGTATGTGAGCTTGGGGCGGGCTCTCCTCGTCGGGGCGCAGTGAGGTAGCGGCCGGAGGTGCTGTCACGCTGGACTATGCCGCCCCCAGATGAGGCACGGGTGGGCAGGAGGCCTCATCAGGGGGCGGCAGGTCAGGGGCGGCTGACGCCCTCTGGGGCGCCGCCGACCATTTGGGAGAGGACTACGGTAAGACGTTCGCCGGTGGCGCGAAACGGAAGAAGTGCTCCTGTTTTGCTGGCCGAGCACAACATCTGCACCACTTGTCTGGCCATCATCACAGCCGGGGCCTCGCCTCCGGCCACTTCCCCACCTCGATCTCGCCCACCGCCACGGCAGCCAGATAGACACCGCCGCTGCCGACCACCCCCATCGCCTCCTCCCGGTCGTGAGGCTGCGAGCCGAGAAGCCGACGGTGCAGCAGAGTCTCCGCCGCCCGCAGGTGCTGACGCACCGCCGCCGGCCGCAGGCCGAGCGCCCCCGCGGCAGCGTCCACATGCCCGTCATGCGTCAGCCAGGCGAGGAGGCTGCGACGCAGGGGCCGGGAGTCGGCGTCGAGTCGCCCCAGCAGTGAGGTGGCCCAGCTGTGGACCTCGGTGGTCGACAGCAGGTCGGGCAGCGTCGGCACGTCGCCGGTGGGGACGATGCCGCAGTCGGCCAGCATGCATACCTCGATGGCCAGGTCCAGGATGGCCCGGTCCCGCATGCGGTTGAGGTCCAGGCTGAGGAGCTTGCTGACGTGGCGCATGCGCCGTGCGACGACGTTGCGGCTGGTGAGGAGGAGGTTGGCCGCGACCGTGTGGTTGAAGACGAGGGCGAAGCGGATCGTCTTGCGGAGCTGTTCGGCGCGGGCCGCGGGCTGGTTCAGCAGCGGGGCGAGGAGGGCCGCGGCCCACGCCGGTGCGCGGTCGTCGACGACGGAGGCGAGGCGCAGGTCGGAGCTGTAGAGGGCTGCCCGGTCGGTGGTGTAGCGGGCGCCGAGAAGGGCGTTGGAGGCGTCGGCGTAGGCCTGGGAAATGTGGTTGAGGTCGGTGATGCCGCTGCCGCCGAGGTGCCAGTCGTGGTGGGGGTTGATGAGGTGTCGGAGGCGCGTGCCGGTGGAGTCCCAGCCGACAGTGACGTCGAGTGGGGGCAGCGGGGCGATGATGACGATGTCGGTGTCGTAGGCGAGGCAGCGGGCGACGAACGCGTCGGAGCCGACGGCTTCCTGGCAGCGGTCGAGGAGGTGGTCGCGTTGGGGGGCGGGGCCGTGGGCGATGTAGACGCGGTAGGTGTCGGTGTTGAGGGCACCGGGTTTGAGGAGTAGTTCGGCGACGCGCCGGAAGTCGCTGGCGTGGCCGGTCATGGCGAGTTGGAGGGTGGCGGCGCGGAGGCGGTCGTTGGCGGTGTGGGGGTCGGGGTGGGGCATGGTGCTTGGTCCTTCTGGCTGGGGCGTCCTGTGTGGGGTCGAGGGTCAGGAGGGCGGAGCCAGGGTGGTTGGGGCGGGTTTGAGGGTAGTTCGCTGGTGGGGCGGCGTGCATATTAACCCGAACTGGTGATCGAAAAGTGGCGCCGTGATCGGTACAGACTTTTGATCATGCAGCCGTGACGGTCAAGGGGTGCCCACGCCCTACCGCCCCAATGACCAGCAGCTCCGTGACCGCCGGGATGTGGGGGCGAGGCTGTACTCACTCAGGAGGCAGGCGAATCTCACGCAGGAGCAACTGGGTGAGCATGTTCGAATGGACCGTCGAACGATCGGCCGTATCGAGAACGGGCTCGTGGCGCCCACGCTGGATCAGCTGAGCGCTGTTGCACGAGCGATCGGCGTGCCGTTGTGGAGGCTGTTCCGTGATGAATAGGCGGGCCGTACCCCAGTACGGCCCGCCAGGGGCGCCGCTACTCGGTCGGCGGCGGTGTTGGTGGGGGCGGGCTGGACGGCCCTGGCGCCGGCGGCGGCGGGCCGCCGATGCCCCCAGGGTTGCCGGACGACTTCCGCTGAGCGTCGTCGCTCATCTCTTCCTCCTCGTGCTCCTCGGCCGCCGGGACCTCGTCCGGCAGCGGCATGGGGGGATGCAGGGGCGTCCGGGTGGGGCCTCGGGAAGCGCGGCCGCGCTGACCGCGCCACCGGCCCTGGGCGCCCGGGGGCACCGCTCCGCTCACGTTGTCCTCCTCGTGCTGCTGGGGGTCACCATCGTGGCTCTGGCACAGGACGCTCGGGGCGCGATCCAGTCACTGGCCGGCGCGCGGGTCGGCGTCAGGAGGCGGGCAGTGCTCGACCTCGGCTACGTAGGCCGTGAGGTCCTGAACGAATCGGCCGCGGACCCAGGCCCCGCAAACAGTGCACCGGCCCAGCTCGGTCTGCTCCTCGCCCTCCGGCACGACCGGCGCCTCACCGGCGGCGCTCACCGAGCCACTTCCCGCCCGGGCAAGCCCCGGTAGCCGGCGATGTAGCCCTGACGCTGGATCCACTCCTGGGCGCCCGACTCCATGGAGAACCTGCGCAGCGTGCCCTCGTCGTCCTGCACCAGCGCTCCGGTCTCGGCGTCGCGGACGGCCCACGAGCGGCCACCGCGAGGCCCCGGCGGCAGCGGCTCGGCGGTGTACCGGGCACCAACGCGCTGAGCTCGCGTCAGGCCATCCCCGTGCCACACACGGACGATCGCCTGGCCGCCGCCGTCCAGCCCCAGGGGCCAGTCGACGACCCCGGAACCGTCCATCATGCGCTCCAGGTCGCCCGTGCTGCCGGAGCCGAGTAGCCACTCCATCGCCTGCAGCTCGTACGCGCTCACCGGCAGCCGGCGGACCGTCTGCCACAGGACGTCCAGGGCCTCCAACGCTGGGAGGGTGGTGCGGTCCAGGTGGCCGTCCACCGCGACTGTCACCGGGTCATCGTCCTTCATGCCCTGGTCCTCCTGCAGCATCGTGGAAAGGTTGATTCAGCGCGGCCGCCGCGACGGTGCAGGGCCACGGGGTGTCGCAGCGCACGCACTGGCCGCCTGTGCTGCGGTGTTCGTCAAGCAGCATCCGTGCCGCGGCGGCAGCGGCGTGGTGCTGGGAATCCCGGTGGGGCAGCCGACGGCGACCGCGCGGGTCGATGCTCGCGAGGTCGGCGGTACTCATGACTCGTCCGCGAGGCACTCGGGATGGGCGACCACGGCCCAGCCGAGCGGGGCAGAGCGCTCGCCGGTAGTTGTGTGTACGTGGCCGGCGTCAACAAGAACGTCGCCAGAGCACGACGAGCCCACGATGCAGGCCCGGGCGTGCAACTGCTCACCCGTCACCCTGATTTCCCGGGGCTCACCGTCGAGCGGTCGGTACTCGACCAGTACCGTCATGTCCGTCATGGGTGAATCGTCGTCGCTCAAGCGGACGTCCTGAAGGTCTCACGGAGGACTCTTGGAGGACACGGGGAGGACTTCTGGCCCAGTCATATGCCGCTCGGGTCCCCGAACTGTCCTCTTGAACCGTACTGTTGGCACATCACCAGCTCGTGCGGAGGACACCGTGCCCAACGTTGCGCTCAAGGCAGCCCGGCAGGCCGCTGGCTATGCCACGCAGCAGGCCCTCGCCGACGCACTCACGGAAGCGGCCCGCCAACTCGGCATGCGCGGCATCGAGGTCAGCGTCCGGCAGGTCCGCCGGTGGGAGTCCAAAACCCCACCCTGGCCAGGCGAGGACTATCAGCGACTCCTCGTGCACGTCCTCCACCAGCCAGTCGAGGACCTCGGCTTCCGCGCCCCGTGGGACCGCGCCCGCCCGGCCGCGCCCGCCGCACCAACGCCGCCGACAACGGCCGCAGCACCCACCGCTCTTCGCGGCACCCTCCCCCGACCGTACGGCTCCGCAGGCACACAACCCGGCACCGTAGGCGCTGACTACGCCATAGTCACCCAGGCCCACCGCCGCCTCTACGCCTCCGTAGCTCCCGCCGCCCTCCACCGGGCCGTCGCCGAACACGCAGGCCTCGGCACCGCACTGCTCGGCGAGACGTCCGGCGTAGCCCGCCGCGTCTTGGCCGCGGCCCTCGCGGAGTCCCTGCTGCTGCTCGGCCGCATCGAGTTCTTCGACCTGCGCCATCCCGCAGCCGCCGACGCGACCTTCGTCCGCGCCCTCCAGGCGGCCGGCGAGGCCGACGACCACCTCCTTGGCGCCGCGATTCTCGCCCACTCGGCGTTCGTGCCCGGCTGGGACGGCCGCCTCGACGCCGCCCGCGAGCGCATGCACGCCGCTCGCACCTACGCCCGACGGGCGCCAGCCTCAGCTGAAGTCCTTGCGTGGCTCGACGCGGTCGAGGCTGAGTGCCTCACCCGCTGCGGCGACCATCGTGGGGCACTCGCCCTGCTCCGCCACGCCGAAGATGTCCTCGTCGCCGGTAGCGACGTGGTCTCGCCCGGCTGGTTCACCTGGTTCTCGGCAGTCCGCCTGCACGCGTTCCGTGGCAACACCGAGTTGGTCGCCGGATTGATTCCCCAGGCTCGCACCACCTTGGAGCAGACGCTCGCCGACCTCCCCGACACCGACGGAAAACAGCGGACAGTCGTCCTCGCGGACCTGGCCGCTGTCGAAGCCGCTGCCGGGGAGCCCGACCTCGCGTGTGCTCTGCTGGAGCAGGCACTCGACCAGCTGGCCGTGACCTGGTACGCCACCGGCATGGAGCGGGTACGGGACGCCAGGCGGGCGCTCAACCCGTGGCAGGACTCGGCGGCCGTCCGGCGTGTAGACGACCGCCTCTACTCCTGGTCGGCGACCCTCAGCTCGCTCCAGCGTTGAACTTGGCGATCAGCTCCGGAAGCTCCCCAAGCGAGTCGATGCGGAACGTGGCCTCGGCGGTGGCCGGGTCGTGCTGCTGGATCCAGCCCCACGGGCCCCGCCGGATCAGCGCCGTCCGCATCCCCGCCCGGGCGGCGGGCAGCACGTCGTTGTCGAGCCGGTCGCCGACGTACAGGATCTCGCCCGGCGCGGCCGGCGTGGCCTCAGCGACCCTCTCGAAGAAGGCGGGGTCCGGCTTGCTCGCGCCCCAGTCGTCCGAGGTCCCGATCAGGTCCACGTCGCGCGTGAACAGCTCGCGCAGAATCCCGCCGGCCCTCGTGGTCTGGTTCCCGGCGATGGCCAGCCACAGGCCATCCGCTCGCAGCTGGGCGAACGCGGGCCGGACATCGGGGTAGAGGTCTTCCTCGCCGAAGTGCTCCGGCTGGCCGGCTTGGGCGCGGCGCTCGCGCTCCTCGTACAGATCGAAGCCGGGCCGGAACACCTGGAACGTCTCCCGGTAGTCCCGTCCCTGGGCGATCACCGCACCGAACTGGGCCACGAACGTGTGCCTGGGCACACCCAGCCAGTCGGCCCAGGTGCCGTACTCCCGGGTCTCATCGACCAGGCACTCACCGACATCGAACACCACAGCACGAATCATGTCCGCAGCCTAGTGGTGGGAGGACGTCCTGTCGGCGTCCCCCAATAGGATGGCGGCATGCCCAACCCGCTGCCGCTCCCCGATGACCTGCTGTCCCTCCACGCCGCCGCGGTCGAGGCCGACCGGGCGATGACCGCGACCCGCGAGGCTGGCGGCGACGTGGACGCAGCCCGGGACGCCTACGTCACCGCGGCGCTCAGCCTGCGCGCACACCGCCATGGACGCCGCGAAGGCCCACCTCGACGGCGGGCAAGCGGCGGCCTGACCTCCGGCATCATGGCCTCATGGAGAACTGGCAGACAGTAGAGCTCCACGGCGGCCCACTGGACGGCTACAGCACCGTGGTAAACGTGGCCGACCCCGACCCGGGCACGGCCCTGGCCAGCCCGCACTCCGCGTACGGGCCCGGCGGCCGGTCCTGGTACCGCCCGGACGAGTCCGGTGTGTGGCGCTGGACCGGCGACACTCCCTGATCACCCGGGGTCGTCGACACGTTCGCCCGGCGCCAACCCCATGACGAACGCCAGGGCCCCCGGGGCGGCATCGATCGCAGCCTGCATCTCCTCCGATGTGGCCCGTGGCTGGTCGAAGCACTCCCAGCTGCACCGGCCATAGGGCGTCCACGGGCGAACCTGCCCGCAGGCCTCGCACACCATCGTGGCCTCATTCATGCCCCCCACCGTACGGCCGACCAGTTCGGGGTCGTTTGGTCACAGATCGGCCAAACCATTCCCAAGCAGCGCCGTCGCGCCGATACGGTCCCCCCACCACCCGCACCACGTCCCAGGGGGGACCATGCGCCGCACCACCCTCACCCTCCTCGCCGTCGGCCTGCTCACCGCAACCGCCGCCTGCTCCAGCAGCACCACGGACAAGCCGGCCGCCGCCGGCACAGCCGCCACCCAGCCAGCCGGAGCCGCCAGCCCGGCACAGCCGGCCGACCAGGCAGCCGATGCATCCGCCGTCCTCGCGAAGCTCACCGCGGCCGTGAAGACCGTGAAGACCGGCGTGCAGGTGACCGCCGACAACGACCCGAACCACCTCCTCGGCCGCCCCGGGCAGTACACATCGAAGGTGACCTTCTCGGACTCGCGGATCAAGGCCGCCGACGTCGAAGGCGAGAAGGAAGACTCCGTGAACCGCGGCGGCGCCATCGAGGTCTTCGCCACAGAGGCCGACGCGAAAGCCCGCTCCGAGTACATCCAGGGCATCGTCAAGGGCATGCCCGCGCTGATGGAGTACGACTACGTGCACGGCCCGGTGCTGGTCAGGGTGTCGAAGCTGCTGACGCCCGACCAGGCAAAGGCGCTGCAGGCCGCCATCTGACCGCAAGACGAAGCGCCCCCGCCCGGCACGTGGCCGAGCGGGGGCGCGGTGGTTCAGTGGATGAGCGGGACCACCGAGGCGACGACAGCGACAACAGCGGCGATGGCCGAGATCGTCGGCAGCGGCCAGCGGGCCCGCTTCAACGACTCGACGTCAGCCCGCAACTGGGCGATGTCCGACTCGACGACAGCGGACTGCTCAACCACACGGATCCGTGTCTCGTGGTCGGCGATCCCCGCGGTGGCCGTATCCAGCTTGGTCTCAAGTCGGGTCAGCACCACCAGCAAGTCCACTGTCGTCGGGGTAGGGGTCGGGGCGGTCACTCGCGGCTCGCAGCCGGCGGACTGGACGGCACGGGCGCGGCGGCCGGGACCGGGGCAGTGACCTGAGTGCGGGTCCACATGCCGACCGCCGCCGCCACCAGAGACATCACCGTGGCCTGCTGCTCGGCGCTCCAATGCAGGCCGAGCCCCACGGCAAGCGCGAGCACCGCCTGCACGGCACCCATCGCTGCCGCGGACACCCCGTCTCGCGTCATCACCGCCACAGCCAGGCCGACGCCGGCCGCCACCACGGCATTAACGAGGGCCTGCTGATCGCCGGAAAAATGCAGCCCAAACGCCGCGACGATCTTGACCAGAACCGCGGCCAGAGTCGCCCACAGCGCCGGTTCCCGTCCGAACAACTTCGTCATCACGAGGCCACCTGCCCATTGCCGGGGGCCGGGGCGCCAGCCACGTCCACCTTGACGTGCACCGTCGCGGAGGCGATCGCCTGCTGCACCGCCGCCACGACCGCGGCAGTGTCGACGCTGGGATGCTGGGCCGTGATCTGGGCGGCGAGCGCGGCGATCGCGGCCGACTGCGCGGCGAGGATCTTCTCCCCCATGGCCTGCTGCTTCGCGGCGTCGACGTCACCCCAGACGGCGTGCCAGAACACGGACTTGCTGGTGCCGAGGGCAACTGCGTTGCCCTGAGAGTCCAGCCCCCAGTCGGGCACCGGGTGGTTCCACACCGCGGCGGCGACGCTCTCGGCGTTCATGTTGTCGTGAGCGGTCTGGAGCATGGTCTGCCAGTCGCCGGTTGCCCCCGCGGGGAGGTTGCCGGTGAGTGCGGCGGTCAGCCACCAGAAGACCGCGTATGCGTTGGCGTCGCGGACGACCTGTCCGGATGCTTCTTCCCTGATGAACTGGCGGATTTGCTGTTCGGTGAACGGCATGTCGTCCTCCTGTGGTCGTGGGGCCCCGGCTTGGACCCACGTGTACAGGGGGCCGCCGGGGCAGTCGGTGGAGTAGCCGTCCCGGTGGCCCTTGATCTCGGAGCCGGCGGCTGCGTTGTGCTGGTAGTCCTCGATCGCGTCGCGCAGACCCTGCAGCTGGGCGTCGGTCGGCGTCGTGGAGCCGGTCGATCCGAGCAGCGCGCAGATCGCGTAGTGCTGGGCGTTGAGGGTCTGGTTACCGTTCGCACCGGACCGCACGGCATGCCCGCGGCCCTCGAACCGGTAACCGTGCTCGCACACCAGCTCGTTGTAGGCGATGTCCACCCAGTGCTGGACGGGGTCGGCCATGTGGGAGGCCTGGATCCGCCGGATGTAGGCGGCGCACGTGGAGTGGTCACCGAAGGTGTAGGCGCTGCCCAGGTAGTGGATCTTCACACCTGCGGCGTTGGTCATCGGCGTATACGCGCCCGACGGAGCCACCGCGCCCCACTGATCCCGCGTCACCCGGCCCGGGGAGACCCACGGCCCTGTCTGGCTCGGCACGGAAACGGGCGCGGGCGTCGAAGTCGCATCGCCGACCCAGGCCTGAAGATCGGCGACGCTGCCGTTGAAGACATCCGCGTCCAGCGGCGACTGCACGTACTGATGGAACCTCCATGGGTGCTGCACCGCAGGCTGCCCGGCCGGGTGGGCGGGGTCTGCGACCCACAAGAAGTCCCCGCAGTCGTCGTCAGTGCGGTGCCACCAATCCAGGTTCACGTACATGCCAACCTGGTTGTTCGGGTAGCGCTGCTTCACAGCGGCAAGCCACTGATTCTTCGCCGCCGTGCAAGCCGCGTCACTCACGCCCTGCCCGTACGGCTCGAAGTCCAGCGCCAGCAGATCCGAAGCAGGTACCTGCCCGACGACCCGACAGAAGTGCTCCACCTCTTGATCGACCGGATTCTCACAGTGGATGAAGTGGTAGTGGCCGAGCGGAAGGCCCCGGGCGCGGGCCGCAGCAACCTTCGCCGAGTAACCAGACTGCTCGGTGTGACCACCTTCCGTCGCCTTCACGAAGACGTACTGGGCGTCGGCGGGGATGCTGTCCTGGAAGTCGCTGACGTCGTAGCCGATTGCATTCGCCATCAGCTGTCCTCCTTTTCGCCTGCCGGTTCGTTCACGCCGAGGTGCGCAGCGATAGCCCTGTTCCAGGCGAGTGATTCCTCGTTGACGTCGTAGTCGTGCTCTGCTCGAAGCCGGTCGTGTTCGGCTTGCCGGTTCTGGCTGAGCAGGAGGATCGGGCCGGTGAAGCCAGCCTGGAATGAGTAGACGAGGTTGAGCAGAACGAACGGGTACTCGTCCCACCGGGACCACCCGTGAACCGTGTTCGCCGCGATCCAGCCCGCCGTGAACACCGCCTGGCCGATGATGAACCGCCAGCTGCCCATGCCCGAGGCGAGGCTGTCGGCTATGCGGTCGCCGAGGGTTCGGTCATCGTGCCGGGCCTGATTCGCAGGGTGTCGATGCAGCTGATCGTTCCCAGCCGAGCCGCCGTTCACGAGGCAGCTCCCTGGGCAGCGCTGAGCATGTGGTGGTGAACGGCATCGATCCGCGCCCGAGCCTCGGCGGCCACCAGCGGATCACGGATGACGGTGAGCTGGTTGTCCTGCAGAGCCTCACCGGAATGCGACCAGTTCGTCGAGCCAGTGACGACGTCGAGCCCGTCGACGACCAGCAGCTTCATGTGCTGGATGGCGCCCCTCTCGGAGCGTCCGATCGCGATGCTGGACGCCGGGTACGCCTCGCGGGCGAGGATCTCCCGCTCGTGAACGCCGCCGGCCTGCGAGGAGTCCAGGCTGAGCTGCACGAAGACGTGCTCGTCGGCGAGCTTCTCCTTGAGGAGGTCGGCGATTTCGTCATCGTCGAAGCCGTACTGGGCGAGGACGAGGCTCTGGGTTGCGGACTTGATGAGGTCTACCAGGACGGCGTGGACGTCGTCGACCGGTGAGTACCAGGTGCGGACGTTCGTCGGGTAGCCGGGTGGGAAGCCGCCGACCTTGTGCTTGTCGAGCACGTCGAGGTTGGGCAGGGCCATGGATGGTCTCCGGGCATGAAGAAGCCCCCACAGTGCCTGCGGGGGGGGGGGGGGCGGAGGTCGGGTGCATCGCTGCGGCGCGAGGGGATACGCCATGGGGATCCACGGCAGCTCGCGGCTTGGGTGCTTGCGTGGGGGCTGCTCCGGGCTGTCAGCCCACAGCAGCCCACATGGTGATCAGGCCGCTGAGGGTGTTGCTGCCAGGTGTGATGGTCGATGGTGCGTTCGTCAGGCCGGTGCCGTTCACGGCGAAGCGGTAGGCCGATGCGGCGAGGTTCGCGTTCGGCGTCGCCAGGAACGTGCCTGTGCGCCCGAGGGTGGTGGGTGTGGTGGCGTTGTTGACGAACGCGATCCAGTACATGCCCGCCGGGGCACTGTACGAGGCGCTGAACGTCGCGGTGAGAAGCCCGGGAGAGGTGATGCTGGCGTCGATGGAGCCGGCCGCTGTGGATGCGCGCAGGGTGCCGCCGGAGTCGTAGAGGCCGACGTAGTTCTGGTTGGCGGTGACTCCGGACGCCGCCGTGGCGATGCTGAGGTACGCCTTGGTGAGCGTGGTGGCGAACCTGATCGGCACCCGGGCGAGATAGAGGGTTCCGCTGTTGGTCTGTGTGGTGTTGACCGCGCCGGTCGGGTCGTAGGTCCATGCCGCGAAGCCGTGATCGGATGGGAAGTAGACCCCGGCCGGGAAGGGGACGCCGGCGACGGTTGCGGAGCCCGCGACGGTCAGGCTTCCGCTGGCAGTCACGTTGCCGGTGAGCGTGGAGGTGCCCGTGACCGCCAGGTTGGTGCCGATGTTGACGGCGCCGCTGGCGGTCACCGTCCCGGTGAGGGCGGATGTTCCTGCGACCGACAGGTTGGTGCCGACGCCGAGGGTTCCGGTGGTGGTGGCGGCCCCGGTGAGGGTGGATGTTCCGGCGACGGACAGGTTGGCGCCGGCGGTCACGTTCCCGGTGAGGGTCGACGTTCCTGCGGCCGACAGGTTGGCGCCGACCGCCATGGACCCGTCCGTGGTCAGGGTTCCTGCTGCGGACCGGTAGAGGGTGGTGTCCGTCGCGGTTGACCCGCCGGGGCCCCAGCCGTGCTTTCCGTTGGAGTCCACGGTGAGCCTGGGCTGCGTGTCGCCTGCCACCTGCACAGCCAGCGTCTTGTCCGCTGCCGCGTTCGAGGTGATGTTGACATTCGCGCTGGTCGGCGCGGAAGTCGTGTTGGTGACCTGGAGTACGTTGCCACCGGATGCCCCGGCGCTCAGGGATTCGGTGAGTCCCGTGATCGCACCGTCGACGCTGAGGGCGGCCGTGTGGGGGGTGCTGGAGTTGGTGACGGCGAGGGTGCCGCCCTGGGCGGTGATGTTGCCGGTGTAGACCGCGTTGCCGGTGGTCGTGTAGGTCGGGGTGGGAATGGAGGTCATGGCCCCCTCCTTGTCAGACCGTCAGGTACGGCAGCAGGGTGTTCGCGATGAACTGGTGGCCCGCGTCGGAGGGGTGGACGGTGTCGGAGCCGGCGGCGCCGGGGTTGGACGCCGAGGCCCAGTAGCCGAGTGAATTCCAGTAGTTCCAGGTGTTGTTGCCGATCGCCCAGAAGTCGACGAGCGCGGCGCCGAACGCCTCTGCCAGTCCACGGGCGGGGCCCGCGTAGTCCTGGTAGAGGTAGTTCGCGGTGTCGAAGTTGCCGACGTTCGGCAGCACGATCATCAGCTCGGCGTTGGAATTGGCGTCCCGGACGTTCTGCATGAGCAGCCGCGTGTTGCGGGCCCACGTGTCGCCGGTGTCGCCGTGCGCCGCGTCGTTGGGGCCGTGGGCGAATATCGCCAGGTCGGCCGGGTAGGACGCGCCGGCGTTGAACGGGGTGGCGAGGGTCTGGTCGGCGAGGGCGTAGTCGCCTGCCCTGCTGCCGTAGCGGGAGAAGTCGTTGAAGATGACCCCGGCGGTGTTCTCCCCGGCGATGCCGACCACCGACAGGAAGTTGCTGCCGTTGCCGGCGTAGGTGATGACGACCTGATGAGGCCCCGTGGCCAGCCCGGTGATGGCCGTCGTGCGGATTGTGGCCTGGGCAGAGCCTGAGTCGGTCACGGTGACCGCGGCGGCGCCGTCGATCGAGTAGGTCCAGTTGGCGTGGTTGCCACCGCCGTCGACCGTGAAGATCTTGATGGTGGTTCCTGTCACGGACAGGGTCCATGTGGCGCCGGACGCCTGCGTGTAGACGTAGTAGCCGCCGGGGCCATACGCGTTGCCCCCGGCGCTCCAGGCGCCGCCGAGGGTGGCCAGGTTGCCCACGGCGTTGTAGGCGCTCGTGGCCGCCGTCGGGACGCCATTCGCGGACTGGAACAGCGCCGTCATGGACGAGGAACGGAACCCGGATCCGCCGGCACCGCATATGGCCTGCAGCGAGCTCCGCAGCAGCCCGAACCAGCCCTTGAAGCGCAGGTCGGAGGCGTAGTAGCCCTGAGTGGAGGACCCGCCCATGGCAGCTGCCACAGCCGTTCCCGTACCGGCCTGTGCGGCGGTCAGCTTGGCTTTCCAGTTCGTGCCCCATCCGGGCGGGATGTAGATCCCCTTGCCGGTGCTGGCGATGCCGTACACGTTCGCGGTCAAGGCGGGTTTCTCCTGGTCAGATCAGTTTGCCGAGGATCACGTAGGTCTGCTGCGCGCCGACCGGCACGGCGAGGACGTGGTCGCCCGCGGTGGGCGTGTAGGACGACAGCCGCTGGTAGGGGCCGGTGAGCGTAGTGGCCCCGTTGAGGAACGCCTTGGGCTGGCCTGTGGTGTAGGCCGGGTCGATGACCGCGGGGAGCGCCGCGAGCGGCCAGCCGGAGTCGATGCCCGCTGTTCGGGTTTCGAGGCGGCTCAAGCGCAGTTGCATGGCCTGGAGTTCGGCTGGGAAGCGCTGCTCCAGCGGGCGCGGGTACAGAGGCATCGGCGGTCACCGGCCCTTCGGGGGCTATCCGGTGATGACACCGGAGGTCTGCAGCTGAATGGTCTCGGGCTGCTGCGGGCCAGGCGGGTAGCACGTCCATCCGACGACCCGGACCTGCTGCTGAAGCCCGGGGGCGCCGGTGGACGTGGGCGGGTGCAGCGGCGAGGTGGCGACCAGGGTGGTGGTGTCGCCGAGGACGATGTCGCGCAGCCGCGGGTAGCCAGATCCGCCGATGGTGACGACCGGGTTGGTCATCGCCTGGGTACGCAGCTGGACCTCGCCGTCCGCGAAGGCGTTGATTTGCGCCTGCGTGGTCACCCAGGATCCCTGCCATGAGATGGACGACTCCATCAGCGGGTAGCCAGCGGACAGGTCCCGGGTGTCGGAGCCGTGCGGGTAGGCGGACTGCCATTGCAGTGCCGCGCCGTTCGGCGGTGCGGTTGCCCAGATGACGTTGCTGCTCTGGCTGCCGGTGCGCTGGTAGCCGTAGTCGATCAAGTTGCCCGGGTAGGTGAGGGTGTAGCCGGAGGATGGGGCTGGGCGGCCCATCCTCAGGTAGGCGAGGCGCAGGAAGACGGCCAACTGGCCGCTGGAGTCGATGCCGGGGACGAACGCGTACTCCAGGTTGCCGGATGCGCACATGTCCTGCCAGGCGCTGCTGACCTGGGCGAGGTCGGAGTACGTGTAGGACGCCGTCCACGGGACCCCGGCCATGGCGGCCGCTCCTTGCGGGAGTACCAGTCGGGAGACGGCGCCGTTTCGGGCGACCATCGACAGGTAGGCGGGGGTTCGGGTCGCGGGCGGGGACACGGATGATATGTAGCCGGACTGCTTGGACGTGCCGTAGCGGACCAGGTCGATGAACGCCTGGAACAGGTCGACCTGCTGGTAGATGATCGTGTCCGTGATCAGCCGGTGCGACCACAGCGTGTCGAGGGTCTGCGCCGAGATCGGGAGGGTGCCCTGTTTGCGACCCTGGTCGGGCCAGTCCCAGACGATCCCGGCCCAGACGGGGTAGCCGTCCTGCAATACCCACAGGACGGCCCGGCGGCATTCAAGTGCCGCAACTGCCGGGGCGTTTACCGCGTATGCCTCGCTGAGTGCGAGGGAGCCGGTGAGGGTGCCCGACCCGTTGAGCTGCATCCCGAACGACTGGACGGTCAGAGACAGACGGTCTGCCAGGACGGCTCCACTGATCAGGTCGGTCGCGGCGTAGGTGTAGGTGCTCACAGTGTGACCGGCTGCACCCGGAGGATGATGCGGCTGTTCTGCCCGACCACCGTCGTCCAGTTGCTCGTGCCGACCATGTTCTGGGCCGTGACCTTGATGGTGTGGGTCCCGGCAGATGGCGTGTCGCCGGTTGCGCTGCTGGTGTAGTAGGACCAGGACCCGCCGGCGTAGATGCCGTTGTCCGTGGGGCAGTTGGGCGTGAAAAAGTTGTCCAGTACCGTGCTGTCGATGTACATGCGGAACTGGACGTTGAAGTTGGGCGTCGAGGGGTTGTTGGAGGAGACCGCGGCCCACTTGAAGAAGACCTGGATGTCGGTGGCGCCGTCGGTCGTGATGGTGCCGCTGGTGACCGTCGTCTCGGCGCCGTACCAGTTGAAGTTGTAGGTCAGTGTGGAGATGAAGGGCGGCCACGGGAGTACCTTCATCTGCTGGGCGCCCGTGCTGTTGTTGTGGTAGAAGCTGCCGCTCGGCTTGTCCCAGGCGACCTGTCCCGGGTAGCCGGTGACGGTGCCCTTCGGGGCGACGAGGATGCCGCCGGTCGTGGTGGTGAAGGGCCGCTGATCGGCGATCATGCCGCTGGTGATGGAGCTGGCGGCAGCCGGCACGGTGACCTTCGCCAGGGTGATGGAGTTCGCCGGTGCCGCGGGCACGGACGGAGTCGGCGCCGCTACGCCAGTGATGATCTGGACCGCGCCGAAGCTGGACGACGTGCCGACGTCGGACACGTACGCGACGACGATGTCGATCCGCGAGTTGGACGGGTCCGCGGTCTGGACCGTCAGAGTCCCGGACGACGGGAGGGTTGAGACGTAGCCGCCAGCTGTCGGCGTGGCCGTGTTCGGCACGACGAACGAGCCGGGCTGCACGTTGACGGCCATTCCGGTGCCGGCGGTCACGGCGAGACCGGTACCTCCGACGACGCCACCCAGGACGCCGATGTTGCTGCCGCCTGCAATGCCGGGGTCGTAGAAGTAGGCGGTCACAGCGGAGTTGCGCAGGTCGGTGCCGCTGTTGGCGTCGTAGGTCTTTCCGGTGAGCCACAGCGGCACGGACGTGGTGATCTGGGTTGCCATCGGTTCTCCTCACGGCGCGATGGGCTCAGACCCAGGAATCCCGCCAGTAGTACGTGGTCGTGGCCCCGGATCCGGCTGAGCCGCCGAAGGCGATCTGGCTGGTGCCGGGCCCGAGTTGCCACCAGGACGAGGCGATGTCGGACGGCCAGTACGTGCCGCCCGTGGACGGCAGGCCGGGTGACGTTGAGGCCGTGGTCGGGTTGACGAAGCCCTGCCGGTTGAGGAAATCCACCACGAAGGTGTCGCCGGCGTTGAGCGTCAGCCCGGACCAGGAAACTGTCTGGCCGGTGGCCAGGTTCGTGAGCGTCGGCCCCGCGATGGGCCCCGACACGACCGCCACTGGTGGAGTCTGAAACGAGCCCGCATTGGTGGCGGCCGCCGCGCCTGGCGGCGCGGATGCTGCCAGGGTGAACGGCACCGTGAACGGCGCGACCATTCCGCCGCCGCCCCCGGAGGGCGTCAGGCCGATCGTCAACGACCGCTGTGCGGTGGCGTACTTGCGCGGGTCCGGGGCGACCAGTCCGATGGTGAAGGTGACATCCGTCAGGGTCGGGTAGGCCTCGGTGAGCTTCCCGGACCGCCTCACACACGCAAATTTCGGGACCGGCTCATCGACCCGCAGCATCGCCAGGTCGCTGATCGGCACGGCCTGCTGCAGCAGCGCACGGGCCTGATCCCGCAACGCCTGGGTTGGCGCGGATGCGGTGACGGTCCAGGTCAAGGTGCGGGGAGCATAGAACTGAGGGGAGGCCCAGCCACCATGGTCGCCGGCACGCGCGATGACGCCTGCGCCCTGAACGTCGGGCCCGTCCCAGCCCTCCAGCTTCTGCCACAGCCAGGCGATGCCGTTGGCATCCACGGTCCCGAACTCGATGTCCAGGCCGCCGTAGACCAGGCCACCGGTCCAGAACCCCACATCGCTGGCGGGCACCGGCACGTGGAGGCCGCCCATGACGTTGAAGTCCTCAACGCCAAGCCACGTCGAACCGCCGTAAGCGCAGGTCCAGTTGGCGACGTACACGCCCTGCGCCGCGGTGGCCGGCACGTTCCACACGCAGGAGTACTGACCTGGGCCGGTGCGCCACACCTGGGCGGATGTCACCGTGGAGGCGCCCTGGTAGGTGTATGGCCCGGCTGTGTCCGGGACGAAGCCGACCTGCTGCCCGTAGGTGATGTCCAGCTGCACCGAGGTCGGGTCCGCGAGTTTTCCCGTTGTCTCGTCGTAGAAGTTCAGACTCAGCGTGTACGGCTGCCCCGCGATGGCCTGCGCCACCCGCCATCACCCCCGGTGTCCTGCGCTGGTATCGGTCACGGTCGGGCAAAGCCCCACGAGGTGTGATCTAGGCGCTGCCACACTGGCGGCACCCAAACCGCCACACCCCCTGGGAGGGGTCCTGTGCGTCGCGTCCATGCGGCTCTCGCCGCTGTCCTGCTGACCGCCGCGTGCGCCAGCACCACCACGGCAACGCCCGCGGCCCCGCCATCGGCCGGGGCGCCAACCCCGGCGTCCCTCGCAGCGGCCGTAACTGCGGCCTCCAGCTCGCCGACGACAGTGACGGCGACGCCATCGCCGAGCCCGACGACAGCCGCCACATCGAGCCGTGCAGCGGATCCGACTGGGCAGCTGGAGACAGCAATTCCCGCCGTGCGGCTCCCCTACAAGCCGGCGGAGGGGGCCCCCGCACTCGACGACGTCAAGATCCTGAAGACCGCTGCCGACCCCTGCGGAATCCCCGCCGACGACTCCGGCAACGAGGCCCAACTCCTCGATGCTCACGCCGACGTGAATGTGGTCATCGTGACGTTCGAGTTCACCAACCCCTGCCAGGCGCCGGTCAGGTACTCCTTCCACGTCACCCAGGCAATCGGCAGCGCTACCGGGTCATCCGGCGGGCCTGGAGTCGACGCGACAACGGCACCCATCCAGCCCGGGCGGTCGATCAAGTTCGACGTCAACGTCGCGCCCCGATCGACCCTGACCACCGCCCAGGTAGAGCAGCTCTGGATGGGGGTCACCCGGATCGCCAAGGCGTGACCGCGCACGGGGCCAGCAGCCTCACGCTGGCGCCCGCACCGGTCAGGCACCGCTCAGCGCCAGCGTGAGCCGCCGCTGCATGTCAGCCTGCTGCTCCACCGTGGGCAGCTGAGTGCCGTGGTAGTGCTGCTCAACCGTGACATGCCGCCCCGCCGTGGCGGCTTGCGGGCCCTGCGCGGCAAGGTGTCGAGCCAAGGCGATGAACGCCTCCGACTGGTCGGGGGTGAGCACGGCCTCGGGCCTGGCGAGCCCGTTGACCGGCATGGTGCCGGGCATCAGCCACCCGCCCTGGTCGTAGCCCTTGGGCGGCAGGCTGGGGTTGGCCTGCTGGACGCGGCTGATGCTGCCGTAGCGGCCCACGATGTAGCGGATCGCTGCGGCAACGTTGGCGACCGGGTCGTAGATGTCGGTGCTCGTGCCGGGCGCGTGGTTCGACAGGAACGTCGACATGATCGTCTGGGCCAGGCCGCGGGACGGGTCCCCGTTCTGAGCGTTGATGTCGGTGTTGTTGATGGCCCGGGGATTCCAGCCGGACTCACGCTCGATCAGCGTGTTGAGGCCAGCGCGCCACTCATCCTGCGTGCCCGGCGGGGGCACGCCCGCGGCCTGGAGCGCCGCGTCGATGATGGACAGGTGATCACCGGTGGGGATGGGGCCCCCGCCACCGCCACCGCCGCCGCTGGGAGCGGAGTGGTGTGCGCCCAGGATCGCCTGAACCATGCTGTGGATCAGCGACGTCGGGATCCCGAGCATCAACTTCGCGTAGTTGCCGCTGGCGCCCTGGGTCCCGATGAGCGCGGCCAGCGCGTTGGTCAGGGCCTCGCCATTGCCCGTGGCGATCGCTGCGGTGATTTTCGCGAGGTCCCAGCCCTTGTCGATCAGACCACCGACGAAGCCCTTGATGCCGCCGAGGATGCCGCCACCCGAGAAGTGGTTGCCGACGGACTGCCGGCCGCCGCCATACTCCGCGTTCAGCGCTAGGACGGCACTCGGGCCGATCGCCTGCACTGCCTCCGGCACCAGCACACCCTCACCGGGCGAGAGCATCGCCGGAACGGTGTCCTGCCCGGGGGCATAGCCGGGCACGACGCCACCCGTGGCGAAACCCGTGATGATCGGCAGGTCCAGGCTGTGCATACCGAGCGCGCCCGTGACCTGGTTCCACAACTTGGCGATCCCGTTGTCGTACACCGTGTTGACCAGGAAGGCCACGGGATCCTTGAAGATCGCACCCAGGGTGTTCCAGACCTGCTTGAGCTCATTGACGAAGGCCACGGCGCCCTGCTTGATGCCGGACCACATCGGCTCGAAGACGCCGTGCCACAGCCGACTGGCCTGCTGCTCGATCCAGTCGACCGCCTCGCGCCAGTGGCTCACGAAGCCGAGGATCGCCGCGACCACCTCGACGATCGCGCCGATCACGGGCCCTGTCAGCTTGCCTGCGAACTCGACCAGGATCCCGCCGAGCCGGAGCACCAAGCTGACCAGCGGCAGCAGCGACTCGATCAGCCTGACACCGGCCGGTATCACCGGCAGGAGCGCCTGAAGGGTCTGAACCAGCCCGACCTGGAGATCCTTCGCCAGGAACTGCGCGAGCTGCAGAACAACCGGCACCAGCGCCTGGAACAGAGGCGTCAGATCCTGGCCGATCTGGCCAATGATCTGCCCCACCACCGGCAGCAGCGGGGAAAACGCCTCGACCACGCCGGTGATCGCCTGCGCCACTGGCAGCAGCAACGGCCCGAGCGCCTGAAAGATCGGCTTCAGCCCGTCGCCGAGGGCGCCAGCCAGCGTCGTCACGGCTGGCAGCAGAGCCGCGAGCGCAGGCGCGAGCGCCTGCGCAGCCTGCCCGACCACCGATCCCAGTAGCGTGCCGATCGGCGCCAAGGCCTGCCCCAGGGTGGACAGCCCGGACGACAGTGGTCCGACGAACGGGCCGAGCGCCTTCACCACGGCCGTCAGCCCGTTGGCGATGCCGGCGACCGCGCCACCCAGACCGTCAGCGGCGCCCTTCTGCGCCCCGAGCTTGGCGAGCGCACCGACGAGGTTCTGGACAGCCGGGGCAACCGTCTGGGCGAGCTTCAGGCCGTTGTCGATCAGCCCCTTGAGGACGTCCTGCCCGGCCTGCGACTGCAGCGCCGACCCGACCGTGGAGAACACTTTGCCGATCTCCGCGCCCATCGCCGCAACGCCCGCCGTCAGCGCGGGCATCGACTGCGACAGACCCGTGACGAACTGCGCCAAGCCCGGGGCGACCGCGTTCTGCGCGGCCTCCTTCATGCGGGTCAGCGCGCCATTCATCCCCAGGATCTGCTCGACCACGGCCCGCATCGCCGGAGTCATCCGCGACAAGTCCTTGGCGAGCTGGTTGGCGGCCTCGTTCTCCGTCGCCTTCATCGCGGCCCACTGGAGCTGCTGCTCCTGGACCACGTTGGAGACGTTGCGCTCCGCCAAGGCGACGCTGCGGGCGTCCATCTGTCGCTGGTAGGCGGCTTCCTGCTCGGCCGCCGTCAGCTGCATCTGCGCTTCCTTGATCTGGGAAGCGTTGTTGAGCTGCGTGTTCGTCAAGCTCTGCTGCGCGATGGCGTACTGGGCCTGCGCGTCGGTCTGCCCGTACTGTGCGGCGACGACGGCCTGCTTAGCCTTGATGATCTCCTGAGAGCCGTCGATGCCCTCCTGGTTAGCCAGGTTCGCGCGGTACTGGGAGGCGGTCAGCTGATCCTGCGCGTCCACGAGGCGCTGCTGGGCCTGCTCGACCGCCAGCGCGGCCTGCTGCCGGTCCAACTGCGTCGAGTAGGCGTTCTCGTCGACCAGCTTCTGCTGGTAGATCGCCTGCTGGATGCCGAGCTGGGCCTCCTGCACGCTCAGCTTGCTGTCGGCGAGCTGGTCGTCCAGCTCCCGCAGGTTCTCCCGCGCCCGCTCCCACGCCTGGTTCAAGTTGTACTGCGCCTCGGACAGCGCGTAGTTGGCCTGCTGGACGCCCTGCTCGGCCTGCACCACCGACTGCAGGGCCTGCACCTGCTGCGCGGCAGCGGAACGCTCCACCGACGCCAGGTTCATCTGCGCGGACTCGATACTGCGGGCCGAGGTGATCGCGTCCTGCGCCTGCTGCATGCGGGCGGTGGTGACCTGCTCCTGCGCCCCCTGCCGCTGCACAGAGTTCGAGAACTGGATCGCAGCGGTCTGCTGAGGCAACATGCCGATGTTCAAAGCGGCCTGGTGAGCGTCCCCCAGAGCCTTGGCGACAGGACCGAGCGACAGCGCGCCCGCGCCCGCGAGCAGGCCGCCGCCCATGGCGGCGCCGCCGATGCTGGGCAGGAGGCTGGTGATGCCCCCGACGATCCCCAGCGGCATCTTGTACTCGGACAGGCCGCCGAGTCCGCCCTCGCCGCCGGAGCCGCCGACGTGGGGCTTCGCGGACTCTGAGTTCAGCTTCTTGAGGCGCGCCTCGGCCCGGTCGACCTTCGCGTTGAACTCGCCGTCGTCCAGGTTGAGGCGAGCCTTGGCCTCTTTCGAGTCGAGCTCGGCCAGCTTCGCCAGCAGACGGTCCAGGTCCGCCATAGCCCGGGTCAGGCCCGCCGACGCCTGGACGCGGATCTGCGCGTCCCGGGTCTGCAGCTCGTCGAGGCGCGCGCGCAGGATCTCCAGCCGGCTCTGCGCCTTCGCGATGTCGGCGGTGACCTTCGGGGTCGCCTCCTTGGTGCTCAGCTCCTCCAGCTTCGCCGTCACCGCGTCGATCTGGGCCTGCGCCGACGCCATCTGCGGGGTGACCGCAGGCCGGGCGATGACCGAGTTCAGCCGGTCGATCTTCGCCTCGATCGCTTCGACCTTGGCCTGTGCGTCGGAGATGTCTGCGCGCACCCGTGGCGACGGGTCGGTAGAAGACAGGGCGTCCAGGCGCTCGCGGATCTCGCCGATCTTCGCGCTGGCCTCGCCGTCCTCCAGCCGCACACTCGGCCGGGCCGTGCGCGCGCCGAGCTCGTCGACCGTGGCCCGCGCCCTCTCGGCGCCGGCGTCGAGCTCCCCGGTGTCGAGCTGAACCCGCACCCGGGCATGGGCCCCGGCAGTGGCCTCCTCCAGCTTGGCCTGCAGCTCCTCGCGGAACCCCTCGGCGTCCGGGGACACCGTCACGAACGCGCTGGCAATACGGAAGCCTTCGGGCACGATTCACCCCCCGGGCGATCCGTAGCTGAACAGGCCTGCGAAGGCGGGATCGGCTGCCAGGGCTGTACGGGTCCCGGGGTTGATCTCCTCGTAGCGGCCGGGCGCCATATGTGGCATGCCCGCGGTGTCGCCGTCGCCCTGCTGAGCGGTGGCCCGGACGCGCATCACGCCCTCATAAGCGGGCATCCGCCACGCGAGCCGAAAGAACGTCGGGCCGTCGAGGAGCGTGATGTCCGCGATGCGATGGAAGACGCTGAAGTCCGAAGCTAGGTCGTCGAGATGGTCCAGCACCCAGCCGACCTGGACGATCCGGTCGACTACGCTTTTGGGAGCTCCAGAGCGCCCATGGTCTGCCGCGTGGCGATGTCAGTGATGTGCTGGAACTGCTCCGGGGTGAGCTGGTCGTACTCGCGCAGCGCCCGGTAGCCCTCCTCGCCGAGGAGACTGCTGAGGAGAAAGTCCGCGGCGACGGCGTCCCCCTGGTCCTTGGCGACGTGCATGTACTGCAGGGCGACGTTCATTCGCGGCCGGGCCGGGATCGTGTACTCGACGTCGTCGATGTAGAACAGCGGCACCCGCTGTTCGTCCACCTGCGGCGTGGTCGTGAGACGCAGCACCTCGAAAGCAGGCTCGGCGGAGGCTGACGGCGCGGAGGGCGGGAGCGCCCCTCTGGACGGCTTCTTGCTCGCGGTCACCTTAGCGGCCACAGGGTCCTCTCCTACGGGCGGGAAACGTCAGGGAGTTGCTCACGCCGTCTGGTCGACGATGTGAACCGGCGGGATGCTGCTGCTCACGTAGTACGCGCTGAAGGTGCAGTCGTAGGACTGCTGCGTCTTCTTGTCGTAGGCGAGCTGCGCCTTTACCTGCGACAGCACCTTGCGGACGATGACCCGTCGCAGCGCTGGCTGGCCGGTGGAGAGCATCGGCGCCCAGCCATCGATGATCAGGGCCGCGTAGCTGGGCTGGGTGGACGCCGAGGTGACGGGTATGTCCAGCGTCGAGTAGCCGCTGTTCGTGGCCAGGGTGCCGATGTTGTTGAGCGCCGTCTGCAGGTTGGTCAGCGTCATCTCGGCCAACTTGGCGGTCACCGTCATCTTCATGCCGGTGAGCCGCGCGCCGACCTCCATGGTGATCTGGTCGACCTGGAGGCCCGTGTAGGTGTTGTCGACCTCCCAGGTGACGCCGCCGTCGGTGCCGCCGACATCGGTCCAGGGGGCGCCGGGCGGCGTGGTGGGGCCGTTGGGAGTGACGGCGGAGTCGAGGGGTTCGGTGCTGCCGAAGGCGGCGACGTACAGGCGGGCCGGTCCGAGGACCAGGTTGGCGGCATTCACTGCCACAGGGATCATCCCCTACGTGATGGGTGCGGGCATGAGAAAGGCCCGCGCGAAGCGGGCCGGGAACTGCGCGGTGCAGCGCGGGTTAGAACACGCCAGCGTTCTGGAGCAGCGCGACGCCGGTGACGCTTGCCGGGGTGCCGAAGTCCACGAACATCGCCCCGCCGGGCTGGTTCTCGTCCGTGGGGAACGGGCCGACGATGTTGGTCGCGTTTGTGGCGAGGGAGGCCGTGATCGGGGAGACCGGCTGCCCTTCGATGGTGGTCCCGATGTTGACGATGACAGTGCTGCTGCCCGCGGTGGTGTTGCTGGACTGCGGGGCGAGGCCGCTGTTGGTGGGCGGGGCGGTCAGCGTCAGGTTGGTGCCGATCGCGGTCGGGGACCCGGCGGTCTGCTGGCGGGTGTAGCTGGCACCGCCGGCCTGGGTGATGTAGGCGTACCAGCCGGTGGCGTTGCCCGCGGCAGCCGGGGAGGTGACCGTGATGGTGGAGGTCGAGCCGGTGGTCGTGACGCTGGAGGATGCGGAGGCGACGGTCTCGCCGGCCGTGTTGGTGTAGGAGACCTCGACCTGGTAGGTGCCGGCGGCGACGGTGCCGCCGGTGGCCGCGGTGGACACGCTGGGTGCGGCGGGTGCAGTGAGCTGCCCGAGTTGGACGTGCAGCACCTCACGGCCGGTGTTGGTGAAGGACACCCCGGTGTTGGCGCCGAGCGTCGTGGCGCCCAGCAGCGAGGTGAGGTTGAGCGGCGATGCGGAGCCGGTCTTCGGCTGGGTGGTCGCGGTCAGGCTGAGACGGGTCATGCGACGACGTCCTCCTTCGGCTTGGGCGCCTGCTTGGCGGGTGCGGGATCCACGGCGGGCTGCGGGGCGGTCTCCTCGACTAGGAGGCCCTGCGCACGGAGCACCTGCACCTCGTCATCGGGGACCTCGACAGGGTCGGGGAAGAAGGTCGTGCGGACCAGAGGCATGACGTCCTCGCTCAGTAGAAACGGTCGTTGACGGTCACCCAGGACAGCGCCAGGTCCGCCTGGTACCGGGCGTAGTCGCCTTGGTCGTCGTAGAGACGGCGAAAGGCGGTGGCCAGGTACGCGCTCTGCACGGCCGCCGTTGGGTAGGCGACCCCGTTGGCGCTGATCTGAAGGGGCCGGGCGATGGCTCGCCGGTCCCAGGTGGCTCGGCGGATGGCGCCGGCCAGGGCCGCGGCCTGGTTCCAAGGCGGCTTGTTGCTACCCGGGACAGTGGCCCAGCAGTCGAGCTGAATCACTGGCCGGTTGACCGGCAGCTGTGGGTCGGGGCCGCCGCCGACCACGGCCACAGTGACGAACCCGGTGGCGACCCACGGGGCCGGGCTGCCGTCGGCGTTGACGTCGGGGGGCAGGGTGGTGCCGACCATGGCCGAGGTGAACCCGGGGATGGTGGCGATCCATGCGGCTGCGACGAGCTCATCGGTGCCGTCCAGCGGCAGCACAGGAGTGGTCACCGTGGACTCCAGTTACTCGCCGCGCTGCTGGAGCAGGGCCGGGCGCAGGAACGGCTGCGGCCGGGTCCCGGGGTGGTGCACTTCTCGGACCGGGTGGGCGGCGCCTTCCCAGTGCAAGGCCTGCTTCCCGTTGGGGCGGATGACGTGCGGGCCGGTGCCGAGCTCGACGTAGGCGGCGTAGGTGCGGCCATCGGCGCCGCCGGTCGCGGAGACGACCAGGTCGGTGCCTTCCAGGTGGTGTTCGATGCTGGCGGCGAGCGCCCCGGTGTTCTCGGGGCAGTAGCGGGCGGCGTCAGCGGCGATTGCCGGGCCGAGCTTCTCCGTGAACAGCCGGGCCACGGCAGTGGCGACTTCGTCCTCCCAGGAACCGTCGGTCTCGACGCGGGTCACGGGCACCTCCTCAGTCGGAGCCGGTGGTGACACCGGAGCGCATGCGCAGCGTCAGCGTCTTCGGCGGCGGGTAGTAGCCGATGCCGGGCTGCTCCTGAATGTTCTCGATCATGAAGTAGTGGCCGGTCGTCTCATCGCGGATGGTGTCCGTGGTCCGTACGTCGGCCCAGTTCGGCACGACGCAGGTGATGGAGCGGATGATCTGCTGGCGCTGCGTTGCCGCGTCGAAGGCGGTCTGCTCGGTCTCCGCCAGGGCGGCGGGAACACCGGTGTAGGTGGGCACGCCCACGTCCGTCGCATCGCCGTAGGCGTTGACGCTGGTGCCGCGCATGATGGTGACGGTGCGGTTCCAGAACCGTAGAACTCCAGTCGCTCCAGTCGCTCCCCCACCGCCGAAGCTGGGCCGCCGGCGGGCCATCAGACGACCCGGCGGTAGTCGTCGAGTAGCATCTCGACCTCCGTCGCCAGCGCCCCGGTCCCGCCCGCCAGTTGCCCGGACAGGGATTGCGTAGCGATGGCGTCGATACCCTCCAGCGCCTCCACCGTGGCGGCCAGCACCGCAGCGTGGATGACGTCCGCCGGAAGCGCCGACACCACCGCTCCCACGGGGTGGGACTGCGTGAGCGGCTGCGCGAGCTGAATCGTGCCAGGCCCGGTCTGGACTGCGGTCGTGGTGTTCGGCAGGATCGTCGGCGTGGTGGCGGCGGCGCTGCTCACGGTAATGGTCTCCGTGGCGGCCCCGTCGTAGCAGAACCCAGCCACCCCGTGCGGCCCGCCCCAGCCGGTCACGTCATCCACGCTGATCACCGTTGCCCCTATCGGAGCTGCTGCGGTGAGGCCGGAGTGCGCCCACCCCGACGAGTACGAGGTCTGCACCTGGTAGCCGCGGCGGCCCTGGCGCCAGTCGATCCAGCCGCGGGCCACGTCGATGACACTGCCGCCCGACGGGCCCGTCGCCGGAACGGGGCCGGAGAACGACACCGGTGTGCGGAGCCGGAACTGACCGGCGGGCACCGGTACCCAGGCGGCGGGGAACGATCGGGACGGCGAGACGAGTACCGCCCAGACGTCCGACAGGTGCCGGTGCCTCGCGATCAGTGTGCCGAGCTGCGTGTGCCGGTCGACGGCGACCCGCGGCCCGCCGGGACCCGAGTGCGTCTCCGTGACGACCACCGACCGCAGTGGCTGCCGACAGTAGGAGTCGACGACAGAGGTCGCGCTCCAGCAGACCTGCTGGATCTGGGCGAGCTGCGACGGGGTGTCCGCCGTCAGCGTCGGGATCACCTTCCAGGAGATCCCGGCCGGCTGCGCGAGGAGCATGCCGGGGGTGATGTAGGGCGTGGCCATGCGCAATCACCCCCAGGAGTGGCGTGGCGGGTCGAACCGGAACTGTCTACTCGGCGCTGGATCCATCCGGTCGAGCAGCACTTGCCTTGCGGGCACGGGAAGCCTTTGCCGGGGTCTCGTCGGCAGTGGAGGCCTGCTTGGCCGCGTTCACCGTCTGTGCGGCCCGCACCAGTTGCTGCACCGCGTCGAGGAGTGTGGCCGGGTCCTTGCGGCGTTCGATCTCCTCGATGACGAGGCGCTGCTGGCGCTCGACGTCGGTTTCCCAGGCCGGGAAGCCGCGCAGTTCCTCGGCCAGTTCCTCCGGCAGGTCGAAGCCGCCATGGTCGGGGTCGGCCTCAATGCGGCCGTGGCGGGGGTCGTCGAGCGCGGTTGCGCCCGTACGCGAGTAGAGGCGCATGCCTGCTCTCCTTGAGGGTGAAGGAACGGGTTCGGCCGCCGGACCGGCGTAGATCAGCGGCCGAACAGGCTGAAACTGACGCCGGTGAACGTCGGACTCCCGGTGCCGCTGACGGCCCATCGGATCCTGCCGTTGTAGGTCAGGTTGTAACCGGTCGAGATGTTGCCCGCGACCGTGCCGGCGAAGTTGAGAACAGCACCGGAGATCGCGGTCGCATTCGAGGTAAGGACCCAGTTCCCGAACGCGTCACGGACGTCGAAGAACACAGCGAGCCCCGGTGAGGTGCCGGTCGGGGCGTTCGCGACGTTGACGACCAGGAGGCCGTTGGACACCGACGAGACGTCGATCAGGCCGCCGGTAGCGTTGTTGACCTGGTTGGTGATGTTCGCGGAGACGGTGTCCGAGTTGCCGGTCAGCGTGAGCCCGTCGGCGCGGAACAGCTCCTGCGTGGCGGTGAAGTTCGGGTAGGGGACACCCGCACGTGCCGGCGGCATCCGGACCTCCTCGGTGTCAGGGCAAACGAGGGCCGAGGGCGGGGCGCCCTCGGCCGGGAGCTATCAGTAGCGGCGGACCTTGCGCTCTGAGAGGTTCTCCGAGCGGCTCGTAGCGCGCAGATGCTCGGGGCGGACGCAGCGCCGAACATGACAGGTGTGATGCACATCCAAGCCTCCGGGTATGGCGCCGTGGGCGAGGAAGTACGAGTACCTGTGGGCGTCGATCATCTGGCCATGCTTCGCAGCGAAGCGCCCATAGCCGGTCTTGCTGTGCACGCTTGCCGTCCACAACCAGCACGAATCGGTCTTCTCTACCTTCGCCCAGAATCGCCGTTCCGGGGTCCGCTGTGATGGCCGCTCGACGCTGGGGTCCCTGAGCCACTTGCGGTAGCACGGTCTGCACAGGGTCCGCTTGTAGATCGGCTCATCGCCATCGCACTCTGTGCAGCGCTCAGGCGTCAAAGGCTTGGGCCGTTGAAGTATGGGCTCAGGTACATAGCCCCAGGAGTCGCCTCCTCTGCCGCGGGCAATGTTCTCGCGTGGGGTGACGGGCTCCAAGTGCTCGGGGTTGCAGCACCGTCGATGTGGGCACTGGACGCTGTCCGCGCACTTGAGGTCAGCCGTGTGGCAAAGGTGGTCGAGGTGGCGGCCTTTGGGGATCGGACCGACCAGGTACTGGTAGGCGATTCGGTGAGGGAGGCGTGTGCCGGTCCCGGCGCCGAACTGGCCGTAGCCTGTGGCGGCATGGATGTACCCGGTCCAGACCCAGCAGGGTCCAAGGTCGGGGCGCTCCCTGGGTATGGGGCCGCTCTTGTTGACCTGAGCCCAGAAGCGGCGCTCGCGCGGATCGGTTGTTTCACCGTGGGCCTCCTCGCGCTTGGCGTGCTTGTTGCACAGGCCACGGCGCTGGGGCCTGGAGTTGCACCCTTGGTGTGTGCACTCCCTTTCCTGACGGACGTACCGCCGAACGGGATGAAGCGGATCCCCATAGCTGCGCCAGATGCCGTAGTGCCTCGCGCACCATCCCCGGCCGACCTTCTTGGCACCGCATTCGGGGATGGTGCACGTCCGGTCGGGATCCAACGTCATGGCGCCCCTTAGTAGGAGGTGAATTCCTATCAGGATACGCCGAGTTGAGCTCCGACTAGCGCAATTTCTCAGTACAACTGCGCTGTTCAGGCCACGTTTTGGAGGGAGGCCATTGCGACTGGCGCCCTATTCAAGAAGGCACCCACACTGCGAATTTCGAATTCACGACGCGGACCGCCACCTGCGGTGTTGGCGATGCGGGAGATGCCGTAGTCGAACTGGGCGGTGTCGCGCAGGGCCCGGTACTCCAGCACGGAGCTGATGTTGGCCTGCGGGAACGGGACGCGGTCGGTGCGGGCGATGATGGTGCCCGGCGGGAGGGAGGTGTGGACCTCGATCGGCACGGTGACGCCGCCCGCGGGGGCGTTGACGATCTCGCCGACGCGGCCGCCGGCGGTGACGGAGACACGGCCGGAGGCGTCGGTGTTCAAGTAGGTCGTCGCCGACGACGAGCCGAGGATGAGGTTGGCGATTTCCTGGGCCTGGCTCGCGTTGACCATGATCGCGGTCGGGGAGCACTTGACCTGCTGCCACAGCGGCAGGAACAGCAGGTTCTCGATCTCGGTGATCGATCCGCCGGTGAGGGTGAGCGCCGCCCCGTTCAGGGAGTTGTTGATCGACGGGTTCGGGGTGCCGGTTCCGGGCTGGGACCACTGGCCGGCGCCGTTGTAGTCGCCGGCGAGGGAGGCGAGGAAGCCGTCGTACTCGGCGGGCGCGGCAGAGCCGTTGTCGGCGGCGGCGTTGTACGTCGGGGAGGCGTTGGCGGCGCCCTGCCAGGAGGTGGACAGGTCGGGGGCCGCGGTGAGCGCGGGCAGCGCCTGGTTGGAGCTGATGACCTTGGTCATGGTGACCGTGTTGACCGTGGTGGTCGTGTAGTAGTACCAGGTCGTCCCGTTGGAACTCTGGAACCAGTCGTAGCAGACCGCGCCGCGCACCGAGGCGACGGTCGCGGACACGGTGTTGGTGCTGCCGGCGCCGGTGGCGATGCTCGCCGAGTTGCCCTGGCTGTTGCCGTTGCCGTAGTAGTAGCCGGTTCCGGTGCGGGCGGCGACGCCGACGTAGACGGTGGTGGTCGCGGCGATGGTGCCGCCGCTGGTCGACGTGGTCAGGGTGGGGGCGGCGGGGCGGGCGAGCGGGAACGACTGGCCGCCCATGAGCTGCCGGTCGTCGCCGATGAGGACCTGGTTGAGGACCTGGAAGGTGGCGATGGCGAACGGGTCGCCGTAGCCGTGCGCCAGGTCGTAGGCGTCCTGCGTGACGAGGCCGGCGAACCCGGTGGGCTTGTAGCGGGCCTGGAAGTCCTGCTCCTGGAAGGCGACTTCGTTGGCGGCGTAGTCGAAGCCCATCGCGGGCGAGGGCTGGCTGTTGGTGAGGTTCATGATGGCGCGCCACACGGCGTAGGGGTTGCCGTTGGGGCTCATCACACGGGCGACGATGTCGCGGAACGGGGTGACGACCGGGATGAGGGAGACGAGCTCGGAGAGGTCGTAGGACCAGATGCCGGTGTTGTTGAGGATGCCGCTGGTCTGTGCCTTGCTGATGGCGGCGAGCGTGTCCTCGGTGACGTTGGCGAGCGGTGCGCTCAAGGGGTGCCTCCTGGGCATGCGAAAGCCCCCGGGGCGCTTGGCGCTCGTCCGGGGGCTGCGGGGTCTGTGGGTGCGGGTGGGGCTACCGCTGGTGGATCGCCTGGAGCGCGGCGATGGCGGCGGTCTGCATGTCGGTGGCGGCCTGGTTCTGCTCAACAGCGGTGCCTCGGTAGAGGACGCCCTTGAGCTGGCGGGCCTTGGCGACGTCGACGGCCGCGGGTGCGCCGTGGTCCTGGCCGCGCAGCTGCTCACGCGGCGGGGTCGCTCCGTTGGTGAACACCTTCGGGGTGGCGGGCTGCTCCTCCAGCACCCTGACGCGGCCCTTGAGCGTCTCGACGAGGTCCGCCAGCTCCAGGACGGCATCGCCGGTCTTGGCGATCCGCTCTTCCTGGTCGGCGCTGTGCTTGGTCAGGACGCTTTCGACCGCAGCCAGGAGGCTGCTCTTGAACATCTCCGAGAAGGTGGTGTCGTCGGTCTGGTTGGTCTTGGTGACCGCATCGTCGTCGGGCGACGGCGCGTTGGCGGGGGTGCCGGCCTCGGCCGCGGGCTGCGGTTCGAGGTCGGGCGTGTTGTCGGCGGCGGCCGGGGCAGAGGTGTCGTCGGAGCTGTCGTCGGAGTCCGTGTCCATGTCGTCCGGCTCGGCCTCGGCGTTGGCCACCGGGGTGACGTCCGCGGGGTCGACGATGCCGATGAGGCGGCCCTTCTGGTCGTAGACGACGACCACGGGCGGCTTGTCGCCGTCGGCCTTGGCCAACGGCTCGCTGTCGGTCTCAGGCGCGTCGGTCTTCTCGACCTCGGCGGCGTTCTCGGAGGGGGTGGGTGTGGCCATGTCGGGCTCCTCGTGGGCGGTCTTGGCGACCGGGGCTTCGGGCAGTGACGCCAGGACCCGCTGGAGGTGCTCGGTGGCGGTGCGGATCGCGGTCTCGTTCGCGGCGGACAGGACCCGGCCGGCCTTCGCGACCTGGCCAAGGGCTTCGACGGTGTCGAGTGCGGCAGGGTCGAAGCCGCCGAGGGCCTTGCCGACCTGGGCCATGGCTTCGCCGCAGAGTTCGGCCTCGGCCTGCTCGCCGACGGCGAAGGAGGCGAGGGTGTCGATGACGTAGTCCAGAGCGCACTGCGCGTCCTGGAGATCCCACGCGGCTTCGGCATCGTCGGGGTCGGCGCTGGCTGCCTCCAGCAGTTCCCGTTCGGCCATCACGCCGAGGGCGTTCCGCAGTCGGACGGCGATGCTCGTCCACTTCTGGGCTGTGGCGGCGTCGATGGCCTCCCAGGCGGGGGACCCGGGGTCGTTGGGGTCGCCGGGCGCGTCGTCATCGGGTGCGGCGAGCACCATAGTGGGGTCGAGGCCGTCTTCGGAGTCGTCGAGGTCGGCGCCGATGCCGGTGTCCTTGGCGACGTCGTCGCGGCCGCGGGCGCGCTGCGCGGCCTCGTGCATGAGTTTGGCGATGGCCCCGGGGCTGCCGGTCATGGTCACGGTCTCCTCCTGGGACTCGGCGGTCTTGCCGATCAGGTCTCGTACGAAGCCGGGGTCCATGAGGCCTCGGCTGTCGGCGGCGTGCTTGGCGATCAAGAAGGTGGTGCCGTTGGCGGCCTTGTCGACCAGGTCCACCCGGGGGATGGTCGCGTCGCGTAGCTCGGTGAATTCGTCGTCGGGTGTGGTCATCAGCTGCTCCGGTTGGGGATGCGCCGCGCCATGCCCTGCGGCGAGAAGCCGGTGATCCGGCCGGACTTGTAGAGCTGCCAGGCGGGCTCGTCGAGGATCGCGCCGACGAGCCAGTCGCCGGCCTTCACGACGGTGCCGTCGCCGAGGTCCCAGTCCGGGCCGCGCCAGATGTACGACTCGACGACCGTCGCGGCGCCGGTGGTGCCGTCGACATGACCGATGCCGACCTGGGCGCCGCCGTCCTGGAGGAACGACCAGGCGGCCTTCTCCAACTCGGCTGGCGTGAAGAAGTCGCGGCCGCCGTCGGCGCCGCGCTGAATGCGGGGGTCCGGGCCTGCCTGGTACGCAATGCCCAGGACGTAGCGCTGCTCGGGCACGGGGCACCTCCTAGGCAGGGAGGACGGCGCAGCGGCACCGGGGGTGGGCGGGAGGTGTGGTGTCGCCGCTGGGGTAGGCGTGGCCGATGGGGATCGGTCCGGCGGCGGCGTTGGCGTCGCAGACCGGGCAGACGTTGCCGTCGGGTTCGGTCTGCCACTGGCCGAGTGCGATCCCGTTTCGCCGGTAGTTGTCGGCCGTGCCGGCGGCGATGCCGCGGGTGGTTTCGGTGATGACGGCGGCGTAGGCCCGGTCTGGGTCGGTCATTGCCGCGTGCATGGCTGTGCCGATGGTGCGCGGCGCATCACCGGCCATGACTCCGGCGGCGAGGGCCTTGGCCGCGTCCTTGATGCGGGACGCGGTCAGCGTCGCCGCGGCGGCTGCGGCCCCGGCGGTCAGCACCGTGAGGGCCGGCCCTGCGCCGTGGCTGTCGATGCGGTCTTGGGCCGCGGCCCGGTCGCCGGGCGCCCAGCCGTCGAGGCCGGCCGACTCGCTGCCGGTCACGGCCGCGGCGGACGCGGTGCCGACGAGGTAGCCGTCGGTGTAGAGGCCGGTGAGTGCATCCGTGAGCGCGGGCCCGGCAGTGATGCCCTGCCCGGCGAGCCAGGTGACGGCGGCCACGGTCAGGGCCTGCTGGTCCACGCCCCGACCGCTGTTGCCCGCACTGAAGGTACGGGCAAGCCGGGTGGATGCCGACGCGGTGAGCGCCGTGCCGAGCGCGGCGGCGATCAGCGGCGCCCAGTAGCGGGCGGTGCGCTCATCCTGCTCCCAGCCGGGCCAGCCGTCAGGGCTTTTGGGCCGGCATCACCGGCCTTCGCCACGTCTGCCTGCTCGTTCTGGCCGAGTGCGGCAAGGACGTCGGGCAGGCTGGCCAGAAGCTCCCGCCGCACCGCGGGGTTGCCAGCAAGGAGCGCCGGGTCCCACCATGCGATCGCCTCGATGTGGTCGCCGTCGGGGTCGTCGGGGTTGTCGACCTGGTCGCGGCCGCTGGCGACGGGCACCATGTCCTCGGAGTCGACCACCCACACGAGGCCCTGGTAGATGCCGTCCGCACTGACCCACGAGCCTGCGGAGGATCCGGGGGGAGGGATGCAGCCCGTCTCCTCGGCCCACTCTCGCCACGCGCCTTGAAGGGGCGTCTCGGCGCCTTCGAGGTGGCCGCCGGGGAACTCCCACATGCCAGCCGCGGGGTCGTCCGGGTCGAGGGCCCGCTGGATCATCAGAACCCGGCCGGTGTCAACGGCCTGCACCGCGAGCCCGGCGACGGCGACCTCGCCAGCTGCCTTGCGGACGGCGAGGCGGCCCGTCTGGTTGAGGCGCCGGGCCTGGGACGGGTCGAGGTGCTGGAACGTGAAGTTACGCCAGTGGCCGTCGCGGCGTCGGGTGCGGGCGAACCGGTGGAACGCCCGCAGCTCCTGCTTGGCCAGCTGCGCCCGGTCGTCCTCTTCTTCCTCGTCGTCGATGGGGCGTACGAGGTCGTAGCCGGTGATGCCGGTGGCCGAGCTGATGCCCGCGGTGGGGCCCGGCGGTTCCGTCACTGCGCCGCCAGCCTCCGCGTCCTTGGCCACGTCCGAGGCGTGGACGAGCTCGTTGTACTGCGCCTGGTAGGCATCCTCGGCGGCGGCGGAAGCGGCCTGGTCGGTGGTGCCGGGGGCCGGCACGGTTCCGGGCGGTGGCACGTACGGCTGGGCCAGGACGGGCTGGTCCTTGGCCGGGCCGTACGTCTCGGGGTCGACCTTGCCGGCGATGCCGTCGATGGCGAGGAGCGGGATCGGGCCGACGCGGGGGGTGCTGAAGAAGCGGGGGGTGGGCCGGGTGGGGTCGGCGGGCAGGCCCAGCAGGGCTTCGCGCGCCTCGTCGGCGGAGGCCATGCCGGTCTCGATGTAGACCTGCCACGTCTGCGCCAGCTGGAGGCGGTCCTCCTTTTCCTGCCCGGTGTCGAAGCTGAACGCAATCGGGAGACCGAGGTCGTCCTGCAGGAAGCCGCTGAGGACCGACTGGATGTAGGCGATCAGCGGGAGGTCGCCGACGCGGTGCTGGACGTCTCCCTGTGACTCGGAGGAGGACAGGTTGACGGTCTCGGTGAACCCGAGGTCCGACGGGACGACGTGGTAGGCGGCGCAGGTCTTGCGCATCAGGAACAGGGAGAAGGTGTCGGAGAAGTCCTTCTCGTTGCTCCAGGTGATGCCGGATCCGCCGGGCATCCATTTGATCTGGTGCTTGGCGGCCTGGTCGCCGAGCATCATGGCGTCCCATACGGACTGCCATTCTTCGATCTGGTCGGGGGTCCAGGTCTCGGGGGCGGACGCAAACGCCTCCGGCACGTTGCCCTCGGTGAACCTCGCCAAGAAGTGGGCCTGGAACCGCAGGTCCGTGTTGGCATTCAACAACACGGTCTCCAGCGGGGCGGTGCCGTACGGGCTGTTGGCGCGTGGCCGGAACGGCTGGTAGATGAGGTCGTTCCTGGTGAGCCAGTTCCAGGGGAGGCCCTGCACGTACTGGACGTAGCCCTCGGCGGGCGGCTCGGGGATGTTGCCCCAGTAGTCGAGCAGCGGGGCGATGGTGGTGCCGTCCACGACTCGAAGGCCGATGGCGTCACCGCGGCGGTTCCGCAGCCGGTACAGGGTGCCCGCGTCGTACGCCAGGACGTCGTACAGCCATGTGGCCAACCAGTTCGCGAACGGTGTCTGCCGGTCGGGCTTGGCGAGGACGGCCATTCCCTTGGCGATGGCCGCCTCGGCGTCGCCGTGGAAGCCCGGCGCCGGCGTCAGGGACCAGTCGAGCGCTCGGATCGAGTCGATCCGGTGCCAGATGCAGGCCTGCGCGACGTCGTAGGACTCGATCAGCCCGCGCAGGGTGTGGAAGGAGACGCGCTCGTGGAGGCGGGGCCGGGCGGCGATGTTGACGCCGGTCTGGAAGTCCCGGCTGCGGGGCTGCCGCGAGTAGCCGTCGAACGGCATCTGCGGGGTGCCCGGCGCGAACGGCGTCTGGGAGGTCATCTGGGCGGCCTGCTCGGCCGCCTCGATCTGTGCGGGCACCCGATTGCCGGCCCCGAAGGCCTTGGCGATGCGATCCCGGATGCCCACGCCGCCTCCCGTCAGGGGTTATTGGCGCTGTTGGCGGATCGCGGCATCGCGCGCTCTCTTGCGCGCTGCGGCGGGGTCGTCTGGCTCCGGTGCAGGGCCCGGGGCGTCTTTCATCTCGGCGTCGGACGGCTGAGCCTCCGCAGCCTTGCGGCGCCCGTAGGCGAGCCACGCGTGCGCATCCAGGCCGCTGCCGTCGAAGAACGCCAGGAGCAGGGCATCGGCGTTGTCGGGTGAGCGGCCGATGCGCTTCTTCGTCTCGGCCTTCGGCTCCACGACGATCCGGCCGGCGGCGTCGATCGAGTACTTCGGCGCGGTGAGCTGGGAGACGAGCCGTTCCCGGTCGTCCGGGTCGAGTTCGGAAAGGTCCCAGCCGCGGTCTTCGGACAGCTGGCGGCCGATCTGCCACCAGATCTGCGACCGAAGCCGGGCGAACTTCGCCGGCTCACTGCTGCCTTCGGACACGTTGACGCCGATGATCTCCGCATCGTGCTCGCCGCGGGCCCGGCGCTCCCGGAGTGTCCCGACGATGCCCCAGCCGATGCCGATGCTGTCGACTTTGACCTTGGTGGCCTTCGATTCGCGGATCGCGGCGACGATCGCGTGGACGACCTTGGTGGGGTCTTTCTCGCGGCTGCGCCACTCTCGGCCAACCCGCGTGCCGCGGCGTTCCCGGATGACGGTTTCGTCGCCGCCGGCGCCAAGGTCGACGCCGAGTTCGACTGGGGCGAGGTCCGTGTACTTGAGTGGTTGCTCTGGGGGGAGCGCGCAGGCCCGGATCGCGGACAGCCGGACGACGCCGTCCTCGGCATCGGAGGGGAACTCGCCGAGGACTTTGGAGATGTAGGTGGGGGACTGCTCGCCGAACTCAGCGCGCATGTCGGCTTCGTACGCACTGGAGACGAGCATCGGTCGCAGCTCGGCCGGCACAGACTCGCTGGTGAAGTTCGGGGTGTCGAACGCCGAGATCCGAATGACGTTCCACCGGTCCGTGTTGGCGCAGACCCGCGCGAACTGGGAGCCGGGGTCGTCCGGGTTGCCGATCGCGAGGATCCGGCAGTGCTCGCCCGTGGCGATGGCGTTTGCGGCGGTCCAGAACTGTTTGTTGATGCCGCAGGCCTCGTCGAGGATGACCAGGACGTATTTGGCGTGGATGCCCTGGAACGCGTGCGGGTTGTAGTCGCTCGGTTTGCGGCCGAAGGCGATGAGCCGCTTGCCGAGCTTCCAGTCCGTCTCGTTGATCCGCCCGGGTAGTGGGGTGCCGCGTGCCGCAGCGGTGGAGAACGCCGCGTTGATCTCCGACCACAGAATGGCTTTGACCTGGTCGCCGGTCGGGGCGGTGGTGACCACCCGTGCCTCGCCGGCCGGATGGGTGTCGAGCCACCAGGCGGTCAGGCGCGAGGCGACGAACGACTTGCCGACGCCGTGGCAACTCTGCACGGCGGTCAGGCGGTGGTCCCGCACCGAGGAGGCGATCGCGACCTGCTTTGACCACAGGTGTTCGCCGAGCTTCTCCCGCGCCCACAACGCCGGGTTGGCGGCGTACTCGTCGACCCGAGCATGCTGCGCACCGTGCTCTTCGAGCCTCCGGGCTGCGAGAACGAGGGGGTCGGCCCGCACAGGCCACCTCCTTGCGGCCTACACGGAACGCAGGTGTCGTGCCGCGATGGTCTTGGCCTCCGCGGCCTGGACGCCGGTGACGCCGAGGTGGGCGAGGACGGCGTCGATCGCGCCGAGGATCCGTTCGGCCTGGGCCTCGGAAATCGTGGCGAGGCGTTCCTCGATGTTCAGCCTGGCGATCGAAGAGAGGACGGCGTTGGCCCGGTCCATGGCTCGTTCGTAGAGCTGGACTTCGGCGCGGAGCTGTTCTGCGCCGGCGCCGCCTTCGTAGCGGATCTCGTCGCCGATGCGGTTGACGAGGGTGGCGGTGGCGGTTTGCCAGGCGACGACCTGGCCGGCGAGCTGCATGAGGGCGGTGAGGGGGTCGTCGACGGGTTGGACATCGAGTTCGGCGAGCACGGCGCGGACCTCCTGCTCGGCGATGTCCTGCGCGGCCCTGACCTTCTGACCTGGGGTGTTGCCGCCGTGGAGGCGGCATCTCCCCGTCCCGGGATGCGAAGTGCCCCAGCCGGCGCGCAGGCCGCAGTACTCGGCGGATTCTTCCTGTCGGGTCTTGGCTCCGCAGATGGGCTTGTTGCCGGCGGTCATGGTCAGGCCTGCGGGGCGGGCTTCTGGATGTCGGCGGCTGCGGCCTTGGCGTCGGCGACGGCTTCGGCGCCCATGGCCTTGGCCTCCTGGGCGACGTCACCACCGATGGAGGCGGCGTCGGCCTTGACCTCGGCGACGAGCGGGCCGGCATCGACGGCGATCTTCCGGGTGTCGGCGCCGACTTCGGTGGCGAGGGCGGTCTCGTCGCCGCGGAGACGGTCCCAGAGCTTGTGGGCCTCGTCGGCGAGGTGGTGGCCCTCGTTCTGGAGCTTGACGACGAGGGCGTGGAAGTCGTTGGCGATGGACATACGGGATCTCCTTGCAGTGAGGGCGGTGGCTGTTCAGCGAGGGGCTGGGATGAACTCGGCGGTCACGGGGGCGGTGATGCGGTCGGTGTGGCGGGCTCGGCAGGGCGGCCCGTCGTGCCACCAGCGGCGTTCGCCGAGCCAGGCGGGGCGGCCGCAGCGGGAGCAGACGCCGGGGATCGGGTCCCAGCGGCTGGGGTCGGTGAACGGGGCGTCGAGGGCGCGCCACGTCTTGGGGTCCAAGTGCACCTCCGGTTCGGGGCTCGCGGCCTGGCGGGACGGTGGGGTGCCAGGCCGCGAGCCGGGCCCGCCGCCCTCAGGGCGGGCCGTCCCCGCCGGCCGGCTCGCGCGGGCGGCACACGGCGGGGAGTTCGCGGGGATCAGGCGGCGCGGCAACCTTCGGGCAGCACGGGGACGGCCCCGGGGCCGGCGTCGGTGGCGGCCGGCAGCTCGCGAAGGTCGTACCTGGTGCCGCGCGGCGTCTCGTGGCGGGCGATTCGTCCCTCCGACGCCCACCGCCAGATCGTGCCGATGGGGCGACCGGTCCACAAGGCGGCTTCACGAGCGGTGACGAGTATGGGCTCCACCGGGTGCACCGCCTTGCCGGAAACGCGAAAAGGGCCACCCGAATTGGGTGGCCCTTTCGACAGATGTTCTAGTTGATCAGATAGTCGCTTCGGTCGGGTGGCTTGTCAAGCTGCGCTCCGTATGGGCGGCGTGTCGGAGCCGCGCATGGTTGCGCCGAGGGCCAGCCAGCTCGTTCGCGGCCATGTGGTGCCGCATCCGCCGCATTTGATCTCCAGGGCCCAGGGCGAGACCTTCAGTCGCTCGCCGCAGGGGAGACCGCCATCGTCCGCCCCGGCAGGGCAGCAGCCGATCGGCACTCGCTGCTCCCACTGGCCGGTGACCGTAGATTCGGCGCGGGAGTGAAGCGCGTTGATCAGCTTCAGCTCGGCGGCGATGTCGGCGTAGTTCTCGCACGCCCACGGCAGGTTGTTGGTGAGCATGGTGACGCAGCCGGCGAGGCTGTGCTCGTAGTCGCCGCGGAACGGGAGCGGCTCCCAGTCGAGGTGTATGCGCCAGCGCTGCTCGATGCCGAGGAGTGAGGAAACGATTCCGCCGGGGCCCCGGAGGTCGAGCGGGGTGAGGGCGACAGGGAGCGGTGCAGTACCGGATGCGCCGGTGATGCGGCCGGTGTTGCTCGCAGATGCGGCGGGGGTGAGCTTGTCGCCGAGCTGGTCGTAGAGGCCCGGCAGGGCGCGGAGTTGGGTGGTTGCGCGGTCCTCGCAGATGCGGCAGGCGTGCCGGTCGAGTTCGTCGTGGCGGAGGAGTCGGGGGCAGTGCGTGCACCGGGGGGCGTCGGGGTCGATGTCGGTGGGGGTGGTGTGCATGCTGGTCCTCCCGGGGCGGCGGGGTGATCAGCCCAGTGTGGCACCTACCGGGCGTGCCTTGCCCGTCCGGTGACCCGGCAACCGGGCCGCTACTTCTGGAAGTCGGCCGCTGCCGCGGCTACGACCTCGGTGGCGACGTTCTTGAGCTTGCCGCCCATGGTGATCTGTGCGCTGACGGATTCACTGCCGCTCGCGCCGCTGCGGAGGGCGTCGGCGACGAACGCCCCGAGTTCGTCGAGGGTCATGTGCTTGTTGCTGGCGGTGTGCTTGATCTGCTTGGGCATGGCGGCTTCTCTCGCGCGGTGGGATAAGTCAGGCGCCCGGTGCCCATTCGGGCCGGTAGTCGGGGTGGTCGGCGTACGGCAGGGCGAGCAGGCTGAGGACGCTGTCGGCCATCGACATCATGCCTCGGCTGTCGTGGTTGACCGCGCCCTCACACTCGTCGAGGATGCGCCGCTTGGCGTCGACCTCGGCCACTACCCGTGCCGGGTCCCACCGTTCGATGTGCGCCCACTCGGCCCGGTTGTTGGCGACGAGGACGGTCGGACTGTCGCTCGCACGGTACTCGGACCCGGGAGGTTCGAGTAGCCCGCGCTCGAATGGGACGATCTGCATCCACCGACGGCTGCGTACTGGCTCGGCGCGCCACACCTCGGGCGCGAAGCCACCACAGCTGATGATGCGCGCCGTCTGCTCATCCTCGTCGAGACGGGCGCGGAGAAACTGCACCAGGGCGTCGGTCATGCCTCATCCTCTCGCGGGAGCGCCCGCCCCGGGTAGTTCCTGGGGCGGGCGCTCCGGCTACTTCGTCCAGGGCCAGTCCGCGTTGCGGCCCGCGTCCAGGAGCGGGATCAGCGCGAACGCGGAGTCCGTGAGGCCGCCCAGGGTGTGCCGGTTTCCCGACCCGGACCGCATGGCACCGGCCTTGTACCCGGCCATGTTCCACATGTACACGGGCACGTTCTTGGGGATCAGGTCGTCGATCGCGGTCTCTCGCGCCCCGCCGTAGCTGGACATGTTCGACGGCAGGTAGCCCGGCCGGGTCTGCTCGTCGGTGACGATCAGCACGCGGTCGTGGCCGCGGTAGTGCTTGGCGACCGCCGACGGGATGTCCGTGCCGCCGTCCTGCCCGAATGCCTGAATGAGCCGCAGCACGCTTCCGCCTCGCGGCACCCCGATCTGCCGGCTGGATCCGCCGAACTCCACCAGCGTCGCGTCGGAGGCCCGCAGGGCGAGCGCCGACCCGAACAGCGCGGCCTGCTCGGCCAGGGAGATGTCCGAGGTGTTGGCCGTCGAGTAGTGGTAACCGGGGAACATCGACGGCGACCGGTCGACGAGGATCAGCGTCCGGCCGGGCAGGGAAGGCACGTTCGACAGCGACGCCGTCAGCGCCTTCTCCAGGGCGTGGCCCCAGCGCAGCGACGTGACGTGCTTGTGCGCGGCCCAGAACCGGAACGGGAACTGGCGCGAGCGGGCCACCTCGGCCGGGTCGGCGAGGCGGCCCGCGACCTGCTCGGCAACGGCGTCGGAGACGCCAGCCTGGTCGAAATTCCGCAGGTTCCGCAGCAACGCCATGTACCCCATCGACGGGATCACGGCTTCCCACTCGGTGGCGCCGAGCGGTCCCTGCAGCCAGCCCGCGAGGGACTCCCACGTCATGCCCGCGTCCTTCAGCGCCAGCTGCGCCCCGGCGGTCTTCAGGTAGGCCCGGCGCTCCCCCGCGGGGATGGTGTCGAGGAACGCCCGGGCGTGCAGGACGCCGAGACCCTCGGGGATCGGATTGTCGCGGTTGTGCCGACGGTCGAGGGCGTGCTTGAACAGGTCGCCCTGCCAGGCTGCCTTGGGGCTGGGGTGGGTGAGTTCGAGGACGTCACCGAACCGGAAACCCTTCGACGGGCTGTCGTACTTGAGGAGCGCCCGCTCGGTGTACAGCTGCCCGATCGCATCCTCGATGCCGCGCTTGACCGGCTTCGGCACGTTGCGGCCGAACTGGCTGGTCCAGTAGGCAAGGAGCTCACCGGGCTCGTCAGCGCGCTGGAGGACGGAGGCGATGACGGCCCGGTTGGTGGAGGTGCTGTAGGACAGCGCGTCGCCTTCCCACTGACCGGCACGGTCGTGGGTCTCGTGCTGGCGGGGGGTGCGGCTGCCGGCTGCGGCGAGGCGGGCGTGGACGTACTCGGCGGCGCCGACGAGGGATGCGGTGCGCAGGTTGCCTTCGGTGCGCAGCCAGCGCAGGAGGCTGGCGGTCCAGTCGGGGTCTTCGACGGCGAGCTTGCGGACGAGCTGCCGGTAGCGGTCGTCGCGGTCGCCGGCCTTCTCGTAGAAGGTGTCGGTGCCGACGGTGTTGGCGACGGCGAGGAGGAAAAGTTCGCTGCGGTCGTCGCGGAGGTGGCCGGTGGCGCCTTCGGCGGTGCGGGTGGTCGCGCCGGTGGTGGTCACGGGCGACGTCGAGGCGGGCCGGGTGCTGCGGGTGTTGAAGCGGGACAAGAGAAAACCCCTCACTGTGGAGGGGAGGCTTCAGCATCGGGATGCCCGAGATCGAGGGCGGATACGGCGACAAGGCGTCCTGGGCCGCTAGACGACACCAGCTGTGAGGCTGGCGGCGGGATTCGAACCCGCGTCTCCCTCTTGACAGGAGAAGTAGCCGTGTCCTGCGCACCGGGCATCCCGGATGCTGTGCCTCCCGAGATCAATGCGGACGGCGGCGTGATTCATTCCAAGAAGTAGCCGCGGTCCTGCGCACCGGGAGGTGCATGAAGTTGTGTGCCCAGAGATCGAGTTCGGCAACAGGGGTGTGTTTTGGAGACAGAAGTACCTGTTGCCTGCGCACCTAGGCGATGACCAATGTACTCCGAACGAGGGATTTCGCATCCCAGTTGATGGCGTGTCGGTTGGTCAGCGGTTGGGTTCGGTCGGCGGTTCGGGTGCGGGGGTGGGTTGGGGCTGCTGTCCGTTGCCGTTGGCGTAGGCCATGATGGGCGTCTCCCTGCTCTGTGATGGGTGGTGGAGGGCCCGGGGCGGTCGGCTTGCTGGCAGGCGTGGCGGCCGCCCCGGGGCGTGGTCAGTGGGCCGTGCGGACCCGGGAGCCCTCGATGGTGGCGCCGGGGTACTGGGCCTGGGCGGCGGCCTCGACGCCGGACAGGAGCTGGTCGCCGCTGACGCCGGCGGGGCCCACGCCGTCGGCCTGCACGGTGACCTGCTCGCCGGACGTCGTACGGATGTCGACCTGGGCCTCGTAGCGCTGGGTGCTGGTCATCTGTCTTCTCCTTGGTTCATTCGATGGCGGAACGGTGTGGGCTGGCCGAGGTGCGACCGCCCCGGGGCGGGGTCAGGCTTCGGTGGTGTAGCTGCGCGGCCCGTGGGCGGACCAGGTTCCGGGGGTCCAGGACCGGGTGGCCCCGGTTAGGTCGTCCGCCCAGAGCCGGGCGGTGAGGGCGTCGGTGTCCGGGTCGGGGTCGAAGGGCCCGTCGTGGTAGCCGATCTGGCTGCCGTCGGTGGAGAGGAGCCAGCCCCAGCGCCGTTCCGGGCCGACGCTGCCTGAGGTGAGGGTGTGGGTCGGCATCGGTCAGGCCTCCGTCGTGTAGTGGTGGCCGTAGGCGCCGTCGTGGCCGGGGTCCTCGACGCGGGTCCAGGTGACGGTCCGGCCGAGCAGTTGGGCGGCCCAGGCCTGGGCGGCCCGGATGTCGTCGGCCTGGGGGGCGTGGAAGGTGGGGTGGACCTCGCTGATCTCGCGGTCGTCGGAGACGAGTTCCCAGCCGTAGCTGTCGACGTCGTAGTAGCCGGGGGTGAGGGTGTACTGCATGGTGGTCCTCTCGATCAGTTGGCTCATCAGGGCAGGGGTCAGGCCGGCTGGTGGGTGGACAGGCGGGCTTCGGCTGCTGCGAGCTGCTCGGCGATGGTCATCGCTGCGGTCCTCTCTGCATGGTGGTCGGCGGTACGGATGGAGCGGCTCATCGGCTGTCGTCGACGGGCAGCGCGCGGCACACCTCGGCGTGCTCCTGCGCGGACTTGCGGGCGGCCGGGAGCGTCTCGGCGATTCGCTGGGCCGTCTGCTCGTCGGTGTCGGAGTAGTAGCTACCGGTTCCGTGCCAGTGGTCCCACGTGCAGCCGCGGCAGATGAGGCTGAGGCGGCCCCGCTTGAGGGCCTCGTCGACGATGTCGACGGTCAGCTCGCGGTCCGAGATGCCGGAGCCGGCGACGGTCAGGTAGCGGGCGATGACGGTCATGACGCGTTCTCCCATTCGATGATCGTGGAGCGGTCGGGATCGGTCGGGTCTGCCTTGGGCCAGAACCCTGTCTGGGCGGCGGCCTCCGAGCGTTGTTGCTGTTGTTGTTGCTGGTCAGGACCGGCAACAACGCCCGCGAGGGGCTTGCGGTCGGGGTCGGGGAGTGGGGGTACGTCGCGGAGGTAGATGCCCTTGGAGGGGCCGCGGCCGGGTACTCGGCAGTCGGTGATGGGGATGTTGAGGGTGGCGAGGAGGGCCCGGATGGGGGCGGTGTCAGCACCCTCTTCGCCGGTCCATGCGGCGGCGATCTGGACGAGGTGGATGCGGTCGTTCTTGCCGGGTTCGGTGCCGGGCATCAGCTCGTGGAGGAGGGCGAGGAACTCGGTCTGCTCGTCGGCCTCGTCGGGCTCCTTGGTCGCTTGGGGCGCTGCCGGGTGACCGTCCTGCTCCGGGACGGTCCCCTTGGCCGACTCGGTGCGCGGGATGGTGTTGCCGAGGACGAGGGCGGCGAGGACCCAGAGGGTCAGTCCTCCGGTGAGGATGGCCGCGTGGTGGCCGTGGAGCATCGGCCACACGATGACGGCCGCGACCACTGCGGTTCCGGCGGCGACCAGGAGTGGATGGGTGGGCCGCTCCCCCTTGAGCTCGTCCAGGGCCTTGGCCCGCTGCTCGGGGTCCTTGATCTCCCCGGCTTTGGCGCGGCGTTCCTTCCATGTCGTCAGGGCCTCGGCGTGGCTCGCCTTGGCCTCCTTGTGGCGGGCCTTGAGCGGGGCCAGCATGCGCCGGTTTCCCCGGCCGATGGCAGTCAGTGAGACGCCTTCGAGGTAGTGCTTCATCAGGCACCCAGCAGGGACTTGAGTACGGAGCCGATCACAGCAAGGGGAAGAGCCCACAGCCCGCCAGCCGCGGCGTACACGCTGGGCAGGGTGGGGCCGAGGATGCTGTCCAGGATCGGCCGGGGCTTGGTGCCGAACAGGATGATGGTCAGGATCGCGGCGACAGCACCGACGCCGACGTTGCCGAACGCCTGGCTCTGTGAGGTGAAGGCGTGGGTGAGTGCGCCGCCGACCGTGCTCGGTGCGCTGAAGGCCTGGCCGGCGCCAGCGGCGAAGACTCCGAAGAGGATCATCCACCAGGCGGTGTGGTGGTCCTCGTGCTTCTCGGCGAGCTTGCCCTTGCCTCGGTGGCCGATGATCACCCACACCGCGATGGCCAGGCAGATTCCGCCGGATCCGAAGGCTCCGAAGAGCTCGGTCATGGTGCTCGACTCCTTTGCTGTCAGTGGTGGGTGGTGAGGGCGAAGAGGGGGGTGAGGCCGAGCACGGCGAAGAGGGCGGACGCCAGAGGGACGCGGACGAGGCACAGGTAGAGCACGGCGGGGCCGCGGACCTGGGTGACTCGGACGTGGCCGCCGCCGCGCATCTTGTGGTCGAGCAACCAGCTGAGGAAGACGGCGCCGACGCCGACCGGGAGCGGCAGGTGGGTGAGGGCTTGGGGCAGGTGCAGGAGGTAGCCGGCGGCCGCGGAGGCGGCGGTGAGGATGCACCAGCGCCGGAAGCGGCGGGCGCGTTCGGTCTGGGGCTGGCGCCACAGGATGGAGGCGTGGCGTTCGGCGGAGCGGCGTTCGCGCTGGTGCCGGGCCTCGCGTTCCTCCGGGGTCTCGCCCTGTTCCTGGTACGTGTCCTCGCGGCGGCGCCGGGCGTTCGCGGCCTGCTCCTGCGGGGTCTGGCTGATGAGGCCGTGCAGGTTGTGGCGGACTCGGCGGACCCAGGGCTCGCTGTGCTGCTCGGCCTGCTCCTCGGCGTCGTCGGCGGGCTGGCGGGGCTTGCCCAGGTCGACCGGCCCCGGCTTGCTGGTGCTGGGGTTCCAGGGGCCGTTCTTGCGCCACCACTCGGGTTCGGGCTGGGCGTCGGGCGCGCCGATGGTGGGCGGGGCGGTCGGGGGCGGGGGGACAGTCACCGGTTCCACCCCCCACGGCGGGCCAGCTGGCGGATGAAGTACCAGGTCAGTCCCGCGTCCACCAGGAGCAGGCCCCGCCAGATCAGTTCCCAGATCATGTGTTTTCTCCAGTTCGGGCAGGGCGGGTTAGGAGGAGCGCCACCAGGAGCGCGGGGGCGGGTCGGCTTCGAGGGCGGTCCGCCGGCGGGACTTGGCGTCCATGGCGGCGTTCCCCTTGCGGTCGGCGTCGCGGACGTCGGCGGCTCGGCGCTGCTGGCGGGAGGTGGCGGGTTTGGGGGTGCGGCCGAACATCACGCGTACCCGCCGTTTCCGTGGCGCCGCTCGTACTCGGCGCGCTGCTGCTCGGTCTGGGCGGTGGCTTCGGCGGCCTTCTTCTTGGCCTCCGCAGCTGCCTTGGCCGCCTTCTTCTTCTCCAGGGAAAGCCGGTGCCGGATGTAGGCGGTGTCGGCGGGGCGGCCCTGCTGTGCGAGGGCGGTTGCGATGGCCTTGGCGGGGGTGTCGAGGCCGCCGAGGTGCGTGGCCATGGTGGTGATGGCGTCGGCCTTGGTCATGCCCTTGACCTGCGGCGCATTCGGTGCCGTATTCGGGCGCATCTGGGCGCCGATGGCGGGAGCGGGCGCTACCGGGGGCTGGGGGACGCGGTTGAGGGTGATGGTGGGGACGGCGGCTTCGCCGAGGATCAGCGCGACGTCGAGGGTGGAGACGGTGATGCCGTAGACGGCGAGCATCTCGGCGATCTCGGCGTGGCTCATGTCGGGGTGGGAGGCGGCGGCGATCTCGACGGCGTCGGCGGGGTCCATCTTGCTGAACTTCTCGCGGAGCAGGGCGCGGTGGTCCTTGCGCTCGACGGCGGATGCGGGCGGATGCGGCACGGATGCGCCGCTGGTCACGTGGCTGACGGCCTGGTTCTTGAGCGCCCGGTAGGCCTTGCCGCCGGCGAGGGTCCAGCCGAGGAAGCCGTAGGCCGGCATGCGCATCGGGGTTTCGCCTCGGGCGGTTCGGCAGGCGGCTCGTTCGGCGGCCCAGGAGAGGGCGGAGACGATGAGGAAGGCGACGGCGGGGGAGGCGTACAGGACTTCGGCGGGTCGGCCGCCACCGGTGAAGCGGGCGTGGACGACGTTGAGGTAGATGCTGGTGGCGACCATGCCGAGGGTGGCGAGGACGGGCGCGGCGGCGGAGCGGTCGTCGCGGACTGCGTCGGTGGCGAGCTTGAGGCAGACGTAGGCGACGCCGTCGTAGACGAGGCCGGCGGCGATGGCGAGGAGCATGGGGACGTCGTAGTGGCGGGCGACGACGTACAACGACCAGGCGGCCATGAGGGCGGCGGCGGTGCGGACGAGGTTCATGGCCGCGGTCCAGCCGATGGGGTCGGCGGTGTCGTCGGGCGGGGTGGTGGTCATGGTGGTGCGCTCCGGGGATTGGGGTGTGGCGGGGTGGCCGGGCCCGTGCTGGGGGGCGGGCCCGGCCGGTCCGGGAGGGTGTTAGGCGGCGTAGGCGAGTCGCCGGGTGAGGGCCTTGTCGTCGCGCTGCCGGACGTTGTCGATGCAGTCCAGGCAGAAGGGCTGGCCGGCGTGTTCGCGGATGTCGCGGTGCGGGACGCGGTCGGGGCAGGCGTTGCACCGCACGAGGTCGTCGTCCATTAGGCGTCCTCGCCGAAGGCGCGCCACGCCGCGGGGCGCGCGGTGGGGTCGAACCAGTCGAGGCCGATGTGGGGGGCGCCGAGGAAGCTGGTGGGCGCGGACGGTTCGGGTTCGCGCGGGTCGGCGGTGTCCTCGGCGGTGGCCTGGGTGGGGTCGTCGGGTCCGGTCACTGGGGGCTCCCATTGGGCTGCGGGGCGCGGGTGGTGGCCGGCACGGTGTGGTGGCGCGGGCTGCCGGGGTACGTCGACGTGCTGGTGTCGCGGGACGGCAGCGGCGGGGTGGTGTCGCTGGTGGCGGCGGTGACACTACGATCGGGCATGGTCCTGTCCTCGTGCTTGACGGTGGAGGGTGGGACTGGCCCCGGCCATGTGGCGTCGCAAGCGCCGGCCGGGGCCTTTGTGTTGCTGCAAGCACTGTGAGTGCCGCATTGCCTCCACTGTAGGGGTCCCCTACAGTTAAGGCAAGCGGCCGCTACGAGAAGGGGCCGAAATGGGCGAAGAGGAGGTACGGCAGGTGACCGACGCCCTTGAAGCGGTCGAGAGAATCCCCGACCTGGAGGAGCGAGTCCGCACCAAGAGCCAGATCATGGCCGACCAGGTGAAGCGCAACCGAGCATGGGCACAGGAGCGCAAGGAACTGATCGAGCGTCTACATGGCGAGGGTCACTCCTACCGGGCGATCGCCGACCGTCTGGGTATCAGGCTGAGCACCGTGCAGGACGTGTTTCGCGGCTACACCGGATCGGGTACTACCCGGCCGAAGAAGTCGGCCGCCGACCCGTCTTCAGCCTGACGCATCCTCGCGCATCACGGCCCCACCCAGCGTCCCGGGTGGGGCCGTTGTCATGCCGTTGACCTGCGGCGCATTCGATGCGCATTCGCGCCGCATCCAGGCGGCGGATGAGGTGGAGCGGACGGCCGCGCGGGTTCTGAGCGCCCGCACGGCAGGATCGCTGCGGGTAGCTACTCGCCGTCGTTCGGCGCCGACTGGTCCTTGGTGGCCGCCAGGCCTGCCGCAAGGGCTTCGATGGAGGTGCGCAGCAGCGGCAGCCGGTCGTCGGGTACGCCCCAGCGCTGGCCGAGCTCGGCCGTGAGATCGGCGGCTGGTGACGTGGTGGTGGGCGCGCCGATGTCGCTCTGATCCATGATCCCCGTGCCGATCAGGAGGTCCGCGACGGATACCCCGACGGTGCGCGCGATGGCTTTGAAGTGCTCCGGGCTTGGGATGCTCGCGCCGTCGAGCCAGCGGCCGACCGTGCTGCGTGAGACGTCGCATGCGTCGGCGAGGCTGGCGCGGCCGCCTCCTCGCTGGCTGTCGACGTCGAGGCCGGCGGTGCGCATGGCTTGCTTGAGCCATGCGGCGAAGCGGGGGGCTGAGGTCATGGCGGCCTCCGTGGGTTGTTCCGGTTGGGCAAATGGTCGCATGGATGCAATCTCTGGCGCGCGGGCACCGCTCCATAGATTCCGTTCACGGCTTTAGTTGCGTGAATGGCACTTAGTGCTTAGGCTGGAAGCACCAGAGACCACACTTCTCCGGAAGGCCCTCCCATGGCTCACCGACTGAACGCCGACAGCCTCCGCAAGGTGGCCGCCCGCGCAGGAGACACCACCGACTACCGCATCGCGAAGCGCTCAGGGCTGGCCCGTGCCACCCTCTCGCGCCTCGTCAACGGCCGCGTCGAACCCTCGGTCACGAACGTCATGCGACTCGCAACGTGCTACGGCGTCACCGTCGAATCGCTGCTGCGCCCGTTCGACTCCCCGGCCAACCTCGCGGCCTGAACGAAGAAGGGCCCGGTGCGCTAACACCGGGCCCCCACACCAACGCGCCCGCCAAGCCCGGAAAGCCGAGGGCGCAGAACTGGAGCCTCACCATGATGGCACCTTCCACTGCCATGCCCAAGACCCGGCCCACCCCCGTGGCGCTCACGCCGGCCCTGCCCGATGATGCCGCCTGCCCGCTGCGCATCCACCGCATCCCCGAGGGCATTGTCGCCGCGTACTCCGAGGCACAGCTCGACCGGCCCTCCGCCTGGCAGCTCCTCCTCGACCTGTTCGGCGACCTGTTCGACGTCACCCCCGACTTCGCGGCGGTGACCCAGTGACCGAACTCGCCGCCCTCCCCGACAGCACGTACGGCGCCGCGGCCCGGATCGCCGCCACCGCCGACGACGCCCGCACGCTCGGCTACGTGAACGTCGAGACCCGTTACGAGCCGCAGACCGGCTACCACACCGTTTCTGGTGAGCTGCCGGCTGAGTCGACGCAGCGGACGGTCGACCGGATTCTCGGCCGCTGACACGCCCACGGGCCGCCCCGTGTTGGGCGGCCCTCCTCTCCCTCACCTGTACCGCCACCCACGCCGTGGCGACGACACGCGGAGACCATCCCACGTGAACACCACCGTTGCCGGATCCGGGGTCCCGACTGGCCCGGAATTCTCCGGAAGCCTGATCCAGAGGGCCTGGGAGGCACCCGAAGAGGTTGTCTTCCCGCGCTACCTCATCGACGGTCCCGGACTTCAGCCGGAGGACATCGGAGTCCTCGCCCACCTGTTGCTGCGAAACCCTGGCGCTCCGTCGAGCGTGGCGGCCCTCGCCGCCGAGTGCCGGCAGCGAGGCTGGAAGATCAGCGAGTACGCGATGCGCGGCATCGTGAAGCGCCTCAAGACAGCCGGCCACATCCAGCAGGACCGCGTCCACAACCCGGTCTCGGGTCAGCTCGACTGGGTGTTCTCGGTGTACCGCAACCCCGCGAACAACCAGAAGTACGTCGGCTCGGTCGACGGACAACTTCCCAGCTCGCGCCCATTCGTTGGGAGCCAGCAGATGGAGACGGACCATTCGTTGAGAGCCAACGAATCAGCTGGTCAGAGCCATTCGTTGGGAGTCAACGAATGGGGCACCAGTCGTTGGGAGCCGACGAATGGTGAGGGTCGCGTTTCCGCACGTCGGGGCCGATTCGTTGGGAGCCAACGAATGGAGGCTCTCCCCCCACACCCCCCGGAGGAGGTGGATACCTCCTCCCCCAACCCCCTCACGCAGCCGGTTGCGCCGGCGGGGGAGGAGGAGGCGGGCTTCACCGCCGAGGAGACCGCGGCCGCCGAGTTGTTCCTCCAGCAGCTGCCCGCCCCGTGGGCGGCCGGGCGCCGTACCGCGGCCCGGCTCGCTCCGAAGCTCCTGGAAGCCGCCGCCGAGCAAGGCTGGGACCTCGGCCAGGTCCTCGTCGCGGAGCTGACGAAGAACCCGGACGGAATCAAGAGCTTCAGCCGCGTCCTGGCGCTGCGCATCGACGACTTGCCGCTGCGCTCCGCCGTCACCGCCCCGGCCAGCGGCCGCCGCCCTGCAGTGCCCGCGCCTTTGACCGACCTGCCGGCCTGGTGCGAAGACCTGGACTGCGACCGGGAGACCCGCCGCCGCGCGGTCACCGACGACCGCGGCTTCACGTACACCGGCCCGTGCCCGGACTGCCACCCCGACTCTGCGACCCGGAAGGACGCCGCATGAACCCGGACCCGTACGGCGATGAGCCGCCGGAGGGCGAGCAGGACGCCGACCCGAGACCGCGGGACCTGGCCGCCGAGCGGGCCGTGATCGGGGCGATGCTGCTGTCCCGCAGGGCCGTTGACGAGATCGCCCCGGTCCTCGGCGACGGCGAGGCGTTCTACCACCCGGCCCACGCGAAGATCTACGAGACGGTGCTGCGCCTGCACGACAACCCGGGAGGGGTGGCGGCGGACCCGATCACAGTGGCGGCGGCGCTGCGCACCAGCGGCGAGCTGCTCCTGGTTGGCGGCGAGACCTACCTGCACACCTGCGTCTCGGCGGTCCCGACCGCGGCGAACGGCGTCGACTACGCCGACATCGTCCACGAGGTGTGGCAGCTGCGCCGCATGTACGAGATCGGGCACCGGCTCACGGTGCGGGCCCGGATGCCGGAGGCGTCGCCGGACGAGGTCGCGGCGGCGGTCCTGGCGGAGGTGCAGGCGCTGTTCGGCAACGGTGCCGGCGGCAAGGTCGAGAAGCTGTCGGTGGCGGAGCGGTGGGAGGGTTTCGTTGACGAGTTGGAGCAGGAGGACGACCCGTCGGCGTTGGACACGCCGTGGCCGGACCTGAACGAGCACATCCAGTTCAAGCCGAAGGAGGTCACGGTGGTCGGCGCCGCCACGTCGGGCGGCAAGAGCTTGCTGGCGATCAACCAGGCTGCGCACGTGGCGTTCCGCCGCAGGCAGCCGGTGGTGGTGTTCTCGATCGAGATGGGCGGCAACGAGCTGCTCGGGCGCATCACGTCGTCGGAGGCGAACATCGAGCTGAGCAAGCTGGTGCGCCGCAAGCTCGATGACTTGGAGTGGCGGAAGATCGCGAGGATCAGCGACCGCATGACCTCCGAGGAGGCTGCGAACTTCGTCATCGACGACTCGCCGTCCATCACCATTCCGAAGATTCGCTCCCGGATCCGGTGGATGGTCTCCCAGGACCGCAAGCCCGCCCTGGTGGTCGTCGACTACGCGCAGATCGTCAAGCCGCACGGCCCGAACGCGGGCAAGAACCGCACTCAGGACGTCGCGAACATCTCGATCGGCATGAAGGAGATCGCCGACGAGTTCGAGGTCCCGGTGCTGCTGCTGGCGCAGTTCAACCGCGGCGCGGTCGGCCGGCAGCCCCTGGTGTCGGACTTCAAGGACTCGTCGCAGATCGAGCAGGACGCCTCGACGGTGCTGCTGCTGCACCGCGAGCTCGACGAGGAGGGCAATGACACCGGGGCGAACGCGGGCAAGGTCATGGTGATCATCGCGAAGAATCGGAACGGGCAGCGTGGCGTGGAGACCTGGCTGCAGTTCGAGGGCCGGTACGCGTCGCTGCGCAACCTTACGACGCAAACGCCGCCCCGATAGGCGAGTTGAACGCATTTCGTCACGTCAGCGGGCTACCCGCACGCCCGCAACACTGGAACAATTCATCACACACCAGGAGGTTTCGCCCATGAGCAACTCCCTGCCCACCGCCCGCTGGCGCTCTCGAACGCCCACTCGTAGCGGCCACATCGACCCGCCGAACTGGCGGCCCATGTCCGAGACCCGTATCGGCAACAACGGGCCGAGCACCGTTGCCGGCCGCGTCGAAGAAGCCGAGCATGACCGGCGGCGCCGCGAACACAATGTCCACCTCCAGCCCGGCACCCTGGTCATCCGCGACCGCGCGCCCTACCGGATCGTCGAGATCCGCGAGCAGCCGCACGACCTGTGGCCGGAGAAGTTCGAGCACTACTGGCGGCTGCACCACGACCTGTGGGCCGCCAACCCCGGCAGCCGCCCCGAGCCGACCAGGGAAACGTGGCGAGACCGGCCCGTGGTCGTGGTCCTCACTCCGGACGGCGGGGGCGAGGAACGACACATGATCGGGCCGGCGTCGCATGACTGGCCGGTGCTGCCGGAGCACTACGCGGTGTGCCGGTCGTGTGGCGAGTTGCCGCCGTGCCGGGAGGAGGAGCTGGACCGGGTGGTGAGTGCGCAGCTCGCGAAGTCGGAGCGGCTGCTGGCGATTCCGGCGGGGAACTGCATGGGCTGCGGCGAGGCGATCAGCTCGCGGCAGAAGTCGGTGCGGTTCCCGGGGCCGAACTTGTGGCGGCCAGATCTTGCGGCGGGTACGGCTCGGTTTCATGCCCGCGGGGAGTGTGCTCACTGGGTGGATGCGTACCGGGGTCAGTGGATTGCCCTGGGGGCCCCTGCAAGCGCCGAACAGCCGGCGTTGCCACTGGGGGAGGGTGACGCCGCGTGAGGCCGTTCATGGTGGCATCAGGGGCCGCAGGGGGCCGCTGGAGGTGAACTCTTCCCGTCCGTCCCGCCGGAGGTGCGGCCACATCCGCGCCGCCGGCCGGGCAGCGCGAAACGCCGCGCGGCGTCGGCCGGCGGCTGCGGGGCGGTGCGGGTCAGGGCGTGGGCGGCTTGGGGCGCTTGGGCAGCTCGGCGTCGGGGCGGCTGGTGTGCCATTCCATGAACTGGCGGAGCAGGGCGGAGCGGTCGGCGCCGACCTCCTTGGCGGACTGCTCGAAGTCGTCCCAGAGCTGCTGCTCGATGCCGCGGAGTCCGCGGACTGGGTGCTTGTGCATGTTGGCCATGGCCAGATCATCGCAGGGTGGTTGACCACCTGTCCAGAAGGTGCTTAGCTATGGGTGGTCAACCACCCCTGATCTGTAAAGATTGGATGATCGACGATGTCCGAGGACTTTGAGTTCGCCGCCTTCAAAGACTTCCAGCCCGGCGACCGCATCCGCTTCTGGACCAACGACAACGGATACGGCGGCCTCGGCGAGGTCTGGCGCACCGGCACGGTCCGGAAGGTCACAGCCAAGACCATCGCCATCGACTGCGACCGCAACCTCCTCGGTGACCGCGCCACCATTCGACTGGCCGACTGGTCCCGCCGCTGCCCGATGAAAGCGGTTGCCACCACCGAGGACGGCACCCACTTCTGCCTCGCCTGCGGTCAGGTCTTCGAGAGCACCACACTCCTCGACGCCCACCAGGACGAGACCGGCCACGAGAAGGACGCCGAGACCGCCCAGCAGAGGGCCGCCACCGCTGCGGCCGACATGCGCCGCAAGATCGCCGCCCGCTCCACCGAACAGCTCTGCTATGACCTCGCACTCACCGACGGCATGCCCGTCACCGACCCCGCGGTCCCAATGGTCCGCGGCTGGCTCATGGGCGAACTGGAACAGCGCGACCCGGTCGCATTCGACGCCTGGGTCTTCTCCGACGAGAACCTGCCGCACCGCTTCTTCGGCATCGCCCCCAATCAGCTCGTCTGATCAACCATCACCCTGCACCGCCCACAAGATCGGACCCCACATGAGCGACAAGCCCGGTCTCACCTGCCCGCCCACCTGCCGAGGCGGCACCCGCACCAACTGCCCCCGCCGGCCCAACTGGCGGGCCCGCGAACACGGCGACACCTCACCCCGCAACTGGCTGTGGGTCTGCCACCGCCACCTCGCCACCACCTGCGCCGACTTCGGCGAACACGCCAAGATCGACGTCGTCCGCGTCGGCTGCTGACCACCAAACCCGGAGCGAGCCGTGACCAACCTGCCCGCCATCATCGCCGCCTACGAGCAGCACAAGGAGCAGCAGTGAGACTCCGCCAGGCCCACGCCCTGATCACCACCTCCGCCGAACTCGAAGCCGCCGGCATCGGCATCGAGATGCATCCCTTCGACGCCGAGGCGCCGCACACCATCCCCGACCACATGACCGGCTCCGTCGAGTACAACGACCCGGACAACCCGACCCGCGACACCCGGACCTACAACATCGACGTCTACCCCGGGCCGACCGACGACGAGATCGGCGTCTACGTCAGCTTCGGGCTCGGCGTCGGCGGATCGCCCGTACTGGACCGCACCTTCGAGGCGCTGAGCAAGGCCGAGGACGCCGACTCGTACGACCACGGAACCAGCGACATCGCCAGCCTGGTCGTCGCCGCAATCCGCGAGCACGAGAAGCCGTTCGAGGCCGCGTATGAAGCGCGGACCGGAAAAGGGCGCTCGGCCTGTGACGGCCAAGGCGTCGCGATCCGCCCGGCCGAGGAGCAGCCGTGACGATCATCAAGGACTGGCCCCTCTACGAAGCCAGCGCAGCGCCCGAATCCATCAGCGAAAGCCTCGGCAAAGCCCGCGCCCAGCGACGCCGCCTCGACCGTGACATCGCACGCCTCGAAGAACTCCTCGACCGCCGCACCCGCGAACGCGACGCCGGCACCTGGCCCCCGAAGGAGCAGCAGTGACCACTGACGCCGAAGCCCTGATCGAGCGGATGAAGAGCCGCGACCCGCAAGAGCTCGAAGCGCTGCGCCACGAGGCATGGTCGCGCAACGACGCATGCCCGGTGTGTGACGGCACCGGCGGCGACCACCAGATCGGCTGCGACAACTCGACCACGGAGGCCTGAATGGGCGCCTATGACTCGTACTTCACCGGACACATCACCATCGCCCCGCCCCTCACCTGGGCGCAGATCAGGAACAGCACGGCGGGCCCGCTCAACGACCTCCGCATCGGCACCGCCGAGACCGTCGACCACACCCCGACCGGCAAGGTCACCACCGTCATCGGCGAGGCCATCGTCCCGCTCACCGAGTACGGCGCCTACGGCGGGCACCACATCCACACCGAACTGCAGGCCATCATCGACGGCTTCCCCGAGCACCAGTTCGCTGGCGCCATCGAAGCCCGGCCCCAAGACCCCGGCGGCGACCCGTGGCGGTACATCGTCCGCGACCGCACCGTGATCCGGCAGGTGCCGAAGACCACCTGGATCGACAGCGAGGAGCAGCAGTGACCGCCATGGGTGAGCTCCGGGAGGCGAAGGAGCAGCTGCGCACCGCGCTGCTCCGCGGCGTACGCGGCACCCTCGCCGGCGAGCGCGCCGACGAACTGATTGACCGCCACCAACACGCCCTCAAAGCCGCATACCGCGAGAAGCTGTCCCGGCCGGCACGCGGGGATCAAGTCGAACAGTGGCTCAAAGCCAAGCGTGACCGCACCCCAGCCCGCACGCTCGCCTATGACCTGCTGGAAGACCTGCTCGACGAGTACCGGCTTCACGCCGACACCGGAACCCCGCTCGACCAGCACGCCTGCGAGAACGGCAACCGCGACGACTGCTACGGCTGCTACGAGGCAGCCACGAAGGAGCAGCAGTGAACACCGACCGCGAGCAGATCGCCGCCGAGGAAGCCGAGTGGCGGCGCACCGGACGTATCCGCTGCTCCGACTGCCACACCATGGTCCCCACTCGGACCTTGGAGACCCTGCCCGACCACGGATGCAGCCGCCGGCAGGCCGCGCGGCGTCAACGGCTCCGTGAACGCCTCAACGAGGTGCAGTACGTGAAGAACGCCATGCTGGCGGAACCCGGTGATCGGAGGCCGGACGATGAGTGACCCCTACGCGGCGGTCGAGATGATCCTCAGCCTGATCCCCGAGCAGCACCACGACCTCGCACGCGAGTACCTCCGAAACCACCACCCGAGTGCCATCCTCCAGTACGCCTCGCAGTTCCGCCTCCCGCTCACCAACACCGTCGGCGGCTACGGCGAGATCACCATCCAACGCGGAGAAGACCTCTACCACGACAAGTGGGCTGTCACCGACGGCGCCTTCAGCGGCTGCCGAGCCTGGACGGAGGCCGACGGCTGGACCGCCGGCTCCGGATGGCAGTACATCAGCGACATCGGCCGCGCCAACGCCTACCGCTACACCTTGCAGGAGGCCTTCGAGGTGGCGCGCCGCGTCGTCGAGATCGAATCCGCCTGCAGCGAGGCCGAGGTGGCCGCAATCCGTGCGCGGATCGGGGGCCAGGCATGAGAGCCGCGACGACGCACGACTACGGTCCCGGGAAGCGGATCTGGGGCCACGACTACGCCATCACCCGCACCATCGACGGCGGCCAGCAACTCAAGGCCTCCGGCTGGGGCCCGGGCGGCGCCCGCATCCAGCAGGGTGACTACCTGCTCCTGCAGAACGGCAACCGCGACACCCGCTACCGGGTCGCCGAGGTCGAGTACTGCCTCGACCCGGCCGACATGTGGCACGCCACCTTGGACTTCGCCCCGCGGTAGGACACCGGGAAGGAGCAGCAGTGAACAGCGACCACGACCAGCTCTACGACGAGTCCCGCGACCAGCGCCCCTTCGCCAACGGGACCGAAGGCTACGGCTGGTTCGCCGCGAACTGCGAGACCTGCATCCACGACCGGCCCGCCCGCCACGGCGACGAAGGAAACGGCTGCCCCCTCATCGTCCTTGCCCTCGTCGGCCGCACCCCCGCCCAGTGGCTCGACGGCCCGCGCGACGAGAACGGCCGCTACTCCATCGCCAGCCAGTACACGTGCACCGAGTACCGGCACGAAGACGACGGGCCGGCCGACCCGCGGCCGATCCCGACGCCACCCGGGCAGGGCGAGCTGTTCGCCCGTGACGGCTTCGAGGGCCACAGGATGCTCACCGCGGTACCGGAGTCAGACGCGGCCCGGGCCTGACGCCGCCGACCCCAACACCGAAGAAGAAGGGCGTTTCCCGGACCGCCTGCGGCACGTTGTCCGGGCAGGTACGGTCCCACATGCAGGGGCGCCCAGAACAGGGGGACGAGCATGAGCTACGAGGAACGCATCGGAGACCTGATCGCCACCCGCCGCCGATTCCTTGGACTGTCCGAGGAGGACGTGGCACGCAAGCTGGCCGACACCAGCGGCTACACCCCCACCCGCACCGACGTATGGCGATGGGAGACCGAATACGAAGGACGCACACCGAGCCCCCAGTATCTGCCCCACCTGGCCAAGGTGCTGGAGCTGGACGAGGCGCGGCTGCGCCGTGCCCGCGCCGCCACGAAGGCCGCCCGCCGGTTCCGGGTGCAGGCCCCGGTCTCCTCCGCCGAGGTGATCGCCAGCCTGTTGCCGGCCGACACCGAGTTCTCGCCGCTCGGCACCAGCACCGGGAACACGGTCGGCTCAGCCGACGCCGAGGCCCTGCTTCGCCGCGTCCACGGGCTGCGCCTCGCGGACGACGTGCTCGCCGGCGGAGACCTGGTGGAGACCGTCATTCGGGAACTGCGTTCGGCCGTGCGCCTGCACAACGACACGAGCCACACCGAAGCCGTCGGACGCCAGCTGCTGACCGGCGTGGCCGAACTCGCGCAGCTCGCCGGATGGGTCGCGACCGACTCCGCAGGCAAGGCCGACCCCGTGCCACTGTTCCGCACCGGAGTGGCCGCGGCCACGCAGGCCGGGGATGGTCCCCTTGCCGCGCATCTGCTGGGGTCGTGGGGGTACTGGGAGGCCAACCGCGGCGATATCCGACGCGGCCTCGGCCTCGTGCGTGCCGCGGAGCACGAGGCCGCGGGGGGACCGGTCCGCGCCCGATCCCTCACCGCTGCTCGCGTCGCCTGGGTCTCCACCCTCGCCGGAGACCAGCGCGCCGCCCTGACGGCGATCGATACTGCCATGGACCAGATCGACGCGGCCGACGAGGAGATGGCTGCCATGGCTGACCCCCGGCTGTGGCTGTACTGGGTGAACCGGGACGAGCAGGAGGTCATGCAGGCCCGCGTCTACACCCAGTTGCGCCGCCCGCTGCGGGCCGTTCCCCTGCTGCGGAAGGTGCTCGCGACCTATGACGCCAGCCACGCCCGCGAGTTCGCTCTCTATGCCTCCTGGCTGTCTGTGGCGCTGGCCGACGCGAATGAGCCGGAGGAGGCCGCGAAGACCGCTCACCGCATGTTCGAGGTACTTGCCGGCGTCCCGTCGTCCCGTGCGCAGGACCGCTCCAAGGCTGTCATCGGTGCGCTGCGCCGGTACCGAGAAGTGCCCGAGGCCGCCGAGGTCCTGGTCCAGTGGGAAGCCTGACGTCCGCCCTGGAAGACGTTTTGGAAGACGCTGCGGCACTGTGATCGTCGGCTGACGGTGCGTAACTTCGTGTTCGGGTCGCTCCGCAGGAATGAGCCGGGACACCTCGGCCCTGGGGCATGTGGAGCGGCACCCCGCGGCGGTCCGTCGGCGCCCCCCGTCGCCGATGGGCCGCCGCACCTTGCTCCGGACACACGGAAGGAGGAACGATCTTGACGCTCATCGCGCCGACCCCGTCACCGCCGGACCCGACGCGAGTGTCCGACCAGTACCACATGGTGGTCGTCCAGCCCGACACCTTCTGCAACCTCGACTGCCCGTTCTGCTACCTGACGTTGCGCAAGGAACGCCACCCCATGCAACCGGGCGTTGCCGCCGCCGTAGCCGCCGATATCGCCCTACAGAACGCCGAACACCAGGTCGTCGTCCTCTGGCACGGCAGCGAGCCCACGGCGGTGGGTCCCGCGAGGTTCCGCGAACTCGTCGCCCCGTTCGAGCAGCTACGCGCCGCCGGAAAGCTCCGGCACAGCATCCAGACCAACGCCACGCTGATCGACAGCACGTGGTGCGAGCTGTTCCTCGAATACGACGTCCAGGTGGGCGTCAGCATCGACGGCCCCAAGGACGCCAGCGCTCGCGTCAACCTCGCGGGCCGATCGGTCCACGATCAGATCACCGCAGGCGCGCAGAGGCTGATCGCGGCAGGGGTCGACACCTCCGTCATCGCGGTCATCACCCCGGAAACCGCCCACCGGGGCCGGGAGATCACCGCCTACCTGGACGGCTTCGGCTTCCGCCAGATCGGCTTCAACCTGGAGGAGACCGAAGGAGCCAACACCGAACGCCCCATGGTGACCATGGGGGCCGCCCGGCAGTTTTGGCGCGACGTCATCGGATACTGCCGCTCCGCCGAGAAGGCACCGAACATCCGCGAACTGGGCAGCCTCTCGCGCTACCTGCGGCCGGGCAACGTTCCCGGACGGGACGTGCTGCCCACCGTCATGTTCAACGGCGACATCATCCTCGTCTCCCCCGAACTGGCCGGCGTCGCCTCCCCGGAGCACCACGATTTCGTCGTCGGAAACATCCGCCACGAAACGATCCAAGGAGTCCTCACCCGCCACCACCGCGTCCCGTACGTCGCCGACTTCGAACGCGGCCTCACGATGTGCAAGAACGACTGCCCGTTCTGGGCCACCTGCTACGGCGGCTACGGCTCGAACCGCTACTGCGAGACCGGGCGCTTCGACATCACCGAGACGCAGCACTGCCAAGGAGCCCGCCAGGCCCTGGTCCTGGCCGTGCTCGACACCGCCGACCCGGACACCGACCACGACCTGATCACCACCATCGACACGCTCACCCAAGGAGCACTCCGTGACCGCTGAACCGACCCCCGAAAAGACCGACGAGCAGGAGCCCGCCCGCGACGTCACCGCCGTCCTGGACACCTACATCTCCACCGACCCCGGCACCGGAGCCACCAACTTCACCAACTACGCCGACAACGGGTTCTCCAAGTCCACGTGACCCACGGGACACTGAACCGATAGACAGGGGGACAACAACCGAGGAGGCGACCGTGCCCTACTACGTCCTGGTGACCGGACCGAAAAACCACCTGCTGGGAGCCATCGTCACCGAAGGGCGCCGACGGCTCTGGCGGGTCGGCCGGATTACCCAGACGGCGGAAGGGGAAACGGTCGCCTACCCGGACGGCGTGAACGACGGCCATCTCTGGGACGTCGTGATCGACCTGGACGGACGCGGCCACGCCTTCGAGGCCCGCAAGCACCTCACCGTCTCCGATGACGTGCCCGACATCCAGGCCGCCGCCGTCGACATCTGCAACCAGGCGTCCTCCCGCACCAGCAGCATCCTCCGGCACCTCGGAGCCAGCCGGCTCCTGCCATGACAGCCTGCGCCCGCTCAACTGGGCCACGCCAAGTCGTCGGCTTCGACGCATCACGGCCTCACCCGAGCATCCGGGTGGGGCCGCTTCATGCCGTTGACCTGCGGCGCATTCGGTGCGCATCCCGGCGCATCCACCGAACCGCCCGGCGGCAACGAGGCGCCTACAAGAGGTCGGGCTCGCAGGCGAGGAGGTCATGTCCGCGCTGCTCGTACCAGCCGGTGAGCGCGGCGGCGACGACATCCCGGATCTCGTCCATGACGTCGTCCGCGTACATCTGCCGGCCGTCCTTCTCGGGGAGGTGGTCGCAGTCGAGGACGGTGACGGTCACCTCGACGTGGCGGAGTTCGCGGCTCACCGCGGCTCCTCCCAGCCGTAGCCCTCAGCGAGCAGTCGGACCGTCTGGCACGGCCACGGCACGGGGTACTCCTCGGCCGTGCCGCAGGTGGTGCACGCATCCCTCCAGACGGGCTGGTGGTGGTCGAGGATTCGCCGGTCGGTGGCTACTCGGCGCAGGACCGCTGCCGGGTCCCACTGGGCGATGTGCTCCATGAGTGACCGCGCGGAGGATGAGCGCCTCGCGGGCCGCGCGATTAGCGCGACTTCCCAGCAGGACCGTGCGCTGTCGTCGTCGCGGTCGACTCCGACGGCGTCCCATTCGTCGTACGGCTGGTGCACGATCGTCGCCCGGGCGAGCTGTTCCACGCGGTCCAACTCGGCGTGCAGCCAGGTCACCATGTCGGTACCCGGCTGTTCGGGCTGCCGGTGCTTGTCGGTCATGCCGCCCTCCTGGGCTGGTAGTCGGCGAGGTCGCGGATCACGTCGCGGATGGGGCGGGGCGGCGGGAGGAGGTCCCAGTCGTCGGGGTCGAGGTCGGCGAGCAGGGCGTCCTCCCAGCCGTCCCATTCGTCGTCGGGGCAGGTCACAGCCGGGCCTCGTCCGGCACGCTGTCGGCGGCCTCGTCGAGGGCGGCGACGGTCGGGCAGGGCCACGGAGCGGTGACGTGGCCGAGCTTGGAGCAGCCGGTGCAGATGATCCAGCCGCCGTGGTCGCGGGGTTGGTGGAGTTCCCGGACGGCGGCGACACGGGCCTCGGCCTGCTCGGCGCGGTTCAGCGCGTCGTGGGCCATGGCGCCCAGGTCGTCGCAGCCTCGTTTGGCCGCGGCAAGGATGCGGTCGGCGCGGGCGGCCTGCCTGCGGGCCTCGACGATCGTGGACTGCCAACGCCGGTAGTACTCGTGGAAGACGACGGCTGTGTTGGCCGCCTCAAAGTCGTACGCCTGCTCGTACCGGTCGGCCCGCTGCTGGGTTTCGGCGAGCTGCTCGGTGAGCCGGGCGACCTGCGTACGGCGCTTGCCGAGTTCGTCCTCGGCGGTGGCGAGCTGCTTTACGACCTGCTGGTGGTAGGCGCTGGAGGGGGCGCCGTAATGGGTGGTGGTGTTCGCGTTCGCCTTCGCGTTCGCAGCCGGAGGCGGGACCGGACCGGCGGCCTTGAGCGCATCGTGGGCCCGGATGGCTGCCATGCGGGCTTCGGCTTGCTCGCTGGTGCTGGCGTCGGCGACGTAGGCGAGCGCCAGCCTGCCCGCGAGGTCGCGGAGCTGCCGGACGCCGGCGCGGAGAGCGGCGTGCTCGTCGGCGGTGAGCGGGCGGTGGTCGGTGTGGCCGATGAGGTGGTCGAGCTGTTCGGCGGTGGGGGTCATCGGGCGGCCTTCCTGGCGGTGCGGGCGAGGGCTCGGCGGGTGGCGCGGTTGGGGCGGGGGTCGGGTGCGTCGTCGGGAACGGCCACCTCGACGCGGGCCACGGTGGTCTCCCAGGTGCGGCCGGGCCGCGGCGCGTGCTCGGCGGTCACGGCTGGCGCTCCAGTTGGGCGATGAGGTCGGCGAACTGGTCGGCCGCGGCGAACTGGCCTTCGAGGTCGGCGAGTACGTCGGTCTCGTGGGCGGCGGCGGTCCATTCGCGGCTGATGCGGTGGGCGGCCCAGATGCTGGCGATGGCGGCGGGTCCGGCGAGGGCGAGGACTACGAGGGCGGTGCTCATGTGCGTCTCCGGGGGTGGAGTGCGAGGAGGGTGGCGGTGAGGCCGGCGCCGTAGAGGGCGCCGGCCAGGACCAGCCAGGGGCTGACCGTCACCGTTGGCTGGCCGGGGGCGTGTGGTCGGTGACAATCCAGTCGGTGAGCTCGGGGTCCCAGCGGACTGCGTGGCCAGTGCCGCGGGCGCTGCTGCCGCACATGGTGGGCGGGTCGAGGATGGTGATGGCGTTGACGCCGAGTTGGTCGGCGATGCCGTCGAGGGGGCAGATGCCGAACGCTTCGAGGCGGTTGAGGGCGTCGGCGAGGTCTTGCCACAGGGCGTGCTCGATGCCGTTGTTGATGGCGTCGGCGAGAGGGTCAGCGTCCACGGTGTGCTCCTCGGGGTTGGGCCGCCCGCGGTCACGGGCGGCGTTGACGGGCGTCAGGGGGCGTCAGCTGGTCGTGGCGGTGGTGTGGTTGAGGGCGTTGGCGGCGTGCCGGAGGGTGTCGAGGTCGAGGGGCTGGCCGGTGATGGCCTTGTCGTGGGTGGAGCGGAGGAGGGTGGCGGCGGACTGGGCGGCGGTGCGGAGCCGGTCGATCTCGGCGCGCGCTTCATCTCGTTCGGCCTCGGCCCGGCGCCGGAAGTCGTGGGCGGTGGGCCGATGCCGGCGCTGGACGGTGAGGGTGTACGAGTCCTCTGGGTGCTGGCCGTCTTGGAGGTCAAGGCTGACCGCCGGAGGGAACGTGGCCTCGGTGGTGAGGTAGTTCTCGGCTCCGGCGTCGTCGAGCATCTCGCGCATCGAGGCGACCAGGATGAGGAGCATCTCGCGGGCGGGCTCGATCTCCAGGCAGACCCGGCCGTCCTGAACGTTCAGGCCCTTGAGCATGGTCTGGTTGGCGATGCCCTCGGCGATCTCAGTGGTGAGGCGGTCGATCTCGACGTCGCGGCGGTCGAGTTCGGGCTGGATGACGGCCATCACGGCGTCGGCGACGCGGTCTGCCTCGTTGCCCGAGAGCGTCACCGTTCCGCCAGCCTTGATGATGGCGAGGCTGTTGTGGCCTGGGCGGATGCGGATGGCGCGGGCGGCGTCGGCGATGCGCTCGGCGAGGCTGGGCCGCGGGGTGTTGGTCACCGGGCACCGCCGGCGGCGGCGAGGATCTGGCGGCGCGTGCAGCCGATCATGTCCTCGCCGGGTACCTGGGCCAGCGCGGCGACACGGTCGCGGGCGGCCGCGGTGGCCTGGTCGCGGGCGGCGTCGAGTTCGGGCTCGACGGCGGCGAGTACTGCGGCGGTGAGGGCGGTGATGGCGGTGTGGCTGAGGATGTCGTCCCACTGCCGATTGACGGCGGTGATGGCGTTGGCGATGCGATCGGCGAGCAGGTCGGCAGGCTGGGTCACGTCGGTCTCCGTGGTGTGTGTGGTGGGCGGCCGGTAGGTGCCGGCCGCCCGGGGGTGGGTCAGCGGTGGCCGGCGGTCCAGCAGTCGGGGCAGATGTCCCGGCCGCCGGGGCGCTGACGCCAGCCGTCGGCCTTGCGGAGGCGGCGGACGTCGGCGATGGTGCGGGCCTCGGGGTGGTGGATCTCGGGCTTCTCGCAGTCGGGCGCGTCGCAGTGGACGATCGGGATCATGTAGAAGCTCACGCGGCGGCGCCGGCGGGGTGGAGAACGGCGCGCAGCCGGGATCCGATCCAGGCGCCAACCTGCGGGCTTACGGCGTTTCCGAAGCCGTCGACCTGGTCGCGCGCGCTGCCCCACACGACGAATGTGCCTTCGTAGCCCGGGAAGTTGACGTCGAAGCCGCAGCCGCGGCCGATCTCGTACTCCCGCATCATGCGGAAGTAGCAGTCCTCCAACGGCAGGTTGGCGAGCGCGGCCCGCCACTCGGCCATGAGCAGCGCCGTGGTGTCGTGCGCCGTCAGGGTGCCGAGCGGGTCGGTCATGGGGTGCGGGGCGGTCTCGTTCCCCGTCGAACCGTTCTGCTTGTACCAGCCGGAGAACAGCAGACCGGGGATCTGCTCCGCGGTGACCGTCGGCATGGCCTCGGCGTGCAACGCGGGCAGCGTGTTCTTCCGGTACGGCACCACACCAGCAGACAGAAGCCCGAGCGTCTCCGAGCCGCCCTGCGTCGGCAGAGGCTCGTGAGCGCCCCGCGGGCCTCCCTGGAAGTTGTTGACCGCCAGCAGGATCGCCTTCTCGTGCGTCGTGGTGACGGTGTCCATCGGCAGGGTGATGTGCTGCCCGTCGCCGTTGTGCCGGTGCGCGGCTATCACCGTGCCGGTCGACAGGATCGCGGTCTCCTGCTGGCTGGTCTGTGTCGCCATGGGTTGCCACGGGTGCCGTTCGCTGCCGTGCACGGCCTTGGCCGGCATGAGGACGGCGGGGAACTCGGCGAACCGCCGTCGGCACCGCTCTGCACGGGCCATCGTGGCCGCGGCGAGGGGCTTGGGCCGGTCACCGATGCGCGTGCCGAGGACGCTCAAGTCGAGGGCGGCCAGCGACGGCGTCATCGGCGGGACGACCGGGCGCAGGCAGCTCGGGCAGCGGTACTCGTACTGCTTGCCGTAGCGCACCGATCCGGTGGGCGGCAGTCCCGTCTTCCACGACCACACGGCCTCGACGTCCTTGTCGCAGCGGTGGCACCGTGCCACAGGCCTGTGGTCGAGGTCGGGTTCGGGCAGGGACTTGTCCGAGAACGCCCAGTAGGCCCGGTCGCGGGACTGCGGCACGCCGAAGAACATCGAGTTGAGGTACAGGACCTTGTGGCGGTAGCCGAGCAGGTCGAACTGCTTGAGCCACCACCGGTAGGTGGAGCCGTCTCCGACCTTCGGTCGGCCGGGGATCGCGGGGCCCCACGAGGTCAGCTCGGTGGTGCACTCGACGAGGATCAAACGGGGGTGGTGCTGGGCTGCGTAGTGCAGCACGCAGTTCGCGGTGGCTCGGTCGCGCTCGGACCTGGTGACCCGCGCCTCGTAGTCCGGGTCGTCGAGGTCGAAGAGGGACATGCGCTGCTCGTAGGCCTTCTGGGTGTTGGCCTGCGAGTGGTTGACGCATGAGACGCCGGCGACGAGGAGGTCGGCTGCGGGGAGGTCGCGGGCGGAGTGGTAGTCCGCAGCTGCGGGGTCGACCAGGTCGGCGATCCAGTGTTCGGCGTTGGGGTGGTTCGCTTCGTGGACTTCGACCTTGTAGGCGTTGTGGTTGGCGGCCATGATCGTGGTGAAGCCGGCCATTTCGATGCCACGGGTCAGGCCGCCGAAGCCGGAGAACAGGTCGACTGCGATGAGTTCGTCGTGGCGGAAGCGGCGGCGCTTGGTGGCCGGCCGGTGTGTGGCGGTGCGGCGGATGGTCGTGGACTTGCCCACGGCGCGGTTCCTCTCGCTTGGTCAGGTGGTGGTCGTGGCGGGGCCTTGGGCGCCTTCGCGGGCGCCGGTCGGCCCCGGTGGTCCGGCGCGGGGCTGGCGGGCGGTCAGACGTGCCGCGTGGGGCCGCTGGGCGGTATGGCGTCCGGGATGCGGGCCATGGCGTTGGTGATGAAGCTGGCAGGCAGGACGACGGTGGCGGGCTGGCGGAGGGCAGTCAGTTCGGCGCGGAGCCGCTCGTTCTCCGCGAGGAACGTGGCTCGCTCGTCCGCCCACTCGTCGGAGGCGGTGAGCCAGGCCTGGAGCTTCTCGGTGAGGTGGGTGTTCACCTTGCGCTCGGTGACCAACTTGGCCTCCAGTTCCCGGACCCGGGCCTGCAGCTGCTCGGCGGCCTCCACGGCGCGGTCGCGGCCGTGCTCGGCGATGTCGAGGTGCTCGCGGAGCCTGGTGGCGCGAAGGCGGGCGGAGCGCCAGGCGGTGAGGTAGCGCTGGAGGCGAGCCTCCCGGCGGAAGCCGAGGCGCTGGGCGCCGCGGACGGCCCGAGGCGCGGACCGAACCTCCTCGGCCTCCCACGCGGTGAGCGGGCGGGTCTCGGCGGCGTCGATCAGGGACTCGACGTTGGCGAGGCGGTCAGCGGGCTGGGTGCTCATCGGGTGGCCTCCTCAATGCGCAGGTCGACGTGTTCGAGGCTGATGCCGCCCGCGTAGCCCTCGACGGCGACGACCGGCTCACCGTGGCCGAGGTTCCAGGCACGGCTTCGGGTGCGGGTCGTCAGCACGGTGCAGAGCTCGACGGCGCGGTGCTCGGGCCGGACGCCGGGGTAGGCGGTCACGGGCGTGCCGATCGGGTAGCGGTCGTTCCACTGCTCGGCGGTCAGGTTCGTCATCGGGCGGTCTCCTCGGCGTGCTGGACGGTCCAGGTGCCGTCGGGCTGGTGGGTGATGGTGTCGCCGTAGCGCGCCCAGGTCCTCGGCAGGCCGTTGTGGGCCCAGATGGTGAGGCCGTCGGGTACGACGTGGCCGGTCTCGTCGACACGGTTGTGGACCTTGCCGTGGCCGATGGCCGTCCACAGGCGGTAGAGGTTCTCGGGCGTCAGGACCCACTCGGCGGGCTTGCTGGTCACGGTGGTCTCCTCAGGCGGCGGGTCGGGTGACGACGGTCCAGCCGCCGTCGATGGTGATGATCGAGATGAGGCCGGCCCGCTCGTAGTGCCACTCGGCGACGTCGGTGAACGGCAGATCGCGGGCGATGAGCTGGAGGCGGGCCCAGACCGGCATGTTGGCGGGCGGCTGGGCGTCGAGCAGGATGGTGGGCATCGGGGTCTCCTCAGGCGGCGGGGCGGGCAGAGATCGTGCACGGGTAGTGCCAGTGCGTGGTGCCGTCCGGGTACCTGACCCCGATGCTCACGCCGTACGGGTACAAGACCGTCGCAACGGTCTCGACGCCGGCGCGGCTCCACACGATGACGCGCTGACCCTTGACGAAGACGCTGTCGTGGGTGCGTTCCATGAGGTGCTCCTGGGTGACGGGATGAACAATGGTTCGGCGACAAGCGGTAGTTGCCATGGCTGTCACGCCGTAGCCGCTCGACGAGCAGCAGCACGCTGACGGCGATCCGCCCGGTACGCCTCCGCGCAAGCCGCGCATGCACCCTCGCCCCTGTAGCGGTGCGCATCGGCCCCACCGGGCGTTCCGTGCTTGATCGGGCGCAGCCGGGTGTGCGGACGCTTCCGCAACTGCCGGCCGTACTCGCGATTCGCGACCGTGCACGCCTCGCACGGGGTCTCGCCGTTGTCGAGGTGCCGGTGGTAGGCGGCCTGCGTGCCGCAGGGCTTCAACTCGCGGGGAAGCCGCAGGCCGCACGCGGCGAGGAGGAGTTCGATCTCGGCGTCGGATGGGTTCGGGTTCACGATGCTGCTCCTCACTGCTGGGCGCGGGCGGTACGCAAGATCGCGGACCGGTAGGCGGAAAGGAGTGGTCCGAGGACCCGGTCAATGCAGTCCTGACAGCACGCTCCGTTCCGCATGAAGCTCTCGTTCAGGGCATCCAGAGCGGTCTGCTCGTCGGATGCGTCACTCATTTGGGCCTCCTGGGCGCGTTAGAGAAGTTCGGCAGCCGGACGGATAGTCACCATGCGCGGGGCCTGCGTGGGCGCGGGCAGTTCGCGCGGCGGCGAGGGGGCCAGCCTCCGGCGGCTGTACCGCTCCGCCGGCGCCGCATGCGGTTCGTCGACGGCCTCCAGACCAGCCGCGGCGACTTCGATGGCCTTGTCATACGAGGCGCCGTCGATGTGGACGAAGTACTCGTTGCCCCAGTGTTGGGACGGGAGGCCAACAACGGTGCCGACCTGGCCGGTCGCGATCACGCGCACCCGGGTCTGGGTGTGGTGGACGATCGGCTCCTCGCCCCGGTCGGCGTAGGCCCGGACCAGGCCGTCCCGCAGCCTCTGCGTGAACGCGTCGCCCTGTTCGGCGTGCTCCTGGCAGAAGTTGAGGAGTTTCTCGCGGCTGGTGCCTCGGCTGATCCATCGTGTGGTGGTGGCGTCGGCGGTGCAGGGGATCATGTCGTCGAGTTCTTCGCCGCCACCGGGGCGGGACTTGTAGGTGAGGGCGACGTTCTCGCAGCGTGGTGTCACGGCGTGCTCCGAGGAAGCGAGGCAGGTGGTCGGATGAGGCGTTCCTAGGCGGTGAGGTCGGCGAACAGGTCCATGGGCCAGGGGTCGTAGTCGATGGGCTCGGCCACTCGGGCCGGCACGTCCAAGGCCCGGGCGAGGCGACACTCCGCGCCGATCCGGGCGACGGCGGCCTCCCGGTGTTCGCGGCTCCCCCGCTCGGTGGCCTTCTCGGCGACGGCGGCCGCGTCTCGCTTGTCCAGCAACTCCTGGATGTCGTGGTCCCAGCCGTCGTGCGGGCCGGGGGTGCAGACGTAGACGATCGCGGCGGCGAGCATCTGGACGGGGGTCATGTGAGCGTCCCTCCTGCGGTAGGTGCGCGGACGGCGATTGGTGGGCTCGGCGGCCGATACAGTCACGGCCGCCGAGCCAGCCACGGGATCAGAAGTGCGGGCACCCGTACTGGTGCCAGTCGGCCTCGGCCGGGCACACGCAGCCGTCCTTGTCACCGAGCAGCCGCAGCGACTTCGCCCAGCCCTGGCCGCCGGCGGCCCAGGCGATCGCGTGCAGCACCAGGCGGCGGTTGGTCTCGTCCAGCGAGGCCAGGCTGCGGAACGTCGTCGCCGCGTCGGGCCACGCCGGTGCGCGGGCGATGTTCAGCACCTGGATCTCCGACCCGGTACCGACCGGCCGCAGATCCTCGGTGAACTGGCGCCAGCGGATGAGCGTGGCGGTGCCGCCACCGGCCATGGGCTGCTCGCCGATCAGGCCGAGCCGGTCGAGTTCCTCGATCCAGTGGCCATGCTCGGTGAGCAGCCAGATCGCGGCTTCCTCACCCCACGTTCCGGCGGCGGTCCGCGCGAGACGCTCGGCGAGGGCGGTGGTGTTGGTCATCGAAGTCTCCTCCGTGTGAGTGGTTGGCGGGCTTGGCAGCCGGCGTGGACACGGCCGCCAAGCCAGTTATGGGGTGCTGTGCGGTCAGGCCTGCAGGGCCGCACGCAGTTGCTTGCAGGCCTCGCAGGTGACGTCCGCGAGGTGCTTCGCGAACCGGGTCTCCGCCCACGTCCGGTCGTTGCCAGCCGGAGCACCGCACAGCGTCTGAGAGCCGTTCTCGCTGGCGCTGTACTTCACCCGGTAGAAGGTGTTGCCGCGCTTCCGGGCGATGCGCTTACGGATGTGGACCTCGCTGGCCAGCGAGGCGGCGCTGCGTTCCTCCTGCTCCCGCCGCTGGTCGGCCAGGATCCGTTCGACCACCGTGCGGGCTTCGTCGTCCGTGGTGACGTTCTCGAACGCGGCGCGGAGTTCGTCGTCGGTCATCGCAGGCTCCTAGGCGGCGAGGAGGAGGGAAACGGCGAGGGCGTGGTAGCAGCGGCGCCCCTTAAGGCCGGCCGGGCAGTTGCACTGGCCGGTGACGGCGGTGAGGTAGAGCTCGGAGCCGTCGCTGCTGACGGAGCGGCAGACGCGGGGGCGGATCTGGACGATCGCTCCGTCCTCGATGAGCTCGCGGGCGGACTCGATCTGGGCGGGGCTGTAGTCGGCGGCGGCCTGCTCGGCCTGGCGGACCTTGGCGGCGCAGCCCCGGCCGTAGCCCTTGGCGATGCTGGTCTTGCTGGTGAGCTTGCGGCCGCAGCGGAGGCAGTTGGTGTGCTCGTTCATGGGGGCCTCCGTGCGGGTTGCTTGGTTCGGCACTTCGCCGTTCCGTGTAGCTACACAGTAGACCTATGTGTAGCTACACGGCAAGCGTTTCGGCGGAACTCGTGTAGCTACATTTCGAGAGTTGGCCCCATTGCCCGTGTAGCTACGCCCCGATACCCTGCGCACATGACACCCGTAAAGGCCACCCACACCCCGCCACGACAAATGCGCATCCCCGACGACGAATGGCTCCCCTTCGGCGAAGCCACCAAGAGCCAGGAAGCAAGCCGCGCAGAAGTCGTCCGCGACTTCATCCGCTGGTACCTCCGCCGCCCCGGCGCCAAGCTCCCACCCCGCCCGGAAGCCGGCCCCTGGTCCACACCGAAGGACGCCGACGAAAAGCCCGCCGCCCAGAACTGACCCGCCCCACCCCGCAAGCCGCCGGCCCGCTGCGCCGAGCGGCCATTCGTGCTGCCCGAACCCGATCATCGTTCAGCCCAGAAGCGCCGCACCGGTATGCCAGCCGCCTCTGCGCGCTGCGCACAGTCCTCGGTCCCGCGACTGCCCGGCAGCAGGAAAGCGAGGACAAACCGCGCCCCCGCGTCCACCATCGCCTGATTCCGCCGCGGACCAGCCGCCGGACAGAACTCCGACCCATCGCGCTGGCGACGCCGATGACCCGGCCGGCACTCCGGCCCGCAGTTGTCCCAGTCCGCCTCGAACGGGTCCACGGTGATCCCGGCCCGGTCGGCCCACTCGGCCGCGAACTTGTCCGCCCCGGTCAGGCAGCCCCCGTGCACGACCACGATCGGCCGGAACGCCCTGAACGCCACCCCGAGCGCCCACTCCACCCGCGCCCGATCCGACCAGGCCCGCGAACCGGTCACCAGAATCCGAGAAGGCCCCGTCACGACAGCACCCCCGCGTCCACCAGCCGCGCCACATGCAACGTCCGCGGCATCACACCGCCGCCGTGCACCGGCCGGCACCACACACCCGCCGCCGCCCCGCACACCCGGCACGACGCCTCAAGGCCCGGCTGGCGCACCATCAGCAACTCCTGCGCGTGCTCATCCCGCACCCGCTCCGCCTCGTCAACCAGTCGGCGCAACTCCGCCCCAGCACCCGACAGGCAGCGCTTCAGGTGCTCCACACCCCGCCGGAGCTCGGCCGCCTCGACCGGCGTCAGGCGCCGTCGCTCGGCGGCGTCGAGAAGCTCCACGAGACGGGACGCCGACGGCGGGGGAGCAGCCACAGGGGCCGCCGGTTTCGGAACTACGGTGGCGCTGTTCGCCATGATGGCTCCAAATCGGGGAGAAAAGGGGGCAAGAACGGGCCTTGCGGGGTCGGGTGGGGTGATTCCCCTTGTGGGCCATCAAGGCCGCCTAGGGGGGCCTCTGAGGCCGTTTTGGCAATCCGGGCAGCAGTCAGCCGTCGCCGAGCAGCCACGTCATGACCGTTCGACACACGCCGCAACAGTCACGACGTCCCGCCGGATCAGGCAGCCGACCGGATGACGTGGCCAGCGGCCCGGCGTTCGGCTTCCTCGCAGATCCGGGCCAGCTGCAGGTAGGTCGGCGACCGGTTGGGCCGGCCGTTCGAGTCGAGCCCGCTGCCGAGGCCGCCGTTCCACTGGTCGGGCCGGGCGAAGGACAGCGGAGGCTTGGTGAGGTCTTCGGCCAGGTCTTCGTAGCCGAGGACAAGCCGCTTGCGGCGCTCACACTCGGCCTTCGCCCGGGCGTTGCCGTCCTTGAGCATCCGGGCGAGGTCCTGCTGCTGACGCAGGGCGCGGACGTCGTCCTCGGTGAGGTCGGCCATGCCGCGGGCGGGGGCGGGGGCTGGGCCGAGGGCGGCGATTGCGCGGGGGAAGGGCGATGGTCCGCCGATGGCTGCCTCGCGGCGGCCGGCGACGATCTGGCGCCGATACTCGGCCGGGTCATCGGTGTCCGGGATCGGGTCGATGTGGTGCTCGGCGACTCGGCGGGCGTGGGTCTTCCACTGGTCGGCGATGTCGGAGGGCCGGATCTGCCAGGGGCAGCGGGCGTAGTGGGCGGCGATGGCGTTGACGGCGAACTCGAAGGGAACGTCGGTGAGGGCGACGGCCCACAGGGCGGTGGAGGCGATGGCTTCTTCGAGGTCGTTGGGGAGGATGCGGTCGTCGGTAAGGGCGGCGCGCTTGAGGAACGGGCCGATCTCGGCGGGGTTCATTCGGTGCCTCCGGCGATGCGGGCGGCGGCCTCGTCGAGGAGGCTGCGCTTTTGCTGGTTGCGGGTCATGGGGCCGATCTGGGGCGGCGTGGCGGAGGCCTGGTCTGCTTGCGGGGCGTCGAGCAGGTCCCGCCAGCCGGGGATGAAGTAATTGGCGCCCTGGGGTCGGGTCTTGGCGCGCTGCCACTGGCCGCGGGCGTGGTCAACGAGCATGGGGATGCCGCACCGCTTGATGAGCGCCTCGATGATCAGCCAGTTGGTGTCCTCGCCCCAGCCGACGGCCATCTGGGCGCTGGTGAGGGCTTCGGCCAGCGGGCGAACTGCTGCGGGGATCCGAGGCTGGGGCCCGATCGTCGGCAGGTGTTCGGCGCCGTCGCAGCTAGCTAGCTGTACCTCCGTAGGAGGTACAAGGGACGGGCTGGGACGGGCTGGGACGGGGGCAGCGTCTCCGTGGTGTGCACGCGACGCTCGTGTAGACGCGTCTACATCAGAGGCGGGACGCCCGCTGAGCTGCGAGTCCGTGTCGCACTGGCCCGGAATTTGTTCCGAGTCAGCACCCGAAGTCGAGTCCAACTCGACGCCAACTCGCATCGAGTTGCCTTCCAAATTCGCGTCAACTCGATGCGAGTTGCCCTCCGAATTCGCGTCGGACGCCTTGCCCTGCCGGCCTTCGCGCCACCGCCGCTGCCGCTCCGCCTTGGCCGCCCGGGCAGTGGCGACGGCCTCCTTCGACGGATTGAACGCCAGGTACTCATGGATCAGGTAGGCGTCCTTCGGAGCGACCGGGTGCCACTCCTTGCACGACTCGCAGTTGAAGCCAGGGGCGTGCCACAGGCCGGCGTCAACCAGCGCCTTGATCATGCGCGGTGTGCCGTACATGCGGGCCACGGCTTTCGGGACGACTCCTTCGCTGGCCTGCTGGGCGGCCCACGACCCACACCGGACGTAGAGCCCGACCGCCGCGGTGCCCGCTGCCAGCACCTTGGGGTGGCAGTGGAACCCGTCGTCGATCTTGAACCATGGCATGGAGCGGCTTCTTTCCGATGGTCAGTTCAGGTGCGTGGAAACGCTGTGTAGGGCGCACGAGGGATCAGGCGGGGGAGTCGGGGGCACCATGAAGGCGGCGGGATTCGCGCCAGAGGTCCTTGAGGATCTCCTTCATGACGAGGCGCATCGCACGGGCGTGTTGGTGCCCGGCGGAGATTGCTGTGCCGATTCGGGCAGGATTGCCGGATGGCCCGCACCGGCGGCACTCGGTCTCATGGGTGGCCTCGGCGTACTTGGCGCGGCCGGCGTCGTACACGGATCGGTAGGGGCTGCGGGCCTGCTTGATGCAGGACTCGGCGACCAGGTAGACGCGCATCTTCGCGGCGGCGGACCAGTTGGCTTTCTGGCCGCGGGCGCGAGTGGGGGCGACCCCGGCGGACCATCTTTGGATGGCGTCTCGGCAATGGCCGGGGTCGCCCTGCTTGCCCCCGTCGCCAGCGACCTTCTCACGGGTGCCGTGCAACACATGGCTGGCGACGGGGAGAACGTGGAGACCGCAGTACGCCCACAGCTCAGAGACGAGGCGCGGCCTGTCGTGCAGCGTATTCCAGTACGGGTCGCCAATGGCGGCTATGAGCCGGGCGCCCTGCTTCTCGCCCACGCCGACGGTTGCTTTCACCCACGGGCCGAGCGGGTGCTTTCGCAGGGCCCGACGAAGGTTGAGGGTGGCGGCGTGCTCCAACTTGCCGAGAGCGGAGACGAGATCGTCAACGGCGGCAACCTGGGGCATCTCCAAGGTAAAGCCGAAGCCTCGCACTTCGCCGTCAGAGTCGGCCTCCTGGCGGGTGAGTTGGCGCAGCCGGTTCTCGTTGGCTATGCGGGTGCGTTCGAGATCGTCGAGGACATCGGCGAGAAGCGAGAGGAGTGTGTTGTTGCTGCTAGCCCAGGGATTGGGCGCCAGCACCGGCGGAGACCCCATGGGCGTCGGTTCGGCACTGGCCGGTGCTGGCGGGTTGTGCTCACCGGCGGCGTGCCCTGGCTGGGCCTCGCAGCGGCCATGGCCGCCGGGGAAGTCTGCGGCACCAACAGCAGCGACACCAGCTTGGGAGTCATAGAAGTCGTGGCCGCTGTTAGCGCCTGCCGTGAAGTCTAGGTCGTTCACGCGGCCACGTCCTCAATGCCGCTCAGGACATCGGCGGGCAACTCCTTGACGAGCGTGACCCCGTGGGTGTGGAGAAGAGCAGCCAGGCGCTCACATCGCTCAGCCACCGCCGTCGTCCTCGCGGCCTGGTCGCGACGCTGGGCAGCAGCGAACATCAGGTCGTCGAAGGTGCAGTCGCCCATGAATTTCCACCCGCGTGGGTCGCCAGAGACGTACATGCGCTCGCGTAGCCACTGCTGGCCGAAGGCGCGGTAGGCAGCAACCTTGGCCGACCGTTGGGCCTGCGGCACCTTGGCCGTGTTGATGGGTGCCGGATCGACCAGGCGCACGGTCGGGGTCTGCGGGCGGCCGGCCGCCGGCGTCGGCATGGGAGGCAGCGGCGGCCCGCCGCCGTCTCCGTTCCGACCGGCGCGGATCTGCTCCCGAACGACGTCGCTGAGGCACTGACTGAGGGCGGTGCGGAGGTCGTCATCGTGGATCCGGCGAAGGACTTCACGAGCGACATCGTGGGGGTCTGGCATGGTGCTGGTGTTGAGGACCTCGCGGATCAGCTTACGGAGGTTGAAGTCGTCTTCCACGGTGACTCCTTGCGGTTGGCGGGGTGAGACGCGCCCGGCCGGCGGAGTAGTCCGGCCGGGCCGGGCAGGTCAGCTCTGGCCGTGAGAGAGGGAGTTCTCGGCGGTGGTCCAGGGATCACAGGGCCAGGGGATGAGTGCGCCGTGGATGGAGCAGGCGGAGCAGATGACACCGGGCTTGGTGGGGTCGGTGGTCGGCTGGGGGCGGTGCCGGTCGCGGAGGTGAGCGAACTCCTCGCGGAGGCGGTTGACTTCGCTGCAGGCGCGCGAGCCGGTAGCCATGGCGTCGGTGATCTGCTTCATCAGTTCCTGGCCGTGCTCCGGGGTCGGGGGCTCCTGGCCGGGCACGGGGAGCATGAGCTTGATGAGGCCGAGCATGGCGTTGCCGATGGTCTTGTTGGCGGCGTCGAGATCGAAGGTGCTGGCGGGCGTGGTCATGGTGCGCTGCTTTCTGTGAGGGCGACTTGTCGGGGGGATGCGTGTTCGACGGTGATCAGAAAGGGGGCTCCGAGCTGCTCGGCTGCGGCGCGCCCCAGCTGCTTCGCTGCGGTGCCGAGGAAGCCCACGTGTCGTCGCTCCGAGCCGCCTGCTGCGCCCCGCCTTGTCCGCGGTTCGCACGGGTCACCTTCGCCGTGGCGCCCCGCAGGGATGGGCCGACTTCCTCGACCTCGATCTCGAAGACGGTGCGCTTCTGGCCGTCCTTCTCGTACGAGCGCTGGTTGAGCCGGCCCTGCACGATGACGCGCATGCCCTTGGTCAGGGACTCGGCGACGTTCTCCGCCGGCTGTCGCCAGACGTTGCAGGTGAGGAAGAGCGCCTCACCGTCCTTCCACTCGTTCGTCTGGCGGTCGAACGTCCGCGGCGTCGACGCGATGCGGAACTTGGCCACCGGGACACCGGACTGGGTGAAGCGCAGCTCAGGATCGTCGACGAGGTTGCCGACGAGGGTGATCAGGGTCTCTCCGGCCATGGCCGTCCTTCGGGTCGAGGGTGAGGGCCTGCTCGGCGCAGACCTTGTGGGAGGGGCGGCGATCCTCATCGCGGAGGTGTGTGAGGTCGCCGCAGTGCCTGCAGGGTTTGGCCTGGGTGGCCCAGTGGGAGCGGTCGCCCCAGGCCAGGACGGTCATGCTGCGGGCGTGAAGCGCCGGGTCTTGCTGAGGAGGTAGCGCTCACGGGGGGTGAGCCCGCCGCAGATCCCGTGCCGGCCCTTGGTGTCCTTCTGGCCCTCCCTGTCGAGGGCGTCCTGCAAGCAGGCGGCGGCGATGGGGCAGCGCCCGCAGACCTTGCGGGCCTCCTCGACTTGGTCCCTGCCTTCGGGGCTGGTGTAGGAGACGGGGTAGAAGAGGTCGCCGTCGATTTCCTTGTCACAGCAGGCGCCGAGGGCTCCCCACCTCATCGGACTGCCCCCGTGCCGCGGATCCCGTCGGGCCACACGGCCTTGGTCAACGCGGCTCGGTGGGTGGCGGGCATGACGGTGATCGGGTGGTCGAGGTAGTCCCGACCGGCGGCCATCAACGTCACGGCGTCGGCGAGGTTGTCGTCGCCGTCGGTCGACCAGGCGGTCCACCGGCGGGCGACCGCGTCGACGACTGCGCTCTTGGCGGCAGTGCCCTTGCCGGTGGCGTACAGGGCGCGCTGGTTGGGAGTGAGCAGAGCGACCGGGATCCCGCTGGACTGAAGTCGGCGGTAGACCTCCCACCACAGCCACGCGCGTTCGTGGCTGGCCCCTCCCGTGCGGGAGGGCGCGGGGAGTTCGAGGACGACGAGGTCCGGGTGGCCGACGCCTTGGGTGATGCGGTCGCGCAGTTCGACGAGGGCGCGGAGCCGCTCGGGGTGAGGGAGGTTGCTGAGCTCCCGGCCTTTCTTCTTGCGGTCGGGGTAGCCGACGGCTTCGCACCAGCCGCGGGAGGAGGCGATGCCGGTGCCGGTGGAGTTTTGGCTGCCGATGGCGAGGTCGAGGCCGATGACGGTCGGTCCGTGGGTGAGGGTGCCTCCCGGGGGCGGGAGGAGCGCGGTGTCAGTCATCTCGGGTGCTCCAGGCGGTGACGGCGAGGACGATGAAGGCGGTCGCGGTGGTGGCCAGGACGGCGAGGCCGAGTCCGGCCCAGGCGTGGTCGCCGGTGATGAGGCGGAGGATGCGGATCACAGGGGGGTTTCGTCGGAGCCGCGGTGTTCGCGGGGGCGGAGGTGGTGGTAGAGCTGGAGGCCTTGGATGCCGGTGTGGACGCACCAGGCGAGCGCGAGGACCTGGGCGAGGGTCACGCGGCGAGCGGCCCCGCGGTGGCGGCGGTGGAGCCGGCCTTCTCGGCGAGTTCCCGGTAGTGCTGCTCGTTGACGTCCTGGAGGGCGGCGTTGCGGTCTTCGAGTTTGCGGACACGCTCGGTCGTGTCCTGGCGTTCGTGCCGCAGCAGGTTCTGGAGCCGGCGGATCTCGGCCCGGTAGCGGGCGCAGGCCCGAAGGGCGCGGCCGAGGCGTTCGGCGTGGTCGACGGCGAGACCGGACCAGGTGGCGCTGCCCACCACGAGGGACGCGTTCTGGAGCTGGGCGACGGTCAGCTTGTTCGTGACCGCCTTGATGTCATCGGCGAAGCGCTCGGACCGGCCGAAGCTGACGGTGGCCTCGTTGCGGGTGGCGCCGAGCGCCATGTTGAGCTGCCGGACCCGGCTTTCCAGCCAGGTGTTGCGCTCTTCGAGGTCGGCTATGCGGCGCCGCGATCTACCGAACATGGGTGTCTCCCTGGAGGATGTCGCTGGAGTCGATCAGGCCGCGGGCGCAGGCGATGCCGACGGCGTGGGTGGCGTTGACCGCCTTGAGGGCGACGAGGACGGCTCGCAGGTGGAGCCGCACGTCGCGTACGCCGATCTGCAGCCGGTCGGCGATCTGGGAGGGCTGCTCGCCGCGGGCGTGTCCGAGGAGAACGGCCGACTGAACCGCGGTGAGAAGAGGGCTCTCGCGGTCGCGTACCTTTTGCTCACGACGCCACCGCCACCGGCAGCCGGAGGAGCGGCCACGAGCCGTCGATCACCTTGTCCGGTGCCCCGCCCTGCTCCGCCGTCGCCTTCGTGCGGAACCACTCCTGCAGACCGGCCTGCTGCTCGGCACGCCATGCCTGCTGCGCCCCATGCAAGCCGGCCGGGCCCAGGGCGTTCAGCCACGCGAACTGCTGGAACTGGGCCTCGGCGATGTAGAGGGCGGCGAGCGCGTCAGCTTCGGCGGTGTGCCAGTCGGTGATGCGCACGCCGTAGTGCTCGGCTGTGGGCTTGAGCTTGCGCATGCCGGTGCCGCGGCGGTGGCGGTCGACGTGCTTGTCGATGACGTGCGGGTCGATGAGTGCCGGGTGGGTCGCGGTGAGGCGCTCACACATCGGGGCGAGACCGTGGCGGATCAGCTCGGCGTGCAGCACGCTCCAGTCGAACGACAGGTTGAACGCGACGATGGGCACGCCCGCGTTGAGGGCCCCGGCGAGCAGACTCGCGATCTCCTCCAGGGCGGTCTTCGGGTCCCTTCCCTGGGCCACAGCCTGTTCGGTGGTGATGCCGTGGATGGCGGCCGCTTCGTCAGGGATCGCCACGCCGGGGTTGATGAGCCAGGTGCGGGTCTCGCTCGCCTGGTTGTGACCACCTCGCAGGACGAGGGCGGCGGTGACGATACGCGCGTCCTCGGGGTACGGGCCGGTGGTCTCGGTGTCGAATCCGCCGCGGCGGACCTTGAGGAAGTACACGGGTGTCTCCGATCGAAGGCTGGAGATACTGGGGGAGCGGGACCGTGCCTGTTACGAGCGGGCACGGCCCCGCTAGGTGCCTCAGCTGGAGGCGCGTTCCTTGCCGATTCGGATAACCATCGCGCCGATCGGCTCCTCATCGCCGACCTCGTTCGTCACCAGTGAGTTGGCCTGGCGGTTCTGCTGCAGTTCGTGATGGATCTGCCGGAGTCGGCCGACGCTGGTGGTCGGATCCGTGATCTCGTCCAGGTAGGAGATGGCTGGCCGCACCGGTGCCTCACCGCGCTCGACGTTCACCGAATCGGGTTCCGGGTCGTCGGTCGGGACCAGGCCGCCGAGTAGTAGCAGGGAGCGCAGGCTGGTGGAGAGGGCCTTTGCGGTGCCCTTGTCGGCATAGTCCATCGACTCGCCAACGGACTGCACTTCGAGGTGATCGCCGCGCGGGCCGATGATGCGGTAGGTGACGGTGACGGTGCACTCGCGGCTGTTCTTGCCCGTGCTGGTCTTGACGTCTCGGTAGCTGGCGTCGGTCTTGACGGGGAGAACGAGCACGCCGTGTAGGCGGCAGGCCGGGCCGAAGGCGTTGAGCGCGGCGTCCACGCCCCGGAATCGGTAGCTGCCTCGTGCTCCAGGGTCGCCGTACCAGGCGCCCTTGCCGATGCCTCGAACGGTGCCCATGACGCGGGACCAGGCGACGTGCACCGGGACCTGGTCGGGCCCGTCGGGGCCGGGCTCGGGGATGCAGGGGTCGTTCAGCAGGGTGTCCGTGGTGTCGGCCGGGACAGCGGTCTCCGGTTCGGTGGCCGGGGCGGGCTCGGCGCGGCCGGCCTTCACGGCGGCCCGCTCGGCGAGCGTGGGTTGGGTCATGCGGCGTGCCTCTTCCGGACATCGTTGGGGATGGTGAGTTGGTCGTACGGCCGGTCCTCGACACAGTCCGCGTACGCCTCGGGCCACCGCTCACGCAGGGCCGCGATGTCCGCGGTCTCCTTGCTGCGCTGCTCGATCGAGAACGCGGGGCGGTCGCCCATCACGGCCATCTCGGCGGCGCCGAGCGCGGCGAGCATGCGGGCCTTCGCTGCCTTCTGCCGGTTCTTCGCGGCAGTGACATCGGCGGTGGCCTGCAGGTAGTCGTCGAGGGCGGATTGGGCGTCGCCGTCGCGGTCGATGTGGACCACGCCGGACCGGTCGGGGTGCAGGCGGCGGTACAGGTCGATCAGCGGGTCGGGATCGGCGTCAGCGGCGAGCACAGGCGGCCGGCCGTCGACGATGCGCTGCCACAGCTCGGCGGCGGCGGCCCGCAGGTCGAGCACCAGCTGCTGGTGGTCGGCAACGCGGACGGTGAAATGCCGGTAGTCGCACGAGCCGATCAGCACACCAACGTGCATGTGCTCGAACCCGCATACGTCCGCCTGGTGGAGGGTCTGCGCGAGGACGTCATCCGGGCAGCCCCGGCGGAACAACGGTGCCTTCATCTGGTGGCGGTGCTTGATCTCCAGCGCGCACACCACGCCAGGCTCGATCGGGCAGGTGTTGACGCGACGGTCGAGGGTGCACATCTGCCACGGCCTGTCGACGTTGGCAACCAGACCAATGCGGCGGACCGAGGTCCGGTTGCTGGCGGCCCAGCGGCGGGCGATGTTCTCCTCGACACTGCGTCCCCAGTAGGCGGGCTCGGAGTCCTCGTCGTCGAGGGGCAGTTCGCCTCGCTTGTCGTAGTACACGGTCAGCTCGTTGCCGTACTTGGACAGGCCGAGCATGGCGGCGATGTCGCTGGAGCCGATGCCGTTGCGGCGGGCGAGGAGCCACGCGTCACGGTCGGCGTCGGCGGGGAGGATGAGCCGGGCGGTCGGGGTGACGCGCCGCCCGGCGGCCGGGGCGGTGGGCCCCGGCAGCTCGGTCACGGTCATCAGTCCTCCGAGTGGAAGTCGAGGGTGAGGGGGAAGAGCAGCCAGCCACGGCCGTCGGGCCGGACGAGCTCCAGCGCGCGGAACGGCCAGTCACAGCGGCGGATGCGCAAGCTGGCGAGGGCGCGGAGACGGCGGGTCACTGGCCGTCCTCCTCGGTGTGGAACGTCGCGTACGGGAACCGCTCCGCCTTGGTCGCCCGGACCGACTGGACCCGGCGACGCGCCGACCAGTCGAACCAGCCCAGCAACCCGAACCCGACCAGCGCGGCGACGATCAGGAAGACCCCCATCAGGCACCGTCCTTCCGGCCACACTTACGGGCCCGCTGGTAGTCGCGTGCGGCCCGCTTGCAGTCGTCGCACGCGTCCTGCTTGCGGTACCGGTGCTGCTGGTAGCCCGCGAGGGTGCCGTGGGCGATCGGCTTGCGGAGACCCGGCGTGGGCGTTGCGCGGCCTTGCCGGCTGCGCTTGTACTCGGCGTTCGCCTTCCGGCACGGCTCGCACGGCTCGTCCTGGTGGCGCAGGTGTCGCAGGTAAGCGTTGTAGGTGCCGTGCGGCGCCAGGTTCTTGCTGCTCCCGCGGCGCAGACCGACCGCGTACAGCAGCTCCTCGACCTCCATCTCGGACAGCTCGGCCATCACGCCACCTCCCCCTGCTGGTGGGGGAACGCGATGACCTCGGCCGGCCGACGGGCCTCCTGGCGGGCGGACATCGTCAACGGCGCTGCCGCGCGCAGCTCGTCCGCCAGCCGATAGGCGTCCACGTGCGTCAGCACGGTCTCCGCCTCGTCCATCTGTAGGTTCGCCTCGACGTCGTAGACCGCGGCGTCCCACGCCTCTCCGCCCTGCCCGACAACATCGGCGAGCAGATCGAGCGCCTCGATCACCCGCTGCCGGTCCTCGCCCCACGCCTCCGCCAACGTCCGCAACGTCCCGTAGCGGACCTCCCGGTTACGGAGAAGCACGCTCATCCACATCGGGTCGATGCGGGCATGCAGCATCCCGTCCTGGGCGCTCACCGGCCCTCTCCCATCAGCTTGTTGTGTTCGGCCACGTACAAGGCGGCCGTCGCCTGCGACCACTCCGACGGGTCCCCGTGGTCGTCGATGAACCGGCCCATCAACAACAGCTCCGGGTCCGTCTCCGACCAGTTCTCGCCGGCCGCCAACGCGGGCGACCGCTCCTCCGGCGAGTACTCGGTCATCACGCCACCCAGCCCATCTGGAGAGCGACCGCCGCCTCGCGGACGCGGATCTGCCGCAGACGGGCCTCGTACGGGCACAGATGCCGGACCAGTTGGGTGTCCGGCAGTTCCTCGTTCTCACCGCTCAGAGCGGACACCGTCAGGCGAACGCCGGGCAGGCCGGCCAGCTCCGACCACGACACCTTCCACTGCATCCCGCCGAGCGCGTACAGCTGACCGTCGATCCGGCGCTCGCAGCGCGAAGCGGCCGACGTCACGGCCTGCGGGATCGTGTCGTACCAGACGCTCAGGTCGGCGACCGACGCCACGGACAGGTCGACGGCGGAGCGGTCCGGCGAGACGACCGCCTCCGTGACCACCGCGTTCGGCACCCGGGCGACCAGCGCCCCCAGCGCCTGCCTGAGCTGGTAGTCCGCCAGCAGGTCCTCGGTCCGCGGCGACCACTGCGGCAGGTCGGTGACCTCCGCCAGCACCTGGACGCGGGCGGGGATCGGCGGATAGATGACCGGGGTGAAACGTTGGGTAGGCTGTGTGATCACGGCCTGCCTCCTTCATGTGATGAGTTGATCGGTGGGCCGGGGCCGTCCCTGGTTGGCGCCAGAGGGACGGCCCGACCTGGTCTTGTCGCCGGGCGAGCGTCCGGCCGCGCACGGCAGTGCTCTGCGGCTAGGCGGCGGCCCGGCCGGCCGGGGCCTGGCGCCGGCGGAGCTGGTAGGGGTGGGTGCCGTTGCGCCACTGCTCCTCGGCCTCGGCGCGCTGCCTGACGATCAGCGCCTCGATCGCCTCGACGGAGCCGAGCCGGTGCCCCGGGTAATAGGCGGCCTCTGCGGCTTCGCGGGGGGTGCGGGCGTCACGCTCGGCGCGGGCCTGCCCGGAGATCAGTGCTGCGGCCGATATGGCTTCCCGCCGGATGTCTTCCCGCTGGGTTGTCACGCCGCCGCCTCGTCGCATACGTCCGTGTTCTCCTGCGCGAGGAGGGTGGCGTTGACGCCGTAGGTGGTGGAGAGTCGCATGAGGGCGAACAGCGACAGGTCTCGGCCATTCATGAGCCGCGACACGACGCTCTCGTGGAGGCCCGTGCGCCTGCTGATGTCACTCTGGCGCCGGTCACCTCGGGCTTCCGCGGCGCGACGTAGCTCGGTGACGTTGAGCTTAAAACTGGACATAGTTCACCTCCGTTGCTGAACAGGGGGCTTTGTCTCACGAGCCAACTTGCTGGCTCGGCAACCAAAGTACGCCTGGCCGATTTGGCTTGCAAGCCAAAGTTTCGACTTATCTCGCCGGGATGTCGCTGCTAGCGTTTGACCGTGGTCGCGCGAGTCGTGGGCGGCCCGGGGTCACACGCACGACTCCAACCCCGCGAGACGCGCGTAGACCAGCCCCGAGGTATCGCTATCCTGGCGTGCCGAGCGAGCAACACCACGACGGAGGCACCCATGACAACCGCCAGCTTCCCCGCCTGGCTCGCCGAACTCGCCCTCGCCGCCGGCTACGACACCACCCCACACCGCGGCGGCCGAAGCGCACTCGCCACCGACATGGGCGTCGACCCCTCCGTCATCGGTAAAGCCCTCAGCGGCACCGCCCCAGCCATCGAAACCCAACGCCGCCTCGTCGAAGTCCTCAAGAGCCGCGGCGTCCGCGTCACCCTCCGCGACATGCTCATCCGCTCCGGCACACTCCTCGAAGAAGACCTGCCCCAGCCCGACGAGCAACCCCCACCGCCGGCCACCGACATCGACCTCTACGCCGTCGCCGCCAAGTACGGAATCCCCCCGGAGCGCGCCCACCTCTTCGTCAAAAGCGTTGAAGCGGTCGCAAACACGTTCGCGGACGACAAGAAACCGCTAAAGTAGGCCCCGATCGCAAACGGGTGGGCACCCTGTGCGATAGAGGTGGTATGCCGTGCCGTCAACCCTCCCGAAGTGGCGCCCCGCGCTCGCCTTCGCGACGGCCATCGGGCTGACCGCAACCCTGTGCGGCGCCCTCGAACGCGACCGGCCGGTCGAACTCACCAGCCTGGCCCTCCTGACCGTCACGCTGGTGCCGCTCCTAGCCTCCGTGGCACGCGGATGGCTGAGCCGCGCCGAGGTCATAGCCCTCCGGGAAAAAACCCAAGCCGAAGCCTTCGCCATGGCCATCGGGTTGTGGCGCGACGGCCAGCTCACCGGGACATCCGACGGAGACGGGGAATCCAACCCCGCTGTCCGAGACCGCTCGTAGCATCTGTAGCTGCACCGGAGACGGCTCGCAGCCGACCTGAACGGCCAGCTGCCGGGCGGCGTTCGCACTTCCTCGGAGAGCCCTATGAGTGGTCACGACCTCAACGAGCCAACCCCCGCCATCGGATACACCCGCGTCAGCATGGCCCGCGAGGAGATGATCTCCCCCGAAATCCAGAGAAGGGCCATCCAGGACTGGGCCCGGCGGACCAACCACCGCATCATCGACTGGGTCGAGGACCCCGACAAAACCGGGCGTAACTTCAAGCGAAAGATCATGCGGGCGATCGAACGCGTCGAATCGGGAGAAGCGCGCGTGATCGCCGTATGGAAGTTCTCCCGCTTCGGGCGAACCCGAACCGGCGTCCCCGCCAACCTCGCCCGCGTCGAAAAGGTCGGCGGCCAACTCCTCTCAGCGACCGAGGAAGTCGACGCGCGCACCGCGATCGGCCGCTTCCAACGCGGCATGATCATGGAGTTCAACGCCTTCGAATCCGACCGCGCCGGCGAACAGTGGAAGGAGACCCACCAGCTCCGCCGGGACGAGGGACTCCCGCACAAGGGAGGGCGCCGCTTCGGCTACATCTGGCACCCCCGGAAGGTCTACGCCCCAGACGGCACGATCACGATCCAGCAGGAGCGGTACGAGCCGGACCCGGCCCTGCAAGACGTCGTGAAGGACCTCTACGAGCGCTACGTCGCCGGGACCGGCTTCGGGAATCTCGCGGCCCTCCTCAACGAAGCCGGGATCCCGAACGCGCTCGGCTCGCTCTGGAGCAACCGGACAGTCTGCCTCTACATGGACTCCGGCTTCGCCGCCGGCTACCTCCGCGTCCACGATCCCGCCTGCAAGATCCCCTACCGGAGTAACTGCCCGGCCCACAAGCTCATCAGGCACCCGACCAAGCAGCATCCCGCCATCATCAGCGACGAGCTCTGGGAGATGTACCAGGCCAGGCGAGGCTTCACCAAGACCGCGGCCCCCCACTCGCGTAAAGCCAAGTACCCCCTCAGCGCGCTCACCCGGTGCGGACTCTGCCAGGGCGCCGCGCTCCGTGTAGCGGGCCAGCGACCTTACGCAGCCTATTCCTGCACCACGAGGCACCAGAAGGGCGCCTCGGTGTGCCAGGGTGTTCGGACGCCCGCGGCAGACGTGGAGTCCGGCGTGCTGAAGTGGCTGGCCCGGTTCGCCGATGAGATTGACGCCGATCCAGGCAGCGAGCCGGCCGCCGAGTCGCGACTGCGCCGACTGAGCTCGACTCTGGAGGAGAAGCGCGCCGCGGCCAAGAGCGAGGTCGAGAGACTGGAGCGGGCCGTGGCGAAACACATGCGGGTCTACGCCATGAGCGAAGAAGAAGATCCCGATGGAACGCTGGAGCGTGAATACCTCGCGACACTGAGCGATCTTCGGGCTGAGAAGGCGGCCGCATCCGCGCGGCTGGCGGATCTGGACGAGACTCCCGGTGAAACGCAGGTGGCCTCCATGAAGGCCGCCGCAGCGCCAGTCGCGGCTGGGCTCGTGGCAGAGTGGGACTCCATGCCGCCCGAGCGCACGAATGCCATGCTCAGGCGGTTGATCGACCGGATCGAGCTGAGGCCGGGTGGCATCGTGGACGTAGTTCCAGTCTGGGAGGCGCACCGCGATGGCCTCGACGTCGTCTAGTTTGGAGAAGTTTTCATTCATAGAGTTCACGGCGCGACGGGAACGGCCAGGGGTCCTGCGGACGCGGTCCGGCCCCTGGGGACGCGGTCCGGCCCCTGGGGGCGGCCCGGGCCGTGGTGCACACTGGCAGGCATGTCCGTGAGCACCGCCCCCACCCGCTCGCGTCACCGGTGGTTCCCCCTGCCGCACCGGCTGGTCCGCAGCCTGGCCGGGCAGCTGTTCGTCGTCCAGGTGGTCATCGTCGCCGCCGTGGTCGCGGGCGGCGCGGTGCTCGCGTACCTGTTCACCGCCGAGCGCACCGAGGACGCGGCCCGCCGCGAGGTCACCTCGGTCGCCCACGCCGTCGCCGACTCGCCGACCGTGCGCTCGGCCGTCGGCGGACCCGACCCGACCGCGGTGCTCCAGCCGTACGTCGAGCAGGTGCGTCAGGACACCGGGGTCTCCTTCATCACCGTCATGGACACCGACGGGGTGCGCTGGACCCACCCGCTGCGGGAGCAGATCGGCAAGCCGTACCTCGGGCACATCGACTGGGCGCTGGCCGGCCGGACCCGCAGCGAGACGTACACCGGAACGCTCGGCCCGTCCGTGCGGGTGGTGACCCCGGTGTGGGACGACCGGCACCGGGTGGTCGCGCTGGTCAGCGTGGGGCTGACCCTGGAGTCGATCTCCGCCCAGCTGAGCGGGCCGCTGCTCGCCCTGGTCGGGGTCGCGGTGGGTGCCCTGGCGCTCGGCGGGGCGGGCACCTACCTCGCCAACTCCCGGCTGCGGCGGCACACCCACGGCATGGGACCGGACGAGCTCAGCCACCTCTACGAGTACCACCAGGCGACCCTGCACTCGGTGCGCGAGGGGCTGATCCTGCTCGACCGGGCGCACCGGGTGGTGCTGTGCAACGACGCCGCCCGCGAACTGCTCGGGTTGGAGGGTGAGTTGGACGGCCGCCCGGTGGGCTCTCTGGGGCTGCCGGAGGCGCTGGTGGCGGCCGTGCTCGGTGAGGTGCCGGTGCGGGACGAGGTTCACCTGACCGCCGAGCGGGTCGTGGTGCTCAACACCTCCACCATCGGTACCGGTCTCGGTCGGGTGGTGACCCTTCGCGACCACACCGAACTGCAGTCGCTCAGCGGTGAGTTGGACTCGGTGCGCGGCTTCACCGAGGCGCTCGGCGCTCAGGCGCACGAGGCCGCCAACCGGCTGCACGCCGTCGTCTCGCTGATCGAACTCGGCCGCCACGAACAGGCGGTGGAGTTCGCCACCGCCGAACTCGCCCTCGCCCAGCAGCTCACCGACCGGGTGGTCGCCGCGGTCAGCGAGCCGGTGCTGGCCGCGCTGCTGCTCGGCAAGGCGGCCCAGGCCGCCGAGCGGGGCGTGGAGTTGACCCTCACCGAGGACAGTCGGATCGACGACGGAGTGCTGCCGCCCGGGCTCGCCCCCCGCGACCTGATCACCGTCCTCGGCAATCTGATCGACAACGCGGTGGACGCCGCGATCGCCGGGTCCGCGCACAGCCCGGTCGCCCCGGAGGTCACCGTCACCGCGCGGATCGAGGATCCGCGGGACGGCGCCGGCGTCGGCGTCGGCGGCATCGGCGTCGGGGGCATCGGTGTCGGCATCGGCGGTGACGGTGGTGGCGGAGGAGGAGCCGCCCGGGACGGTGCCTGCCTGCTGTTGCGGGTCGCCGACACCGGGGCGGGCATCGACCCCTCCGCCGTCGAGGACGTGTTCCGGCGTGGCTGGAGCACCAAGCAGGACGGCCGCGGGCACGGCCTCGGGCTGGCGCTGGTCGCCCAGGCCGCCCGGCGCAACGGCGGCACCGTCGAGGTCGGGCGCGAGCGCGGCGCGGTGCTCACCGTACGGCTGCCGCTGGCCGGACAGGTGCGGGAGCGCGAAGGGGCCCCGGCGTGACCGGCGCCGCCGACGGGGCCCGCAATGGGATCTCCGTCCTGGTCGTGGAGGACGACCCGGTGGCCGCCGCCGCGCACACCCTGTACGTCGAGCGCGAGCCCGGCTTCCACGCCGTCGGCACCGTCCACAGCTGCGCGGACGCGCTGCGCTTCCTGGAGCGGGCGCGCGGCGCCGGAGCACCCGTCGACCTCACCCTGCTCGACCTCTACCTGCCGGACGGTCACGGCCTCCAGCTGTGCCGCACGCTGCGCGCCGCCGGGCACGGCACCGACGTCATCGCGGTGACCTCGGCACGTGACCTCGCCATGGTCCGGCAGGCGGTCTCGGCGGGCGTCGTCCAGTACCTGCTGAAACCGTTCAGCGCGGCGGCCCTGCACGACCGGCTGGAGCGCTACGCCCGCTACCGGGACAGCCTCGGACGCACCGGGGAGGCGACCGGCCAGGACGAGGTCGACCAGGCGTTGGCCCTGCTCCGCACGCCCGAGCGCAGCTCGCTGCCCAAGGGACTGAGCGCGCCCACCCTGGACACCGTCGCCTCGGTGCTGCGGGAGGCCGCGACCGGGCTGTCGGCGGCGGCCGCCGGTGCCGCCGCCGGGGTGTCCCGGATCACCGCGCGGCGCTACCTGGAACACCTGGTGGACACCGGGCGGGCGGTGCGCGAGCCGCAGTACGGGAGCGTGGGGCGGCCGGAGCTCTGCTACCGGTGGAAGGGGAGGTGACGTCCCGGCCCGCCCTGGCGGAACCGGCCGGAAGCAGTCGGCAGTGGTCGGGACCGGTCGGGACCGGTCGGTAGCGGTCCGGAGCGGTCCGGAGCGGTCGGGCGTGTGACTTTTCGGCGGGTCGGTCGTTGGGCTGGCCGGGGTGGCGCGGGTGGTACCGAGGGAGGTTCACTCGCTCGGGTGGTTCTGGGTGCCCCGAGACGTTCCGCCAGGTCAAGGGGGATAAAGTTAGGCTTACCTAACTTCTTTTGGGGGTTCGCCTTGTCGCTCGCCGCCGTACCCTCCCCGGCCGCCTCCGGGGCCACCGCCAGCGCGGCCCCGCCCTCCCGTGACGCCATCCTGCGCCGACAGCGCGTCCGCGAGTCCGCCGCCCGGACGTACGCCCGCTCCTTCCCGATCGTCCCGGTCCGGGCCCACGGCATGACCGTCGAGGGCGCCGACGGGCGCCGCTACCTGGACTGCCTCTCCGGAGCCGGGACGCTCGCCCTCGGCCACAACCACCCCGTCGTGCTGGAGGCGATCCGCCGCACCCTCGACAGCGGCGCCCCGCTGCACCTGCTCGACCTCGCCACCGCCGAGAAGGACGACTTCACCAGCGCGCTGTTCGAGAGCCTGCCCGCCGAGTTCGCCGCCCGCGCCCGGGTGCACTTCTGCGGACCGGCCGGTACGGACGCCGTCGAGGCCGCGCTCAAACTGATGCAGACCGCCACCGGACGGTCCGGTTCGCTCGCCTTCACCGGCGCCTACCACGGCATGACCGCGGGCGCACTCGCGCTCACCGGCAACGTCGCCGTCAAGGAGCCGCTGCCCGGTGGCGGCGAGGTGGTGCGGCTGCCCTACCCGTACGGCTACCGCTGCCCGTTCGGTGTCGGCGGCGAGACAGGCGCCGAACTCGGCGCGACCTACGTGGAACGGCTGCTGGACGACCCCTCGGGCGGCGTGGTGCCGCCCGCCGCGATGATCCTGGAGGCGGTCCAGGGCGAGGGCGGGGTCGTCCCCGCACCGGACGGCTGGCTGCGCGAGATGCGCCGGATCACCGCCGAACGCGGCATCCCGCTGATCGTGGACGAGGTGCAGACCGGCGTCGGGCGCACCGGCGCGATGTGGGCGGTCGAGCACAGCGGGATCGTCCCGGACGCGATGGTGCTCTCCAAGGCCATCGGCGGCAGCCTTCCGCTCGCCGTCGTCGTCTACCGCGAGGACTACGACGGCTGGCGGCCCGGCGCCCACACCGGCACCTTCCGCGGCAACACCCTCGCGATGGCCGCCGGCGCCGCCACCCTGCGGTACGTCGCCGCGCACGGACTGGCCGAGCGGGCCGCCACGGCCGGCGCCCGGATGACCGCCCGGCTGCGCGAACTCGCCGCGGAACTGCCGGCGATCGGCGACGTCCGCGGGCGGGGGCTGATGATCGGCGTCGAACTGGTCGACCCGGCCGCCGAACCCGACGTCTGCGGCGCCCGGCCGGCCGACCCGGCGCTCGCCGTACGGGTCCGGGAGGCCTGCCTGGCGCGCGGGCTGATCGTCGAACTCGGCGGGCGGCACGACGCGGTGCTGCGGCTTCTGCCGCCGCTCACCATCACCGACGAGCAGGTCGCCGCGGTGCTGGACCGGCTGGCGGACGCGATCGCGGCGGCCTCGGCGTCCGGGGCGGGGTCGGCCGCAGGGGCAGGGTCGGGGTCGGGGTCGGGTGCAGGATCGGGGTCGGGGTTGGTGTCGGCGTCGGCCGTGGCTCCGTCGGGGGCCGCGCCGACCGCCCGGGGCGGCGCATGACCGCCGACGTGTCCGGGCCGGTGCCCGGGCTACCCGGAGAGGACGTCCCGTTGGACGCGCTCGCGGGCGGCGCCGGGGGTCCCCGGGCGCTCGGACCGCTGCTGGCCACCGTCCTCGACGCGCTGGAGACCGGCACCGCACTGCGCTCCGGACCGCTGCCCGCCGGGAGCCCGGCCGAGATCGCCGCCCTGGTCGCGGACGGGCTGTCCGGAACCAGCGGGCGCGGCGCGCTGGCCCGGCTCACCGAACTGCTCGCCTACGGCGCGGCCGACCCGGCCGACCCGGCCTGTGCCGCCCACCTGCACTGCCCGCCGCTCGCCGTCGCGACCGCTGCCGACCTCGCGGTCAGCGCGCTCAACCCCTCCCAGGACTCCTGGGACCAGGCCCCCGCCGCGACGGCCCTGGAGACGGCGCTGATCGCCGAACTCGCCGCGCTGGTCGGTTACGATCCGGCCCGCGCCGCCGGGGTGCTCACCTCCGGCGGCACCGAGTCCAACCTGATGGGCCTGATGCTGGCACGGGACCAGAAGCTCGACGGCATCGTGGAACTGGACGGGATCCCGCCGGGCGTACGGCCGTGCATCCTCGCCTCGGAGGCCGCGCACTTCTCCGTCCAACGCTCGGCCGCCCTGCTCGGCCTCGGCGAACGAGCCGTGGTCGCCGTCCCCGTCGACCGCCAACTCCGGATGCCTCCCGAGGAGTTGGAACGAGCACTGGCCGAGGTCAGCTGGGCCGGGCGGACCCCCGTCGCCGTCGTCGCCACCGCCGGGACCACCGACACCGGCGCGATCGACCCGTTGGACGCCGCCGCCGACCTGGCCGGGCGCTACGGCGCCTGGCTGCACGTCGACGCCGCGTACGGCGGCGGCGCACTGCTCTCCGACCGGCTCGCCCCGCTGCTCGACGGCATCGCCCGCGCCGACTCGGTCTCCCTCGACTGGCACAAGCTCGGCTGGCAGCCGTCGGCCGCCGGGATCTTCCTGGTCCGCCGGGCGGAGACGTACGTTTCGCTCGCCCGGCGCGCCGAGTACCTCAACCCGGTCGACGACGAGCAGGCCGGCTACCCCAGCCTGCTCGGCCGCTCGCTGCGCACCACCCGGCGGGCCGACGCCGTCAAAATCGCCGTCACCCTGCGCACCCTCGGCCGGGAGGGGCTCGGCCGGCTGGTGGACACCTGCCACGAACTGGCGCTGGCCGCGGCCGCCGGCGTCCGCGCCGAACCCTCGCTGGAACTGCACGCCGAGCCGGTCCTCACCGCCCTGCTCTTCCGCTACCGGCCGCCCGGGCTGACGGACGAGGCCGCCGTGGACCAGCTGAACGGGCAGTTGCGCCGACTGCTGCTGCGCACCGGGCGCGCGGTGGTCGGGCGCACCGAGCTGCCGGGGGAGGGGCCGGGGCGGGTGCGGCTGAAGCTCACGCTGCTCAATCCGCACACGACGGTGGGGGAGGTGGGCGCGCTGCTGCGGGAGGTGGTCGGGGCGGGGCGCAAGGTCGCCGGGGAGCGGGCGGGGTAGCGGCTCGTGGCCCCAGCGCGTGGCCCCAGTGCGCGGGGCAAGGGCGCGGGCCCCGGGACGGGGGCGGGGCGGGGGCGCGGGCCTCGGGGTGTGGGCAGGGGCGCGGCCTCGGGGAGGGATCAGGCGTTCAGCAGGATGCCGCGGGTGCGTTCCCAGGTGTCGGCGTCGGCGGCGACCAGCAGCCCGTCCTCGCAGCCGGGGGCCTCGGGCTGGTAGGGGGTGCCGTCCAGGCGAGCCGCGACGCCGCCGGCCTCGGTGAGCAGCAGCGATCCCGGGGCGTGGTCCCAGGGGAGGGTGCGCCAGTAGAAGATGAAGTCGGTCCGGCCCTCGACGACGTCCGGGTACTCGATCCCGGCGGCGCTGCGGCCGGGGGAGATCTCGCCGAAGGCGGAGCAGCCGGACTCCAGACGGCGCCGGTCGTCCGGGGCGAGGAAGCGGCTCTTCAGGATGCCGGTGAGCTCCCCGGCGTCGGCCGGTGCCGGCGGGCGGGAGAGGCGTTCGCCGTCGCGCCAGGCGCCGGAGCCCAGTTCGGCGCGGTAGCCGATCGCGGTGGCGGGCTGCCAGATCCACGAGGCGACCGTCCGGCCGGTGCGGACCAGGGAGCACATCACGGCGTAGTCGGGCCGGCCGGCGACGAAGTTGGAGGTGCCGTCCACCGGGTCGACCAGCCAGACGGCGGGCTCGTCGTGGATGGCCTCGGCGAGCGACGGCTCGGCGGCCACCGCCTCCTCGCCGACCACCGGGACGGGGAGCAGCTCGTGCAGGCGGCGGGCGATGATCGCCTCGGCCTCGCGGTCGGCGATGGTCACGATCTCGCCCGGCGCCTTCTCCATCACTTCGCCGGCGGTCAACGCCCGGAAGCGCGGTTCCACCGCCTGGGCCGAAGCCTCGGCGAGTATCTCCGCCACCTTGTCCATCAGCACGTTCGCGCTCCCTTCGCCGACTACCACTTTCGCACGAGTGCGCGAACGTGGTGTCGGCGGACGGGTGACGGCAAACAGATTTCAGCTGACAGATGACGAATTCTGTCAGCTGAAATCTGTTAGTTGCCATCTGAAACCTGTCAGCTGTTCGCCGTCAGCCGCCCAGGTAGTGGAATCCCGGGCGGGGGTGCATCAGGAACTCGTGGTGCGAGATGTTCCACCCGTAGGCGCCCGCCATCGCGAACAGCACCCGGTCCGCCGCCCGCAGACCGGCCGCGTCGCCCGCCGCCCGGGCGAGCACGTCCTTCGGGGTGCACAGCTGCCCGGCCAGGGTGGCCCGGCCGGTGCCGACGGCGGGGCGGGCCCAGTGGTGCGGCCAGGCGTCCACCGGGAGCACCTCGAAGGGCTGGGAGTGCCCGCGGGTCGCGGGGGTGCGCAGGTGGTGGGTGCCGCCGCGGACCACCGCGAAGTCCTCGCCGTGGCTCCGCTTCACGTCCAGCACCTCGGTGGCGTACCAGCCGCAGTACGCCGTCAGCGCGCGGCCGGGCTCGATCCGCAGGGTGAGCCCGGGGCGGGCGTCGAGGAGCTCGGCGAGGCCCTTGCCGAAGGCCGTCCAGTCGAAGCGCCGCGCCGGGTCGTCGTAGTCCACCGCCATGCCGCCGCCGATGTTGACCTCGGTGAGCGGGAAGCCGGTCCGCTCGGCGAGCTCGGCCGACCAGGTGACGATCTGCTCGGCGACCGCCAGCTGCTCCGCCGCCGCCAGCCCGCTGGCCAGGTGGGCGTGCACCCCGCGCAGGCGCAGTTGCCGGCCGAGCGGGCCGCCCCCGGTGAGCAGCCGGACGCACTCCTCGGCCTGCTCCGGGTCGAGCCCGAACGGGGTCGGCCGTCCGCCCATGGCCAGCGGCACCGCGTCCAGGGCGTCGGTCACCACCGGCAGGTTGACCCGCAGCAGGACGTCCACCGCAGCCCCCGGCCGCTCCGCCAGCACGGCGGCGAGCCGGTGCAGCTCCTGCTCGCTCTCGACGTGCCAGCGGTGCACCCCGGCGTCCACGGCGGCGGCGATCTCGGACGGGGTCTTGCCCGGCCCGCCGAAGGCCAGCGGTGCGTCCGGAACGGTGGTCCGCACGTGCGCCAACTCCCCGCCGCTGGACACCTCGTAGCCGTCGACGATGTCGCGCAGCGCGGTCAGCAGCGGCGCCTCCGGGTTGGCCTTGGCGGCGTAGTACAGCTCGACCCGCTCGGGCAGTGCGGCCCGTACGGCGGCGGCGTGCTCGCGCAGTGCGGTCAAGTCGTAGACATAAGCGGGAAGTTCGTCGGCCGCGAGCGAGGCGACATGGCGGTGGACGGGGCTGTCGAGGGTGCTGTTGGCGGTGCTGTTCACAGTGCCCTTCACGGTGGTGGTCATCGGGTGGTGCTCCCGGCGGGCCGGTGGGCGGTCATGCGGGCGGCCTCGGCGAGCACCGAACCGGCCAGCGGGGACGGCAGTCGGACGTACCCGGCCTCGCGGTCGGCCTTGCGCTCCCAGCGGGTCAGCAGGTTGGCCTTGGCGGGCAGCGGAACGCCGGCCAGCAGCGCCCGCAGGCGGGGCGGGCGGCCGTGCGCGGCGGCGTACTCCTCCAGGACGTCCCGGACGGTCTGCCAGAGCGCGCACTCCAGGTCGGGGTGGCGGTCGGCGAGGGCGGCGAGCAGTTCGGCGACGTGGTTGACCAGCAGGCAGTAGACCACCCGGTCCCAGCCGCGCTCGGCGTCGTACGTCATCGGTCCGGCCACCTCGGGCGGCAGGGCAGCCAGGATGTCGGCGTTCCGCTCCGGGACGAGCTTGGTGCCTTCGAGGTCGCGGAAGAGCACCTGCGTCGGACGGCCCTCGGCGTCCACGCCGATCAGCACGTTCTGCAGGTGCGGCTCCAGCACCACACCGTGGTCGAAGTAGGCGGCCAGCACGGGCGGGAGGAGCAGCCGCAGGTACCGGCGCCACCAGTCGAGCGCCGCCGTTCCGTCCGAACCGCCGTCCAGCAGAAGGGAGATGTGCGCAGAACTGGTCGGGTGCTCGTCGGCGACGGCGGCGGCGAGCAGCGGGGTCACGCCGGGCCGCAGCAGGCCGCCGAACCCCTCGCGCAGGATCAGGCCGAAGCCCTCGTACAGCGCCCGGTCGGGGTGGCCGTCGGGGCCGGGCAGGGCGAGGGTGCGGAAGGCGGGCTCGCGCAGCATCGCCGCCCCGGGGAAGCGCCGGGCGAGGTCGGTGAGCGCGGGGTCGAGCAGCCGGGTGAGTGCGACGGCGCCGGTGAGTTCGTAGGCGGCGTTCTTGCGCAGGCAGTTGGTGATGCGGACGTTGAGGCTGAACTTGAGGAAGGCGTCCGCGCCGTACAGGGTGCGCACCGAGGCGGTGGCGGCGAAGTCCTCGCCGCGCGGGCCGAGGTCGAGGACGTCGCCGCGGGCCAGCGCAGCGCGCAACAGCGGGTGGTCGCCGATGAGTTGGTACTGCCAGGGGTGGGCGGGCAGCAGCCGGTAGCCGTCCGGCACCTCGCCGAGGCCGTCGAGTACGGTACCGGCGGCCCCGTCCGCGGACTCCTCGGCCAGCAGTTCGGCGCGGACGGCGAGGTGGCGCAGCGGGAAGGCCGCACGCGACTCGGGCGCGTAGTCGCGCCAGTCACCGCGGGCGGCGGAGCGGGACTTGGGGGCCGGGTGGAAGCGGTGGCCGAACAGCAGGGCCTGCTCGGACTCCAGGTAGCGGTCCGGCCCGGCGGCCGGACGTTCGGCCAGGCCCGCACCGACGCCGTGGTGGCTGGAGGCCACCTGGTCGAGGAATTCCTCGTTCACCGTGCCGGTGCGCAGCTCCAGTTCGTCCTGGGCGTACCCGGCCAGCTCGCGCCAGCCCACCTCGCGCCAGCCGTCCTGGGTTTCCTCGTGCACCGGGCCGGTGAAGCGGTGCGCGCCGAGCAGGGAGGTGCGGCGCAGGGCGACCCGCAGCAGGGTGCCGCGGCGCGGCAGGCGCAGCAGCAGCCGGCCGTCGTCGACGGCGGTCTGGTGCTCGGGTGCGGAGACCTCGCGCAGCAGGCAGTTGAGCAGGGTGTGGGCCACCGCCTCGTCGGCGCCGGGAAGTTGGGCGTTCGTGTCGGGCGCGGCGGCGGGGAGGGTGGCGGGCCGGGCGGTCATCGGGGGCTCCTACGGGTCAGGAGGGCGAGCAGGGCGGCGGCCAGTGCGGCGACGGTGCCGGTGACCACCGGGGCGGCCGGGCCGCCGCTGCCGTTGGCGAGTGCGGCAGCGAGTCCGGCGGCGACGGCACCGCACTTGGAGACGGTTTCGCGGGTGCCGAACATCCGGCCGGGTGCGCGGCCGCGGGCGGCTTCGGCGGCGAGGACGGCGAGGCAGACCAGGCCGAAGGTCATGCCGAGTCCGAGCACCGCCCGGGTGAGGGCGAAGGTGAGCAGGGAGTGGGCCGGGGCGTGGCCGGCCAGTCCGAGGGCGACCAGGACGAAGCCCACGGCCAGTCCGGTCCGGGGGCGTGCCTCGACGGCGCCGTGCACCCGCCCGGCGCCGACCAGGTAGACCAGGTGCGGCAGCGCGAACAGCAGGCCCGCGACGGTCCCGTTGACGCCCGGCAGCCGCTGCTGGACCAGGGTTATCAGGTACGGGAAGGAGATGATGGTGGCGAAGACGAAGGCGAACTCGAAGGTGTAGAGCAGCCTGAGCGAGCCCGGCGGAGCGGTCTCGGGGGTGTCACCGCCGGTTCGGGCGGTGGCCGGACTGACCGGCTCCGGCAGGAAGGTGAGCAGCACGGCGGCGGTCAGCGGCAGCACGGCCAGCACCAGGTACTGCCGGTGCGGGTCGATCCACGGCGACAGCGCGCCGACCAGGATCGGTGCCGCGACCAGGGCGGCCCGGGCGCTGCCCTGCATCAGGGTCAGTGCCCTGGACAGTTGGGAGCCGTCCAGGGCCGCCGCGAGGTAGCCGTTGGTGGCGGAGAAGGTGCCGCCGAGGAAGCCCTGGAGGACCAGCGCGACGGTGAAGGCGGGCAGGCTGTCGGCTGCCCCGGCGAGCAGGAAGGAGACCGTGAGGCCGAGTTGGGCGCGCAGCAGCAGCCGCTTCTGGCCGAAGCGGTCGGCCAGCCGGCCCCACAGCGGCGCGCCGAGGGCCGTGAAGACGGTCGGCACGATGTAGAGCAGGCCGGCCCAGTGCCCGTCGTGGTCGCCGAGGCCCGGGAGGATCTCGGTCAGGTAGGGCGGCAGGCCGAGGGCGGCGAAGGAGGCGACGAAGTAGCAGGCCGCCACCGCGTGCACCTGGCGCCGGTCCAGTCCGACCGCTCCGGCCACGCGCGTCACCGGCTCCACTGTCGTCATGAGCGGTCCTTCGGCAGCAGGTAGTTGGGGCCGTCGGTGTAGTGCTTGTTGATGTCGGCGGCGCCGCTGCGCTCCTTGCTGAGCAGGGTGCCGGCGCTCACCATGGCCTTGACCGGCAGCCGTTCGGCGTCCAACAGGTCGGTGCGCAGCGGCTGTCCGGCCTCGCCGAGGCGGTCGACGGCCTCGGCGAGGGTGCTGCGCAGCAGATCCAGGCTCCGCTCCAGCGGTACCCGGCCGTGCGCGGCGAGGCCGAAGGCGAGCGAGGCGGTGCACAGGTGACCGGTGATGGTGGTGAACAGGTCGGTGAGCGCGCGGTCCCGGTCTCCGAGGATCCGCGGGTCGCGGAACTCGGCTGCCAGGGGAGCCAGTTCGCCGATCCGGGCGGTGTTGATCCGCGGTCCGTCGTTGTCCTTGTAGAGCAGCCGCAGGCCGGAGCCGTCGAGGACGAGTGAGGTGTTCTGCTGGTGCGACTCCAGGGCGATGCCGTGGCCGAACAGGGTGGTCTGCCAGTCGACCAGCAGCCGCAGCAGGTCCTCGTACAGGGCGAGGACGGAGCCGCGGTGGAAGCGGTCGGCCAGGTGGTCGATCACCAGCCGCCCGTCGGGGGCCTGGGCGAGCAGGGCCGCCAGCGGCACGGTGACGGCGCCGTCCAGGCCGGCCGGGTAGCGGCGCAGCAGGACGGCGAGCAGCTCGTCGCCGGCGTGGGCGTAGCGCTGCTCGTCGGCGTGCAGCACCCGCCCGGTGAAGCGCGGTTCGCGGGCGACCACGGCCTCCACCAGGCGCTGTCCGACGGCTCCGTTGACGAGCGTGACCGGCTTGATGGTGCGCCGGTTGCGCAGGCCCAGAGTTGCGGTGGCCAGGGGCAGTTTGAGGTGGCAGGCCGGGTCCTCGGCGACGGCGACGGTGCGCATGGACAGCGTCGGCAGCACGTCGAGGTACGGCTCGGGGGCGAGTACCGCGCCCGGCGCGATCCGGCCGAAGTCCTCCGCCGCGGTGAGCGGATGGACCGGGACGGTCAGGAACTCGCCGGGTACGCCGAGCCGTTCGGCGCTCGGCCACCAGGCCGGCAGCGGGCCGTCGCCGCGTACGGTCAGGAGCCCGGCCGGGACGGCGAGCCAGCGCAACTTGAAGGTTGGGTGGAACTCGGGCGCGTAGGAGTGCAGTTGGGGCTCGGTAAGGCCGGCGCGGCCGCGGGCGGTCGGGTACACCGGGTGGTCCAGGAAGGCGGCCAGCGCCTCGAAGCCGAGGGAGGCGCGCGGGCCGGTCCAGTCGGCCACGTCCTTGCCGTAGCGCTCGGCGAGGTCGGTGTGCACCTCGGGCAGCACCCGGTCGTGGAGCTCCATGGTGGCGAGGGTCTGCCGGCACTCCTCGGCGAAGGCCAGGTGGCCCGGGCGGTCCAGCGGATCGGCGCGGTCGGCCAGGTGGGCGAGGACGGCGGGCAGGTCGGTGAGGCGGGTCCCGTTCACCTCCAACTCCGGCAGCCGGGCGGCGTGGTCGGCCTGGAAGCCATCGAGGGTGACGGGGAGGGCAAGGGTGCCGTCGCTCAGCCAGGGGCCGTCGGGCCGCTGCTCCAGGACGCCGTTGGCCCGCAGGCCCAGCACGTCCTCGCGCAGCAGTGCGGACAGGACCCGCACGGTCAGCCGATCGGCGGCGGTTCCGTCGACGGGCGCGCTGCCGGGGGCGGCGGCCTGGACCGGGGTCATGAGGCGATCTCCCAGCGGTTGGCGGCGATGAACTCGGCCACGGCGGAGTCCACCGCGCCCTGGTCCGGACCGACCGCCCAGACGATGCCCAGGTAGTCGCGGTTGGTGCGGTAGAGCTCGTGGCGGGCGCCGAGTTCGCGCACCGGGCGGTAGGAGAGCACGACGCCGTCGGCCCGTCGCTCGAAGCTGGGCTCGGGGGCGGCGGTCAGGGTGCCGGCCGATTCGGCGCAGACGCGCTCGTGGCGGGCCCGCTGGTCGGTGCGCGCGCCGAGGTCGGCGGGCAGCGGCTCGCCGAGGTGGGTGCGCAGCACCAGCTCGAAGTAGGGGATCCGGAGGATCTCGGCGAGCATCAGGTCGCACTGGTCGCCGATGGCGCGGTAGTTGACCTCGATGATGCGGGCGCGGCCGTCCGGCTGGAGGACGAACTCGGTGTGGCAGGCGCCGAGTCCGACGCCGAGGGCGTCGAGTTGGTCGAGCACCTGGTCGACCACCGGCCGGGGGTGTTCCGGAACGAAGGTCAGCACTTCCTCGATGAAGTCCGGGGGCGGGGAGAGCCGGGTACGGAAGCCGCCGAGGACGTGCCGGTCGCGGCCGTCACCGAGGGTCTCCAGGGTGCACAGCTCGCCGGTCAGGAACTCCTCGACCACCAGGGTGGCGCCGGGGCGGCGGCGCTGGATCTCCTCCACCCGCCGGGCGAGTTCGGCGGCGTCGGCGACCAGGGTGACGTCCTCGCTGGCGACGCCCTCGCGGGGCTTGACGATGCACGGGTACGGCGGGGTGAGGCCGGTCGGGTCCTGTCCGGGGGCCAGTTCGGCGGACCAGACCCGGTCCAGCCCGCACTCGGCGAGGTGGCGGCGCAGCTCGCCCTTGTTCTTCGCCCGCAGGGCGGCCTTCCAGTCCTTGCCGGGCAGGCCGAAGTACTCGGCGACCAGCGCGGTCTGGGTCTGCAGGTGGTCGCTGTTGCTGAACACCGCGGCGGGTGTCCGGCGTTGGGATATCAGCCCGATCACCTCGCGGAAGTCCTGGACGTCGCACTCCACCACCTCGCACGCCAACCCGGCTTCGGCGCAGGCGCGTTGGTGGGCCTCGACGTGGTCGGTGAGGACGGTGACGTCGAGCCCGAGCCGGGCGGCGGCGGGCAGGAAGCCGAGGGTGACCGAGTCGGTGGGGTTGAGGGCGAGCAGGTAGAGCCGCATGGGAGTGTCCTTGGGGGCGGGGTTGACGGACGAAGGACGGCGAACAGATGACAGAAGACGGATGACAGATTTCGAAAGCTGTCATCTGTTATCTGTTCGCCGTCAGTTGTCAGTTGCCAGTTGTCAGTCGTTCGGCGTGCTACTTGGGAGCGTCCACGCCCGTCGCCTTCGCGATGTCGACGAGCATCGCGTCCGCGGCCTGGACGCCGATGCCGGACATCCAGGTCTCGTCCGGCACGGTGAAGACCTTGTTCTCCTTGACGGCGTTCAGGCCCTGCCAGACCGGGGTCTGCTGGACCTCGCTCTCCTTGGTCTTGGACGGGTCGTCGGCCGTGGTGACGAACACCAGGTCGGCGTCGGCCTGGCTGATCTGCTCCGCGCTGACCTCGACGATGTTCTTGTCCACGTCCTGCGAGGCCGGGCGGGCCAGGCCCACGTCCTTGAGCACCACACCGCTGTAGGAGGCCTTGGCGTACAGGCGGGTCGGGCCGGCCACGAAGCGGACCACCGAGGCGGTCGGCATCTTCCCGGCGTACTTCGCCTTGATCTCCTCGCCCAGCTTGTGCGCCCGCTCCTCGTAGTCGGCCAGCGCCTTCTTCGCCTCGTCCTCCTTGCCGAGCGCCTGGGCGTACAGCGCCAGGTTCTCCTTCCACGGGAAGCCGGTGGTCTCGGCCAGCACGGTCGGCGCGATCGCGTTCAGCTGGTCGTACACCTTGGCGTGCCGGACCTTGGAGGACAGGATCAGGTCGGGCTTGAGGGAGGCGATCAGCTCCAGGTTCGGCTCGTTCATCGGGCCGACGTCCTTGGTGTCCTTGATCTTGTCCTTCAGGTAGTTCGGGAACCCGCCCTCGGTCTTCATGTGCGGGGACACCGCGCCGACCGGCGTGATGCCGAGCAGCGTGACGTCGTCCAGCTCACCGCTGTCCAGCACCACCACGCGCTTGGGCTGCGACTTGATCTGGGCCGTCCCGGCGGCGTGCTTGACGCTGCGCGGGAACCCGGCGGTGGTGCCCGCCGAGGTGCCGGAGGACGCGGAGCCGCCGCCCGACGCGGTGGTGTCCCCGTTGCTGCCGCAGGCGGCGAGGAGCGAGGCGGAGAGGGTGACGGCGAGGACGGCGACGGGGAGTCGGCGGTTCATCGGGGCTTCCTTGGATCTGGGTCGAACGGGGGGACGGGGGAGGGAAGTTCAGGCGGGAACGGCGGTCGAGGAGGCAGGGGCCGCCGCGGTCCGGACGCGCGCCCGCGGTACGACCAGCGGAGTCCCGGTCTCCGGGTCGGGCACCACCCGGCACGGCACACCGAACACGGACTCCACGAGTTCGGCCGTCAGCACCTCGGCGGGCGGACCGGCCGCGGCGAGCCGCCCCTCCTTGAGCACGACCAGGTGGTCGGCGTACCGGGCGGCCTGCCCGAGGTCGTGCAGCACCATGACGACGGTGCGCCCGGCCTCGGCGTGCAGGTCGGCGACCAGGTCGAGCACGTCGAGCTGGTGCCGCAGGTCGAGGAAGGTGGTCGGTTCGTCGAGCAGCAGCAGGTCGGTCTCCTGGGCGAGCGCGAGCGCGATCCACACCCGCTGGCGCTGCCCGCCGGACAGCCGGTCGACCTGCCGGTCGCGCAGTTCGGCGGTGCCGGTCCGGGCCAGCGCCTCCTCGACCGCCGCCTGGTCGGCCCTGGACCACGGGCTGAGCATCCGCTGGTGCGGGTAGCGTCCGAGCCGCACCAGAGCTTCGACGGTGACGGCCTCGGGCGTGACCGGCTGCTGCGGCAGCAGGCCCATCCGCTTGGCGAGCGTCCGGGCGGGCATCCGGTGGATGTCGGCGCCGTCCAGGGTGACGGTGCCGGCGGCCGGGTCGAGCAGCCGGACGAGGCCGCGCAGCAGGGTCGACTTGCCGCAGGCGTTCGGTCCGACGATCGCGGTGACGGCGCCGCCGGGCAGTTCGAGGTCGAGCCCTTCGACGATGGTGCGGTCGCCGTAGCGCAGCCCGAGACCGCGGGCGGCGAGCCGGTTGAGGTCGGTGGCGCTGGTCATCAGCTGCTCCTCTGGGGAAGCCGGCCCTGGCGGATCATCAGCACCAGGAGCCAGGGCGCGCCGAGGGTGGCGGTGACGGCACCGACCGGCAGGCCGTGGACGGGGATCACGTGGAGCACGAGGAGGTCGGCCGAGAGCAGCAGCACGGCGCCGGTGAGCGCGGTGAGCCCGAGCGTGCCGAGGGTGGGCGGCCCGGCGAGCAGCCGGACCAGATGGGGGACGGCGAGCGCGACGAAGGCGACCGGCCCGCTGAGGGCGGCGGCCAGCGAGGCGAGCGTGATGGTGAGCAGCAGCAGCCGGAGGCGGTCCCGGGCGGGGTCGAGGCCGAGACCGCCGGCCGAGTCGTCGCCGAGGTCGAGGACCGCGAGCCGCCGCTGGCAGAGCAGCAGGGCCCCGGCGGTCAGCGCGATGGCGGTGCCGCCGATCCACACCTCGGTCCAGTTGCGTCCGTACAGCGAGCCGGTGGTCCACTGCATCGCGGAGGAAGCCAGCTCGGCGGGGAACCGTACGATCATCAGGTTGACGGCGGCGGCCAGGCCCTGCTGGACCGCCAGGCCGACCAGCACCAGCCGGGTGACGGCCATCTTCGAGCGCCAGGCGAAGCCGCCGAGCAGCAGCGCGGCGAGCAGCCCGCCGCCGACCGCGGCCAGCGGGATCAGCTGCTGCGAGGCGCCGGTGGCGAGCATCAGCACCGCGCCGAAGGAGGCGCCGCCGGTGATGCCGATGGTGTCGGGGGCGGCCAGCGGGTTGCGGAAGAGCCGCTGCAGCGTCGCCCCGGCCATCGCCAGTCCGGCACCCGCGATCAGCGCGGACACCACGCGCGGCGCCCGGAACTGCTGCACCACCAGGACGTTGCCGGGCTCTCCCTGGCCGAACAGGGCGCGCAGCGCGTCCCAGGCGGAGATGCTCACCTGGCCGGTGCCGAGGGCGACACCGGTCAGCAGCACCAGCAGTGCGACGGCGAGCAGCGACCAGGTGGCGGTCACGGCCCGGCGGCGGGCGATCGCGCCCATCGGCGCGGTCGGGCCGACCGATGCGGTGGGCGTGGTGGGGGTCGTCGGGGTGGTCGGGGTGGTCGGGGTGGTGGGCGCGGTCACTTGGCCACCTTTCGGGCCAGCACGGCGAGCAGCGGAGCGCCGAGGAAGGCGGTCACGATGCCGACCTCGATCTCGGAGGGCTGCACCACGAGCCGGCCGAGCACGTCGGCGGCGAGCAGCAGCAGCGGCCCGGAGATCAGGCAGCCGGGCAGCAGCCAGCGGTGGTCGTTGCCGAGCAGCGGACGGACCAGGTGGGGCGCCGCCAGTCCGACGAACGCCACCGGTCCGGAGACGGCGACCGCGCTGCCCGCGAGCAGCACCACGGCCAGTCCGCCGACCACCCGGATCCGGGCCACCGGCACGCCCAGGGCCTGGGCGGTCTCGTCGCCCAGCGCCAGCGCGTTGAGCGCGGGGGAGATCGTGAAGGCGGCCACCAGGCCGAGCACCAGGAACGGCAGCACCGGGGTGAGGGTGTCCAGGTGCCGCCCCGCGATCGAGCCGGCCAGCCAGAACCGGGCCTCGTCCAGGGTGCGGTGACTGGCCAGCATCAGCGCGGAGGTCCAGGAGGTGAGCACCACGGTGAGCACGGTGCCGCCGAGCGCGAGCCGGACCGGGTCGAGGTCACCGCCGCGCCGGGACATCGCATACGCGGCGACCGCGGCGACGGCCGCTCCGGCGAAGGCGAACCAGACGTACTGGGACGGGCGGGAGAGGTTCAGCGCGTAGATCGCGGCGACCACGGCGAGGCTCGCGCCGGAGTTGATGCCGAGGGTGATCGGTGACGCCAGCGGGTTGCGGGTGACGCCCTGGGCGACCGCCCCGGCGACGCCGAGCGCGGCCCCGACGGCCAGTCCGATGAGCGTACGCGGGACCCGAAGGCCCGTCACCACGTCGGCGTCACCACCGTGGGCGGTGCCGGTGAGGGCGTCGACGACGGTGGACAGCGGGATGGATCGGGAGCCCAGCGCCAGGCTCAGGGCGGCGCACAGCACGAGCACGCCGGCACCGGCGACCAGCAGCAGGGGCCGCTGGACCGCCGAGGAACGAGGCGTGGCCGGAGCGGTGGTCGTCGGCGGATCGGTTCTCAGCACGAGTCGATATCTTAGGTTAGGTTTACCTAAGTTCGTCAAGGCGGGGTCCGCCGGGTGAGCGGGGTGGCCCGTTCGCGCGGAAGGGTGGTTGGTGTACCCCTTGAGGCATTGTAAGGTGAGGCTCACCTTAATCGATCACTCGGAGTCGATCTCGGGAGCGCCGATGGTCCCCGGAACACCCCTGCCCGCCCTCTTCCGGAGGCGGTCCGTCGCCCTGACCGGCGACTACGAGCGGCTGCGCGGGCTCTGCCCGGCGCTCCGACTGCGTCTGCTCGACTCCGCCGAACCCGACCCGTCGAACGCCGACGACTGGTGGTCCGGAGCCCAACTCGCCACCGACGAACGGGCCCTGGCCGCCGCCCTGGCCGGTGAGGAGTCCCGGATCGCCGCCGAGCACGGCCGAGCGCCGCGCCCCCACGTCACCGCCTCCCGACTGCTCCACCACTACGTCTGGTCCGTCTGCCTGCTCATCGCCGGGCCCTGGCACCTCAACCGGCGGGTCCCCGCCCTGGGTTCCGGCGACCTCTGGCTGCACGCCCCCACCGGCGAACTGGCGCTGCGTCCGCGCGGCCACGTCACCCGCCCCGGCGACGACGAACTGCGCGCCGAACTGCGGGCCGCCCTGGTCGCCCACCTCGAACCGGTGCTCGCCGCCTTCGCGGGGCCGACCCGGCGCCGCGATCGCGCGCTCTGGGGCATGGTGACCGACGACCTCGCCTCCGCCGTCTGGTACCTCGGCCGGATGCTCGACGCCCGGGCCGGCGCGTCCGTCGAGGCGGGGGACGGCACGGTCGCCGAGGGGCGGCCCGTTGAGGGGCGGGCCGTTGAGGGGCGGGCTGTCGAGGAGGACGCCGCCGTCAGCGCCGCCGGGGCCCTGCTGCCCGGTGGCACCCAGCCGCTGCCCGGCGCCGCCGACTTCCGCCGGCTGCGCACCCCGGACGGCCGCGACCACCACACCCGCACCCGGCTCGGCTGCTGCCTCTACTACGCCGTCAAGCCCGAGGCCCTCGCCTGCCTGACCTGCCCGCGCACCGGCGACGAGGAGCGGCTGCGGCGGCTGCGGCGGCTCTGACGAGCGGTCCCTTTCCGACGAGCGGCCCCTTCCTAGGTCCGCGCGTCCCCGCTGCTCCCGTCGTCGCCGCTGCTCCCGGCGCCCCCGCCGTCCCCGCTGCCCCCGTCGCGCCGCAGCACCGCCACGCCCCGCTCAAGGTCCACCCCGAAGTGCGGCGGCGCCCCGGCCTGGGTGTCGTCCCGGCGCGTCGCCTGTTCCCGACGCTGCTCCACCTGGATCCGCTTGCACGGGCTGAACAGCGCGTGCAGCTCGTCCAGTCCGCCGCCGCCGCCCACTCCGACCCCGGGCGCGCGTTCCCGACGGCGCGGCGAGGACTCCGACCGGACCTGCCAACTCGCCAGCACCACCAGCCCGATCACCGCCGCGACCACGCACCCGACACCCACGATGAACCCCATGTCCAGCCCAACGCGGCACGGCCGCACGGGCGTTCCCCGATCTCCGGGCCACCGGCTAGGCTGCCCACGGACCCTAAGGAGAGCTCTCACCCATGACCGTGCGCGGAACCCTCGTGGACATCCCGACACCGGACGGCACCGCCGACGCCTACCTCGCCCACCCCGACGACGGCCGCCCCCACCCCGGCGTGCTGCTGTACCAGGACGCCTTCGGCCTCCGGCCCCACCTGGAGGCCATGGCCGACCGGATCGCCGAGGCCGGCTACACCGTCCTCGTCCCCAACGTCTACTACCGCAAGGGCCGCGCGCCACTGGTCGAACTGCCCGAGCTGATCGACGTCGAGCAGTGCGCCGACATCTACGCCCAGCTCGGCCCGCTGCTCGTCACCGCCACCGCGCCGGACGTGGCCGCCCGCGACGCGAACGCCTACCTGGCCTGGTTCGACGGCTCCCCGCTGGTCCAGGACGGGCCGATCGGCGTCACCGGCTACTGCCTCGGTGCCTTCCTCGGCCTGCGCACCGCCACCAGCCACCCGGACCGGGTCGCCGCCGTGGCCTGCTTCCACGGCGGCCACCTCGCCACGGACCGTCCGGACAGCCCGCACCTGGGCGCCCGACGGATCAGCGCCGAGGTGTACTTCGGCCACGCCGACCAGGACGACGCGATGCCGCCCGAGCAGGTCGCCCGGCTGAACGAGGCCCTGACCGCGGCCGGCGTCCGCCACAAGGCCGAGGTGTACGAGGGCGCCGGGCACGGCTTCACCCAGGCCGACACCACCCGCTACGACGCGATCGGCGACGCCCGGCACTGGGCGGCCCTGTTCGACCTGCTGAAGCGCACCCTCTCCGCGTAACCCCGGCCGGAACACGGGCTGTTGGTCCCCGATCCACCGGCCGTAGAGTGGGGCCGGGCCCGCGGGTGCCGTCCGGGGTGCCGGGAGGGGCGACGCGCTCGCCCGGTCGACCGGGCGCGGGAACGACGGCGCGTCGGGATGCCAGGGCGCCGAACGGCGGAGCGCCGAACGACCGGGCGCCGAACGACCGGGCTCCGGTGCGACCGGGTGTCCGGTCGCACCGGAGCGACGGGCCCGTCGACGAGGCCACGGGGGGAAGCAGGACATGCCGAACAAGGGGAACAGCCGGACGGGCCGCGCGCCCGGCGGCGTACGGGCGCTCATCACCGAGGCGCTGGCCGAGCGCACTCCCGGCGGGGTGCGGCCGGGTGAACTCCACCGCGGCGTAAGGGCGTTGCGCTGGGTGGAGACGGGCCCGGCCGAGGGGCTGCCGATCGTCCTGGTCGCGGGCTGCGGCGAGTGCTCGCTCACCTGGGCCCCGCTGCTGCCCGAACTCGCCGAGCTCGGCCGGGCCGTGGCGTACGACCGGGCCGGGCTCGGCGCCAGCGCACCAGACCGCGCCCCTCGCCCGACGCTGGATGCGCAGGTCGAGGACCTGGCCGCCCTGATCCGGCACCTGGACGCCGGACCGGCCGTACTGGTGGGGCACAGCTGGGGCGGTCAGCTGGTCCAACTCCTCGCCCGGCAGCGGCCGGAACTGGTGGCCGGACTGGTCCTGGTCGATCCGGCGCACGAGGAGTTCCGCCCACGCGCCATCGCCCTCGCCGAGGCCGCGCTGCTCCGGCTCTCGCTGCTCCGGACGGCACTGGCACCCGCCGCACCCGCCCCGGGCGACGCCCTCGGCCGTGCCGGGGCGGCCGCCGTCGCCCGTCCCCACCAGCGGCGGGCCGTGCTCGCCGAGCACCGGCTGACCGCTCTCGCGGCCCCGGCGCTGCGCCGTCGGCGCGCCGCCGCCCCGCTGCCCGGGGTGCCGGTCACCGTGCTGAGTGCGACCGAGGGCCTGCCCCGCGCGCTGCGCGCCCGGTTCACCGCCGCGCAGGCGGGGATCGCGGCCGGTGCTGCCGGGGCCGTCCACACCGTGGTGCCCGGCGCCGGCCACTACATCCACGCCGACCGGCCGGACGTGGTCGCCGCAGCCGTCCGGGAGGTGTCCGACCCCGCCCGAATCGCCCGGAACGCCGGACATTGAGCCCAACCCCCTGCCGTACAGCACCTGCTGGGCCCGCGGCACGCTCTGGCACACTGTGTGCCGACGACCCGGCGGGGAGGGTCATGACACCTGGGGGCGGGCGGATGAGCAGCGCGGGCACTGTGCTCGGCGGACGGTACACGCTGGTCGAGAAGATCGGCGGCGGGGGGATGGGCGCGGTCTGGCGGGCCGACGACGAGGTGCTGGCGCGACCGGTCGCCGTCAAGATCCTGCGTGCGGACCTGTTCGAGGACGACACCTCCGTCCAGCGCTTCCGTCGCGAGGCCCAGCTGGTCGCGGCGATCGACCACCCGGGCATCGTGGACGTCCACGACTACGGCGAGAGCGGCGGCGGGAGCGGAAGCGGCGATGACGCCGGCGCGGACGGCGCGGACGGTGACGAGCGCTGCGCGTACATCGTGATGGACCTGATCGAGGGCCGTCCGCTGGACCGGGTGCTCAAGGAGGACGGCCCGATGAGTGCCGAGCGTGCCCTCGGCCTGCTCGCCGACGCCCTGGACGCCCTGCACGCCGCCCACCGGCGCGGGATCGTGCACCGCGACATCAAGCCCTCCAACCTGATGGTGCGCGAGGACGGCGGGGTGGTCATCACCGATTTCGGCATCGCCCGGGCCGTCGCCAGCACCAAACTCACCGCGCCGTACGCGATCATCGGCACCGCGGCCTACATGTCCCCCGAGCAGGCTTCGGGGGAGACCACCGGCCCGGCCTCCGACCTCTACTCGATCGGGGTGGTCTGCTACGAGCTGCTGGCCGGCCAGGTCCCGTACCTGGGGGAGGGACCGCTGCAGGTCGCGCTCAAGCACGTCAACCAGCCGGTGCCGGAACTGCCGGAGACCTTCCCGGCGGCGGTGCGGGCGCTGGTGGCCACCGCCCTGGCCAAGCGGCCCGAGGACCGCTTCGAGAGCGCCGCCGGGATGGCGGCGGCGGCCCGCGTGGCGATCGGCCTGCCGGGGGCGCCGCGGCGGGCGGCGGACAGCGGGACGATCGACCTGCGGCCGGGGGCGGGCGCGGCGGCCGTGGCCGCGGGGGCTCCGGGCACGCCCGAACAGCTGGTGAAGGTGGACCCGCAGGCGGCCACCGAGCCGGGTGGACGCCGCTCGCGCCGCACCCTGCTGCTGCCGATCGTCGTCCCGGTCGTCATCTCCCTGGGTACGGCGACCGCGCTGCTGATCGACCGCAGCCCCGGCGACTCCGGCGCGGCGGCGCCGCCCGCCGCCCAGCCGACCGTGGTGGTGACCGTCCCGGCGACCCCGGGCACCACCAGCCCGGCCGCCACCACGCCCGCCTCGGCGCAGCCGACGGACACCCCGTCGGGCACCCCGGCCGCCGACCTGCCGTCGGGCGGTCAGCCGCCCGTACCGGTGGTGCCGGCCCAGGGCGGGAACGGCGGGAACGGCGGGAACGGCGCGGCCCAGGGCCACGGCGGCGGGGGTTCGAACGGCGGTTCCTCGGGCGGCTCGAACGGTGGCTCGTCGGGCGGGTCCTCGGGGAGCTCCGCGGGTGGGCAGGCCAACCAGTCCGGGGGTGGCGGCGGCGGTGGGGCCGACCAGTCGCCGCCCAAGCCCGGCAACTCCAGCTCTACGGGCGGCACTTCCGCCGGGTCGTCCTCCGGCGGCAACCCGCCCGCCCCGCAGACCCCGGCCCGGCCGGGCTCCTGCGGTGGCAACAGCTGGGCCCGCATCGTCAGCGTCAAGGACGGCCGTCCGATCGGGATGCGCAACGACAACCTGAACGGCGACAACCCGATCGTCCTCGGCGGTGTCGACCAGTACGGCTGGGTGCGCTCGACCGATCCCGGCAGCTGGATCCTCTTCAATGCCTGCAACAACGGTGGCCCGCAGCTCGTGCAGACCATGGACGGCAAGGTCGTGCTGAGCAACGGCTTCAGCTTTCTCACCAGGTGGACGGTCCGCAACGGCAGCACCGCGGGCTCGTACACGCTGGCCGACTACCAGAACCAGTCCTGCATGACCGACAACGGGCCCGGCAACGAGATCACCATGGTCACGTGCACGCCCGGAAACGCTGCCCAGGAATGGCGGTTCCAGCAATGACCCGGAACGAGGGCGTGGTGCTCTACTGGCGCCCCCTGTGCTCCTACTGCATGAAGCTGCGCTTCGGCCTGCTCTTCACCCGGCTCCGCTACAGCCGGCGCTTCACCCGGGTGAACATCTGGAAGGACCCGGACGCCGCCGCCTTCGTCCGCTCGGTCGCCGACGGCAACGAGACCGTCCCGACGGTGACCGTGGCCGGCCGTCCGATGGTGAACCCCTCGCTCCGCCAACTGCTGGACGCCGCAAGGGAATACGGCGCGTAAGCAGCCGTTCACCGGGCGGGCGGCGCTAGCAGACCGCCGCCCGCCGGGCAAGGGGGGTCGGTGGCGGGACCTCGCCAACCGGGCGTCAAGGGTGTGTATGGAAACTTCTACAGAGATGTAAAAGCCGATCGGCCGGTGATCGATTCCGATCGGCGGGGCGATGCCTGTCGGTCGATCGGCCGTCAGCGCAGGCGGTCGGCCCTGGTTCGACCGGAAATCCAGTGCAAGGCCGGTTGGATTGCCCCGATTTGACCGCCATTTGAATCCCTTTACCTTCTGGCGGGACCTGGCCAATAACTGAGGCAGACCTGTCAATTCACCTGCTGGATTGTCATGCTTCTGATCACCCCCCAGCGGTAGCCCCCCACCCCCACCCCTCGGTGGCGAGCCGCTCGACCGCGCGGGGTTCCAGCACGTCAGCGCCCGTTCCGCCCCACAGGTGCCGACCCCGGCCCCCGGGACGCGGTGCGACCGCGCCCACACGCGGTTTCCCGGAAGGACTCGTACGTGAAGCGAAAGCTCGCTGCTGTCGCCGTGCTCTCGGCCACGGCCATGCTGACCGGTGTGATCCAGGTCGCCACCACCGCCCAGGCGGCCCCCGCGGCCCCCTCGCTGCAGGCGCAGGCCGCCCAGCAGCACGAGGCCGTGCTCGCGGTGGCCAACGGCCAGTCCGCCCCGCTGGCCCAGGCGCTCGGCCTCGGCGGCCAGGAGAAGCTGGTGGCCAAGGACGCCGTCGTCGACAAGGACGGCACCCGGCACCTGCGTTTCGAGCGCACCTACGGCGGCCTGCCGGTCATCGGCGGCGACCTGGTCGTGCACCAGAAGGCCGACGGCGCGGTCAAGTCGGTCGACAAGGCGGTCTCCGCCCGGCTCGCGCTGCCGAGCCTGACCCCGAAGATCCCGGCGGACAAGGCCGCCGACCAGGCCTCCGGCGCGGTCAAGGCCACCGTCGGCCAGACCATCGACTCGGACGAGTCCCCGCTGGTGAACGTCCACCAGACCGGCCAGGCCCAGCTGGTCGTCTGGGCCACCGACGGCAACCCGCGACTGGCCTACCGGACCACGGTCGAGGGCACCCGCGCCGACGGCACCCCGAGCGCGCAGATCCTCGTCACCGACGCGGCCAACGGCCAGGTGCTCTCCACCCACGAGAAGATCGAGACCGCCGCCGGCACCGGCAAGGGCATCTTCGTCGGCCAGGTCCCGCTCAACACCAACGAGAACGGCGGGCAGTTCGAGCTCAAGGACACCAGCCGCGGCGGCCAGTCCACCACGGACATGAGCAACGGCGAGTCGGGCAGCGGGTCGCTGTTCGCCAACCCGAACAACAGCTTCGGTGACGGCACCAACAACAACCGCGAATCCGCCGCCGTGGACGCCCAGTTCGGCGCCGCCACCACCTGGGACTTCTACAAGAACACCTTCGGCCGCAACGGCATCCGCAACGACGGCGTCGGCGCCCTCAGCCGGGTGCACTACGGCTCGAACTACGTGAACGCGTTCTGGAGCGACGACTGCTTCTGCATGTCGTACGGCGACGGCAACAACAACAGCGCGCCGCTCACCGAGATCGACGTGGCCGGCCACGAGATGAGCCACGGCGTCACCGCGGCCACCGCCAACCTGAACTACTCGGGCGAGTCCGGCGGCCTCAACGAGGCCACCTCGGACATCATGGGCACGATGGTCGAGTGGTACGCCAACCTGCCCTCCAACCCGCCGAACTACTGGATCGGCGAGCTGATCAACCTGCGCGGCGACGGCAGCCCGCTGCGCTACATGGACCAGCCGAGCAAGGACGGATCCTCGGCGGACTACTGGGACGCGAACGTCGGCAACCTGGACGTGCACTACTCGTCCGGCGTGGCGAACCACTTCTTCTACCTGCTGTCCGAGGGCAGCGGCGCGAAGTCGATCAACGGGTTCGACTACAACAGCCCGACGGCCGACGGCTCCTCGCTCGCCGGCATCGGCCGGGACAAGGCCGCGCAGATCTGGTACCGCGCGCTGACCGTGTACTTCACCTCGACGACCGACTACGCGGGCGCCCGGGCGGCCACCCTCAGCGCGGCGTCGGACCTGTACGGCGCGAACAGTGCCGAGTACAACGCGGTCGCGGCCACCTGGACCGCGGTCAACGTCAACTGACTCGGGCCCGAACCGGGCCGGGCCCGAGTTGGGCGGGCCCGCCCGGAACGCGCCCGAGCGGGGCCCGGCCGGACTGTGGGTGCCGAACGGCCGGACCTGACGGCGGGGGGGGGCGGGTGGGGGGCCCCCGCGCCCCCCCCCCCCCACCGGCGCGCCCCGGGAGGGCCCACCGGCAGCCCGACCAACCCGCGCGGGGCCGGGGGGGGCAACACCCGGCCCGCCGCCGGGGGGGGGCCGGGGGGGGGGGGGCCCCCCGGGCGGGGCCGGGGGGGGGGGGCGGGGGGGGCCCCCCCCCCCCCCCCCCCGCCGCCCTTCGTCCAGGACCGGTCAGGACATCAGGACATCAGGACATCCCGGATCGGTACGGGGCGGATCAACCCGCGCTGTCGCCATGGCGGTCCTGGGCGGCCAGGACCGCGTCGCCGTGCACGGCCGCCCAGGCGCCGAGGGCGCGGATCGGACCGAGCAGGGCGGTGCCCGCCCCGGTCAGGGTGTAGTCGACGCGCGGCGGGGCCTCGGCGTAACGGCGGCGCTCCACCAGGCCGTTGTACTCCAGCCGGCGCAGCGTCTCGTTGAGCACCTTCGGGCTGAGCCCGCCGATCCGGTCGAGCAGCGCCCGGGGGCGCATCGGCCCGCCTTCGCCGAGGACGTACACCACCACGCTGTCCCAGCGGTTGGCGATCACCTCGAAGGCCAGCCGGGCACGGCAGTCCGCGGCGAACAGCCCGCCGCCCGGGTCGCCGCCGGTGTCGCCGCCCGGGTCGCCGTCCGTCCGGTCCTCGATGACGTCCTCGGTCCGCATGCGTCCATCCTGCCCGATCCGTTGCCTACCGGGCGGTGTGCATCGGCCCGTCTAGCGTCCGGAGCACGACATCGGACGTGATGAGGAGTGGATGGACCATGCGGATCGGCATTCTCGGTACGGGTTCCATGGCGGCCGCACTCGGCGGGGCGTGGGTGCGGGCCGGGCACGAGGTGCGGGTGGGCGGCCGTGACGCGGCGGCGGCCCGGAAGCGCGCCGCGGAGATCGGCGCGCTCGGCGGCGGCGAGGCGGCGGAGGCCGCGCGCTTCGGGGAGGCGGTGCTGGTCGCGCTGCCGGCCGGGGCGGCGGTGCCGGTGGTCGGGTCACTGGCCGGTGAACTGGCCGGACGGGTGGTGCTGGACTGCACCGTACCGATGGCTCCGGGCGCGGACGGGCCGGCCCTGACCACGGCGGGGCCGACGGACTCCGTCGCCCGGCAGCTCGCCTCGGCGGCTCCGGCGGCGCGGGTGGTGAAGGTGTTCGGTCTCTGCCACGAGAGCATCTGGTCGCTGCCGCGGCCGGGCTTCGAGGGCGCGCCGCTCGGGGTGCCGTACTGCGCGGACGACCGGGTCGCCGCCGACCTGACCGCCGAGCTGGTGGGCTCGATGGGCTGCGTTCCGGTGCACTGCGGCGGCCTCGACCGGGCCGGGCTGCTGGAGGCGACGGCGGTGTTCGCGATCGGGGTGTGGTGGTCGGGCGGTGAGGCCCGGCACCTCTTTCCCTCGCCGGCGCTGGCGCCGGGGGCGGTGGACGACGTGAAATAGGGGGGCACAGGAGGGCCGGGTGGCGGATGACGCCCGCCGTCACGCCAGGTCCGTCCGGATCCGGTCCAGGATCAGCCCGGCCCCCGTGTAGCCGATGCCGAGCATCCACAGGTTGTCGTCCACCCGGAAGACCCGGCCGTTGCGGACGGCGTCCAGGTTCCTCCACAGCGCGCCGCCGGTGATCCTGCCGCGGTCGGACTTCGCCTCGTCCCCGTACACCGAGTAGAAGATGACGTCCGCCGCCGCCTGGTCCACCTGTTCCGGGCTGATCTCCAGCGAGAACCCGGACCTGTCCTGGTTGGCCGGGCGGCCGAGCCCGAGGTCCTTGAAGAGCGAGCCGACGAAGGTGTCGTCGAGGTAGAGCCGGGTGGGCGCGCCGGCCAGGAAGCGGGCCATCTCGACCCGGGTGGCCGCCGCCCTGGCCGGTCCGCCCAGCGCGGTGACCACGTCCCGGAGCTTCGAGCGGTACGCCGCGTCCGCCGCCGCGGCCTCGTCCTGGCGGCCCATCGCCTCCGCGTGCAGCCGGACGTTCTCCTTCCAGGCCGGCCCGGTGGTCGTGGACAGCACCGTCGGCGCGATCTCGGACAGCTGGTCGTACCGCTTGTCGTCGCGGACCTGGTTGCTCAGGATGAGGTCCGGCCGCAGCGCCGCGATCGCCTCCAGGCTGGGCCGGCCGATCGCGCCGACCGCCTTCGTCCCGGCCAGCCGCTCGGTGGGCAGGTACCCGGGGAACGGAGCGCCCTCGCTGACCGTGGTGGCGCCGACCGGGCTCAGCCCGAGGGTGACCGCCGAGTCCAGGGCGTCGGTGTCCAGCACCACCACCCGGCTCGCCCGGGCCGGTACGGCGCTCTCCCCGCGCGCGTGCCGGACCGTCCGGGTGCCCCCCGCGCCGGACGGAGTGCCGTCCGGCGCGGGGGAGCCGGACCCGCAGCCGGCGAGGGTGAGGCCCGGGGCGAGCCCGGCGGCGAGGCCGAGCGCGGCACGGCGGCTGAGTGTTCGGGGCACCGGCGCCTCCTCCAACGGACGGACACCTCCAGCGGACGGTCACCCCGGCGGACGGTCACCCCGGCGGACGGACACCACCGCGGGCGGTCGCCCGCCACGAGTGGGGCGTGGCCCGCCGACCGCCGAAAGGGGGCGCCGGAACCCTGCCCGCCCGGCAGCCCGGCTACGCCTCGGAGCCGTGCTCCCGTCGCTGGCGCAGCAGTTCGGCGTACTCGGCCCGCACCCGGCGGTCCATCGCCAGGGTGAACTGGGCGTCGGCGACCGTACGGGCGAGCGGCCGGACCCGCAGGATGCGCTCGGTGAGCCGGGCCGCCTCGCCGGGCGGCAGCGGGGCGTCGCCGGACAACGCGCTGAGCAGGTGCTCGCTGACCACCTCGATGAAGATCTCGGCGATGGCGTCGACGTACTCCCCGGTTCGCCGGCTGGCGTCCAGTACGGCCGCGAGCGGTACGCCCTCGGCGACCAGCTCGGTGGTGGCGTCCATCAGCCGCCGGCTGACGTGGGTGATGCCGTCGTCCTCGATCGAGATGTAGCCCTGGGCGATCGCCTCGGCGGTGTTCTCCTCGGTGAGCTGGTCCCCGAACGCGGACCTCAGCTCCTCCCAGTCCAGCCGCACCGGGGTCTCGTCCGACCACGGGGCGACGATCGCGGCCTCCAGTCCGATCAGCCCGGCGACATCCCGGCCGCTCTCGCCGGCGCCGATCAGTTCGGCGATCCCGCCGAGGGTGTGGCCGCGTTCGAGCAGCTCGCCGATCATCCGCAGCCGGGCCAGGTGCTCCTCGCCGTACCAGGCGATCCGGCCCTCCTTGCGGGGCGGCTGGAGCAGTTTGCGCTCGCGGTAGAAGCGCAGGGTGCGGGTGGTGATCCCGGCCGCTTCGGCCAGTTCCTCCACCCGGTACTCGCGTTTTCTGTCGCCCGCAGCAGCTCTGACCTTGTCCACGGCGATCAGCATAGGTCCGTCACCCCGACGGAGGAGCCTGCGGTAGCTCGGGCGACTTCCGGTGAATCCGGGCCGTCGCGCTTCTTCCATCCGGTGTCAGCAAGGGCTACCCTGCCAATCGCGCCAGTGATTACTGGCGCGATTGGCAGGGTTCCGAGGACGGTCCAGGAGGCTCCGGGGCCGCGACCCCCGGAAGAGCGTGACGACCACCGCCCCACCCTTCAGGAGGAGGCCGCATGGCATCCAGCAGCAAGCGCCCCCGCTCCGGCGCGTCCGCGGCGACCGACACCGGCGCCGCGACCGACACCGGCGCCGCGGCGGACACCGGCGCCGTGACGGAGGTCGTACCCCACGTGCGGGTCGCGGTGATCGGCTCCGGCTTCGGCGGCCTCGGAGCGGCCGTCCGGCTGCGCCGCGCCGGGATCACCGACTTCGTGGTCCTGGAGCGCGCGGACTCCGTCGGCGGCACCTGGCGCGACAACAGCTACCCCGGCTGCGCCTGCGACGTGCCCTCGCACCTCTACTCCTTCTCCTTCGCGCCCAACCCCGACTGGCCGCGCAGCTTCTCGGGCCAGCCGGACATCCGCGCCTACCTGGAGAAGGTCGCCACCGTCTTCGGGCTCCGCCCGCACCTGCACTTCAACACCGAAGTTCTGGAGGCCCGTTGGGACAACGAGCGGGCCCACTGGCGGATCACCACCTCGGCCGGCCGGTGGACCGCCGACGCCCTCGTCTCCGCCGCCGGACCGCTCGCCGACCCCCAGATCCCCGACCTGCCCGGCCTGAGCACCTTCCCCGGCAAGGTGTTCCACTCCTCCCGCTGGGACCACGACTACGACCTGACCGGCAAGCGCGTCGCCATGGTCGGCACCGGTGCCTCCGCCGCCCAGATCATCCCGTCGATCCAGCCGAAGGCCGGAAAGCTGACCGTCTTCCAGCGCACCCCGGCCTGGGTCCTTCCGCGCCGCGACCGGGAGATCACCCAGCTGGAGAAGTGGCTGCACGGCAGGCTGCCGGTCACCGCCAAGATCCGCCGGGGCACCCTGTTCGCGCTCCGCGAGCTCCAGGTGGACGCCTTCGTGCGCCGCCCCGGACTGCTGCGCCTCGTCCAGCAACTCGCCGAACGCCACATCGCCCAGGGCGTCCCCGACCCGGAGCTGCGCGCCAGGCTCACCCCGGACTACCGGATCGGCTGCAAGCGCATCCTGCTCAGCAACACGTACTACCCGGCGCTCGCCGCCGCCAACACCGAGGTCGTCTCCGCCGGCCTGCGCGAGCTGCGCGGCTCCACCCTGGTCGCCGCCGACGGCAGCGAGCACGAGGTGGACGCCATCGTGTTCGGCACCGGCTTCCACGTCACCGACATGCCCATCGGCGCCCGGGTGTTCGGGGCGAACGGGACGAGCCTGGCGGAGGAGTGGAAGGACGGCATGGAGGCGCTGCGCGGCTCGACCGTGCACGGCTTCCCCAACCTCTTCTTCGTCATCGGCCCCAACACCGGCCTCGGCAACAGCTCGATGATCCTCATGATCGAGTCCCAACTGAACTACATGGTCGATGCGTTGACCACGCTCCACTCGATCGGCGCCGCCGCCATGCAGCCCACCGTCCGCGCCCAGCGGCAGTGGAACCTCGAACTGCAGCACCGGATGGACCGCACCGTCTGGACCACCGGCGGCTGCCGCAGCTGGTACCTGGACCCGAGCGGCAAGAACACCGTGCTCTGGCCCGGCTCCACGACCTCCTTCCGGCGCGCCACCCGCAAGGTCGACCTCGGCGAGTACGAGCTGATCATGCGCGCCGCCCCGACCACCGCCCGAACCGTCCAGGAGGCCACCGCATGAGCTCCGTCCAGCTCCCCGCCGAGTACGTACCGCCCACGCCCGTCGAGGAGTTGAGCATCCGCTCGGCGGACGGCATCCGGCTGCACGTCGAGGTGCACGGCCGGCCCGGAGCGCCCACCGTGGTGCTCTCCCACGGCTGGACCTGCTCGACCGCGTTCTGGGCCCCGGTGATCCGCCGACTCGCCGACCGTTACCGGGTGGTGGCCTACGACCAGCGCGGCCACGGGCACAGCGAGGTCCCGCCCAGCCGGGCCCGCTACTCCACCCGGGCGCTCGCCGAGGACCTGGCCGCCGTGCTCGCCCGGACCGTTCCGGCGGGGGAGCGGGCGGTGCTGGCCGGGCACAGCATGGGCGGGATGACCATCATGGCCGCCGGCGGCCGACCCGACGTCGCCGAGCGCACCGCTGCCAACGTCCTGATCTCCACCGGCCCGAGCGAGCTGGTCGCCGAACTCACCGTCCTGCCGGACGCCCTCCGTGCCCCGGGCCTGCGGCGCTTCCTGCACCGGCAGCTGCTGCGCTCCCGGTTGCCGCTCGGCCCGGTCTCGGCGGTCAGCCGGGCGGCGCTCAAGTACGCGACGATGGGGCCGACTTCACCCGCCGGACAGGTCGAGGCGACGGCCCGGATCGTGCACGCCTGCCCCACCGGGGTCCGCTTCCACTGGGCCGGGGTGCTCGACCGGCTGGACGTACGGGCCGGCCTCGGTCGGATCAGCGCGCCCACCGCCGTGGTGGTGGGCACCGCGGACCGGCTCACCCCGCCGGTGCACGCCCACCGGATCGTCGCCGAACTCGCGGACCCCCAGGGGTTGTTGCTTCTGCCCGGCGTCGGGCACATGGCTCCGCTGGAGCGGCCGGAGGAGGTCGCCGCCGAGATCCACCGGATGGCCGCCGCGCACCTGAGCGGCGCCGCCCCCGCGGTTGCTTCCGTCCCGGCTCCCGTCCCCGCTTCAGCCCCCGCTTCAGTCCCTGCCCCCGCTGTCGTCGTCGAGAGGACCACTGCCGCATGAACGCCATCCCGCCGTTGTCCGCGCAGGTCGTCGTCGTCACCGGTGCCGCCCGCGGGGTCGGCGCCTCGCTGGCCCGCAAGCTGGCCCGGCGCGGCGCCAAGGTCGCGCTGCTGGGCCTGGAGCCGGAGGAGCTGAAGGCCGTCGCGGCGCAGTGCGGCGCGGACGCCACCGCCTGGGAGGTGGACGTCACCGACCTGGAAGCGCTCGACGAGACCGCCGGCCGGATCAAGGAGCACTACGGGCGGATCGACACCGTGGTCGCCAACGCCGGGATCGCGATCGGCGGACCGCTGGCCGACAGCGACCACCGGGCTTTCAGCCGGGTGATCGAGGTCAACCTGCTCGGCAGCGTCGCCACCGCGCGGGCCTTCCTGCCGGCGCTCGTCGAGAGCCGCGGCTACCTGCTGCAGATCGCCTCGCTCGCCGCGCTGACGCCCGCACCGCTGATGAGCGCCTACTGCGCCAGCAAGTCCGGGGTGGAGGCCTTCGCCCACTCGATCCGTGCCGAGGTCGCCTACCAGGGGGTCAAGGTCGGTGTGGGGTACCTGAGTTGGACCGACACCGACATGGTGCGCGGTGCCGACGAGGACACCGTGCTGAAGCAGATGCGTGGCCGGCTGCCGTGGCCGGCCAACAAGACCTATCCGCTGGAGCCCGCGGTGGACCGGATCGTCGCCGGGATCGCCCGACGGTCCGCCCACGTGTACGCCCAGGCCTGGCTGCGCGGCATGCAGCCGGTCCGCTGGCTGCTGCCCAGCCTGATCGCGGTGGTCGGCTCCCGTGACGTGGCCAAGCTCGCCCCGCAGCTGGCGGCCACCGCCGCCTCCCGCCTGCGTGCCGTCGGGGCCGGCGGCGCCGCGGACACGGCCGCGCGCGGAAGCCGGTCGGGGACGGACGGGTGAGGAGCGACGGCTGACGGCTGACGGCTGATGACTGACGACTGGCGGCGAGCAGATGTCAGCTCACAGATAACAGCGAACAGATTTCAGATTTCGAAAGCTGAAATCTGTCAGTTGTCATCTGTCAGTCGTCGGCTGTCAGCTGTTCGCGATCCCCGTCAGCACCCGCAGTGCCCACGCCAGAACCGGCAGCGGCGGCGAGGCCAGCCCCACCCGCACCGCGGACGGCGTGCTCCGCGGATCCACCGCGAAGGCTGACGCGGGCGTCACCGAGATCCCCGCCCGCGCCGCCGCGGCGACGAAGGTCTCCGCCCGCCATGCGCCCGGCAGTTCCCACCACAGGTAGTACGAGCACGGGTCCGCCCGCACCCGCTGGCCCGCGAGAGCCTCCCGGGCCAGCGCCTGTCGGGCCGCCGCGTCCGTCCGCTTCGCCGCCGTCACCGCCGCCAGCGTCCCGTCCCCGATCCAGCGCACCGCCGCCTCCAGCGCGAAGCCGCTCGGCGTCCACCCGCCGGTCCGCAGCGCGCCCGCGACGCGTTCGCGCAGCCCGTCCGGGACGACCGCGAACCCGGTGGTCAGTCCCGGCGCGAGCCGCTTGGAGAGGCTGTCGACCAGCACCGTCCGCTCGGGCACGAGCGCGGCGAGCGGCGCCGGTCCGGGGCGCAGGAAGGACCAGATGGCGTCCTCGACCACCGGCAGGTCCAGCCGCCGCAGCTCCGCCGCCAGCGCGGCGGCCCGTTCGGGCGGCAGGCTGACACCCAGCGGGTTCTGCAACCGGGGCTGGACGTACACGGCGCTCAGCGGCGCCGCCCGGTGGGCCGTCGCGACGGCGTCCGGCCGCAGCCCGTGCTCGTCCATCGCGAGCGGCACCAGCCGGATGCCCAGACGCCCTGCCACCGCCTTCACCACCGGGTAGGTCAGCGCCTCGACTCCCAGCCGCTGCCCGGGCGGCACCAGCGCGGCGAGAGCCCCGGCGACGGCCTGCCGGCCGTTGCCCGCGAACAGCAGCCCCCGCGCGTCGATCTCCCAGCCGCCCTCGCCCGTGGCGAGCAGCCGGGCGAAGGCCTGCCGCGCCGCGTCCGTCCCGGCCGCGCCGACCGGCCGGAGCGCCTGGCCCAGCGCGTCGGCCCGTAGCAGCGGCGCCAGTCCGCCGGCCAGCAACTCCGCCTGCCCGGGCGCGCTCGGGTAGTTGAGCTCCAGGTCGATGGGCGCTGCGGCCGGTTCGGCGAGCGCGATCCGCCCGTCCTCCGCGGACCGCCCGGCCCGGACGAAGGTGCCGCGCCCGACCTCGCCGACGGTCAGCCCACGCCGGACCAGTTCGCGGTAGACCCGCCCCGCCGTCGAGACGGCGATGCCTCGGCTGCGGGCGAAGGCGCGTTGGGTGGGCAGCTGCTGGCCCGGTCGCAGCCGTCCACCGGTGATGTCGGCGGCGACCTCGTCCGCGATCTGCCGGTAGTCGTCCATCGGGAGCCAACTCCTCACATACCTGGGACCCGAACACATTGCACCGAGCGCAAAGCCATCATTGCATCGAGATCACCCCGCACCCTAGCCTCGACGCATGGACGAGCTGATGAACGCCGCGGACGCCCTGGACGCGGTGGACGGCCACGCGGTGCTCGGCATCGCGGCCGTGGCGCTGGGCATGGTGCTGTCGCCGGGGCCGAACATGATCTACCTGGTCTCGCGCTCGATATCCCAGGGCCGCCGCGCAGGACTGGTGTCGCTGACGGGCGTCGCCGCCGGGTTCCTGGTCTACCTGGTCGCGGTGACGGCCGGGGTGGCCGCGGTCTTCTCGGTGGTGCCCGTCCTCTACACCGCGATCAAGCTGGCCGGCGCCGGCTACCTGCTCTGGCTGGCCTGGAACGCGGTCAAGCCCGGCGGTACGGCGGTCTTCGCCCCGCAGCAACTGCCCCCGGACCCGCCCCGCCGCCTGTTCACGATGGGCTTCCTGACCTGCCTGCTCAACCCCAAGATCGCCGTCATGTACATCTCGCTGCTGCCCCAGTTCGTGGTGCCCGAGCGCGGCCACGTCGCGGCGCAGAGCCTGGTGCTGGGCCTGACCCAGATCGCGATCGCGGTCGGCATGAACGGACTGATCGCGATGAGCGCGGGCAGCATCGCCGGCTTCCTCAACCGCCGCCCGGCCTGGCTGCGCGTCCAGCGCTACGTGATGGGCACCGTCCTGGCCGGCCTCGCGGTCCGCATCGCCGCCGACCGCGCCAAGGCGGTGGCGGTCTAGGGCGGCGGTCCAGGACTGTCCCGGGCGGCGCCCTCAGCCGCCCCGGGCGGCGGCCCGCAGCAGGTCGTACCCGGCATCGACGAGGCGCCCGTCCATTGGCCGGTGCCGTGTTGGCCAGGACGGCGACGGCGGACGGGCCCGGGGCCGAGAAGCCGACGGAGCTGGTGAATCCGCGGGTCCCGCCGGAGTGGAAGGAGAGGCCACGGCCGCCCGAGCGGCGGTGCATCCGGACCAGGCCGAGTCGGTCGGCCGAGCGGGGCAGCCGCAGTCGAGGTCGCTGGACGTCCCGCAGCGCGGCCCCCAATGCGCCCTCGGCGCCACGCGGGTGGGCGCCGAGGTGGCGCAGCAGGTCGGCGCCGGACGTCCGCAGGGCGCCCGCGCCCGGCAGCCCGGGCATGCGCCAGGGCGGCAGCGGCCGTCCGCGGCGGTGTCCGACGGCCAGGCGCGGCGCATCCGGAGCGCAGGTCGTGGACCGCAGCCCGAGCGGTCCGCACACGCGCTCGGCGAGCAGTTCCCCGTACGGCAGCCCGGCCGCCTCGGCGAGCACGCGCCCGAGCAGGCCGAGCCCGTAGTTGGAGTAGCCGTACCGGCTACCGGGTCGGCTGCGCACCAGGGTTCGGGCCAGGCCGGGACGGCCGGCACCCGCAGCCCGCTGACCAGGTGAGTCGCCCTGGGTGTGGGCCTGGCTGCGGGTGAGTGGGTACGGTCAGGGGCATGACCACAGCCTTGATCACCGGCGCGACCGCCGGCATCGGAGCCGCCTTCGCCCGCCGGCTCGCCCGCAGCGGCTACCGCCTCGTCCTGGTGGCCCGGGACACCGACCGCCTGGAGCGCGCGAGCGCGGACCTGCACGCCCGGTACGGCACCGAGGCGGAGGTGCTGACCGCCGACCTCGCCACCGACGAGGGCATCGCCGCCGTCGAGGCCCGGCTCGCCGACGCCGAGCGCCCGGTGGACCTCCTGATCAACAACGCCGGGTTCGGCAACAAGGGCGCCTTCGGGACCGTCCCGCTCCAGGACGAGCTGGACATGCTGAAGGTGCACATCGAGGCCATCCTGCGGCTGACCACGGCCGCCCTCCCGGGGATGCGCGAGCGCGGCCGGGGCGCGGTCGTGAACGTCGCCTCGGTGGCGGCCTTCCTGCCGCGCGGCACCTACGGGGCGAGCAAGGCGTGGGTGGTGAGCTTCACCCAGGGCGTGCTGCGCGACCTCGGCGGGACGGGCGTGCGGATGATGGCGCTGTGCCCCGGCTTCACCCGGACCGAGTTCCACCAGCGGGCGGGCATGGGCACCGGCAACATCCCGTCCTGGTCCTGGCTGTCGGCCGAGCGGGTGGTGGACGAGGCGATGCGTGACCTCGCCCGCGGCCGTTCGGTGTCCGTACCGGGCAAGCGCTACAAGCTCGCCGTGGCGATCGCCCGGGTGCTGCCGTCCGGCAAGCTCGGCGGCCTGTCCTCGAAGGCTGCGCGCACCTACCGGACGAACTGAGGCGCAACGGCGGTCGGCCCGGGGCGGCACGGCGACGCGGGAATAGAGTAACCCTCACTATTAGCTTGCCTAACTATGAGCTACTCTCGCTATGCTGACACCCGACCGACCGCCAAGCCCGCCGCCGCGGCCACGCCCCCGCGCGCCCGATCCAGGGAGGCCCGTTCTTGAGGCCCGCCGCCATCGACTGGACCCCGCCCGAGCGCACCGAGGGCGACCCCCGCCCGCCGGCCCAGTGGCGGCGCATCCTCGCACTGTTCCGCCCGTACCGGGGCCGCCTCACCACCGTAGGACTGCTGGTCGCCGCCTCGGCCGTGGTGTCCGTGGTCTCGCCGTTCCTGCTCAGAGCCGTGCTGGACACCGCCATCCCGCAGGGCCGCACCGGGCTGCTCAGCCTGCTCGCGCTCGGGATGATCCTCACCGCCGTGGTGAACAGCATCTTCAACGTGCTGCAGACGCTGATCTCCACCACCGTCGGCCAGCGGGTCATGCACGACCTGCGCACGGCGGTCTACGGGCACCTCCAGCGGCAGTCACTGGCCTTCTTCACCCGCACCCGCACCGGCGAGGTGCAGTCCCGGATCGCCAACGACATCGGCGGCATGCAGTCCACGGTGACCTCCACCGCGACCAGCCTGGTCTCCAACCTCACCGCGGTGATCGCCTCGATCGTCGCCATGGTCGCCCTCGACTGGCGGCTGACCGTCGTCTCGCTGCTCCTGCTGCCGCTGTTCGTCTGGATCAGCCGGCGGGTCGGCCGGGAGCGCAAGAAGATCACCACCGAACGGCAGAAGCAGCTGGCCGCGATGAGCTCGGCGGTCCAGGAGTCGCTGTCGGTCAGCGGCATCCTGCTCGGCCGCACCATGGGCCGCTCCCACTCGCTCGCCCGGGAGTTCACCGAGCAGTCCGACCAGCTCGCCGACCTGGAGGTGCGGGCCAGCATGGCCGGACGCTGGCGGATGAACACCATCATGATCGTGATGGCCGCGATGCCCGCGCTGATCTACTGGGCGGCCGGCCTGACCTCGGCCGCGGGCGCCCCGATCGTCTCGGTCGGCACCCTGGTCGCCTTCGTCACCCTCCAGCAGGGCCTGTTCCGCCCGACCGTCGGCCTGCTCTCCACCGGCGTGGACGTGCAGACCTCACTCGCGCTCTTCCAGCGCATCTTCGAGTACCTCGACCTGCCGGTGGAGATCGCCGAACCGCCGCGGCCGGTCGAGCTGACCGACATCCGCGGCGAGGTCCGCTTCGAGGCCGTCGACTTCCGCTACGACCCCGAGCAGGAGCGCCCGACCCTGGCCGGCGTCGAACTCAAGGTCCCGGCCGGGACCTCACTGGCGGTGGTCGGCGAGACCGGCTCCGGCAAGACCACCCTCAGCTACCTGGTGCCGCGGCTGTACGACGTCACCGGCGGCCGGGTCACCCTGGACGGCGTGGACGTGCGCGAGCTGTCCTTCGACACCCTGGCCCGCGCGGTCGGCGTGGTCTCCCAGGAGACCTACCTCTTCCACGCCTCGGTCGCCGACAACCTGCGCTTCGCCAAGCCCGGCGCCGACGACGCCGAACTGGTCGAGGCCGCCCGGGCCGCACAGATCCACGAGACCATCGCCGCCCTCCCGGACGGCTACGACACCCTGGTCGGCGAACGCGGCTACCGCTTCTCCGGCGGCGAGAAGCAGCGCCTCGCGCTCGCCCGCACCATCCTGCGCAACCCCCCGGTGCTCATCCTGGACGAGGCCACCAGCGCGCTCGACAACCGCACCGAACGCGCCGTCCAGCAGGCCGTGGACACCCTGGCCGCGGGCCGCACCACCATCACCATCGCGCACCGGCTCTCCACCGTCCGCTCCGCCGACCAGATCGCCGTGCTCGATCACGGTGAGGTGGTCGAACTCGGCACCCACGAGGAGCTGGTGGAGCTGGACGGCCGGTACGCGGCGCTGCTGCGCCGGGAGGCACCGGAGGCCGCGGCCCTGGCGGAAGCCGCGGCGCTCGGCCACGCGTGACCCCGCGGGGTCCCGGGCGTGCCCGACCCCGTCGGACACCGGCGGCGCGTGACCGCGCGGGCCGTCGGCCGCGCCTGAACGGCCCGAAGGGCGGTCAGGCCGCCTTCGGGATCTCGTTGTAGCTCTCCACGACCTCCTGGCCGGAGAGCCGCTGGATCGCCGCCATCACCTCGTCGGTCACCTGCCGACGGGCCTTCAGCGAACGGGCCTGCCCGTGCAGCTCGTCGAAGTGCAGCGGCTCGCCGAAGCGGACGGTGACCTTCTTGATCCGCGGGACGCGCTTGCCGATCGGCAGGATGTGCTCCGGGCCCTCCAGGGCCACCGGCACCACCGGCACGCCCGCGGTCAGCGCCAGCCAGGCGACGCCCGTCTTGCCGCGGTAGAGCCGGCCGTCCAGCGACCGGGTGCCCTCGGGGTAGATGCCGAAGGCCTTTCCGGCCTCCAGGATCTCCAGCGCCGACTCCAGCGAGGCCTGCGCGGAACGGTAGGTGCCGCGCTCGACCGGCACCGCGCCGATCGCCTCGAAGAAACCCTTGGAGACCCGGCCCTTGAGCCCGGTACCGGTGAAGTACTCGGCCTTGGCGAGGAAGTGCACCCGGCGAGGGGCGGTGAGCGGGATCACCACGCTGTCGATGAAGGACAGGTGGTTGCTGGCCAGGATCACTCCGCCCTTGCGCGGCACGTTCTCGATGCCCTCGATGACCGGGCGCCAGATCCCGCGCGAAACGGGTTTCAGCACCAGCCTGGTGGCGAGGTCGAGCACGGTTCCCTCCCTGGACGAACGACCGCCCGGGAGGAGCCCGGGTCAGCAATCAGACCCGCAGACTACGACACCCACCCCGGCGCTCGTCCACTCCCGGACACCGTGGCGCACACCACGGCCGGGTAGGGTACGGCCGTCCCAACCGAGCAAGACCCCGCAGTGCCCAGGAGGAAACGATGGAGAGCGTCGAGGCCATCAAGGAGATGTTCGACCGTTTCGACAAGAACGGCGACGGCAAGATCACCGCTGCCGAGTACGCGCTGGCCGCCAACGAGATGGGCGACCACAGCGTCACCATCTCGATGGCCGAGGCGCTGATCCACGCGATGGACACCCGTCACCAGGGCTTCCTGGACTTCGAGGAGTTCCTGGCCGCCCGCCAGCGCTGAGTCCGCGCGGACGTGGCCGGGGCCGCCCCACCGGCGGCGTCGGCCACGTCCATCGGCGGCCCCGCCCGTCGGCGGTCCGGCCCCGCCCGTCGGTGGCCCCGGCCCCGCCGGGAGGCCGGTCCGCTACCGTGCCGGGCCCACCGGGAACACCCGGCGCACCACCCGCTCCGCCGCCCCGCCGTCGTCCCAGACGCAGAACTTCGCCCGGAACCGCTCCCGGGCCCCCGGCTCCGGATCGCCCGCGCGCAGCGCCCGCGCCAGCCCGTCCACGTCCACCGTGACGGCGCCCGGCGGCTCGGCGAACAGGTCGAAGTAGACGCCGCGTTCGCGCTGGTACTCCTCCCAGTCCGGGGCGAATATCACCACCGGCCGGTCCAGCACCGCGTAGTCGAACATCATCGACGAGTAGTCCGTCACCAGTGCGTCCGCCGCCAGGTAGAGGTCCTCCACGACCGGGTGCGCCGACACGTCGACGATCCGCGCCGCGTCCTCACCGGTCGTCAGGTCGCCCGGGCCGCCGGTGTGGAAGTAGTGGGTGCGCACCAGCAGCGTGAAGCGCGGGCCGAGGCGCCGGGCCAGCTCCGCCACGTCCAGCAGCGGCACGTAGCCGCCCTTGCCGCCGCGGTGCGTCGGCGCGTACAGCACCGCCGTGGTGCCCGGGCGCAGCCCGAGCCGCTCGCGCATCGCCCGGACCTCCTCCGGGGTGGCGTTGGCCAGCCGGTCGTTGCGCGGGTAGCCGGTGTCGAGCATCTCGTACCGGCCGGGGAAGGCCCGGGCGAAGTGCTCGCTGGTGTGCGGGTTGGAGGAGACCAGGAAGTCCCAGCGGTCGATGGCCTCCTGGAGCCGGTCGAAGTCCATCCCCTCGGCCGCCTCGGGGCGGCCCCGCAGGTCCATGCCCATCGCCTTGAGCGGGGTGCCGTGCTGGGTCTGGACGTGTACCGTGCCCTGGCGCTTCGCCATCGTGCGCGGGAAGTTGACGTTGTTGACGAAGTACTTGGCGGTCGCCATCGCCTTGAGGTAGGCGGGTGTGTTGACGATCACGTACGGGACGCCGGGCGGCATGGTGTCGGCCTGCCGGCGGTTCTCCACCACCCACACGCCGCGGATCTGCGGGGCGAGTTCCTTCGCCTTCTCGTAGATCGCCGCCGGGCTGCACGCGTAACCGCGGTGCCAGTACGCGGCGTAGACCGCCAGGTGCTCGTCCAGCGGGAGCCGGCGGAAGGCGTTGTACGCGGTGAACCGGGCGCCGCTGCGCACGCCCTTCTTCACCGCGGGCGCCACCGCCCTCGCCCCGCGCTTGAGTTCGCGCGGCAGCCGGCCGGTCCGGCGCAGCTCGGCGTAGGCGATCCGGGCACCGCGGGCGGCCAGCCGGTACTGCACGCCGCGCACCCCGCCGGGGAAGCGGTAGTCCGCCGGGCGGTGGCGCTCGAAGTGCAGGGCGATCCGGTGGAAGTAGTCCTTGCGCCGGGCGACGGGGACCAGCCCGGGGGTGTCGTAGATGTTCAGCGCCTGGCGGACGGTCCGGTCGAAGACCAGGGTGCGCAGCGACTCCGGGACGGGCCTGCCGGGGCGGTCGGAACGGTTGATGAAGGCGAAGATCGCGTCGTACTGGGCGAACACGTCGGCGTGCTTGGGGGAGGGGGTCGCGGTGATCGCGCCGTCCCGGCCGCGCCGGTAGAAGTAGCAGGGGCGGTCCAGGTAGCGCAGCCGCTCGGCGGCCAGCAGGGCGGGGTAGGTGACCGAGATGTCCTCGTAGTAGCCGCGGCCGAAGGCGACGCCGAGGCCCTCCAGGAACGCGCGGCGGAACACCTTGTTCCACACCGACATCACGGTCTGGAACAGCGCCGGGTGCTCGGCCAGGGTGCAGCCCTCGACCAGCGGGGAGCCGACCAGCACGTGCCGCCAGGGGTTGGGCTCGCTCCCGCCGTCCGGATAGACGTGGGTGAAGTCGGTGAGCAGCACGTCGGCGGGTACCTCGCGGCGGCGCTCCTGCGCCAGCTCGTCGAGGATCACGCCGACCGTCCGCTCGGGCAGCCAGTCGTCGCTGTCCACGAACCAGACGTACTCGCCGCGCACCTGCGGCAGGGCCGCGGCCCGGGCGCCGCCGAGGCCCTGGTTCTCGGTGAGGTGCATCACGCGCAGCCGGGGGTCGCGGGCGGCATAGGCGTCCAGGATCGCGCCGGAGCCGTCGGGGGAGAGGTCGTCGACCGCGATCACCTCGAAGCGGGTCTCGGCGGCGGGGGTCTCGCCGAGGATCGAGTCGAGGCAGCGCGGGAGGTACCGCTCCACGCCGTGGACCGGGAGCACGATGCTGAGGAGGAGGGACACGCTGGCCGAGTCTACCGATCCACGGGGTGCGACCTGCGGGGACGTCCGGCCGCGGAGGCCGGGCGGTGCGATCGGCGTGCGGCCGGCCCGGAACCGCCGGTGCCGGGCCCCGAGCGGGGCGGCACCGGCAGTCTGGTGGCGGCCCGGCCGACCCTCTACGGCCGGCCGCCGGTCCGGGCACCGTGCGGGCCTGGCCACCGCAGCGTCGAGGTGGCCGGGCAGTGGCCCGCAGGAGCCGGAGTTACTCATCGAGTCGTTCATCACTCGAACACGCGCATGGGTGCGGTGCGGGCACCCGGGCGTGTGCATCAGATATTGCTTGGAGGATTGACGTGAGTCAATCCCCCGAATGCGTTCACTTCATGAAGTCGTACGGTGACGCGGTGATCGCTTTGTCGATGTGGCGGCTGTCCCCTATATGGGAAGCCGTGCCGGAGTCGCGCCGGGGCGGTGGGCGGGGCCGGGGCGGGCTGAGGGAGGGGCCGCGGAACGGGCTTCGGGAGGGGTGCGCGGGGGCCGGCGCCGGCGGTGCCACGGGCTTCCCGGCGGTGCTCCCTGGAGGCGATTCGTCGACACGGCGGGCGCGCCGTGCGCCCGTCCCCGTGCGCCCGGCGCGTACCGCGGGGGGCGGGTGCCGGGCCCGCACTTCCCGGCCCCGATGACGGACGGCCGGTCGTGCACCATCATTGATGCCTAGTCGTGACCGCCCTGGCGGCCCCTGGTGCATCGTCAGTTGGCGTCGCACGGTACGGTGGCACAACACCAAGGACGGTTGCGCGAAGGCCGTCCCTCACGGATAGTCTTCGCCTCACGGCCCTGGCGCCTCGTAGGGGTGGGAAAACTGATGGAACACATGCAAGTGCGGACTCGGCCCCGTGTGCCGGCGATCCAGTGCGGTGTCGGCGCGACCGGCCGCCGGATCGACCGACACCTGGCCGTGCTCGGCGCGCCCGCGCTCTCGGCGGTGGACACCGCCGAGGCGCTCGGGCTGATAAGGGAGCTGACGCCGCGCGGCGCCGACGCCCCGGCGGCGGCCCGCCGTCGCCACACCCGCGTCTCGCTGCTGGCGCCGCTGCGCCGGCTGCGGCGGAGCCTCTTCGGCGGGCGCGGCTAGCACCCGGTCCCGGGGGCGGGGTGTGCCCCGGGCCCAGTGGCCGGTCCCTGAACGACCCGTCGGACCATCCGGTCCGTCGGGTCGTCGGTGTATCCGGGGACCGGGACCGCCACTTTGGTCTGAACCTCTCACCCTATGCGAGCTCGGTACCTTGGCGGGGGCAGTCGGCGAGGCAGTACGCCCGACCCGCTGACCTGGGTCAGGATGGCGCCATGGCGGACAACAACCACTCCACGTCGGCCGGGTCGACCGGCGCCTTCCACAGCACCACCCTGGAGATCACCACCGGCAACCGCGAGGTCGCGCTCGACATCACCGACCGCTGCGTCGCGTTCCTCAACGAGCGGGCGCCCGGGCGGGACGGACTGCTCAACGTCTTCGTCCCGCACGCCACCGCCGGGATCGCCGTCCTGGAGACCGGCTCGGGCAGTGACGAGGACTTCCTCGCCACGCTGCGCGACCTGCTCCCGGCCGACGACCGCTGGCGCCACCGGCACGGCAGCCCCGGACACGGACGGGACCACGTGGTGCCCGGCCTGGTCGCCCCGCACGCCACCCTGCCCGTGCTCGGTGGCCAACTGGCGCTCGGCGTCTGGCAGTCGGTGGTGCTGATCGACACCAACGGGGACAACCCGCGCCGCACCGTCCGGCTGTCCTTCCTCGGCTGAGCGGTGCCGCGGCCGGCGGTCAGCGGTCGCCGGCGACGTGGCCGGCCACGGCGGCGAGGTAGCGCTCGATCGCCAGGTGCTGGCAGAGCAGCGCGACCGGGCGGCCCAGCCGGGCGTACCAGGCGGACAGCCGGGAGAACGCGGCGACCTCGAACCACACCTCGCCCTCGGCGTCCATCGACACCAGGAACGACTCCTCGCCGCACTCCGGGTGGCCGGGCAGCGTCCCGTAGGCGAAGCCGATCCGGTCCGGTTCGGCCACCGTCCACGCCACCCGGCAGGGGATCACCAGCCGTGGCCACCGGGTGCCCGGCAGGCTCACCCGCAGCAGCACGGTGGCCCCCTCCCGGGCGGGGCCGCCGGGGTACACCGCGAACCCGCTCCCCAGCTGACTGCCCCACCCGAGGACGTACCGCCCGGCCTGCTCCAGGACCTCCGGCCCGTGGCCGAGGTGCACCCGCCGCCGCAGGTGCGCGTACCCGCCCGGCAGTCGGCCGCGGCGGGTGGCCCCGACCTCCGAGTACGTGGGCTCGGCGGCCCGGGCGGCTCGCAGTCGCTGTGGAAGATCGCCAACCATGGCGGCCACGGTAGCCGGGGACCGGGAGAGCGCTTCGGGCGGGGGCGGCGGGGGCGGCGGGGGCCGGGAACGGTCGGGGCCCGTACGGTGAACGGCCCGGCCGGGGGCGGCTTGCCGTGGGGTGGCGGCGGGGAGTAGGAAGGCGGGATGAGCGATTCCGCGACGAACGACGGCGCTTCCTACGAGGACGCGGTGGTCTGCGAGGTGGCGCCCGCGGACTCGGCGGAGGCGGCGCTGCGCGAGGATCCGGCCGCTACCGGGCCGCGTGCCGACTGCGTGCTGTGCGGCGAACCGACGGTGCTGCCCGCCGATCAGCCGGGCAGCACCCTGTGCCCGACCTGCGCCTGGCAGCAGGCCCAGCGGATCGCCTGTTCGGGCTGAGGCGCCCGGGGGCCCGGGGCGCCCGGCGGGACCGACGGCGTTCTTCCGCCGCTACGCGTCCTCCCGTCCGGCCAGGGCGAGGGTGGAGCCGCGCCGCCCCTTGCGGACCAGCAGCTGCGCGGGGATGCGGCTGCGCAGATCGGCGACGTGGCTGACGATGCCGACCGCGCGGTCCCGCTCGCGCAGGCCGTCGAGGACGTCCATCACCTCCTCCAGGGACTGCTCGTCCAGGGTGCCGAAGCCCTCGTCGATGAACAGGGTGTCCAACGGCATCCCGCCCGCCTCGTCGGTGACCACGTCGGCCAGACCGAGGGCGAGGGACAGCGAGGCGAAGAAGCTCTCGCCGCCGGAGAGCGTCGCGGTGTCCCGCTCGGTGCCCGTCCAGGCGTCGACCACCCGCAGGGCCAGGCCGGAGCGCTTGTTGCCGGTGCCCCGGTCGTCGCTGTGGACCAGGGTGTAGCGGCCCCCGGACATCCGGACCAGCCGGTCGCTGGCCGCCGCCGCGACCTGCTCCAGCCGGGCCGCCAGCACGTACGACTCCAGGCGCATCCGCAGCCGGTTCTCGGTGGAGGTGCCGGCGGCCAGCGCGGCGAGCCGGTTGATCCGCCCGTACCGCTCCAGGGCCGGGGCCAGCTCGGCGGCGAGGTCGCCCAGCTGCCGCCCGATCCCGGCGAGTGCCGCACAACGCTCCTGGGCCGCCGACCGCACCGCGTGCGCCCGGCCGAGCCGGTCGGTGGCGGCGGAGAGCGCGGCCGCGGCGGCGGGCAGGTCGACCGGCGGCAGGGCCGCGGCCTCGACCAGTTCGGGCAGCGCCAGCTCGTGCCGGACGGCGGCCGACTCCGCGCGGTGCCGCTCCAGCCGGGCCTCCAGCCGTTCCCGCTCCTCGCGAGGCAGCAGCACCGCGAGCGCCGCCGTGGCGTCCGGGAAGCCGGAAGCGGCGGCGGCCCCGCCGAGTTCCTCCTCCGCCGCGTCGAACCGGGCCCGGGCCTCCGACACCGTCCGGACGGCCGCGGCGGCCGCGGCGACCGCCTCGGCGAGCCCGGTCAGAGACGCGGCCCGGTCGGCCACCGAGGCGGCCTCGCCCCGGGCGGCCGCGACCCTGGCGCCCAGCTCGCGCCGCTCCTCGTCCAGCTTCGCCAGCCGGTCGGTGAGTACGGCGGCCTGCTCCCTGGCCTCGTTCAGCTCCCTCAGCCGGCGTGCGCGATCCTCGGACAGCCGGGCGATCTCCTGCCCGACCCGGCCGAGCGCCTCCGCCTCGTGCAGCGCGGTGCGGTGCTCGCGCTCCAGCTCGGCGAGCGATCGTGCGAGCACCTCGGTGCTGTCGGGCCCGGCCGCACCGGCGGCGGCCGCCTCGCGCACCCGCAGCGCGGTCAGCGCCTGGTCGGCCTCGTCCCGGAGCCGCTCGGCGACGGCCTGGGCCCGGCCGGCCCGTTCTTCGTCCTCGGCGCTCACCCGCTCGCCCTCGGCGGCCTCGGCCGGTGCCGGGTGCTCCGGCGAACCGCAGACCCGGCAGGCCTCGTGCGGGCGCAGCTGTTCGGCCAGCTCGGCGGCCATGCCCGCCAGGCGGCGGTCCCGCAGGTCCAGGCTGAACTCGCGGGCGTCCAGTGCGGCGGTGCGCAGCTCGGCGACCTTCGGCTCGGCGGCGGCGATCTGCGCCCGCAGACCGTCCCGCTCCCGGGCCGCGTTCAGACGGGAGGCCAACTCGCGGCGCTGGGAGTCCAGCTGCTCGACCCGGGCGCTCGCCGTCCGGGCCCGCGTCTGCTGCTCCTCCAGGCGGCCCAGTTCTCCGTCGAACTCGGCCAGCCAGTCCTCGGCCTCCTCGGCCAGGTCCTCGGCGCCGCGCCGGTCCCGCGCCAGGTCACGCTGTTCGCGGGCGAGTTCGGCGCAGCGCCGCTCGTCCTCCCGGGCCGCCTCCAGCCGGACCACCTCGGCGCGCAGCCGCAGCTCAACCTCGGCCAGCTCGGCGGCGTCGGCTCCGGCCCCGGTCGGCAGCTGCCCGTCGCCGTCCGCCCGGGCGAGTGCCTCCAGGCACCGCCGCTCGGCCTGGCGCGCCCGGCCGAGCGCCTCGGCCGCGCCGTCCCGCAGCCGCAGCGCCGACTCCACACCGACCGCCTCCTGCGCGGCAGCCAAGCGCCGACGGTCCCGGGCCGCGGCCTGCTCGAACCCGGCCAGCCGCTCGGCCTCGGCCAGCGCCTCCCGGTGCCGGCGCTGCCGCCCGGCCAGCTCCTCGGCGGCCTCGCGACCGTGCTGGGCCGTCCGCTGCGCCGCCTCGGCACCCGCGAGCGCCGCCTCGGCGACGGCGAGCTGCTCGGCCGCGCCGCTGCGCAGGATCGCCGCCCAGCCGAGCACCCCGGCCGTCAGGTCCGCGTCGCCGTCCTCGGCCGGCACCCAGTCCCCGGGTGGCTCGGCCGCGGGCCCGGCCGCCTGCTCGGCCCTGCTGGCGAGGTCGCGCAGCCGGCGCCGGCCGGACTGGACGGCGATCTCCTGGGTGCGGCGCTGCTCGGCGAGCCAGGACTCGACCAGTCCGTAGCGCTCGGTGTCGAACAGGCGGCGCAGCAGCTTGCCGCGCTCCTCCGAGTCGCCCTTGAGGAAGCGGGCGAAGTCGCCCTGGGGCAGCAGCACCACCTGGCAGAACTGCTCCCGGCTCATGCCGATCAGCCGGTGGATCTCCTCCCCGGCCTCCTGGTGCGACTTGCTGACCGGCCGCCAGCCGGGTGTGCCGTCGCCCGCGTCGGCGGCCCACTCACGCAGCAGGGTCTGCGGGCGCTCGACCGTGGTGCCGGTGCCGACCTTCTTCGGCCGGCGCTGCTCCGGCAGCCGGGTGATCTGCAGCCGCCGCCCGCCCAGCGTCAGCTCCAGCTCCACCTGGGTCAGCCGCCCCGGGTCGGCGTGGTCGCTGCGCAGCCGGTTGGCCCGGCGGGCGTTCGGCGTCTCGCCGTACAGGGCGAAGCAGACCGCGTCCAGCACGCTGCTCTTGCCCGCGCCCGTCGCGCCGCGCAGCAGGAACAGCCCGCCGGCGGCGAGCGCGTCGAAGTCCACCGTCTCGGTGCCCGCGAACGGGCCGAAGGCGGTGACGGTGAGCCTGTGCAGCCTCATCGGGGCAGGTCAGCCTTCCGGTCGGCACCCTCGCGGACGCGCTCGAAGCCCTCGCGCAGCCAGCCGAGCTCGTCCGGCTCCGGCTCGGCACCGGGGCGGACGTGCCGCAGGAAGCCCTCGGCGATCTCCAGGTCGTCCCGGCCGCTGACCCGGGCCGCGTACGACCGGGACGGTTCGGCCCCGCCGTCCTCGGGGTCGAACAGCAGTTGGAGGGTGTGGGGGAAGCGGCGGCGCAGCTTCTCCATCGGCTCGCCGGGACGGGCCGCGTCGGTGAGCGTGACCTGCACCCAGGACTGCTCGTGCTCGGTGTACTCCTCGTCGGTGAGCAGGGCCTCCAGCGTGCCGCGCAGGGTCGCGAGCGGGCGGGGTCGCGGGCAGTCGACCCGCTCGGCCGCCACCGAGCCGTCGGCGGCGAGGTCGACCAGCCACATGGTCTTGCGCTGGCGGGCCTCGGAGAAGGAGTAGGCGAGCGGGGAGCCGCTGTAGCGCAGGTGCGGGGCGAGGGTCTGGCAGCCGTGCAGGTGGCCGAGCGCGGCGTAGTGCACCCCGTCGAACACCGAGGCGGGCACGGCGGCGACCCCGCCGACCGCGATGTCCCGCTCGCTGTCGCTCGGCGCGCCGCCGGTGACGAAGGCGTGCGCCAGCACCACCGCCCTCGTCCCGTCGGGGCGCGTCGCGAGGTCGGCCCGGACCCGGTCCATCGCCGCGCCGAGCACCGCCGCGTGCCCGCCCCTGGCAAGCCCGAACCGCTCGCGCACCAGCGTCGGCTCCAGGTACGGCAGCCCGTACACCGCCACCGGGCCGTGCTCGTCCGCCAGCAGCACCGGCTCGGCGCACTCGCCCGGGTCCGTCCGCAGGTGGATCCCTGCCTGGCCGATCAGCCCGGCGCCGACCCCGAGGCGGCGGGCCGAGTCGTGGTTGCCGCTGATGAAGACCGTCGGCACGCCGAGGGCGGCCAGCCGGTGCAGCACGTCGTCGAAGAGAGCGACCGCGTCCAGCCCGGGCAGTGCCCGGTCGTACACGTCCCCGGCGACCAGCACGGCGTCCACGCCCTCGGACCGGACCACCGCCACCAGGTGGTCCAGGAAGGCGCGCTGGGCGTCGTGCAGGCTCTCCCGGTGGAACGAGCGCCCGAGGTGCCAGTCGGAGGTATGCAGCAGTCGCATGGTCCCCGACCCTAACGCCCGCTACTGACAATCCCGGACGGCTCAGTGGTCACGGGGGCGCCGGGGACCGGTGGGCGCTGGGGGCGCCGGGGTGGGGGCCGGGGTGGGGGCCGGGGTGCAGGGGGCGGGTCCGCGTCGGCGTCAGCTGACGGACCGTCGATCAGGAGGGGCACATTGTGCTCCTGCATGGGGAGGGGGTGGGCAGGGACGGTTCGGGTGGGCCGGGGGCCAACTTTGTTCCTCGGAGTGGCGTCGGCCGCCGGTATTCGATTACTGGGGGTCGATTGTCAGTGGCTCTGTGTAGGTTCCGTGGCGTCGGCGGCTCCGGGGAGTCGGGGCGGTCGGTGCTGGTTCGTGTTGCTCCGTGCTTTGTCGTGCCGGTCGAGTGAACGGGAGGAAACCCATGGCTGTGCGGGAGTCGGTGTACGAGGTGCTGGGTGTCGTGGTGGTGCGGCGCCGGTCGTTGCGGGAGGCACAGGCGTTCACGGCGCCGAGGGCGGCTCGGGGCCCGCGGGCGTTGCTGTCCGGCGGCCGCGGGGCCGGGGCCGGCGGCTTGCCGGTCGGCGGGCCCGGCGGGGCGGCGCCGCCCGGAGGGGGACGACCGCCGGGCGGACGGGCCGTCGGGGCCGTCGGGGCCGTCGGATCCGGTGGGGCCGGTGGGGCCGGCGGATCCGGTGGGGCCGGCGCCCGCGGGCGCCGACGCGGTGGCCGGGCCAGGGGCGCGCCGCCGCAGCCGGTGGCGGTGGCGCTGGCCGTGGAGGCGGCCGACTTCGCCGGGCTGGCGAAGTACGGGCTGTTCGGCGCGCTCGGGCACCAGGAGTACCTGCTGCGGGTGGAGGAGCAGTTGACGGGCCTGTACCAGCAGGGGCTGGAGGTGCACCTGCGCGTGCTGGAGGCGGCTGACTTCGAGGACTACTGCTCGGCGCTCGGGCTCGACCCCCGGGCCCCGGCCGCCCGGGTCGCGTACGCGGGGGATCCGGAGCTGGCCGGGGAGCCCTTCGTCTACGCGGGGGAGCCGCTGGCGGACCTCGTGCCGGTGCTGCTGGACGACCACCGGGCGCGGGTGCGGATGTCCGTGGCCTGCGCGGCGCTGCTGGGCGCGGTGGGCGACGACCCGGCGGGGCAGCGGCGGATGGCGGCGGTGATGCGGTACGTGACCTCCGTCTACCTGGCGCTGGCCGAGGGCGCGGGGGAGGGCTGCCACCTGCTGACGCTGCGCTGCCACGGTCCGGAGGACGGCGAGGAGCTCACCTCCGCGGTGGACGTCTGCGTGGAGCGGGGGCGCCTGCACCCCGCCGGGCGGGACGCGGAGGCGTTCTGCGTCACGCTCGCGGCCGGGGTGGCCTCCGGCGGCGAGGGTGCGCTGTTGCTGCACGGCGATCCGGCCACGACGTCCGGAGACGCGCCGCCCGAAGGGCCGCCCGAGAGGTCACCCGACGGGACCTCGGGCGGGCCGCCCGGCGGTGCGAGGCCGGGGCCGCGGGTGCGGGGCTGGGCGCTGGCCGGTGGGCGGCTGCGGCCGATGACCGCCCACGAGGTGTTCGACGAGCTGGCCGACGACGCGGCGCGGGGGCTGCCCTTCCCGCCCGGCGTGGTCCCGCAGCCGGGGTTCCGGCTGCCGGGCCTCCCGGATGCCGGGGGCGGGGGTGGGCCGCTGGGGTGATCAGGGCGTTCGCGGCCACCGCATCCACCATGCGGCGCTGGGGACTGTTCATCGACCGCCTGTTCGGGGAAGATCGGAGAAGATCAACAGCAGGAGCGCGCGGTACCCCACGCCGCCGCTCCGGCCGCTCCGTTCCGAACCGTGCTCCGCAGGTCCGGCGAGCCCGACAGCGAGAGGGGGGACGTGCGGCATGGGCCGGATCGAGTTCACGGCGGAGATCGCCGAGTTGCTCGGGAAGGTGCGCCGACGTCCCACGGCGGGCTGGCCGTGGCGGCCGGGCGAGCAGGTGCCGGACGGGCTGCCGACCAAGCAGTCCTGGGGGTGGCTCTTCGCCCCGGACGGACGGGTGCTGACCCTGGTGAACCCCAGGGACGGGATCTGCTCGCTGCCCGGCGGCTCGCTGGAGCCGGAGGACGACGGCGACCCCGCGGCCGCGCTGGCCAGGGAGGCGGGCGAGGAGGCCCAGGCCGTGATCGGCCGGCCGTACTACCTCGGCTACCTCTACGACCGGGTGGGCTCGGCGAACGGCGGGCACGAGTGCGCGCGGGTCCGGATGGCGGCGGCGCTGCGGGCGGTCGGGCCGAGCGAGGCCGACCCGGCCTCGGGCCGGCACTACCGGCGGCTGCTGGTCGCGCCCGGACTCGCGGTCGAGCTGCTGGGCTGGGGTGCTCCCGGGCTGCGCCAGGCCCGGGCGGCGGTCGCCACGGCCGTCCACTGGCTCGGTGTGCCCGCCGCCGCGAACGAGACGATCGAGGAGCTGCCGGTCGAGGGCTGCACGGTCTTCCCCGGCCCCGTGTACCCGGGCGGCGGGCGCGCCCCGGGGCGCTGAACCGCACCCTCGGAACACCGCGCGGCTCCTCCGCGCAGACTCCTCCGCGCAGGTGTCCTTCCGCGCCGGGGAGCTGACGCACCGGCGGCCGCGTGCTGACCGCCGGCTGACGGGGAGCTGACTTCTCGAAACTTTTTTGTCTACACGCGATGACCGACGCGCGTCGACATACACCCGCACCCACCTGCGTGAACTCACGTTCCGTCAAAGCGAGTTCACGTCTCCGCTATCAGACCGTCCGTCAATGTCCTTGGCATGAGCGCTTCCGCGTTCGGCTACCGCCTGGTATCCCTTCTGTGACCCGCGTCATACCAGGAGGTTCAATGCTCCGCCCTGCTCGCGCCCTGTCCGTCGCCGCCGTAGCGGCCGGTCTCACCATGACGACGCTCTTCACGGCGTCAGCCGCCAACGCGGCCGGCGTCAACTACGTTGCTCTCGGGGACTCTTATTCGGCCGGTGTCGGTGCCGACAGCTACCTGAGCGACAGCGGTAGCTGCAAACGCAGCACCAACGCCTACGCCTATCTGTGGAAGAGCGCCCACAAGCCGTCCTCCTTCACCTTCGCGGCCTGTTCGGGCGCGAGAACCGGGGATGTCCTCAACAGTCAGATCTCTGCGCTGAACAGTTCCACCACGCTGGTCAGCCTGACGGTCGGCGGCAACGACGCGGGCTTCGCGGACACCATGAAGACCTGCGTGCTGGGCTCCGACAGTGACTGCCTCAACGCCGTCAACGCGGCGAAGAGCTATGCGACCAACACCCTGCCGGGCCAGCTGGACCGGGTGTACTCGGCGGTCAAGGCGAAGTCGCCGCGCGCCCACGTCGTGGTGATGGGCTACCCGCACCTGTACAAGGTCGGCGGCGACTGCCTCTTCGGCATCGGTGACACCAAGCGCGCCGCGATCAACGGCGCGGCCGACGCGCTCGACGGCGTGATCGCCAAGCGGGTCGCCAACGCGGGCTTCACCTTCGGTGACGTGCGGAGCGCCTTCACCGGGCACGAGATCTGCGGCGGCCTGGACACCTGGCTGCACAGCACCACCCTGCCGATCGACGAGAGCTACCACCCGAACTCGTCCGGCCAGGCCGGCGGCTACCTCCCGGTCTTCAGCCGCTCCTGAGCGGCTCGGCCATGACGGTCGCCCGGTCGCCGGCGGGTCGTCCGCCGGATGCCGCTGACTGCCAGTCAGATCGCTTGACGAGCAAGCTTCCACGTTCGACTACCGCTTGGTATCTCTCTTCGCGAACCGCGTCATACCTGGAGGTGCGATGTTCCGCCCAGCTCGTGCTCTCTCCGTCGCCGCGACAGCGGCCGTCCTCGCCATGACGACGCTCTTCACGGCGTCGTCGGCCAACGCCGCCGGCGTCAACTACGTTGCGCTCGGGGACTCCTACTCGGCCGGCGTCGGGGCCGGCAGCTACCTGAGCGACAGCGGCAGCTGCAAGCGCAGCACCAACGCCTACGCCTACCTGTGGTCGAACGCGAACTCCCCGTCCTCCTTCTCCTTCGTGGCCTGTTCGGGCGCCAGAACCGGTGACATCCTCAACAGCCAGATCTCCGCCCTGAACAGCTCCACCACGCTGGTCAGCCTGACGGTCGGCGGCAACGACGCCGGGTTCTCCAGCACCATGCAGACCTGCGTGCTCGGTTCCGACAGCGACTGCCTCAACGCCGTCAACACCGCCGAGAACTACGCGACCAACACCCTGCCGGGCCAGCTGGACCGGGTCTACTCGGCGGTCAAGGCGAAGTCGCCGCGCGCCCACGTCGTGGTGATGGGCTACCCGCACCTCTACCAGATCGGCGGCTACTGCCTCTTCGGCATCGGCGACACCAAGCGCGCCGCCATCAACGAGGCCGCCGACACGCTCGACGGCGTCATCGCCAAGGAGGTCGCCAACGCCGGCTTCACCTTCGCCGACGTGCGCGACGCTTTCGCCGGGCACGAGATCTGCGGTGGGCTGGACACCTGGCTGCACAGCACCACCCTGCCGATCGACGAGAGCTACCACCCGAACTCGTCCGGCCAGGCCGACGGCTACCTCCCGGTCTTCAGCCAGTCCTGAGGCCGGGCCCGTCCCGGCCGGGTCGCACCGTCCCACCGAACCCCTGACGTGGCATCCGGTGTGACAACCGGCGTGACATCCGGCGCCGTCTGCCCCTCCCTCGCCGTGGGAGGGGCAGACGGCGCCGTCGTGTCAGGACCCGGTCGGCGGCCCCGGCAGCACCGGCGGGAAGGGGATCCCGGCGAGCGCCGGCAGCAGCTCCGCCTCCTCGTGGTCGAGGTGCGCCTCCAACTCGGCTGAAATCCGGTTCAGTTCGAGCCCGAGCCGGTCCGGCTCGGAGATCTCGATTCCGTCGAGCAGAGCCACCAGCTCCTCCTTGATCCGCCCGATCGCCCGGTGCTGCTCGCCGAGTCGCTCCAGTACTCCGGCGAGCTCGGGCCGGCTGCGCGCGAGGGCGGGGAAGATCGCGGAGTCCTCCCCGGTGTGGTGGTGGGTCAACCCCGCGCAGAACGCCAGGCAGTGCTGGCGCAGTTGGAGCCCGAGTCCGGCCGCACGGCCGGGGGTGTGCGCCTGCGCCTCGGCCCGGACGTGGCGCAGCTGGGCCCGCAACCAGGTGTGCGTCTCCAGCAGCTTGTCGGCCAGGCTGTGCACCTCGCGAGGCAGGCCCGGTGGCGCCTCCGGCCGTTCCAGCACGACCACCGGCAACTCCCTCTCGGTGTGCGCCTGGTAGTCGCCGTACCCGGGTGCCGTTCGGACGACGGCCTCGAACAGCCGCTTCCGGCGGTCGCCTTCGGCGGGCACGGCGATCGCGTCGAAGGCCTCGGTGCCGAGTTCGACCCGGACCACCGGATGAGCCAGCAGGTTGCGGTACCACTGCGGGTGCTCCGGCGCCCCGGCCGCCGAGGCGACGACCAGGAGCAGCCCCTCGGATCGGACGAACCCCAGCGGCACGGTGTGGGGTCGACCGGAGCGCACTCCGGTGGTGGTCAGCAACAGCAGGTCGCCGCCCTCGAAGGGGCCGCCGACCCGGCCGCCGTTCGCGCGGAACTCCTCGATGACGTTCAGATTGAAGGACATGGGCATGCGTGTGTGGTGAAGTCTCCTGAGAATTCGGGGGATTCGCGGCCACACGCGGGTGCACGCAAACAGTCGGCGAACACCGCGGTGACCGCCTACATCAGATCAGGGCAGCGGAGAAAGTACTCATCGCGCATCGTCCCCTTGGATATCAGGTGCTGGCTCGGCTGCCGGCCGGCCCACTGCTCTGTGGCCGACGCCGCGCTGCACGTCCCCATTAGAGTCACGCCGTGGACGCTCTGTCAACGGGCAAGATCACCGGTGAACGGGCGCGCGTGAGCAGCGGAGCGCGAACGGCCGAGCGTGAACGGCCGAGCGTGAACGGCCGAGCGTGAACGGCGGAGCGTGAACGGCCGAGCCGCGAACAGGTCACAGATCACAGATGACGGATGACAGCTGACAGATTTCAGACGATGAAAGCTGTCAGCTGTCACCTGTCATCCGCGACCCGCGGTCGTCCGCCCGCCGGGCCGTCAGCGCAGGTGGTCCACCAGCCCGGCAGGCTTGAGACCCGCGGCCTCGGCGGCCGCGAGGGCGCGGGGCAGGTCGGTGGCGAGGGTGTCGGTCCAGTGCATCAGGACCACGTCGCCGGGCTGGAGCAGTCCCGGGTGCCAGATGTTGGAGGCGCCCCAGCTGAAGTCCGCGTCCGCGGTCAGCACCGTGCGGATGCCGCAGTTGGCGGCGGCCCGCAGGGTGTCGGCGTTCCAGGCGAAGAACGGCGGGCGGAACACCACGGGCGGGGTGCCGAACAGGCGGGTCATCGCGTCGCGCGCGTCGCAGATCTCCACCTGCTGCTGCTCCAGCGGGAGTTTGCTGAGGTCGGAGTGCGAGACGCTGTGGTCCTGGACGGAGGAGCCGGGCACGGCGGTGACCCGCTTGAAGAAGTCCGGGTCGGTGCCGGCCGGCATGGGCAGCGGGAAGGCGGTGATCGGCAGGTGGTGCTCGGCGATGAACCGTTCCGCCTCGGGCGTGCGCTGCCAGCCGTCGTCCACGGTGAAGAAGACGACCTTGTCGGTGGTCGGGATCGAACCGGCCGCGACCGCCGGGGCGGGGGCCGGGCCGTCCACCCGCACGTCGTCCACCGAGAACGGTCCCTGCTGGTACCAGCCGTGCACGTAGAGCCGGATGCTGTGGGCGCTCGGACCGGTGGTGAAGCGGGTGGTCAGTTGCTGCCAGCCGCCGGAGGTGGTCTCGGTCCAGGCGGGGGCGACGTCGTGGCCGGTGCCGGTGGCGCCCAGGTGGACGAAGTCGCCGCGCACCCAGGCCGAGGCGGTGTACGTGGTGTCGGGCTGGACGGCGACGGTCTGCGCGCACTCGCCGGTGGAGTCGGCGTTCGCCGGGGTGACGGTCAGCGCCGAGGTGCCCGAGTGGGCGGCGGTGGTGGTGACGGCCGCCTCGGCCGGGCCTCCCGTGCAGCTCCAGCCGGGGATGCTGTCCCAGTCGGCGAGGTCGGGGGAGGGCAGCTCGAAGCCGGGGTTGGTGGTCAGGTTGACGGTCGGGGCGCCGGAACCGGCCACGCCGTCCGCACCGCCCGTACTGCCAGCACCGCCCAGGCCTCCCGGGTCGGCGGAGGCCGCCGGAACGGCGAGGGCGGTGAGCAGCGCGACGGAGGCGGCCAGCGCGGACAGGCGCGTGGACATCGACACGTGAGGACTCCAGCAGGTGGGGGCACGCCCGTGGGGAGGGCGCGAACGGGAATCTGGACCGTGGAACCGGGGCGCTCCCGGAGGGGCGGGAGCGGATGGTGCCGGTGCGCCGCACGCGGACCGAAGAGCAACGATGGACTGGACCAATCGGCCCGTCAAGGGAACGGCAGGTGAACCGGGCAGCGAACGATCCGTCCGTCATGGGGACAAGACGTGACGTCAGAAGGCCGTTCCGGCCGCCGTGTTCAAGAGAGTTCAGGAGAGGTAGAGCTCCTCGATGTCCGTCGCGTAGTACTCCGCGATGGCCGTCCGCCGCAGCTTGAGCGAGGGCGTCAGCAGCCCCTGCTCCAGGCTGAACTCCCGTGGCAGCAGCCGGAAGGCGCGGATCGACTCGGCCCGCGAGACGGCGGTGTTCGCCGCCGCCACCGCACGCTGGATCTCGACGTGCAACTGTTCGTCCGTGAGCACCGTCCAGGCGTCCAGCTGCTCGCGCCCGCGCGTCTTCAGCCAGTGCGCCAGCGCGGCCGGGTCGAGCGTGATCAGCGCCGCCACGTACGGGCGGTCGTCACCCACCACCAGGCACTGGGAGACCAGCGGATGGGCCTCGACCCGCTCCTCAAGTGCCGCCGGGGCGAGGTTCTTCCCGCTGCTGGTGACGATCAGGTCCTTCTTGCGACCGGTGATGGTGAGGTAGCCGTCCTCGTCCAGACGGCCCAGGTCGCCCGTCCCGAACCAGCCCTCGACCAGTGATTCGGCCGTGCACTGCGGGTGGTTGAGGTAGCCGCCGAAGACCGAGCCGCCGCGCACCCACACCTCGCCGTCGTCTGCGATCGCCACCGAGGCGCCCGGCACCGGCTGACCGACGGTGCCGAGCTTCTGCCGCCCGGCCGGATTGGCGGTGATCGCGGCGGTGGTCTCGGTGAGGCCGTAGCCCTCGTACAACTGCAGTCCGGCGCCGGTGAAGAACAGGCCCAGCTCCCGTCGCAGCCCGGAACCCCCGCACATCACCGTGCGCACCCGGCCGCCGAGCACGGCGCGGAGCCGGGGGTAGACGGTCCGCTCGTAGGCGAGGTGGCGCAGCCGCAGTGCCGCTCCCGGTCCCGGCCCGCGGCCGAAGGACTTCTGCTCCCGGGCGGCCGCCCAGTCGACGGCCACCTGCCGGGCCTGCTCGAAGAGTTCGCCGCGCCCGGCCTCCTCGGCAGCGCGCCTGGCCCGCTGGAAGATCTTCTCGAAGACGTACGGGACGGCGTGCAGGAAGCTCGGCCGGAAGCTCGCCAGGGCGGGCAGCAGCGCGTCGGTGGACACCTCCGGGATGTGGCCGATCCGGAAGCCGCCGCGGACGGCCGCGATCTGCACGGCCCGCCCGTAGACGTGCGCCAGCGGCAGGAACAGCAGGGTGGCGGGCTGGCCGCCGCCGGTGTCGCGGAGCACCTCGCCCCAGCCGGCCAGCAGCGAGTCGGCCTCGGCGGCCAGGTTGGCGTGGGTGATCAGGCAGCCCTTGGGGCGGCCGGTGGTGCCCGAGGTGTACACCACGGTGGCGACGTTGGCGGCCGCGACGCCCAGCCGCTGGCGGTGCACCAGCGCGTCGGGGACGTCCCGGCCGTCCTCGGTGATCGCGGCGACGCAGTCCCGGTCGAGCTGCCAGATTCCGGTCAGGTCGGGCAGGGCGTCGCAGACCGCGCCGACGGTCATCGCGGCGTCCTCGTCCTCGACCAGACAGGCCACCGCCTGGGTTTCGGCGAGGATCCAGCGCACCTGCTCGGGCGCGGCGGTGGGGTAGACCGGGACGGTGATCGCGCCGATCGACCACAGCGCGTAGTCGAACAGGGTCCACTCGTAGCGGGTGCGGGACATCAGCGCGACCCGGTCGCCGTAGCGCACGCCGTGGGTCAGCAGGCCCTTGGCGAGGGCGAGGACCTCGTCGCGGAACTCCCGGGCGGTGACGTCCTGCCAGTCGCCGTCGCCGGTTCGCCGGGACAGTTGTACCAGGTCGGGGGTGCGTTCGGCGGTGTCGTAGAGGGAGTCGGCGAGTCCTCCGGTGGCCTCGGGCCCGGCCGGGGCAGGGGTGGTGAACTCGCGCACGGTCCTCCCCAGTTCGCGTCTCGCGGCGCAGTCCGCCGGTCCCGGCGCACGGGCACCGGGGCGGCGGCGCCCGGTCGTGCGGGTGGAGCGAAACTATCGGATCGGCCTGTCACTGCCCAGGGTTGTGACGGTGGCGCGACGAGATCGGCACCGGTCCGCGGGAATGGTGTCGCAACTGCGGAGGAACCGGGGAGGCCCGCCCGGGGGCGCTGCTGCCCGGTGGTCGACGGAGCGCCGGTGGCGCGCGAGTGGTGCGCCGGTGGTACCGGCCGGACGGGGACCGGCTTCTGACGTGTCCGGGGCAAGGTGGAGAAGCGGAATGGTTCGACCCTCGAACGTGTGGTCAGGGCGTAGTAGAGTCTCGCAGACCTGTGGCCGGGAGGCTTCCCCAGCTTCCCTCCCAGGCCTCCCCAAGTCCCGCCGAACCCGCCTTCCCCAGCACCCCGGAACCCCTCCGTACCGCTCCCCGTCCGCGCCTGGCACTTCCCGACCGAGGACTCCATGCGTCTGCGCAGCAGCTCGATCCGCGCGAAGATCATCGCGCTGCTCCTGGTGCCCATCGTCGCGCTCATCGCCCTGTGGGCGTACGCGACGATCGCCACCACCGGGGACGCCTGGAACCAGCTGACGATCAGCCGTACGTACAAGGACTACGGAACGGCCGTGGACCAGTACGCGGGCGACCTGCAGAACGAGCGCCGCGCCGCCGTCCAGCACCTGGCCGACCCGAACTCGCCGGTCGCCCGGGACGCCTTCGTCCGCGCCACCGAAGCCACCGACCGCAGCCTCGCGGTGCTGCGGCAGAAGAAGGACGCGGCCGGCGACCGGCTCTCCACCGCCCAGCGGGCCCGCCTGATGCAGATCATCGCCGCCGCCGACCAGATCGGCCCGCTCCGGGCCCAGGTCGGCCGGCTGGCGCTCAACTGGGAGTTCGCGCTCGGGCAGTACAGCGACCTGGTCCGGCCGGTGTTCGGTTTCCGGTCCGCCTACGTCGCCCGGCAGAGCGGTCAACTGCCGCGCCAGGGGACGATCCTGATCGAGCTGGTGCGTGCCCGCGAGTACCTCTCCCAGGAGGACGCGGCGATGGAGGGCCTGCGCACCGGCGCGACCAAGCCCACCCCCGAGCAGTACCAGACCGCGCTGGACGCCCTGCACAACCAGCAGGCGCTGTTCACCGTCTACATCGCCGAGCTCGAACCCGCCGACCAGGCCGACTACATCGCCCTGCGCGGCGGCGAGGCCTGGGCCGCGCTGGCCCGCGCCGAGGCGGACTTCGTCGGCGCCGGCGGCCCCGAGCGGGTGGTCCAGGCGCTCAACGTCGACAACTGGCGGGAGACCGCCGACCGTTCGCTCGGCGACCTCTCCTCCATCAACTCCCGGATCGCCGCCGGCCTGGACGATCGCGGCCGCTCCGCCGCGATCGCGGCCCTGTGGCGCGGCGGCATCGCCGGTGCCATCGGCCTGATCGCCGTCGTGCTGTCGGTGATGATCTCCTTCCGGATCGGCCGCGGCCTGGCCCGTGAGCTGATCAACCTGCGCAACGCGGCCAACGAACTCGCCTCCACCCGGCTGCCCGCCGTCATGCTGCGGCTGCGCCGCGGCGAAGCGGTCGACGTGGCCGCCGAGGCGCCCGAACTGCACTTCGGACAGGCCGAGATCGGGCAGGTCGGCCAGGCCATCAACGCCGTCCAGCGGGCCGCCGTCGAGGCCGCCGTCGAGCAGGCCGAACTGCGCCGCGGCGTCTCGGCCGTCTTCGTCAACCTGGCCCGGCGAAGCCAGGTGCTGCTGCACCGCCAGCTCACCCTGCTCGACACCATGGAGCGCCGCACCGAGGACCCGGCGGAGCTGGAGGACCTCTTCAAGGTCGACCACCTCACCACCCGCATGCGCCGTCACGCCGAGGGCCTGATCATCCTGGCCGGCGGCTCGCCCGGCCGTGCCTGGCGCAAGCCGGTCCGGATGGTGGACGTGGTCCGCGCGGCGGTCGGCGAGGTCGAGGACTACGCCCGGGTGATCGTCCGGCCGTTCCCCGGCACCGGCCTGCTCGGCAGTGCCGTCGCCGACGTGACCCACCTGATCGCGGAACTCGTCGAGAACGCCGCGGTGTTCTCCCCGCCCAACACCCAAGTCACCGTCCAGGGCGAGGTGGTGGCGCACGGCTTCGCGCTGGAGATCGACGACCGCGGGCTCGGACTGGGCGAACAGCTGCTCGCCGAGATCAACGAACGCCTGGCCGTGGAGCAGGAGTTCGATCTCGCCGACACCGACCGGCTGGGACTCTTCGTGGTCAGTCGGCTCGCCCGGCGGCACGGCATCAGGGTCCACCTGCGGCCCTCACCGTACGGCGGGACGACGGCCGTGGTGCTGATCCCGCGCGAGCTGCTGGCGGAAGCGCCGGACGGCCTGCCGGAGCCGCCCGCCGCCGCTGCGGGCGCCCGCCGTCCGGCCGGCCGGACGGCGGGGCGCACGGCGGGACGCACGGCGGGGCGGCGCGACCTGGTCGCGGTGCCGGACCCGGCCCCGGGCACGGCACCGGGCACTCCGGCGGGAGCTCCCGCCGGAGCGAACCCGGTCCCTTCCTCCGGCGCGGATGCGGCGGCGGGCTCGGCGGGCTCGGCGGTTGCGGGCGGGCGGCACCGGGGGAGCGGCGGCCCGCGGCCGTCCGTGCCGGAGGCGGGGCGTACGGCCAACGGGCTGCCGCGCCGGGCAGCGCGGCCCAAGGGCGGGCCGGTCCTGGTACCAGCGCCCGGACCGGATGCCGAGGACGCGCCGGGAACGGGGCGGCACCGGCGGGAGGCGGCGGAGGCCGCGGCGCTCGGCGGGCAGGTGGACGTCGCGCCGGTGGACCGCGCTCCCGTGGGCCGCGTTCCGGTGGACGCCGTCGCGGCCGAAACCGTCGCGGCCGAAACCGCCGCCGTGGAGGCCGCTCCGGTGGAGTCGGCTGCCCGGACTCCGGGCGGTCTGCCCCGGCGGGTCCGGCAGGCGAACCTCGCGCCGCAGCTCAAGGAGCAGGCGAAGGAGCGGCTCCGCGGTGGTGCCGGGGCCGAGGAGCGCGCCGGCGGGTCGTCGGCCGAGGGGACCGCCGACCTCCCGGACGCCCGGGACGCCCGGGAACGCTCGCCGGAGGAGGCCCGGGCCGCCTTCGCCTCGTTCCAGCGCGGCTTCACCCGTGGACGCGGAACCACCGCCGCCCCACGGAACCAGGACGGCAACGCTCCGGGCCGTGCCGCCGCCGACGCCCCGGCTGCGGCGAACCGGCCGGCCGCGCCCGGCACCCGCCCCACGGCCGTACCGGCCTGGCAGCCGCCGGACCAGTCCCGGCGGGCGATCGGCCCGGCCCCGGCCCCGGCGGCGCTGTCCGGTCCCGCCCCCGAGGACGCCGACCGGGCACCCCTCGCCCGCCGGATCCGGCCCGGCCAGCCGGTGCGGCGGAACCCTGCGGGCGGCTCGCCCGTACCTCAAGTGAGACCCGCAGCACCCGCAGGACCCGCAGGACCCGCAGGACCCTCAGCACCGGCAGTACCCGCACCACCCGCTCCAGCGGAAGGAACTGATTCATGACCACTTCGACGCAGCCGTCCGGGGACCTCAACTGGCTCCTGGACGACCTGGTGGGCCGGGTCGCGGCCCTGCGGCACGCGGTGATCCTCTCCAGCGACGGACTGGCCACCGGTGCCTCGCGCGACCTTGAGCGGGAGGACGCCGAGCACCTCGCCGCCGTCGCGGCCGGGTTCCACAGCCTGGCCAAGGGCGCCGGCGGGCACTTCAAGGTCGGTGGCGTCCGGCAGACCATGGTCGAGCTGGACGAGGCGTTCCTGTTCATCACGGCCGCCGGCGACGGCAGCTGCCTGGCCGTGCTGAGCGAGGCCGAGGCGGACATCGGCCAGATCGCCTACGAGATGGCCCTGCTGGTCAAGCGGGTCGGCGAGCACCTGGCCGCCGAGCCGCGCACCGAAACCGCCGCGCCGAGGGGCTGAGCGGTCCGATGGCGGATCCGAAGGCGGACGGGCCGGACGGCCCTGCGGCACCGAAGGGCTCGGCGACACCGGACGGCCCCGGGGCACCGGAGGGCTCGGTGACACCGGGGGGTCCGGCCGGGGCGGACGGCGTGGAGCAGGCACCGGGGTCCCCGGACGGACCCGAGGTCGACCTGTTCCAGCCGCGCACCCCGGTCGACGACCGGTGGTTCGACGACGAGGCCGGCCCGGTGGTGCGGCTCTACTCGATGACCCGGGGCCGCACCCGGCCGGTCGAGGAGGGCCTGTTCGACCTGATCTCGCTGGTCACCGCCAAGGACCCCGGGCCGGACGCGGGGGCCGTGCCCGCGCACGTCCTCGACCCGGAGCACCAGACCCTGCTGGCCTGGTGCCGCCACGAGCCGCTGTCCGTCGCCGAACTCGGCTCCTACACCGACCTGCCGGTCAGCGTGGTGCGCGTCCTGCTCGGCGACCTCTACGACGCCGACCTGATCAGCGTCACCCGACCCGTTCCGCTCGCCGAGCTGCCGGACGAGCGCCTGCTGCGAGACGTGATCAATGGACTCCGTGCGCTCTGACCCCGCCCCGCCGAGCACATCCGGGAACGCTCCCGGCGGTGCCGCGCCGAAACCGGCCGGGAGTGCCGGCGACCCGCGCTGGCGGGGCGGTCCGGGCGTCGCGGTGAAGATCCTGGTGGCGGGCGGGTTCGGCGCGGGCAAGACCACGCTGGTCGGCTCGGTCAGCGAGATCCGTCCGCTGCGCACCGAGGAGGAGCTCAGCGAACTGGGCCGCCCGGTGGACGACACCTCGGGCGTCGAGGCCAAGCGCACCACCACGGTGGCGATGGACTTCGGCCGGATCGACCTGCGGCCCGGCCTCGCGCTCTACCTGTTCGGGACGCCCGGGCAGGACCGGTTCTGGTTCGTCTGGGACGAGTTGGCGCGCGGCGCGCTCGGCGCCGTGGTGCTCGCCGACACCCGGCGACTGGCCGACTGCTTCCCCTCGGTGGACTTCTTCGAGCAGCGCGGCATCCCGTTCCTGGTCGCGGTCAACTGCTTCGAGGGCACCGAGCGTTTCGCGCCGGACGAGGTCCGGGACGCGCTGGACCTCGACCCGGGGATCCCGGTCGTGCTGTGCGACGCGCGGCTTCGGGAGGACGGTAAGGAAATGCTGGTGGCGCTGGTCGAGCACGCCGCCGCACTCCGCCGACGGGCCTGAGTCTCGACCTGAGGGGCCGGCCGGAGGGGCCGAGCCGGTCATCGACCTGAGGGGCCGGCCAGGGCCTCGACCTGAGGGGCCGTGGGATCTGCGCTGGTCAGGGGCCCTCCGTGCACCCGGTGTCTCATCCAGCTGTCCACATGGCGGACGTTCGGCGTTCGGAAGGTTGCCTAGACCGGCTCGGGCGTGGAAGGCTCTGTGGACGGAAGCCGTTCCGGCCGTGCCCTCACACGGGCTGTCGGAACGAAGCAGGACGAAGGGGGAGGGCAGCAGGGATGACCGTCGACCAGCGACGCATCGCAGCCGTGCCCGGTCCCGTCATGCCGGTGCTCACCGCCCGCCGCTACATCGACCACGCGCTGATCTGCAGCGCCTGTTGTCGCTGACCGGTCCAGCCCCGACCCGGTACGTCCCCGGTACCTCCGGCCCACACCCGGCCGCCGCCCGGCGTACCACCGAACCCGTCGACCAGGCCGCAGCGGATCGCCCGTCAGGTGCACCCGCGGCCCGCCTCAACCGGCCCCGTTCCGCGGAGAAACCACCAGTGAACACCGTCCGCCTCAGCAGTCCCACCGGTCGCACCGGTCGGACCGGTCCCGACCCGGACCGCCGACGTCGTCGCCACGACCTCGAACCGTTCTGGCCGTCCCGGCAGCCGCACCTCTTCGACCAGACGTGTCCGGGCTCGCCCAGCGCGTCCCGGCCCTCCGCCCGCTGAGCCCGACTCACCCGGTCCAGCTCCGGCAGTACGCCCGGTCGACGCGCAGACGACTCCACCCCGTCCGTCACGCGCGAAATGAGCGGCACACCATGTCTTCCTCCTCCACGGCCACCCTGCCCCTGCCCACCGCGACCCCGCACCTGCGCGCGGTCCGGTCCGTCCCCTCCGTCTCCTCGATTCCGTCCACCGTCCCGACCGTCCCCGTGCCGTCCGGCTCGCCGGTGGTCGGATCGGGCCGGCCGGGACCGGTCCCGGCCGCCGGGCCGCAGCCCGGTGCGGTCCTCCCGCCCGCCCCCGCCTCGCTGCTCGCCGCGCTGCCGGAGGGGGCGACCGTCGTCGCCGCCCTACCGCAGGGCGCGCTGCCGCAGGGACTGCTCGCCCAGTACGCCGCGCAGCCCGGCGGGGCCGCGGGCCACCCGATGATCGGCTACCTGGTGCTGGTGCCGGCCGAGAACCCGGCGTCGGCGCCGGGGCCGGTCGGTCTGCCCGGCGCCGGTGCACCGGGCGCCGTCCGGTCGGTACGGCCGGCCGGACGAGGCATCACCGTCGACTCCGAGCGGCGCAACGCCTACGTCGACGGGCGGCTGCTCGACCTCACGTACCTGGAGTTCGAGCTGCTGGCCCACCTCACCGAGCACCCGCAGCGGGTGCACACCCGGGATCACCTGGTCTCGGCGGTCTGGGGCTACGGTCACGTCGGGGACGGCCGCACGGTCGACGTTCACGTCGCCCGGCTGCGCCGCAAGCTCGGACCGGCCTACCGGGAGTCGATCGTGACGGTGCGTCGGGTCGGCTACAAGTACACGCCGGTCCACTGACCGGAGGACCGGATCCGGGCCGACGGGCAACAGAGAACAGCTGACAGCTGACAGATTTCAGAATCTGTCAGCTGTTATCTGTCATCTGTTGTCTGAAATCTGAAACCTGTCGGCTGTCATCTGTCCGCCGTCCGCCGTCGGTCGTCGCCGGTCGCCCTCAGGCGCTCAGCCGGTCGATCTCCGCCAGCTCCTCCTCCGTCAGCGGCCCGCCGGCCAGCGCGTCGAGGTTCTGGTCCAGCTGGGACACGCTGCTCGCCCCGATGATCACCGAGACCACCCGCGGGTCCCGCAGCACCCAGCACAGCGCCAGCTGCGCCAGGCTCTGCCCGCGCCCCTCGGCGACCTTGTTGAGCGCCCGCAGCTGCTCCAGCTTCGGAGCGGTCAGCACCTCCTCGGTCAGGAACTTCCCGACCGACATCCGCGACCCGGCGGGCACCTCGCCCGAAAGGTAACGGTCCGTCAACAGGCCCTGGGCGAGTGGGGAGTAGGCGATCAGGCTGGTCTGGGTGTCGCCCACCGCGTCCAGCACGCCCGCCTCCTCCACGCGCCGGTCGAGGATCGAGTACGCCGACTGGTTCAACAGCACCGGCGTGCCCAGCTCGCGCAGGATCGCCGCCGCCTCGCGGTGCTGCTCCGCAGGGTAGTTGGAGATCGCGGCGTACAGCGCCTTGCCCGAGCGCACCGCGCTGTCCAGCGCCCCCATCGTCTCCTCGATCGGGGTGTCCGGGTCGTAGCGGTGCGAGTAGAAGACGTCGACGTAGTCCAGGCCCATCCGACCGAGCGACTGGTCGAGGCTGGCCAGCAGGTACTTGCGGCTGCCGCCGTTGCCGTACGGGCCGGGCCACATGTCCCAGCCTGCCTTGGTCGCGATGAAGAGCTCGTCGCGGTACGGCCGGAAGTCCTGCGCGAACAGGTAGCCGAAGTTGCGCTCCGCGCTGCCGTACGGCGGGCCGTAGTTGTTCGCCAGGTCGAAGTGGGTGACGCCGCGGTCGAAGGCCCGGCGCAGCACCGCCCGCTGTACGTCCAGCGGTTGGGTGTCACCGAAGTTGTGCCAGAGGCCCAGCGAGACGGCGGGCAACTGCACGCCACTGCGGCCGGCCTTCCGGTAGGTCATCGAGGCATAGCGGTCATCCGCGGCGAGGTAGCTCATGGCGGACATCTTGCCAGCCGCCCCGGCGTCCGGCGCGAACTCCCCTGGCCGCCCGCCCGCGCAACGCGCCGCGCACCCCCTGTCCCGCGTGATGCCCGCCACCGTACGTGACGTGACGCGCGCCACCGGCCGTGGCGGAATGCCCAATGCCGGCAAGGGGGATGACGAACGGTCGAGGGGCCGTGGCCGCCGGGGGGCGGCGCACGGCCCTCAGTCCTCCGGCGTCGGTCATTCCTGATCCTGGAAACTCCTTCCCCTCTGTACCTACTGGTATGTACAGTGATCCGCATGAGCACCCAGGACCGTCTCATCGAGAGCACCCAGGCCCTCCTCTGGGAGCGCGGCTACGTCGGCACCAGCCCCAAGGCCATCCAGCAGCGCTCCGGCGTCGGCCAGGGCAGCATGTACCACCACTTCAACGGCAAGCCCGACCTCGCCGCCGCCGCCCTGCGCCGCAGCGCCGAGCAGATGCGGGGCACCGCCGAGGCCGACCTCGCAGCCCCCGGTACCGCGTACGACCGGATCGCTGCCTACCTGAACCGCGACCGCGAGGTGCTGCGCGGCTGCCGGATCGGTCGGATGGCCCAGGACCCGGACGTGGTCGCCGACCCGCAGCTGCGCGCCCCGGTCGAGGAGACCTTCGACTGGCTGCGCGGCCGGATCGCCGAACTGATCGCCGAGGGCCAGGCCCACGGCGAGTTCGCCCCCGGCCTCGACCCGGCGGACACCGCCGCCGCCGTGGTCGCCGTCGTTCAGGGCGGCTACGTGCTGGCCCGCGCCGCGGACAGCGCAGCGCCCTTCGACCAGGCCGTCCGCGGTGCCCTCGGCCTGCTCGCAGTCCACCGCCGGCAGGCCTGACGGACGACGTCCGGCGTCCACCGCGCAGCACCCCCGCGCCCGTTGCGGGCCATCAGACGTCCGAGTCCAGGAGTTCCGCCGTGCACGCCATGCAGTACGAGATCACCCTCCCCGCCGACTACGACATGGGCATCATCCGCAAGCGCGTGGCCGACAAGGGGCACCTGCTCGACGCCCACCCCGGGCTCGGCCTCAAGGCGTACCTGGTCCGCGAGCGCGGCCAGGACGGTTCGCCGGTCAACCAGTACGCGCCGTTCTACCTCTGGCGCACCGCCGAGGGCATGAACGGCTTCCTCTGGGGCCCGGGATTCCGTGGACTGAGCGCCGACTTCGGCCGCCCGGCCGTTCACCACTGGCTCGGCGCCGGCCTGGTCGAGGGCGCCCGGACCGACGCCCCGACCACCGCCACCCGCGCCACCGCACGGCTCCCGGAGACCGCGGACCCGGCCGAGGCCGTCGAACAGGCCGTCGCCGGACTCACCCAACTCGCCCGGCTCACCGAACCCGCCGAACCCGCCGGACCCGCCGACGCCGCCGGACCCGCCGGGATTCCCGGACGCCCCCGGCGGTCCGCCCTGCACACCGCCGCCGTCGCCGTGGACCCGAGCCGCTGGGAGCTGCTCACCCTCGCCCTCTGGCACGGACCGGCCCCCGAGGACGCGCCCGGCACCCGGTACCAGGTGCTGCACCTGTCCCGCCCCGAACTCGACCGGCTGCCGGCCGGTCGCCACTGGTGAAAGGCCCAGCCGCCATGACCCGCGCCACCGTGACCACGGCGACCACGCCCCCCGCTCCCACGCCCCCCGCCACGATGACCCCCACCGCCACGCCCCCCACCGCCGTGCCCCGCACCGCCACGCCCCCCACCGCCGTGCGCCCCGCCGACCTCACCCCCGCCCCGCTCGACCGCGAAGCCGGCTACGCCCTGCTCGCCGAACTCGCCGGCCCGGTCGCCGCCGCCACCCTAGGCGGCCTGGACGGGCTGGCCCCCGGCTTCGCCGACTGGATCGTCACCAGCCTGTTCGGCGGCACCTACCAGCGCCCCGGCCTCGCCCTGCGCGACCGCCAGATCGCCAACCTGGCCGCGCTCACCGCCCTGGGCGGCGTCGAGCCCCAGCTCGCCGACCACGTCCGCAACAGCCTGCGGATCGGCATGACGCGGGAGGAGATCACCGAGGTGATCGTCCACCTCGCCCCGTACGTGGGCGTACCCAAGGCCCTGGCCGGCCTCCGGGTCGCCACCGCCACCTTCACGGCGACCGACACCCCGACGACGGAAGCCCCCACCGCGGCCGACACCCGGGCGGAGGCCCGCGCATGACCACCGCCCCCGCCACCCGCACGGTACGGACGGTCCTGGGCGACATCGACCCCGCCCGCCTGGGCGTCACCGACTCCCACGACCACCTGTTCATCCGCAGCCCCCGCTTCCCCGGCCAGGAGCTGGACGACCCGGCCGCCGCCGCGGACGTGCTGCGCGCCTACGCCACGGTCGGCGGCCGCACCCTCGTCCAGTGGACCCCGTGGGGCATGGGCCGGGGCGCGGACGCCCTTGCCGAGCTGTCCCGCGCGAGCGGCGTCCACGTCGTCGCCGCCACCGGCGCGCACCAGACCGCCCACTACGCCCCGGGCCGCTTCCCTGCTTCGGACGTCCCGCCCCAGGGCCTCAGCCTCACCGCCCCGTACGCGGACCTCGCCGAACGCTTCGTCACCGAGCTCACCACCGGGCTCCCCGGCGCCCCGGAAGGTGTCCGACCCGGCCTGATCAAGATCGCCGACGACGCGGGCCCGCTCACCGGGCACACCCGCCGGACGATGGCCGCCGCGGCCGAGGCGCACCACGCCACCGGCGCCCCGATCGCCGTCCACCTCGAACCGGACGGCGACCCGCACGGCGTCCTGCGCCGGCTCCACGAGCGGCACGGCGTCCGCCCCGACCGGATCGTCCTCGGTCACCTGACCCGCTTCACCGACCGGGCGCTGCACCGCAGCCTCGCCGCCGAGGGCGTGTTCCTCGCCCTCGACAGCCCCTCCCGGATCGGCCACCCCGCCGACCTCCAGGCCTTCGACGTCATCGCCGACCTGGTGGAGGCCGGCCTCGCCGACCGGCTGCTGCTCGGTGCCGACACCACCACCCGTACGGCCCGGGAGCTCGGCGGCCCGGTCCGGCTGATCACCGACCTCGCCCCGCGGCTGGCCCGCACCTTCGGGCCCGAGCTGCGCGACCGACTGCTGGTCGCCAACCCGGCGGCGGCCTTCGCCGTGGACTGGCGCAACCCCTAGAACGGGTCCGGCCGGGAAGCCGCCCCGACCCGTCCTGTGAGCGGGCCCGCCCACCGGGGCTCGAATCCGAGGAGGACGCCCGCCGGGCAGCGGCTGATCCCCGTCGGCCGCGAGCGGTCACCCGGCGCCCGCCGCGTGCGGTCCGAACGGGGACCGCCGCGGCGGGGAGAGCCCGCGGGGCCTGTGCCGTACAGGGGACGGCACAGGCCCCGCGCCCGACCGGACCGGCGGAGGGGTCACATATGGGTGCCGCCGTCGATGCGCAGCTCGGTGCCGGTGACGAAGGCGCCGTCGTCGGAGGCCAGCATGGCGATCACGCCGGCGACCGTCTCCGGGCCGGCGAAGCCCTGGCCGAGGGCGGGGGAGAGCTTGGCGAGCAGGCTGAAGTCGGCGTCGGCGGGCAGACCCGGGTTGTTGGTCATGCCGCTGTCGATGCTGCCCGGTGCGACGCAGACCGCGCGCAGGCCCTGCTTCGAGTACTCCGAGGCGATCGCGTGGGTGAAGGACTGGATGCCGCCCTTGGTCGCGGCGTAGGCGGCCATGTAGGGGTGGGCGAAGGCCGCGGAGGTGGAGCTGAAGTTGACCACCACGCCCCGGCCGGTCGCGAGCAGCGCGGGGAGCGTCTCGCGGGTCATCAGGAAGGTGCCGGTCAGGTTCACCGCGAGGAGCTTGTTCCAGAACTCCAGGGTGGTCTCGTGGGTGTGCGAGGAGCGGAGGATGCCGGCCGCGTTGACCAGGACGTCCAGACCGCCCAGCGCCGCGACCGCCTCGGCCACGCCCGTGACGACGGCGGCCTCGTCCGCGATGTCGAGCACCCGGAGGGTCAGGCGGTCGGCGGTGCCGTCGGTGGTCGCGCGGTCCAGCGTCCTCTTCAGGCCGTCCTCGTTGACGTCGACGGCGACGACCTTCCCGCCCTCGGCCAGGATCCGGTGCACGGTGGCCTGGCCGATGCCAGAGCCGCCGCCGGTGATCAGGACGTTCCGTCCGCTGAAGCGCTCCATGGTGGTCTCCTTCGTTCGCAGCCTTTCGGCCTCAGGGGCACGGTACGCCTACCTGGCACGTCGTGCCAAAAAGCATCGATGTGCCATCCCGGCGGAATGTGCCGAGGCGGCACGCGGATGCGTACGCTGATCCCCGTGACCGGACGCCCGACCCTGACCCAGCGCCGCCGTGACGCCACCCGGCTGGAGATCGCCCGCACCGCCGCCGCGCTCTTCGCCGAGCAGGGCGCCGAGGCGACCACCGCCGAGGAGATCGCCGCGGCCGCGGGCCTCTCGCTGCGCACCTTCTACCGCTACTTCTCGGTCAAGGAGGACGCCGTCGCCCCGCTGCTGGCGGCGGGCGGACAGCGCTGGGTGGACCTGCTGGCCGCGAGCCGGACCGACCTCCCGCTGCGGGAGGCGCTGGAGCGCTCGGCGGTCGAGTCGCTGACCCCGGCCGACGACGAGGCCGTCGAGGCCATGCACTGGACCCGCAGCCTGCTGCGCGACCCGCGGCTGGACGGCACCTGGCAGCGCGTCCACGCCGGAGCGGAGGAGCGGCTGCGGTCCGTGCTGGCCGCCCGCTGCCCGGACGGCGCCGACCCGCTGGAGATCCGGCTGGCCGCCGCCGCGGCCACGGCGGCGATCCGGGTGGCCCTGGAGCAGTGGGCCGGCTCGGACGCCCCGGTCGCCGGCCCGGGTTCTCCGCAGGACCTCGCTGCCCGCTGCATGCGCGAGCTCACGGCGGGGCTGCGGCTCCTCACCTGACCCCCAGCCGCCGGTCAGCTGCCTCACAGCTCCCGCTAGGGTTGGTCCTCGCGCCCCGGTGGGGGAACCGGGGTGACCTCCTGGAATGTCCCTGAGCGGAGGGGGCGCGGAGTTCGAGGCGTGGGAGCAACTGGGACATGGGTCTGACGAGCCACAAAGTGCTGGCACTGGCCGTACTGCTTGCGGTCGTGATGATGGTCGGCACGGTCTGGCTGTGGCCCAGACTCGCCAGGAAGAGCTGGCAGGCGGTGCTCGGCCGAATAGGCGCGCTGCTCGCCACCCAGGTCGCGGTGCTCGCCGCACTCGGCCTGGTGGCCAACAACTACTTCGCGTTCTACAGCAGTTGGGACGACCTGCTGGGCACCGGCAGCACCGGCCCGGTGGTGATCCACAACAAGGCGGACGCCTCCGGGCGCCTTGTGGTCGAGACCATCGGCCGGGCCTCGGTGAAGGGCGGCGGCGCAATGGGCCGCGAGCCCAGCCGGTCCGGCGAGATCCGCAAGGTCCGGATCGACGGCAAGGAGAGCCGGCTGTCGACCGAGGGGTACGTCTACCTGCCGCCGCAGTACTTCCAGCCGGAGTACGCGCAGAAGCAGTTCCCGGCCGTGATCGTCAGCACCGGATTCCCAGGAATCGCCGAGAACCTGATCACCCGCTTCAACTACCCGGGCGCCGCCCTCAAGCTGCTGCAGGAGGGCCGGATGCAGCCGACCGTCATGGTCCTGGTGCGTCCCTCGCCCGCCCTGCCGCAGGACACCGAGTGCGAGGACATCCCGGGCGGTGCCCAGTCCGACACGTACTTCACCAAGGACGTCCCCTCGGCGATCGAGGCGAGCTACCGGGTCTCGACCGACCCGAAGGCCTGGGCCTTCATGGGCAACTCGACCGGCGGCTACTGCGCCGTCAAGCTGGCCATGCGCCACCCGGACGTCTTCCCGACCGCCGTCGCCCTCTCCGGGTACTACGAGGCCGCCGACGACCCGACCACCGGTGACCTCTTCGGCGGGAGCAGGCAGCGCCGCGACGAGGCCAACCTGATGTGGCGGCTGAAGAACCTGCCGCAGCCGAACGTCTCGCTCCTGCTGGCCGGCACCAAGAAGGGCGACGGCAACTACAAGCAGGACACCGAGGCGTTCATCGACGCGGTGCACAGCCCGATGAAGGTCTCGTACAGCATGCTGGAGAACGGCGGCCACAACTTCGAGACCTGGAGCGCACTGCTGCCCTCCTCGCTGGAGTGGCTGTCCCAGCACCTCAAGGTCCCGGACCAGCCGGGCCAGCCGGGCCAGAGCGTCTGACGGACGACTCCGTCGGACCGGAACGCACGGAACCCCCGGGACCGCCCCCGGGGGGTTCGTCGCGTCGTCACACCGCTCAGGCCACCCGCTCCAGCGTCCCGGTGTGCAGCTGGCCGACCCGGCCGCCCTCGCCCTCGAAGGTCCAGAAGGCCCGCACGGTCAGTGCGTTGAGGTCCATCACATGGCTGACGGTGATCCCGCTCTGCTCCGTCCAGCTGACGAAGTAGATCCCCGGAGCGATTTCGGCGACGTGCAGCCGCACGTCCTCCCACTGGCCCGCCGACTCGCCGAGGCCCTCCCAGCGCAGCCGCGCGCCGTCGGCCGAGTACGTGTTGCGGAAGGCCGCGCCGTTGTCGACCCGGAAGACGTAGGTACGGCCGGCGAAGGCGGGCAGGGACGCGGTCATGGTGGGGCGGAACCTCTTCTCGGGAGCGTGGGACGGACCGTACGGACCGGGCAACACCGGAGTCGGCGCACTTGTGCACCGCGGAAAATGCCAGGGTTCCAATTTATCCGACCGGGCGGACTCGGGCGGCCCCGCGCCACGGTGCGGTCCGCCACCGTCGCGCCGCTCGCGGTGTGCGGCCGGCACATGGGCGCGACCGCGGGCCGGCCCTACCGTCCACGCCCATGAGACGTACCCCCACCCGACGGCGCGTCCCCGCCGCCCTCTCGGCCCTTCTCCTCACCCTCACCGCCCTCCTCCTCGGCGCCCCCGCCGCCGGAGCGGCCGCCACCGCGACGGCGGCCGCCACCGGGACGGCCGCCGCCCCCCTCGCCCTCGAAGCCACCTTCCCCGCCCCCGGCGACGGCTGGGCCAAGGTCGAGCGCTACCTCGACCCCACCCCCGGCTTCCGTACCGAGCAGTTCCCCGCCGACGGCCGCGGCGATCAGGACGGCCCCCGCCGCACCTACTTCGGCACCGGCGAGCCGTACTCCGGCCGCTTCCTGCTCTACTCCGCCTCCGGCTGGGACGCCGGCGGCACCGGCACCCCCGTCCTGCTGGTCCACGGCGCCAACGACAACGCCGACCGCGCCTGGGCGAACCCGGGGGAGGGGGGCACCTGCGGCGCCGCGAGCTGCCCGTCCACCGGCCTCGCCCAGTACCTGGCCGGGAGCGGCCACCGGGTGTTCGCCGTCGGCTTCGCCCACAAGCACGGCGACAACCTGCTCCAGGCCCAGGCAGTCGGTGACGCGATCACGCTGATCCGGGCCCGGCTCGGCGTCCCCCAGGTCGACGTGGTGGCCTGGAGCAAGGGAGAGGTCGCCGCCCGCGCGTACGTGTCCTCGGTGCGCCCCTCCTGGGGGCGGCCGTACGCGGGCGACGTGCGCCGCCTGGTCACCCTCGGCGGGCCGAACGGCGGGCTCGACTACGTCTACGCGCACGGCTGGGACTTCGACCTGGCCACCTGGCCGGCCTGCGGCGGTACCGCCAACGCGCCGTCCCCGCACCTGTACATGACCTGCTACGGCACGTACACCGCCCAGCCCTGCCTGGGAGTGCTGCCGACCGGTGGCAGCGACTGCTATCCGGGCCAGCGACAGCTGCTCGCCCGCTGGGACGCCGTCTACGGGGTGGACACCACCGCCCAGGACTGGTGGACCACGTACTACGGCGGCCAGGGCTTCTGCACCTCCGGCCAGGGCATCCAGGCGGCCGTCGACGCGGGCTCGCTGATCGCCCCGCTCCAGCGGGCCGGGACCCCGGCCCCGGTGCCCACCTATCTCCTCGCGGGCGGCTCGGCCGACATCCCGGGCGTGCTCGACGAGAACCGCGGTCCCAGCGACAGCATCGTGTTCACCGCGAGCGCCCTGGACACCACCGGCATCACGACCGTCGGCGGCACCCGGCTGCTCAGCGGGCTCAACCACCTGGAACTGGCCTGGTCGCCGGAGGCCGAGAGCCAGGTGGCCGCCTGGCTCGGCTGAACCTCCGGGCCTCGACCCGCGAACCCCCGGCCGCGGCGCCGGGATTGATCAACTCGGCGGCCACGCAGCGTCGTTGATCGACACCACTGTGAGCTGCGCGACAACCGGCCGGATGGAGTTGTCCGTTCACGCACAGCCTGCCTAGCCTGCAACGGGTCGTCCGCCCTCGCGGACTCCGCCGCCGGGACGCCGATTCCTGTCCACCCGTCGGCGGGCAGCCGAGCACGACAGCGGACGGGAGCGGGGGAACCAAGGTCAGCGCCCGGCCCGTACGCACCAGCGTGCGGGCTGCGGCTAGGGGTGAAGCCGCTCCGCAGGCGGCCGGGCAACTGCAGCCCGAATCCGACAGCTCACCTCGCAGGCGTCGCAGAGGACTCCCATGCCCCAGCCTGCCGGGCGCCGTCGCGCGCCCCGCCACGCCCGTCCGTCCCACCGCGGACGCAACGCCGCCCTCGCCGCCACCGGGGCACTCGCCATCAGCGGCGCCGGCCTGTTCGGGCTGCCGGCCGTCGCCGGTGCCCAGGCCACCACCGGCCCGACCGTCACCCAGGACCGGCTCGCCCCCGCCACCATGGTCGCGGGCAAGGCCACCACCGCCTCGCTGAGCCTGCACTCCTCGTCCTGCTTCGTCGCCAGGACCGTCGGCGTGGGCGTCCGCGACGCGCACGGCACCAACCTGGACTTCCCGGGCAACGCCGGCAACGTGCAGCTCTGCCCGAGCGGGTTCTCCTTCACCAGCGGCGCGCGCACCCTGCCCGCCGGGACCTACACCCAGTTCGGCTTCTGGCAGGACCTCGGCGGCGGCTGGCACAACCTGCCCTCGCAGCAGCTGGTGGTCTCCCGCGCCGGGACGTCGACGCCCACCCCGGCCCCCACGGCCACCTCCACCGCCAAGCCGTCGCCCACCACCACGCCGACCGCCGCCGCCCCCACTGCCGAGCCGGCCCCGACGGCCACCGCCACCACGGCGCCGACCGTCGCGCCCACCACGGCGCCGACCGCGAACCCGAGCGCCACCTCCACCCCGAGCGCCACGTCCGCCCCGAGCGCCACCTCCGCCCCGAGCGCCACCTCCACCCCCAGCGCCACCGCGAGCCCGAGCACCCCGGCGCCGGCCTCCCCGATCGCCGGGAAGTCGCTGACCTGGTCCGACGAGTTCAACGGCCCGATCGACTGGGGCCGACGGTGGGTCGGCGACAAGAGCACCGCGTACAAGTACGGCAACCACAACCCGGACGACAACAAGCTCGACTGGTTGAACAAGAACAACGTCAGCGTCGCGAACGGCGTCGCCACCTTCACCGCCACCCCCGGCGGCCCCACCCTGGAGAACGGCCGGCAGTCCTGGAACACCGGCTTCCTGACCACCGAGGGCTCCGCCGAGGGCTTCCAGGTCAAGACCGGTGACTACGCCGAGACCCGGGTCAAGCTGCCCTCGGGCACCGGCGCCTGGCCCGCCCTGTGGACCTGGAAGAACGGCAACGGGGAGGTCGACTCCTTCGAGTACCACCCCGACAACCCGGACCTGCTGGAGCTGACCAACCACGTCAACCCCGGCAACGCGGACTACTACACCGACGCCAATGCCGTCGCCAAGGACCAGTGGGTCACCATCGGCACCTACTACGGCGCCGACTCGGTGGACTGGTACGTCAACGGCGTCAAGGTGTTCTCGGACGGCAAGGGCGTGGGCGCCGACTTCTCGGCGTACCTGATCCTCAACCTCTCCGTCGGTGCCGGCAAGTACCACCCGGCGCCGCAGGGGAACACCCCGATCACCTTCGCCGCCGACTACGTGCGCGTCTACCGCTGACCGCTGACCGCTGACCGCGGAGGCCGAGCGCACGCAGCCCACAGACCAGCCGCTCTCAGGAACCGGCAGCCGTCTCGACCACCTCGATGTCGAACGGCTGCCGGTTGTTGCTTCCGTCCCGGTCGTCCGGACTGTGCACCTCGACCGCCCCGCCCTCCAGCACGCCCAGCGGCACGTCGGGGGAGATCCGCACCGGGACGAGCGCGGTCGCGCTGCGCCCCTGCTTCAGCCCGGCCCCGAAGACGCAGCGCACCGTACGCCCGCCCCCCAGTACCGCGCAGTCGGAGGGGAAGTACGGGCCCTGCGGCGTCACGCCCTGCGGCAGGGCGACGACCACCGTGAACGGCGAGCCCGTGGTGTCCGGGCCGCGGTTCGCGACGAAGGCGCGGATCGTGGTGGTGCCGCCGGGCGGCGCGGCCGCCGGATCCTGCCGGACCACCTCCAGGTCGGAGTCGGACCGCCCGGCGGCCGCTCCCACCGACGCGACCCGCGGCTCCGGCCGGGTCGCGGGGCGCGGGGCCGCCCAGGACGGCCCCGCGGCCAGCAGGGCGACCGCGCAACCCGCCGCCGTCCCCGCCGTGAACGCCGCCCCACCGGATCCGACCCGAAGCTCCCTGCGCCTGTCCTGCCCGCGTGCCATCGCCGCTCACCGCTCCCTCGCGCTCCGGCGGCCCGCTCCGGCGCGGGCCGCGTCCGCACCAGGGTGGTGGCACCGGCCCCGCGGGCCCGGCGCAACCCGCCCACGCGTCCGTCGAACGGAGGACGGTGCGGGAGGGATCCGATGGCCTCCCCACTCAGCAGGCCGGTCACGGCGACTGACGGACCGTCAGGGCGCGAGGACCTGCCCGAGACGGGAGGCGATCTGGTGCATCACCGGCACCAGCGCGGACGCCCCCGCCTGCTCCTCCAGTGCCCGGACCCGGGCCTCCGGGCCGGACACCGACAGGGCGGTGGGCGTCGGCGCGCCCGGTACCGCGAGCGCGATGCAGCGGACGCCGATCTCCTGCTCCTGGTCGTCGACCACGTACCCGCGCTCGCGCGCCTCGGCGAGCTGGTCCATCAGCTCCTGCGGGTCGGTCACGGTGTACTCGGTGTGCGCGGGCAGCGGGTTGGGGCCCAGGATCGCGCGCGCCTCGTCCTCGGGGAGCTGGGCGAGCAGCGCCTTGCCGACGCCGGTGCAGTGCGGCTGCACCCGCCGTCCGACCTCGGTGAACATCCGCATCGAGCGCCGCGACTGCACCTGCCCGACGTACACCACCTCGCCGCCCTCCAGCACGGCCAGGTTGGCGGTCTCGCCGGTGGCCTCCATGAGCTCGGCCAGGTAGGGGCGGGCCCAGCTGCCGAGCAGGCGTCCGGCCGTCTCGCCGAGGCGGATCAGCCGGGGGCCGAGGGTGTAGCGGCGCGCGGTGTCCTGGCGGACGTAACCCTGCTGGACGAGGGTACGTACCAGTCGGTGGATGGTCGGCATCGGGAGGCCGGAACTGCTGGAGAGCTCGCTGAGGGTGGCCACCCCGCCGGAGTCGGCCAGCGCCTCCAGGAGTTGGAAGGCGCGCTCGACGGACTGCACGCCGCCGCTCGCGCGGTCGGCGCCTGTCGTCGATGCTGTGTCGGGGGTCGCAACCACCGGCGTTCCCTTCGCTGTCGGGGAGGAGTAGAGTCCCGGCGACCTCTTCAACAAACCGTTGAAATTCTGTATCGCGGAAACTAGTCTCCACTTTACAGAATCGAACTCGCCGACAGGCGGGTAACGATCGAGGAAGTTCCCGAGGAAGCTCCCACCGGAGCTCCCTTGCCAGGCTCAACCGTCTTAGGAGTGTCCTGCTCATGGCTGCAGATCAGGGGCCCGTCGGCGCCTCCCCCGCCGCTCCGGTCGTCACTGTCGCCGGTCCGCGCGTCCACCGGGCGGAGGAGGTGCTCACTCCGGAGGCGGTCGCCTTCGTCGTCGGCCTCCATCGCGCCTTCGAAGGGCGTCGGCAGGAGCTCCTGGCCAGGCGGAAGACCCGACGGGCCGAGATCGCCCGCACCGGCACGCTGGACTTCCTCCCCGAGACCGCCGACGTCCGGGCCGGGGACTGGAAGGTCGCCGAGGCGCCGCGCGCGCTCCGGGACCGCCGGGTCGAGATCACCGGCCCCACCGACCGCAAGATGGTCATCAACGCGCTCAACTCCGGAGCCAAGGTCTGGCTCGCCGACTTCGAGGACGCCACCTCCCCGACCTGGGAGAACGTGGTCAGCGGCCAGGTCAACCTGATCGACGCCTTCGAGGGCCGGATCGACTTCACCAGCTCGGCCGGCAAGGCCTACACCCTCAAGCCCGCCGCCGAACTCGCCACCGTCGTGGTCCGCCCGCGCGGCTGGCACCTGGACGAGAACCACCTGCTGGTCGACGGCGTCCCGGTGGCCGGCGCGTTCGTCGACTTCGGCCTGTACTTCTTCCACAACGCGGCCCGGCTGCTCGCCAAGGGCGCCGAGGACCCCAACTCCGGCCCGTACTTCTACCTGCCGAAGACCGAGAGCCACCTCGAAGCCCGGCTCTGGAACGACGTCTTCACCCACGTCCAGGCCCAACTCGGCATCCCGCACGGCACCATCCGGGCCACCGTGCTGATCGAGACCATCACCGCGGCCTTCGAGATGGACGAGATCCTCTACGAGCTGCGCGACCATGCGGCCGGCCTCAACGCCGGGCGCTGGGACTACCTGTTCTCGATCGTCAAGAACTTCCGCGACGCCGGTGAGCACTTCATCCTGCCGGACCGCAACAGCGTCACCATGGCCTCGCCGTTCATGGCCGCCTACACCCGGCTGCTGGTGCGGACCTGCCACAAGCGGGGTGCCCACGCGATCGGCGGCATGGCCGCGTTCATCCCCAGCCGCAAGGACCCGGAGGTCAACGCGGCCGCGCTGGAGAAGGTCAAGGCGGACAAGGACCGCGAGGCCGGCAACGGCTTCGACGGCTCCTGGGTCGCCCACCCGGACCTCGTCCCGGTCGCCCGGGCCTCCTTCGACGCGGTGCTCGGCGAGCGGCCCCACCAGAAGGACAACCCCGGCCCGTCGGAGCCGGTCACCGCGGCCGACCTGCTCGACATCGCGGGCGCCGGCGGCACCTGCACCCACGCCGGGCTGCACAACGCCGTCCAGGTCGGCATCCGCTACATCGAGGCGTGGCTGCGCGGGCTCGGGGCGGTCGGCATCTTCAACATGATGGAGGACGCCGCCACCGCCGAGATCTCGCGCTCGCAGATCTGGCAGTGGATCCACAACGGGGTCGTGCTGTCCGACACCGGCGAGAAGGCCACCGCCGAACTGGTCCGAAGCCTGGTCGCCACCGAACTGGCCGAGCTCCGTGCCGAGCTCGGCGCCGAGGCCTACCAGGCCGGGCGCTGGCGCGAGGCCGCCCAGCTCTTCGAACAGGTCGCCCTGGCCGAGGAGTTCGCGGACTTCCTGACCCTCCCCGCGCTTCCCCTGCTGGGCTGAGCACCAATCTATCCACCGGCGCCACCGCTGCCGCCTGCCGGGCTGTAGCAGTTCCGCCCCCGTTTGCTCCGTTCCGTACGGCGACGAATCCACCTGTCCTCTCGTCGTCGTGCGGAACGGTCTTTTCTTTGTGAGGAGTTCACTGATGGCGCGCATCTTCTTCAACGGCCAGGCGATGGTCGGCGGACCGTTCCACGGCAAGGTCGCCGACGCCCTGATCGGCCCGGTCCGCACCGCGCCCGGCTACCGCTTCTTCTCGATCGACCACAGCGGCGGTACGGACGTCTGCCCGGGGCTGCTGGCCGACCCGGGCGTCGACAGCGCGATCGAGGGCGAGCTGTACGACATCAGCCTGGAGCGTCTGCGGGACGTCATCCTGCCCGGTGAGCCCCGGGAGCTGGAGCTCGGCGTGATCGAGCTGGAGGACGGCTCGCCGTGCCTGTCCATGCTGCTCGCCCGGGGCGAGGTCGAGCGCGGGGTGCACCGCGAGATCACCCACCACGGCGGCTGGCGCGCCTACCTGGCGACGCTGGGGCGTACGGCCTGACGGCCTGCCGGCCCGACGGAGACAGCCGGACGGCCGGCAAACAGGCTTCAGCGAACAGATGATGAAAGTTGTCATCTGTTCGCTGAAGTCTGTCAGCTGAAATCTGTTCGCTGAAATCTGTTGGTTGAACTCTGTTCGCTGAAGTCTGTTCCCGCCCACGCCGCGGCCCCGAACCCTCGCCGTGGGTTCGGGGCCGCAGTCCGCACACCCTGCCGGGCCTACGGAGTCCGGGTCACGCACCGTCCCTGGGCGCCCCGGAGTCTTCGGTGTCGGACCGTCACACCGGCCGGGCGGCGAGTTCCTTGGCCGCGCGGGCACAGGCCCGGGCGATCCGGTCCTCGTTGACGCTGGTCAGCTCGCCCTTCTCCACCACGGCGTTGCCGTTGACGAACAGCACCGCCAGCGGCGGCAGCGCGCCGAAGGTGAGGGCCGCGACCGGGTCGGCGATCGAGGAGTGCATGACGCCGTCGATCTTCCAGAGCGCCAGGTCGGCCAGCTTGCCGGCCTCGATCGAGCCGATCTCGTTCTGCCGTCCGAGCACCCGGGCCCCGCCCATGGTGCCGAGACGCAGCGCCTGGCGCCCGGTCAGCGCGGTCGGGGAGCCGTGGAGGCGGTTGATCAGCAGCGCGTTGCGCAGCTCGGTGCCCAGCTCGCCGGACTCGTTGGAGGCGGTGCCGTCGACGCCGAGCCCGACCGGTACGCCGGCCTTGAGCATGTCGGGCACCCGGGCGATACCGGCGGCCAGGCGGGCGTTGGAGGACGGGCAGTGCGCGACACCCGTACCCGTCTCGGCGAACTTGGCGATGTCGGAGTCGTTCATGTGGACGCAGTGGGCCATCCAGACGTCCTCGCCGAGCCAGCCCACCGACTCGAAGTAGTCGGTCGGCCCCATGCCGAACAGCTCCTTGCAGAACTGCTCCTCCTCGGCCGTCTCCGAGCCGTGGGTGTGCAGCCGGACGCCCTTGCGGCGGGCGAGTTCGGCGGACTGGCGGAGCAGGTCGGTGGAGACCGAGAACGGCGAGCAGGGCGCGATCGCCACGTGCAGCATCGAGCCGAAGGAGGAGTCGTGGTAGCGGTCCACGGCGGCTTCGGAGGCGGCCAGGATGTCGTCGAGCTCCTCGACGGCGTGGTCCGGCGGCAGTCCGCCGTCCTTCTTGCTGCGGTCCATCGAGCCGCGCAGCGCGGTGAAGCGCAGGCCGAGCTCCTGGACGGCCTCGATCGAGGCGCCGAGGACGTCGCCTCCGTCCTTGGGGAAGACGTAGTGGTGGTCCGAGGCGGTGGTGCAGCCGGACTTGAGCAGGGCGGCGGCCGAGCCCTGGCTGGCGGCGTGCACGAGATTCTCGTCGATCCGGGCCCAGGTCGGGTAGAGGGCGACCAGCCAGTCGAAGAGGATGTCGTCCTGGGCGAGCCCGCGGGTGATCCACTGGTAGAAGTGGTGGTGGGTGTTGACCAGGCCCGGGGTGATCAGGTGGCCCTCGCCGTTGATGCGGCGCACCACGTTGTCCAGCCAGTTGGGGGCGGGGCCGTCCCCGACCGACTCGATGCGGTTGCCGAGGATGACCACGTGGCCGCGGGCGTACTCGGTGTCGGCGGCGTCGACGGTGGCGATCGCGACGTTCTCGATCACGATCCGCTGGTCGGCGGGTGGGGGCTGGACTGCCATGGTGTCACTCCTATGGGGGAGGGCCAGGAAGGGCGCGCCCCCGAGGGTGGGCGCCCCCCCCCCGGCCCGGGAGGACGGGGTCGCCCTCGGCCCCCGCGCGCCCGGGGGCGGGGCCGGGGGGGGGGGGGGGGGGGGGGGGGGGTGTGTGGGGGGGGGGGGGGGGGCGGGGGGGGGCGGGGGGGGGGGGCCCCCCCCCCCCCGCCCGGACCGGTCAGGACGGTGTCGCCGTCGGCACCGTCGCGCCGGGGGCCTGGCCGGGTAGGGATTCCGATCCTGACCGGCGGGTGGTCCCGACGTGGTGGAAGAGCAGGTTGAGCAGGACGGCCATCACGCAGCCGGCGGATATCCCCGAGTGCATCAGGGTCCGGACGGCCTCCGGGAAGGAGTCGTAGAAGTTCGGCACGGCGATCGGGATGATGCCGACACCGAGCGAGACCGACACCAGGATGGTGTTGGCGCTGGACTCCATGCCGGCCTCCGCGAGGGTGCGGATACCGCTCGCCGCGACCGTGCCGAAGAGCACGATCCCGGCGCCGCCGAGGACGGGCTGCGGCACGAGGGAGACGACCGATCCGAGCACCGGGAAGAGCCCGAGCAGGATCAGGATGCCTCCGCCGGCCGCGACCACGAAGCGGCTGCGGATCTTCGTCAGCGCCACCAGCCCGATGTTCTGGGCGAAGGCGCTGGCGGCGAAGCCGTTGAAGACGGGGCTGAGCGCGGTGGCCAGTCCGTCGGCCCGGAGGCCGGCGGCGAGGGTGGGTTCGTCGGCCTCGCGCTCGACGATCTTGCCGAGGGCGAGCATGTCGGCGGTGGACTCGGTCATCGAGACCACCATGACGATGCACATCGAGACGATGGCGGCGGCGTCGAACGCGGGCGCGCCGAAGTGGAACGGGGACGGAAGCGCGAAGACCTTCGCGTCCTGGACCGCGCCGAAGTCGGCCAGCCCCAGCGGGAAGGCGATCAGGGTGCCGAACGCCAGCCCGATGAGCAGGGACAGCTGCTGCCAGAAGCCGCGCAGCAGCCGGTTGCAGAGCACCACCGCGACGAGGGTGATCGCGGCGAGGCCGATGGCCCGCATGGAGCCGTACCCGGGGGCGCCCGGCGAGCCGCCGCGCGCCCAGTTCACCGCCACCGGGAGCAGGGACACCCCGATGAGGGTGATCACGGTGCCCTGGACGACCGGTGGGAAGAACCGGATGAGCTTGCAGAAGTACGGCGCCGCGAGGAAGCACAGGGCCCCCGCGACGATCACCGCTCCGAAGATCACCGGGAGGGCGTCCTTCGGTCCCCCTGTCCTTTCGATGGAGCCCTTGGCGATGGCGATCATGGGCGCGACGCCCGCGAACGACACGCCGTTCACGAACGGCAGCCGCGCGCCGATCTTCCAGACGCCGAGGGTCTGGAGCAGGGTGGCCAGTCCGGCGGTGAACAGGCTGGCCGAGATGAGCAGGGCGAGGTCGGCGGCGGACAGTCCGACGCCGGCGCCGACGATGAGCGGGGGTGCGACGACCCCCGCGTACATCGCGGCGACGTGTTGGAGCCCGGTGGAGAACAGCTTCACCGGGGGCAGCACCTCGTCCACGGGGTGGATAGCGGGGTGGGTACCGGGACGGGTCCCGGACCCGGACGGCTTGCCGGGGAGGCGTGTTGAGGCGCCGTCCGGACCTGGGTTTCTTGCTGGGGTGGAACCGCCGTCGTTACTGCTGGTGTTGCTGGGTGCCATGTCGAGCCCCTCTTGTGCCCGTGGCTCCCGGCGCGCCCGTGGCGCTGGAGACCCCCCGAGGGCGGGACGGCGGAGCAAGGATCCCTCGGGGCGCTTCTCCAGTGCCCCGGGCCGGCCGCCGTGAGGCAGACACGAACTCCGGTTGGTGGGGGTGGAGAAACAGGTGGTGCGGGTGGTGCGATCCGCCAGGACTCGACCGGTCCGTGCGGACCGGAGGTGCGGCGACTCCGGGCGGAGTCCGTGGGGCGAGCTGGGTGGAGCTGGGTGGAGCGGGGGTGGAGCGGGGGTGGAGCGGTGGCGCGGGTGGCGCGGTGGGGGAGGTCAGACCACCGGGATGACCGGTACGACGCCCTCGCGGTGCACGGTGCCCTCGATCAGGCCGTACATGCGGTCCGCGGCGTAGTAGACCTCGTTCTCGTTCTTCAGCCCGAAGGGCTCCAGGTCGACCAGGAAGTGGTGCTTGTTGGGCAGTTCGAGGCGCACCTCGTCGACCTCGGCGCGGTTGTTGAGGACCCGGGTGCCCATCGAGTGCAGGGTCTGCTGCAGCGAGTAGGAGTAGGTCTCGGCGAACGCCTCCAGCATGTGCCGCTTCACGTGGGTGTAGGAGCGGTTCCAGTTGGGCTGGGCCTCGCCGTCGCGACCGCTGTAGCCGTACTTCCAGCGGGCGGTGACCTGGGTGGCGAGGATGCGGTCGTACGCCTCCTGGAGGGTGGTGTACTTGTCCTTGATGTAGCCCCAGAACTCCGAGTTGGTGGAGTTCATCACGATCAGGTCCTTCAGGCCGGAGATGACCTGGACCTTCTCGCCGTCGTAGACGACCTCGGTGGTGCGGGTCTCCTGGCCGTTGCGGACGAAGGAGTGGCCGACCTCCTCCGAGCCGATGAAGCGGGCCGAGCTGTCCGGCGTCTTGATCCGGTCCCAGGCGTACTCCTCGATCCGGATCCGGGCGCTGTGCACGACGCCGCGCTCGGTGTCGTCGACGAAGTGCCGGGCCAGCAGGATGCCGAAGGCCTCGGCCGAGTCGATGCCGTACTCCTTGGCGAAGGCGTAGACGGTGTTCTTGGTGGTGTCGGTGGGGAGGCAGTTGGCGTTGGACCCGGTGAGGTGGACGTCCTCGAAGTCGCCCTGGAGGGAGACCGAGACGTTCAGGTCCTTGATCTCGTGCCGGGTGGAGTCGCGGTAGACCCGGACGATGCGGTTCTCCGCCTTGCCGTACTGGTTCTGACCGAGCACGTGGGCCATGACAGGCTCCTAAGCTTCAAGGTCGGTCTACTAGCTTCCGCGGTAGACCGAGTATCCGAACGGGTTCAGCAGCAGCGGCACGTGGTAGTGGTGCTGCGCGGGCGCGACCGTGAAGACGATCGAGACCTCGGGGAAGAACGGCGGCTCCTCGGACTTGCGCGCGTAGTACGCGGCGGTGTCGAAGAGCAGCCGGACGACCGAGCCCGCCTCCACGGCCGGCAGGTCCTTGACCCGGCCGTCGGAGTCCGTGGCGGAGGTGCCGAGCACCTGCCAGCCACCCTCGGTGTGCAGTGCGAGCTCGACCGGGACACCCTCGGCCGGGCGGCCGAGGCTGGTGTCGAGCACGTGGGTGGAGATGCCAGTCATGGGTGAGGTGACCTTACTGATGGCAGAGGTGATGGTGCGTCGGTGAGAAGGGAGAGGCGACGCACGGACGGTCCGGGGCCGCCCACGAAGCATTCTTGACGCTGCGTCAGGAAGCGTCGAGGAGGCGGTTGAGCCGGATGTCGTTGATCTTGCGCAGTTCGCCCCGGACGATCTCCGCCTCGGTGGCGGGATCGTTGGGGAGGCGCTCGCGCAGGGCGGCGAGCATGGTGGCCGCGGTGCGGCCGGTCGCGCAGATCAGGAACACGTGGCCGAACTTGGCCTCGTAGGCGGCGTTGGCCTCGTGCAGTTCGTCGAGGACCGCTTGGTCCACGCCCTGGATGCCGGCCTGTTCGCGCTCGGAGGTGGCGTCGCCCGCCTTGGGCTGTCCGATCCGGGCGTGTCCGGCCATCGCGTCGCGCAGGTCCGCGTCGGTCAGTCCGGCCATCGCCGCCGCGTTGGCGGCGAGCAGGGCCTCGCGGCTGGACCAGGGCTTGGCCTCCGCGACGGCGGCGGCCCAACGGGGGCTGGAGCATACCTCCAGCAGGATCCCTTCGAGTTCCGCGGCATCGGCCGCGTCAAGGGCGTGGGGGTGGTTGGTCACGGGTGGACCTCCTGAAGAGTGGTGCCACCCGGAAAAGCTAGATCGGCCCCACCCAGCCGTCAACAGTTTGTTGAACGGTTGGTGGTTACGTTTTGAACCGGCCCCCGGTGCGGGGCCCTTTCGTGTGCGATTCGCCAAGTGTGCCCCGCCGTGGGCCGATCCAGACTGCTCGGCACCGGCGGGGTCACCCGCTCGGCGGACCGCCCGGGGCGGCCCGGGGCCGCTCAGGAGGGCTTCGTGCCGTCCTGGCGGTTCAGGTAGTTGTACACGGTGAAGCGGCTGACGCCCAGGGCCGAGGCGACCGTCTCGACCCCGTGGCGGACGGTGAAGGCGCCGCGCTCCTCCAGGAGGGCGACGACCCGCTGCTTCTCCCAGCGGTCCAGCTCGGCCAGCGGGCGGCCGTCGAACTGCCGGGTCATCTCGGCCAGCAGTCGGTCCAGCGCACTGCTCAGGTGCGGCAGCCGGACGGCCAGGGCCGGGGTGCCCTCCCACTCCAGGACGACATCCTCGGCCTTCGCCTCGTCCAGCGGGACGGGCGTGGCGCCGACGGCGGCCAGCAGCGGCTTGACCGCCGCGGCCAGCGGGTGTTCCACGTGCTGCTCGGTCACGGCGTACCGCCCTCCTCGTCCAGCAGGCTGACCTGGACCGAGATCCGGGTCGCCCCGGCGTCCAGGGTCTCCCGGAGCAGCCGGGTCACCGCGGCGAGGACCTGTTCGGCCTCGCCCTCGGCGCCGGTCCCGAAGGGGCCGACCGACACGTCCAGGCCGGCCTCGTCGACGACCTTGCGGGCCGCCGCGGCGTGCTCCGGGAACGTGTCCAGTTCGAACGGTTCTGTCGTGAACTCCACCATCAATCGCACGTGCTCACTGTATCGAGCGGGGGTGGGCGGGGGCAGGGGCTGGGCGATCGAACAGCCGCGGGCACTGGTGGCGGCCCCTTCCGGGCTACTTCAACAAAATGTTGCGGCAGCCTTGACACTCCCTCGCCGGGCCGGAGATGCTTCCACCACACAGAATCCCTCTTCCGGATCGTGGAAGTTGCGGATGAAGGAAGAGAGAGTGAGAGGTGATGGACGTGACGGCGGCTGCCAAGCACGGCTTCACGGTCAACCTGTCGATCCTGTTCGGCGAACTCCCGCTGCTGGAGCGCCCCGCGGCCGCGGCGGCGGCCGGCTTCACGGCCGCCGAGCTCTGGTGGCCCTTCGGCGCCGAGCACGACCCGAGCCAGGCCGAACTGGACGCGCTGCGCAAGGCGTTCGGCGACGCGGGCGTCCGGCTCAGCGGCCTCAACTTCCTGGACGACCTGAGCCAGGGCGCCCGGGGCACCGCCTCGGTCCCGTCCGAGCGGGACCGGTTCCGCGCCAACGTCCCGGTCGCCGCGGAACTCGCCGCCTCGCTCGGTGCCACCGCGCTCAACGCGCTGTACGGCAACCGGATCGAGGGCGTCGACCCGGCCGAGCAGGACGCCCTCGCGCTGGAGAACCTGGTGCTCGCCGCCGAGGCGGCGCACGGGATCGGCGCGGTCCTGCTGATCGAGGCCCTCAACAAGGCCGAGTCGCCGGACTACCCGCTGGTCTCCGCGGCCGCCGCGGTCGAGGTGGTCGACAAGGTCAACGCCGCCACCGGACTGGGGAACGCCAGGTTCCTCTGCGACCTGTACCACCTGGCCAAGAACGGCGAGGACCTGGCGGCGGTCATCGACACCCACGCCGACCGGATCGGTCACGTGCAGATCGCCGACAACCCGGGCCGCAACGAGCCCGGTACCGGCGAGCTGGACTTCGAGGACCTGTTCGCCCGGCTCAGCGCCGCGGGCTACACCGGCTCGATCGGCCTGGAGTACCGCCCCTCCCCCGGCGTCAGCGCCGACAGCTTCGGCTGGCTGCCGCGTGAGCTGCGCGCGGCCCGGTAGCCCCGGCAGCGCGAGGCGAGGCGGCGTCCGAAGGCCGCCGGCAAGCCACCCCTCCCACCCGCACACGTAAGGAACCCGACGCGATGAGCGCCTCCCGCAAGATTGCCTTCGTCGGCCTCGGCATCATGGGCAAGCCCATGGCCGTCAACCTGGTCAAGGCCGGCCACCACGTGACCGGCTTCGACCTCTCCCAGGCCTCGATCGACACCGTGGTCGCGGCCGGCGGCCACGGCGCCGCCAGCATCGCGGACGCGGTGAAGGACGCCGAGGTCGTCATCACCATGGTCCCGGCCGACCCGCACGTCGAGGCGGTCATCCTCGGCGAGGGCGGCGTCCTGGAGAACGTCCGCGCCGGCGCCCTGGTGATCGACATGTCCTCGATCACCCCGCAGACCTCCATCAAGGTCGGCAAGGCCGCCCGCGAGAAGGGCGTGCGCACCCTGGACGCCCCGGTCTCCGGCGGCGAGGCCGGCGCCATCGAGGCGGTGCTGTCGATCATGGTCGGCGGCGAGGCGGCGGACTTCGCCGAGGCCAAGCCGCTGTTCGACGCGCTGGGCACCACGGTCGTCCACGTCGGCCCCGACGGCGCCGGCCAGACCGTCAAGGCCGCCAACCAGCTGATCGTCGCGGTCAACATCCAGGTGCTCGCCGAGGCCGTGGTGTTCCTGGAGAACGCCGGCGTCGACCTCGCGGCCGCGCTGGACGTGCTCGGCGGCGGCCTGGCCGGCTCCACCGTGCTCAACCGCAAGAAGGCGAACATGCTGAACCGCGAGTTCGCGCCCGGCTTCCGGATCGACCTCCACCACAAGGACATGGGCATCGTCACCGACGCCGCCCGCGCCGTGGGCGCCGCGCTGCCGGTCGGCGCCGTGGTGGCCCAGCTGGTCGCCTCCGCCCGGGCCAACGGCGACGGCTCGCTCGACCACTCGGCGCTCCTGCGCGGCGTCGAGCGGCTCTCCGGCCGCGAGGTCAAGTGACCCGCCGGGTCGCCTGACGCGTGAGATCACCCGACCCGCGAGGTCGAGTGGTCCGCGAGATCACCCGACCCGCGAGGTCGAGTGGTCCGAGAGGTCACCCGACCCGAGTGGTCGGGTGACCGGAGGGGCCCGGAGCCCCGACAGACTCCTCCTGGCGGCGTGTACCTGATCCGGTCGTGCCCGCGCCGCCAGGAGGCCAGACCCGACCGGCGTGCGGGCAGGGGCTCATCCGCCCGCACGCCGGTCGACCCAAGCCGGTGACGCGCACACCCTCCCCCGGGGGCACTTCGGTCGTGCCTGCTGCGTGTCGCCTGGCCCCCTCCCCGCCGAGGGGAGCCCCTCGTACGTCGGAAGCGGGACGAGGGGAACGGCGGGGAGGGGGTCGCACCACCTCCCGCGGCCCGGGCCTCACCACCCGGGCGGGGGTCGCCTTCCCCGGGCACCGGACACATGCTTGTCGAACCACCGCCAGACCCCGTACGGAAGTGAGGACCACCGATGCCCCCCACCCCCCACCAGGGTCACGTGGTCGTAGCGCCGGACAAGTTCAAGGGCACCCTCGAAGGCGCCGAGGTCGCCGCCCGGATCGCCGCCGGCATCCGGCGCGCCGCGCCCGGCATCGAGGTGCGCGAACTGCCCGTGGCCGACGGCGGCGAGGGCACCCTGGCCGCGGCGCTCGCGGCCGGCTTCGACCGCGTCCCGGCCAAGGTCGCCGGTCCGACCGGCCTGCCGGTGGACGCCGCGCTCGCCGTCCGCGGCGACACCGCCGTGGTCGAGCTGGCCCAGGCGTCCGGACTCGCCCGGCTGCCCGGCGGCCGGACCGCCCCGCTCGCGGCCGGCTCCTACGGCGTCGGCCAGCTGATCGGCCGGGCGGTGGCCCTGGGCGCCAAGCGGATCGTCCTCGGTCTCGGCGGCAGTGCCTGCACCGACGGCGGCGCCGGCATGGTGCAGGCGCTCGGGGTCCGGCTGCGGGACGCCGACGACGTCGAACTGCCGCCCGGCGGAGCCGCGTTGCGCCGTCTGGAGCGGATCGATCCCGGCCCGCTGGCCGAGCTGCTGACCGGCGTCGAGGTCGTGGTCGCCTGCGACGTGGACAACCCGCTGCTTGGCCCGCGCGGCGCCACCGCCGTGTACGGCCCGCAGAAGGGCGCCGACGGGGACGACCTGGTGGTCCTGGAGGCGGGGCTGACCCGTTTCGCCGACCAGGTCGCCGCGGCGACCGGACGGGACGTGCGGCAGGCCCCCGGCGCCGGGGCCGCGGGCGGGGTGGGCTTCGCCGCCCTCGCCCTGCTCGGCGCCACCATGCGACCCGGTATCGAGCTGCTGCTCGAACTGCTGGGTTTCGACGAGGCCGTGCGTGGGGCACGCCTCGTCGTCACCGGTGAGGGCTGCCTGGACGCTCAGACGCTCCACGGCAAGGCCCCCGCCGGAGTCGCCGCGGCGGCCGCTCGGGCGGGGGTTCGGGTGGCCGCCGTGGCGGGTCGACTGGAGCTGTCCGAGCCGGAGTGGCGGGCGGCCGGCTTCACCGCCGCGATCGCGCTCACCGACCTGGCCGAACAGCCCGGAGACAGCATGACCAGGGCCGGTGAGCTGGCCGAGCTGGCGGGGGAGCGGCTGGCCGGAGCGCTGCTGCCGGGCTGATCCCTCGTACGTTCCTCCATTGACGTTTTGTTGAAGGCGGCCCTAGGCTCCCGGCAATCCTTCGGTTCCCACCCACTCCGACCACCCGGCGAGCGCCTCCCCGGGCCGCGTGGTCCGGTGTGGCCCCGCGTACCCACATCCCCCCAGTTCCAGGTTTCGGAGGTTCCCATGCCGTTCAGCCAGCCAGCGGTGATCCGCTCCCGCCGGGCCGTGCTGCCCGCCGGAGAGCGCCCCGCGGACGTGCTGATCCGGGACGGGAGGATCGAGCAGGTCGCCGCCCACGGATCGCTGGTGGTCGGCGACAGCGAGCTCGTCGACCTCGGCGACACCGCCCTGCTGCCCGGCCTGGTCGACACCCACGTGCACGTCAACGAGCCCGGCCGCACCGAGTGGGAGGGCTTCGCCACCGCCACCCGGGCCGCCGCGGCCGGCGGCGTCACCACGATCATCGACATGCCGCTCAACTCGATCCCGCCCACCACCACCCTCGACGGGCTGGCCGTCAAGCGGAAGACCGCCGAGGGCCAGACCTGGGTCGACCTCGGCTTCTGGGGCGGGGCCGTCCCCGGCAACGTCGCCGACCTCGAACCCCTTTACGGCGCGGGCGTGTTCGGCTTCAAGAGCTTCCTCGCCCCGTCCGGCGTCGACGAGTTCCCGCACGTCGAGGCCGCCGACCTGGAGGCCGCCCTGGCCGAGCAGGCCCGGATCGGGGCGCTGGCGATCATCCACGCCGAGGACCCGGCCGTGCTCGCCGCCGCACCCCAGCAACCCGGCGTCCACTACCGGGACTTCCTCGCCTCCCGCCCCTCCGGCGCGGAGACCGCGGCGGTCGCCAACCTGCTCCGCACGGCCCGGCGCACCGGCGCCCGGGTGCACATCCTGCACGTCTCCTCGGCCGCCGTGCTGCCGCTGCTGCGCCGGGCGCGCGAGGACGGCGTACGGGTGACCGCGGAGACCTGCCCGCACTACCTGACCCTCGCCGCCGAGCAGGTGCCGGACGGCGACACCGCCTTCAAGTGCTGCCCGCCGATCCGCGACGAGGCCAACCGGGAAGCGCTCTGGCAGGCCCTGGCCGACGGCGAGTTCATCGCCGTCGTCTCCGACCACTCGCCGTCCACCCCCGACCTCAAGCTGCTGCCCGAGTACGGCGGCAGCGGCGACTTCGCGGCCGCCTGGGGCGGCATCGCCTCGCTGCAGCTGGGCCTGCCCGCCATCTGGACCGAGGCCCGCCGCCGCGGCCACACCCTCTCCGACGTGGTGCGCTGGATGTCCGCCGGACCGGCCGAACTGGTCGGCCTCACCGGCACCAAGGGCGCCATCGCGGCGGGCTGCGACGCCGACCTGGTGGCCTTCGACCCCGACGGCGAATTCTCCGTCCACGCCGGTGAGTTGCACCACCGCAACCCGGTGACCCCGTACGCGGGGCGGACGCTGACCGGTGCCGTCCGCACCACCTGGCTGCGTGGCCGCGCGGTGGACACCGGCGCCGAGCCCTTCGGCCGGCAGCTCACCCGGCCCGCCGGGTCCCTTCCCGACCACGCTTCCTGAGCCGGAGCCGCTCCCCGGGCCGAAGAGCCGCAGTGGCCTCCGCGCCGACACCGCTTTCTGAACCGACACGTCTTCCGAGGAGAGTCAGTGACCACTGCCGACACCCCCAGCGCTCCCTTCACCGAGCTGGTCAACCTGGCCTCCCGACTGCTCGGCGCGGGCGTCGTCGCCACCAACGAGGACACCTTCGCGGACGCCGAGAACCTGCTGGTGGCCAAGCCGGCCGAGTTCCGCCCGCACACCTTCGGCCACAAGGGCCAGATCATGGACGGCTGGGAGTCCAAGCGCCGCCGCGGCGTCTCCGCCGAGCAGCCGCACCCCACCGACCAGGACCACGACTGGACGATCGTGCGGCTCGGCGTCGGCGGCGTGATCCGCGGCGTGATCGTCGACACCGCCCACTTCACCGGCAACTACCCGGAGAGCGCCTCGGTCGAGGCCGCCTCCGTACCCGGGCACCCCTCGCCCGAGGAACTGCGGGACGCCGAGTGGACCGTCATCGTGCCGCGCACCCCGCTCCGGGGCGACACCGCCCACGAGTTCGCCGTCCAGGACGACACCCGCTACACCCACGTGCGGCTCAGCATCTTCCCGGACGGTGGCGTCGCCCGGCTGCGGGTGCACGGCGAGGTGCTGCCCGATCCGCGCGAACTGGACGGCCTCACCTTCGACCTGGCCGCCCAGGAGTACGGCGGCGTGGCCGAGGCGGCGTCCGACCGCTACTTCTCCTCCCCGCACAACCTGAACGCTCCCGGTCGCGCCTCCGTCATGGGCGACGGCTGGGAGACCCGGCGTCGGCGCGACAAGGCCAACGACTGGGTGCAGATCGCCCTGGCCGGGGGCGGCGAGGTCCTGGCCGCCGAGGTGGACACCACCCACTTCGTCGCCAACGCCCCCGGCTGGGCCGACCTGATCGGCTTCGACGCCTCGACCGGTCAGGCTGCGACTTCACAGCCACCGGCCGACGGCGAATGGTTCGAGATCCTGCCCCGCACCCGCCTCCAGCCCGACACCCGGCACCGCTTCCGGCTCGACGTCGGCCGCCCGGTGACCCATGTGCGGATCAACGTCTACCCGGACGGCGGGCTCGCCCGCCTCCGGCTCACCGGCCGCCTCACCGAGGCCGGCCGCGCGGCCCTCGCGCTGCGCTGGTTCAACGCGGTCCCGGCCGCCGAGGCCGCGGCCGCCCTCGCCGACGCCGGACTGACCGCCGAGGAGGCCGACGCGCTGGCCGCCGCCCGCCCGCTGGCGGACCCGGCGGCGGCCACCGCCGCGGTCGCCGGCCTCCAGCCGGCCGACGGCCCGGACGGTGAGCACTCCGCCCGCCGCCGCTCGGCACTGTGGCGCCTGCTGGGCGTCTGACAACCCCGCTGACACCCCGCTGCCGGCCCGCGCGCCCGCTCAACCTCTCCACGCACCGCCTTATCGACACCTGAAGGACCCTCCATGTCCAAGATCCTGACCACGGAGTCCGGCGCCCCGGTCGCCGACAACCAGAACTCGGCCTCGGCCGGCGAGTACGGCCCGCTGCTGCTCCAGGACCAGCACCTGCTGGAGAAGCTGGCCCGGTTCAACCGTGAGCGCATCCCGGAGCGCGTCGTGCACGCCCGCGGCTCCGGCGCGTACGGCTACTTCGAGGTCACCGACGAGGTGTCGAAGTACACCCGGGCGGCCTTCCTGTCCGAGGTCGGCAAGCGCACCGAGGTCTTCCTGCGCTTCTCCACCGTGGCCGGCAACCTGGGCGCCGGCGACGCGGTGCGCGACCCGCGCGGCTTCGCCGTGAAGTTCTACACCGAGGAGGGCAACTACGACCTCGTCGGCAACAACACCCCGGTGTTCTTCATCAAGGACCCGATCAAGTTCCCCGACTTCATCCACTCGCAGAAGCGCGACCCGTACACCGGCGTGCAGGAGGCGGACAACGTCTGGGACTTCTGGGCCCACTCGCCGGCCTCGACCCACCAGATCACCTGGCTCTTCGGCGACCGCGGCATCCCGGCCTCGTACCGCCACATGAACGGCTACGGCTCGCACACCTACCAGTGGGTCAACGCCGAGGGCGAGGCCTACTGGGTCAAGTACCACTTCAAGACCAACCAGGGCATCCGCAGCCTGGACAGCGACCAGGCCGCCGAGGTGCTCGGCGCCGACGCGGACTCGCACCAGCGCGACCTCCACCAGGCCATCGAGCGCGGAGTGTTCCCGTCCTGGACCCTCTACGTCCAGCTGATGCCGGTCGCCGAGGCCGCGGACTACCGCTTCAACCCCTTCGACCTCACCAAGGTGTGGCCGCACGCCGACTACCCGCTGGTCAAGGTCGGCCGCCTGGTGCTCAACCGGAACCCGGAGAACGTCTTCGCCGACGTCGAGCAGTCCGCGTTCTCGCCGAACAACTTCGTGCCCGGCATCGGCCCGTCCCCGGACAAGATGCTCCAGGGCCGCCTGTTCGCCTACGCCGACGCCCAGCGCTACCGCCTCGGCGTCAACCACACCCAGCTGCCGGTGAACGCCCCGCGCGCCACCGAGGTCAACAACTACGGGCGCGACGGCTACAACGCGCTCAACCCGGCCGGCCGGGGCAAGAACTACGAGCCCAACTCGTACGACGGGCCGGCCCAGACCGACGACGCGCTCGCCGCGCCGCTCAAGCTCGACGGCCACACCGGCACCTACACCACGCCGGCCCACACCAAGGACGACGACTTCTTCCAGGCCGGCGAGCTCTACCGGCTGATGTCGGAGGAGGAGAAGACCCGCCTGATCAACAACCTCGCGGGCTTCCTCGCGCAGGTCACCCGGGACGACGTGGTCGAGAAGAACCTCGCCCACTTCCACGCCGCCGACGAGGAGTACGGCGCCCGGCTCGAAGCGGCCGTCGCCAAGCTCCGCGCGGGCGACGAGGGCTGACGCCCCGGTTCCTGCGCCGGACGACCTGTCCGCACCCTCGGGGCCGCCGGTGCCCGCACCCCGGCGGCCGTACGAAGGGCCTCTCCCCCCTGGGCAGTGGGGGAGGGGCCCGTCGGGCGTTCCGGGGACGTGGGGGCGTTCCGGGGCGTGGGGCGTGGCGTGCGGGTCGGGGCGCCTTCCGCGCGGCTCGGGGGCGCGGACGGTACGGGCCGATGCGCCCCTTCTACCAGGCGACCGGCGGTTGCTCCACGGAATGTTCACGGATATTCACGGACGGCAGTCGACCGGGGCCCGGGGTGGATAGGCTGGAGACCGCCCGCGGTCGCTCCGTGGGGGGACATCGGAAGGGGACGACATGTCGACACCAGCCCCGGGTCGTCACGCCGCGCTGGACCAGGGCCCGACGGGCCCGTTCACCTCCCTGCAGCACGCCCTCAGACTGCTGGAGGCCGTCGACCGGCACCCCGACGGCGCCACCCTGGTCGCCCTCGCGCGGGAGACCTCGCTGGGACTGCCGACCGTCCGGCGGCTCGCGGAGATCCTGGAGATCGAGGGCTACCTCCAGTGCCAGGACGGCGGTTGGGTGCTCGGCGGCACTTTCGCCCTGCTCGGGCAGTACAACCGCGAACAGCTCGTCAAGGCCAGGCTGAACCGCAAACTCGCCGAACTCCGGGACGAGTTGGGTGCTGCGGTGTACTTCGGCCGTTACCACGACGGCGAGTTGACGGTCGAGGCGGTCTCGGCGGCCGACTACGCGCCCGCCGTGCAGGAGTGGGTCGACTTCCGGGCCACCGCGCACGCCAGCGCGATCGGCAAGTGCCTGCTCAGCCAGCTCGACGCGGACGGCCGGCGGGACCACCTCTCCCGGCACCCGGTCGCCCGGCTCACCTCCCGCACGGTCACCGACGCCGACCAGCTGATGCACCGGCTGGAGCGCCAGCCGGCCACGGTGCCGGTGCTGGACATCCAGGAGTACGCGCTCGGCACGGTCTGCGCGGCGGTGCCGATCACGGCCGGCAGCACGGTCGGCTGCCTGGCCACCTCGATGCCGGTGGGCAACATCCACAAGCTGAAGGCCGCCGCCGAGCTGCTGGCGTCCCGGGCGGCGCCGCTGATGCTGGCGATGGCGGTCTGAGGGGCTGTCGAGCCCCGGTGTTCCGAGGCCGAGGCCGCTCCTGACGGGCCCCGCCGGACGCGTCACGTCCGGCGGGGCCCGGGTGTTTCCGGAGGCGGCCCGTTCCGGGGGCCGGGGCCCTGCTCCGGGCGCGTCACTTATTAGACTCGATGTCGATAAGAGTTGTCCAAACCCTTGTCGCGGTCTCTACCGGCGAGTAGGTTTCCCGGAGTCGAGCCGCCGCCGCCAGGTCAGGAGGGCCTGCCATGCCCCGCTCCACTCCCGTCCCCGCCCTTGCCGCCCCCGCCGCGCGGGTCCACGAGAGCCTCGTCCTGGAGCCCCGGGACGTCCACTTCGACTGGGCCCGGCTGCCGCTGCACTGGATCCCGGACGAGCCGATGGCAACCCACGTGATCAACGTGCTGCACCTGCTGCTGCCCGAGGGCGAGCGCTGGTTCGTCAAGGTGTTCAAGGAGGCGCTGCCGCTCATCCGGGACGAGCAGCTGCGCGAGGAGGTGCTCGGCTTCATCGGGCAGGAGGCCATCCACGCCGAGGCCCACCAGGAGGTCCTCGACCACCTCCTCGGCCAGGGGCTCGACCCCCGTCCGTACGTCCGGCAGGTCTCCTGGCTCTTCCAGCGCGTCCTGGGCGACAAGCCCGGCCTCACGGCCGCCCGGCGGCGGGAGAACGTCATCGAGCGGGTCGCCTTCGTCGCGGCGATCGAGCACTTCACCGCCTTCCTGGGCAACTGGGCGCTCAACTCCCCGGGGCTGGACCGGGCCGAGGCCGACCCGACGATGCTGGACCTGCTGCGCTGGCACGGCGCGGAGGAGGTCGAGCACCGCAGCGTCGCCTTCGACCTGATGGTCCACCTGGACCCGGGCTACCTCCGGCGGGTCCGCGGGATGGCGCTGTCGGGGCCGCTGCTGGTGCACCTGTGGGTGCGCGGCGCCCGCTTCCTGCTCGCCGCCGACCCGACGCTGGAGGGGCGGCTCAAGCCCACCTGGCGGGAGGCGAGCCGGATCGCCAAGCGCGGGCTGCTGCCCGACCCGGTCCGCTCCATCCGCTCCGGGCTGCGCTACCTGCGGCCGGGCTACCACCCGACCCAGGAAGGTTCCTCCAGTCAGGCGCTGGGCTACCTCGCCACCTCACCGGCCGCCCGCGCGGCGGCGCACGGCTGACAGCTGACAGCTGACAACTTTCAGCGAACAGATTTCAGCGAACAACTTTCAGTGAACAGATTTCAGATGGCGTCATCTGTTCGCTGGTATCCGAATCCCGTCGCCCGCATTCCCCCGCCCGTTACCCCGCCGCCCGTCCCCTCTCCCACGCCAAGGACCCCGTCGGATGGACCTGTCCACCCCACCCCCCGATCTCTACGGCCGCCCCCGCGCCGACGCCTTCATCCGCCGGCTCACCGCCTTCGGTGACCGCTACTCCCCGGCCCTCGGCGCCCCCCTGTTGCGCCGCAACCCCCGGCGTCCGCTCAGCCGCCCCACCCCGCCGCTGCAGCTGGTGATCGCCGCCCGCCGCCAACTTGCTCCCGATGTCGTCGAATTGGCCTTCGCCGACCCATCCGGTGGCCCGCTGCCGCCCTGGCAGCCCGGCGCCCATCTGCGCCTCGCCCTGCCCTCCGGCCGGGAGCGCCACTATTCGCTGAGCGGCGACCCGGCCGACCGCCACCGGTACCGCATCGCCGTCCGGCGACTGCCCGAGGGCGGCGGCGGATCGGTCGAGGTCCACGACACCCTGCACCCGGGCGCCCGCCTGACCGCCCGTCGCCCGCGCAACGGCTTCGCCTTCTGCGCCGAGCCCGCTGTGCTCCTGCTCGCCGGAGGCATCGGCATCACCCCGCTCCTCCCGATGGCCCGAGAGGCGCAGCGCCACGGCCTCGACTGGCGCCTGGTGCACGTCGGCCGCAGCGCCGACACCCTCCCGTACACGGACGAGCTGCGCGCCCTCGACCCGCACCGCGTCGTGCTGCGCACCGACGACGAGCACGGCGGCGTCCCCACCGGCCCCGAGCTGCTCGCCCACGCCCCGCGCGGCGCCGCCGTCTACTGCTGCGGCCCGGCCCCGATGCTCGCCGCCGTCCAACGGTCACTGGACGGTTCCCCCGCCACCGCCCTGCACTTCGAGCGCTTCGGCGCCGCCCCGGTCACCGACGGCGAGCCCTTCGCCGTGCGGCTCGGCGCCGACGGCCCGACCCTGGACGTCCCCGCCGACCGCTCGGCCCTGGACGTGCTGCGCGAGGCCCGCCCCGACCTCCCGTACTCCTGCCACCAGGGCTTCTGCGGCACCTGCGAGGTGCGCCTGCTGGCCGGCCGGCCCGACCACCGGGACCGCCGCCTCACTCCCGAGCAGCGCGCCGCCGGCGCCCTGCTGCCCTGCGTCTCCCGGGCCGCCGAGGGTGAGACCCTCGTGCTCGACATCTGGAAGGAGAGCCCCTCGATGCCCCCGACGGCCCCGACGGTGAAAGCGGCGCCCGCCTTCCCGTACACAGAGCGCGACCTCGCCCGCTTCCGCGAGACCCAGCAACTCGCCTACCACTGTGCCGAACAGGTCGCCGCCTGGATCGAACCGGGCGTCACCGAGCGGCAGGCCACCGCCGAACTGCGCCGCCGCCTGGTCGCCGCCGGGGTCCAGGACTTCTTCCACGTCCCCTTCGCCTGGTTCGGCGACCGCACGGCCTTCCGGCACTTCCACACCCCGCTGCAGTTCTTCGCCGGGAACCGCCGGCTGGAGGAGGGCATGCCGTACGTGCTGGACTGCGCGCCCATCGTGGACGGTTACACCGCCGACATCGGCTACGGCGGCAAGATCGGCGAGAACCGGGTCTGGGACCGGCTGGCCGCCGACCTCAAGGTGTACCGCGAGCTGATCCTCGCCGAGGTGCGTGCCCGTCGGCCGCTCGACGAGGTGTACGCGGCGGTGGACGCGCAGATCGCCGCGCACGGCTACGACAACCGCCACCAGGTCTACCCGGGCCGGGTGATCGGCCACCAGGTCACCCGCACCACCGTGCGCGGCCCGGCCGGGGTGAACGTGTTCGGCTTCGGCGTGCGCACCCTGCAGACCCTCGCCCGGGAGCTCATCTCCGAGCGCCTGCACGGCCGTTCGCCGCTGTGGGCGGACGGCCGGTCGTCCCGGCACGTGCCCACCCCCGGCCTGTGGGCGGTCGAGCCGCACATCGGGTTCCGGGGCGTGGGCATCAAGTTCGAGGAACTGCTGGTGGTCACCGAGGACGACGCCTACTGGCTCGACGACGACCTCCCGCACGTCCGCCGCTGGACCGCCGCGACCGCCGCGACCACCGAGCCCACCGCCGAGCGGACCACCCTGGAGGCCACCCGATGACGCCCGCACCGACGCCCGGACCGACGCCCGCCGTCCGCCGCCGGACCGTCCACTCCGGAGGCCTCCCGCTCGCCGTCTTCGAGCAGGGCGACCCGCAGGCCCCCACCGTCCTCCTGGTGCACGGCTACCCGGACACCCACACCGTCTGGGACGACATCGCCGCCGACCTCGCCCGCGACCACCACGTGGTCCGCTACGACGTGCGCGGCGCAGGCGAGTCGGCCGCCCCGGCGGACCGCGACGGCTACCGCCTGGAGCGGCTCGCCGACGACCTGTTCGCCGTCGCCGAGGCCGTCAGCCCCGACCGGCCGGTGCACCTGGTGGCCCACGACTGGGGCTCGATCCAGTCCTGGGAGGCCGTCACCGACCCCGGCGCCCGGCAGCGGATCGCCTCCTACACCAGCCTGTCCGGCCCCAGCCTGGACCACATGGGCTTCTGGCTGCGCCACCGGCTGCGCCGCCCCACCCCGCGCCACCTCAAGCAGCTGGTCCACCAGGGCCTGCACTCCTGGTACATCACCGCCTTCCACCTTCCCTACCTCGCCCCGGCCGCCTGGCGCCTCGGCCTCGCCCGGGCCTGGCCGCGGGTGCTGCGCGACCTGGAGCACGTCACCCCGCGCGCCGACCACCCGCAGCGCACCCTGCGCCGCGACGCGGTCCGCGGCATCGAGCTGTACCGGGCCAACTTCCGCCCCACCATGGGCAGTCCACGCGAGCGGCGGACCGAGGTCCCGGTCCAGCTGATCACCCTCACCCGGGACCGCTACGTCGGCACCTACCTCTCCGAGGGCCTGGAGCGCTGGGTGCCCGATCTGACCCGACGCACACTGCACGCCGGCCACTGGTCGGCGCTGCTGGAGAAGGGAGCCACCGTGGCCGGAATGGTCCGCGAGTTCACCACCCGGATCGAGGCGGGGCGGTCCCGGGAGGCCGACGGCGACGGCCGCCTGGTCGTCGTCACCGGCGGCGGCAGCGGCATCGGCCGGGCCACCGCGCTCGCCTTCGCCGAGGACGGCGCCAGGGTGGTGGTCTGCGACCTCGACCTCGCGGCCGCCGAGCGCACCGCCGAACTCGCCTCGCTGATCGGCCCGCAGGCGCAGGCCTACCAGGTGGACGTCTCCGACGGCGCCGCGATGGAGGCCTTCGCCCAGCGCGTCGCCGCCGAGCACGGTGTGCCCGACGTGCTGGTCAACAACGCCGGCATCGGCCACTCCGGGACCTTCCTGCAGACCACCGAGAAGGAGTGGCAACGCGTCCTGGACGTCAACCTGTGGGGCGTGATCCACGGCTGCCGCGCCTTCGGCGCCCTGATGGCCGACCGCGGCCAGGGCGGCCACATCGTCAACGTGTCCTCGGCCGCCGCGTACCTGCCCTCGAAGGCGCTCACCGCCTACGCCACCAGCAAGGCCGCGGTCTTCATGCTCTCCGACTGCCTGCGCGCCGAGTTCGTCGGCCACGGCATCGGCGTCTCCACGATCTGCCCGGGCATCGTCAACACCAACATCACCCGCACCTCCACCTTCTCCGCCAGCACCGCGGCCGAGCAGTCCGCCAAACAGGCCCGCGCCGCCAAGCTCTACGCCCGCCGCGGTTTCCCCCCGGAGAAGGTCGCCACCGCCATCCTCACCGCGGTCCGCACCGGCAAGCCCGTCGTCCCGGTCACCCCCGAGGCCAAGGCCGCCCGCCTCCTCTCCCGCCTCAGCCCCGGCCTCCTCCGCCTCGCCGCCCGTCTCAACGTCACCTGATCAGGTGGATGTCACCCGATCGGCCCGGTTTCAAGCCTGCGATATCGACCAGCATTGATTTTGATATCAGAGACCCGTGGTCCTTCGGGAGGTCAGCCATGGCTCGCACCGTGATAGACGTCAACGACGCACTCCTGGCCGAGGCCGCCGAGATCCTCGGCACGACGACCAAGGTCGCTACTGTCAACGCAGCCCTTGAGGATGTCCGGGCCATCGAGGTGCAGGCCCTCCTCACCGCCGCCGGCAACCGGCGGGCGCTGTCCGTGGCGGACCTCGTCATCGCCGCCACCGCCGAGCGCCACGGTGCGACCGTGCTGCACTACGACGACGACTACGACATGATCGCCGCCGTCACCGGCCAGCCGACCGAGTGGGTCGTGCCCCAGGGGACGGCGGACTGAGCAGCTCATCGGGCCTGTGGGAGCATCGGGGCCCATGGAGATGACAACCGCCCTGTGGTCCTTCGCCCTCGTCGTGGGGCTGCTCACCCTCACGCCCGGGCTCGACACCGCGCTGATCCTGCGGACCTCCGCGCTCGGCCGGCGACGGCAGGCCTGGGGAGTGGTGCTGGGCATCCAGACCGGGACGCTGATCTGGGGGACGCTGACCTCGGCCGGGGTGACGGCCCTGCTGACCGCCTCGCAGGTGGCGTACGAGGTTCTGCGGTGGGGAGGCGCCGCCTACCTGGTCTGGATGGGTGTCGGGATGCTGCGCAAGCGCGGCGCCGAGGCCGCGGCCGAGCAGGAGGAGTCGGCCGAGGGTGGTTTCGGACACGGCTGGCGGCGCGGCACGCTGACCAACCTGCTCAACCCCAAGGTCGGGGTGTTCTACGTGGCCGTGCTGCCGCAGTTCGTCCCCGCTGGCGCCCCGCACTTCGCCGTCGGCGTGGCGCTGACCTGCGTGCACGTCGTGGAGGGCCTGCTCTGGTCGACCGTGCTGGTCGGTTTCGCCCGGGTGCTGCGGGGCTGGCTGCGCCGCCCGGCGGCCCGGCGGGTGATGGACCGGGTGACCGGCGCGGTGGTGGTGGGCTTCGGGCTGAAGCTGGCGCTGGCCGACTGAAGGTGCCGCTCCGGGGCTCAGGCGGCGTGGGTCCGCCGTGCGGCCCGCGGCTCCGCCACGGGCGCCGCGGCGTCGTGGTGGATCGGCCCGTCCCCGGCGCTCAGCGGCAGGCAGCTGCCGCCGCGCCGGTGGGCGATGATCTCGGCGGCGACGGAGACGGCGGTCTCCTCCGGCGTGCGGGAGCCGAGGTCCAGCCCGATGGGGGAGCGCAGCCGGGCGAGCTCGGCGTCGGTGAGTCCGGCGTCGCGCAGCTTGGCCTGCCGGTCGCGGTGGGTGCGCCGGGAGCCCATCGCGCCGACGTAGCCGACCGGCAGCCGCAGGGCGCGTTCCAGCAGGGGGACGTCGAACTTGGCGTCGTGGGTGAGCACGCACAGCACGGTGCGCCCGTCGATCCGGCCGAGCTGGGAGTCCAGGTAGCGGTGCGGCCAGTCGACGACCACCTCGTCGGCCTCGGGGAAGCGCCGGGTGGTGGCGAAGACGGGCCGGGCGTCGCAGACGGTGACGTGGTAGCCAAGGAACTTGCCGATCCGCACCACGGCGGCGGCGAAGTCGATGGCGCCGAAGACCAGCATCCGCGGCGCGGGCACGTAGGACTCGACGAAGCAGGTGACCGTGCCCTGCCCGTGTTCGTCGCAGGGCCGTCCGTCGAGGGCGAGCACGATCCGCCCGGTGCTTCCGGCGTCCAGCATGGCCCGGGCCTCCGCGACCAGGGAGCGTTCCAGGGCGCCCACCGTGGACGGTCCGACGGACAGCGCCCCGTGCTGGCCGGTGGCGGTGACGGCGATGGTGGCGCCGATCATCCCGGCCGGTCCGGCGATCACCCGGGCGAGGGCGACGGGCGTGCCGTCGGCGATGTGGGCGAGGCCGGCGTCCATTCCGGGGTCGGCCCCGGGGACGACCGGCTGGACGAACACGTCGAGGATCCCGCCACAGGTCAGCCCGACGGCGAAGGCGTCCTCGTCGCTGTAGCCGAAGCGCTCCAGCACGGGCTCGCCGGTTTCGACGGCCGCCTGGCAGAGCTCGTACACCGCGCCCTCGACGCACCCGCCGGAGACGCTGCCGACCGCCTCGCCCGCGGCGTCGACGGCCAGGGCCGCCCCCGGGTCGCGCGGGGCGCTGCCGGAGACGCCGACCACGGTGGCCACGGCGAAGGAGCGCCCGGACGCGTGCCAGGCCTGCAACTGCTCGGCGATGTCCTGCATGTCGGAGGCTCCTTACACGGTTTCGACAGTAGCGGGAGACGCCGCCGTACGGGAAACGATCCCGTACGGCGGCGGTGGTGCACAAAGGCGGCGGCGGTGCCGGAGGTGCCGTAGGACCGGCTAGTGCACGCCCAGCCAGGACTTGATCGGGCTGAGCGCGAAGTACAGGACGAACACCCCGGTGAGGATCCACATCAGCAGCCCGGGCTCGCGCCACTTGCCCTGTCCGGCCTTGATCACCGAGTAGGAGATCACGCCGGCCGCGACGCCCGCCGTGATGCTGTAGGTGAACGGCATCAGCACGGAGGTCAGGAAGGCCGGGATGGCGACCTCGCGGTCGGACCAGTCGATGTGCCGGGCCTGGCTCATCATCATCGAGCCGATCACCACCAGGGCGGCGGAGGCGACCTCGACCGGGACGATGCCGGCCAGCGGCGAGAAGAACAGCATCAGCGCGAACAGGGCGCCGGTGACGGTGGAGGCGAGGCCGGTCCGGGCGCCGTCGCCGACGCCGGTCGCGGACTCGACGAAGACGGTCTGGCCGGAGGCGCCCGCCAGGCCGCCGACCGCGCCGCCGGCGCCGTCGATGAACAGGGCCTTGGACAGGCCGGGCATCCGGCCCTGCTTGTCGGCCAGTCCGGCCTCGGTGCCGACGCCGATGATGGTCGCCATGGCGTCGAAGAAGCCGGCCAGGACCAGGGTGAACACCGCGACGGAGGCGCTGATCGCGCCCATGCCCTTGGTGCCGAAGGCGCCGAACAGGTCGACGTGGCCGAACAGGCCGAAGTCGGGGGCGGCGACGGGGCTGCCGGGCCAGACCGGGACGGAGTTGGCCCAGGCCTTGGCGGGCACGTGGGCGAGCTTGTTGACGACGATCGCGACCACGGTGCCGCCGGCGATGCCGATCAGGATCGCCCCGCGCACGCCGCGCGCCATCAGCACGAAGATCGTGAGCAGGGTGAGGCAGAAGATCAGGACGGGCCAGCCGGAGAGTTCGCCGAACGGGCCGAGCGAGAGCGGGGTGGGGCCGCCGGTGTGCACGAAACCGGCCTTGTAGAGGCCGATGATCGTGACGAACAGGCCGATGCCGATGGTGATCGCGTGCTTGAGCGGCAGCGGGATGCCGTTCATGATCTTCTCGCGCAGGCCGGAGACCACCAGCAGCACGATCAGCAGGCCGTAGATCACGCACAGGCCCATGGCCTGCGGCCAGGTGGTGTGCGGTACGACGAGCGCGGAGACCGCGCCGGAGACCGAGAGTCCGGCGGCCAGGGCCAGCGGCACGTTGCCGACCAGGCCCATCAGGATGGTGGTGACGGCGGCCGCGAGGGCGGTGGCGGTGGTCAGCGCGGCGTGGTCGAGCTTCACGCCGGTGACGTCCGCGCCGCTGAGGATCAGCGGGTTGAGCAGGATGATGTACGCCATCGCCATGAAGGTGGTGAGGCCACCGCGGAGTTCGTTGGCGAGGGTCGAGCCGCGGGCAGAGATCTTGAAGTACGCGTCCAGCGCGCCCTTCGGTCCTGGTACCGAGGGCGAGGGGTGGGTCGCGTCCTCGGTGGGTCTGTCTGCTTCGGTGGTGCCGGGCTCCGTGGGGATCCTGGTCATGTCCACTCCCAAGTGTCAATGGGGGTTGGGGTGGGCGAGCCGACCTGACTGCCAGTCAACGGAGTTGGCACAGGGGGACGGGATCGGCTCACTGGGGGGCACTCGTCGGGGGGAGTGCCAGCGGTGCAGTTGAGGGTGGTGCGCACCACTGCGGAACCCCGGCGTGGGAGGGCAGCGGGTGGGGGTCCCCGGGGCGGCGGGGAAGACTCGTCGCCGCCCCGGGAAGTACTGCTCGGTCGTGCTGATCGATGTGCTGTTTCGGATCTGTTGTCCGGTTGTGCTCTTCGGTTGTGCTCTTCGGTCCTGCCGTTCAGCTCCTGCCGTCCGGCTGTTCCGTCGGTTCGAACTCCCGGCGTCAGCCGGGCTGTTCGGTGGTCAGGTGCTCCGGCCGGACCGGGATCCGGTTGAGCGCGAGACCGGTCGCGTTGCGGATGGCCGCCACGATGGAGGGGGTCGCCGACACGGTCGGCGCCTCACCGACGCCGCGCAGCCCGTACGGGGCGTGCGGGTCGGGCAGTTCGAGGACGTCCACCGGGATCGGCGGGGTGTCCAGGATGGTGGGGATCAGGTAGTCGGTGAAGGAGGCGTTGCGCACCTTCCCGTCCCGGACGATGATCTCCTCCATCACCGCGAGCCCGAGCGCCTGGGTGCAGCCGCCCTGGATCTGGCCGACCACGGAGAGCGGGTTGAGCGCCTTGCCGACGTCCTGGACGGCGGTGAGCTCGACCACCTTGACCAGGCCCAGTTCCACGTCCACGTCCACCACCGCGCGGTTGGCGCAGAAGGTGTACTGGACGTGGCCGAAGCCCTGGCCGGTCTCCTTGTCGAAGGCCTGGGTGGGCCGGTGGTGGTGCTCGCGGGTGAGGTCGATGGCCTCGTCGCCGAGCAGGTCCACGATGGGCACCAGCACGCCGGCGCTCTCCGAGACGACCTTGCCGCCGGCCAGCGTGATGTCCTGGTGGGTCCAGCCGTAGCGGCGCCGGCCCTTCTCGACCAGTGCCCGCCGGACGGCCTCGGCGGCCAGCTTGACGGCGCCGCCGGTCATGTACGTCTGGCGCGAGGCCGAGGTCGAACCGGCCGATCCCACCTCGGTGTTGGCCGGGTGGATGGTGACCTGCTCGACGCCCAGCTCGGTGCGGGCGATCTGGGCGTGCACGGTGACGCCGCCCTGGCCGACCTCGGCCATCGCGGTGTGCACCATGGCGACCGGCTCGCCGCCGATGACCTCCAGCCGCACCCGGGCGGTGGAGTAGTCGTCGAAGCCCTCGGAGAAGCCGACGTTCTTGATGCCGACCGAGTAGCCGACCCCGCGCACGATGCCCTCGCCGTGCGAGGTGTTGGACAGCGCGCCGGGCAGCGCGCGGACGTCCAGGTGCTCGGTGTCCAGCGGCGGCGGCAGCGGCATCTCCTTGGCGCGGCGCAGCAGTTCGGCCACCGGTGCGGGGGAGTCGATCTGCTGGCCGGTGGGCATGAAGTCGCCCTCCGACATGGCGTTCAGCTGCCGCAGCTCCACCGGGTCCATGCCGAGTTCGGCGGCCAGCTTGTCCATCTGCGACTCGTAGCCGAACGCCGCCTGAACCGCGCCGAAGCCGCGCATCGCCCCGCAGGACGGGTTGTTGCTGTAGAGCGCGATGGCGTGCATCTTCACGTTCGGGATCACGTACGGGCCGTGCCCGAGCGAGGCCGCGTTGCCGACCACGGCGGGGGAGGCCGAGGCGTACGCGCCGCCGTCCAGCACGATCCGGCAGTCGGCGAAGACCAGCTTGCCGTCGCGGGTGGCGCCGTGCTCGTAGTGCATCCTCGCCGGGTGGCGGTGGACGTGGCCGTAGAAGGACTCGTCGCGGGAGTAGACGATCTTGACCGGCTTGTTGGTGTGCAGGGCCAGCAGGCAGGCGTGGATCTGCATCGAGATGTCCTCGCGGCCGCCGAAGGCGCCGCCGACGCCGGCCAGCGTCAGCCGGACCTTCTCCTCGGGCAGGTCCAGCACCGGGGCCATCTGCTCCCGGTCCACGTGCAGCCACTGGGTGGCGATGTAGAGGTCGATGCCGCCGTCCTCGGCGGGCACGGCCAGGCCGGACTCGGGGCCGAGGAAGGCCTGGTCCTGCATGCCGACCTCGTAGTCGCCGCTGACGATGACGTCCGCCATCGCCCGCACCTCGTCGGTCACGCCGAGGCCGGAGACCAGCTTCTGCTCGTGGCAGATGTTGCCGTACGCGTGCGACTTGTACTCGTGCGGCTCGTGGACGTACCCGTGGGTCTCCGGGTCCAGGCACTGCTCCTCGGTGACGATCGGGGTGAGCACCTCGTACTCGACCTTGATCTTCTTCACCGCGCGCCGGGCCGTCTCCGGGTGGTCGGCGGCGACCAGCGCGATCGCCTCGCCGTGGTACCGGATCTTGTCGATGGCCAGGGCCGGCTGGTCCTGGATCTCCAGGCCGTAGTACTTGGAGCCGGGGATGTCCTCGTGGGTCAGCACGGCGTAGACGCCGGGCACCTTGAGCGCCTCGGAGATGTCCACCGAGAGGATGTTCGCCCGCGGGTGCGGCGAGCGCAGCGCCATACCCCAGAGCATGTCCTCGTGCCACAGGTCGGAGGAGTACGCGAACTCGCCCTTGACCTTCAGGTTGCCGTCCGGGCGCAGCGGCGAGCCGCCGATGCCGTCCTTGGAGGCCTGGTTGATGTTCTGCAGGTTCTTCTGACCCTGGATGGTGCGGGTAGCCATTACGACGCCTCCCCGGCGCACTTGCGGGCCGAGGCGAGCCGCACCGCGTCCATGATCTTCTCGTAGCCGGTGCAGCGGCACAGGTTGCCCGACAGCGCCTCGCGGATGTCGTTGTCGCTCGGCTGGGCGTCCTTCTCCAGCAGGGCGTCGGTCTGCACCAGCAGGCCCGGGGTGCAGAAGCCGCACTGGACGGCCCCGGCGTCGATGAAGGCCTGCTGGACGAGGCCGAGCTCGCCGGTCTCCTCGGCGAGGCCCTCGACGGTGCGCACCTCTCGGTCCTGCACCTGGCCGGCCGCGACCAGGCAGGAGCAGACCGGAACGCCGTCCAGGTAGACGGTGCAGGAACCGCACTCGCCCTGCTCACAGGCGTTCTTCGAACCCGGCAGGCCGACGCGCTCGCGCAGCACGTAGAGCAGGCTCTCGCCCTCCCACACGTCGTCGGCCTCGACCGGCTTGCCGTTGGCGGTGAACGTGACCCTCATGCCGCGCTCCTGATCTGCTTGCTGTAGTCGTTCCAACACCAGGTGAGGGTGCGGCGGGCCATCACGGCCAGCGCGTGCCGCCGGTAGTCGGCGGTGCCCCGGACGTCGTCGATCGGGGAGGCGGCGGCCTTCACCAGCTCGCCGAAGCGCTGGACCACCTCGGTGCCCAGCAGCTCCCCGCTCTCCCAGAGCCCGCGCTCGGCGAGCACTCCCCGGAGGTACTCCTCGGCCTCGACGGCGCGGCGCGGCGTGGGGGCAGCCGAACCGATCCCGGTGCCGACGGTCCCGTTCTTCGGGTGCAGGGCGAAGCCGAAGGCGCACACCGCGATCACCATCGCGTTGCGGGTGCCGATCTTCGAGAACTGCTGCGGGCCGTCCGCGACCGGCACGTGCACGGCCCGGATCAGCTCGTCCGCCTCCAGGCAGTTGCGCTTGACCCCGACGTAGAACTCGTCGATCGGGATCAGCCGGGTGCCGCGCACCGAGGCCGCCTCGACGTACACGTCCCGCCCGGCCGCCAGCAGCGCCGGGTGGGAGTCACCGGCCGGGGAGGCCGCGCCCAGGTTGCCACCGACGCCGCCGCGGTTGCGGATCTGCGGCGAGCCGACGGTGTGGGCCGCCAGCGCGAGCCCGGGCAGCGGCGCGGACAGCTCCGAGATGATCCGGGCGTACGGGACGGAGGCGCCGAGCCGGACGACGCTGCCGTCGTTCGTCCATTCGGTGAGCTCGGTGACACGGTTCAGGTCGAGAATCGCGGATGGCCGGTGCACGTCGAAGTTCAGCTCGACCATGACGTCCGTGCCGCCCGCGATGGGCAACGCGGTCGGGTACTCAGCCTTCGCCGCGAGAGCCTCGTCCCAGGTGGCGGGCCGAAGGAACTCCATGCGGGTGTCTCCTCAAGTCTTCGCCGACCGGGTGTCCGGCGGCGTTTCGCCCAGTGAACTCCTGTGACCGGGGCCACTGGCAGTCACCGATGGCATGAAGCCCCGGCTGTGAGCCCGCCCGGCATCCTGTACGTTCCTCTAAGCAGGAGAATCCCGCAGCCCAGGTGTTCGCCGGGTGCTACCTACGACCGTAATCCGGTCGTGATTCGCGGGCTACGGCCCCGTGACCCGGTGACCCGCTGGTACGTAACGCCGAGCACTGATGTTCGGGCACACTGTCACCCCCGGACCGCGCGTCCTCCACCCACCCCCTCGATCCGGCCCCCTGTCCCGTTTCCAGATCCCGTTTCCAGCCCCTGGCCCACCCCTTTGGCCCACCCCCCGTTAGGAGTCCGCGGATGCGTGTCCGTGACCTGCTCGCCCCCGGCGCCCCGCGACTGCGCCTGCTCGCGGCCGAGGAGGAGCTGGACCGGCAGGTCAGCGGCGTGATGACCACGGATCTGCACGACCCCGGCCGCTACCTGCACGGTGGCGAGCTGGTGCTCACCGGCATGCTCTGGCGGAGCGGTCCGGCCGACTCCGAGCGGTTCGTCCGGACCATCGCGGCCGGCGGCGCGGTCGCCCTGGCGGCCGGCGAGGCCGAGGTCGGCCCGGTGCCCGAGGACCTGGTCGAGGCCTGCCGCCGCCACCGGATGCCGCTGCTGGCCGTCCCCGACGACATCGCCTTCGGCACCGTCACCGAGTTCATCGGCCGTCAGGTCTCCGCCGACCGCGCCGCCGACCTCGCCGCCCTGGTCGACCGTCACCGGCTGCTGGTCTCGGCGGCCGGCGGCGGCGGACTGGACGCGGTGCTGGACCTGCTCGGCGGCGACCTCGACCTGGACTGCTGGGTGCTCGCCCCGACCGGCGCGGTGATCGCCGGCCCGGCCGACCGGCTCACCGCCGAGGACCGCGACCAGCTGGTCCGCGCCCACCTCGCCGCCCAGCGCCAGCGCCGCCGCCCCCCGCACCGGGCCCGGCTGGCCGGCGGCGCCTACTCGCTGCTGCCCGCCGGCGCCTCCGCCGGACCCGAGGCGCCGCAGACCGGTTCGCTGCTGGCCGACTGGGTGCTCGCGGTGGCCGGCGACGTCACCGAGTGGACCACCAAGCGCCAGCAGCTGGCCGAGAACCTGGCCCGGCTGGTCGCCGCCGAGCGCCACCGCCGGGACGAGGGCCGCCGGCTGCGCCGCCGGCTGGCCGACGAACTGCTCGCCCTGCTGCGCCGCGACGCCGACCCGGCCGAGATCAGCCGCACCCTGTACGCGTCCTCCGCGATGGCCGCCCGCTACGAGAGTCCCGAGCCCAGGACCCATGTGCAGGAGGCCTCCTGGCTGGTGCTCAGCGCCGAGGGCACCGGCCTGCCGGAGGGCACGGTGCGGGCCGTCCTGGAGGAGGCGCTCGGCGGCACCACCGACCGCGCCCTGGTCGCCGGTGCCGGCAACGGCGCCGTGGTGGTGCTGCCCGTGCTGGACACCCCGGTGCCCGCCGACTCCCTGCGCGAACTCCTCGCCCCGCTGGAGGCCGGGCTCGGCTCGGAGGGGCGGATCACCCTCGGCGTCTCCGCCCCCGCCTCCGAGGCCGGCGGCCTGCGCGGCGCCCTGGAGGAGGCCCGGCACGCCCGCCGGATCGCCGCCGCCCGGGTCGGCCGGGTCTGCGTGGCCGGCCCCGAGGAGCTGGCCTCGCACGTGCTGCTGCTGGCCGCCGTCCCGGACGAGGTCCGCCGCGCCTTCCGCAGCCGGCTGCTGGACAAGGTGATCGCGTACGACATCGAGCACCAGGCGGACCTGGTCCGCACCCTGGAGGCCTTCCTGCGCTCGGACGGCTCCTGGACCCGGTGCGCCGGGCAGCTGCACGTCCACGTCAACACCCTGCGCTACCGGATCGGCCGGATCGAGGAGCTGACCGGCCGGGACCTGTCCCGGCTGGAGGACCGGGTGGACTTCTACCTGGCGCTGGAACTGGCCTGACCGCCGGGCCGGGCGGGGGCCCGACCGGCGGTCTGACTGGCGGTCCGGCCGACGGTCTGACCGACGGTCTGACTGGCGGTCTGACTGGCGGTCTGGTGGATTTCTGTCGGTGCCGCTCGGGTCCCGGTCGATCCTGATCGTGTCCGGACAGTTCCTGGGAAGATCCCGGCAAAGCCGGAAACGGCCGAGGGGCCCCCCCCCCCCCCCCCGGCGGGGCCCCCGGCGGGTCGGGGCGGGCAGGGAACCCCCCCGGCGGGAACCGCGGGCACAGAGACCGGCTTATACCCGTCA